>JAJZAT010000004.1 GCA_021799275.1 Bacillota bacterium
GGGGCCGGTTGCACAGCAGCGGGATGCCTGCTGCCAGAGCCTTCCCCTCCACAGGCAGACGCCGTGGAACTCACGGCGTATTGGGCCAGGTTGATGGCTGCGTTCAGGTCACGATCGTGCATGGTTTGGCAGGCCGGACAGGTACCCCGGTTTCACAGCGCTCTCCTAACCACTCGCCCAGCGGAAGCACGTCCCCGCTGTTGCACGCAGCGACCTTCCCCATCACTCCCACCTCGCGATTGCGGGCGGTAGTGACGCGGACGAGACTTCCACCCATGCGCCAAGCCGTCTCCCGGGATATGACCGTTCCACCGTCAGCCGGCACCTTCGGTGCCGAAGAGCTGGTCGAGAGCGCCCAGCACGCTCTGGCGGTCGGTGACGCGCAGGCTGCGAAAGCGTGGGTCGGTGATCTCCGAAAGCGTGCTGCCCAGACCCGACGGCCGTCCGTGCGGACGCACCTCGACGTAGGCGAACAGCCCGACCATCGGCAGCATGCCCTGGACGAGGTCTCGCGCGAGGCGATTGTCCGCGTCGCCCCAGTTGTCGCCGTCCGTGAAGTGCAGCACAATCGACTGCTGCCCCCGGCCGAGGGACTCCCGGCTGTATTCGGCGGCCAGCCGGTAGGCCGCCGACACCTTGGTGCCCCCGGACTCGGCGCGCCGGAAAAACTCCTCTTCGCTGACGCGCTGGGCTTCCGTATGGTGGATCAGATAGACGATCTCCAGCGGGCCGTAGCGCCGGCGGATGAAGTTCGTCAGCCAGTAGAAGAAGCTGCGGCAGAGCTGCTTCTTCTCGTCGCCCATGCTGCCGGAGACATCGCGCAAGGCGATGATGCGGACGTCGGGCGCCGGAGCGCGCTGCGATGCCACGCTGCGAAACCTGAGGTCCTCTTCGGTCAGACTGAGTGGCCGGCCGGTCGCCCTGGACCGGATTAGCGCCAGCCGCATGCTCTCGCGCCGGGCGAGAGACGCCCAGCGACCGACCCGCGCCAGACTCTCGGCATCGTTTCGCTGTACACCGCTGCCGCCGGGAGGGGCGATGTCCGGCAGCTTCCATCGCCTATCCAGAACCTGCGCGATCTCTTCGCGGAGCCAGTCAAGCACATTCTCACCTGGCGCGTCGCCCGCTCCGTTGCCGCTCCCCGGGCCTTCGATCAGGATGCCGCGCCCGGCATCCGCAAAGCGCAGACGGCGCTCCCGCAGGACGGGATACGTGACGCGCAGGTTCTGCTCGTCTCCACCCACGATGGCTTCCTCGGCCACCAGGTCGCGGAGATAGCCGCTGAGCGCCTGGCGCAGCCGTTCCTCGTGTCGGGCGGCGTCGCGTTCGGCGCTGCGCTCGAGAAAGTAGTCGTCCAAGGGTCATCCCTCCGCAGCGGGGCCCGTGGCCAGCCTATGCGGAGGGAATGATGGCGGTGCGCGGCTACGGTAGTCTGACGGCGTCGGTGATGCGCGTCCGGCCGAAAAAGCCACCGATCATCAGGAGGTCCCCTGTTCGCGCGCGCTGGCGTTCGGCGAGCGACTGCGGGTCGAGCAGATGGACGTACTGCAGCCGGAACCCCGAAATGCGTGTCAGCGCCGCGGAAGTCCGGCCGAGAAGGCGGGTCACCTCGTCCTCGCCGTGGTCCCGGAACAGGCTTTGCGCCTCGCTGAGGCAGGTATGGATGCGCGAGGCGTTACACATTTCTTCCGGTGTCAGCTTGGCGTTC
This sequence comes from Bacillota bacterium, assembly GCA_021799275.1. Taxonomy (GTDB): domain Bacteria; phylum Bacillota; class Sulfobacillia; order JAJZYS01; family JAJYTV01; genus JAJZQO01. The sequence continues at coordinate 1,709 of JAJZAT010000004.1, forward strand.
AGCGCCGAGTATGCGAGCCCGCGCTCGTCGCGAGCGGTTTCGACAATCCGGACGCTACACGGTTGCGCGAGGTCCTCGAGCGATCGCTCGACGCATCGAGCCTTGTACCAGTCGAGTTCACCGAAGTAGATCACGCTCGCCCTCGCAAGGGCCAGGACCCGGAAGGTCAAGGTGATCTGGGCACGCAGGACTTCGGGATGGACGACGCCTGAGAGGGTCCGTTCCATGGAGGGGAGGCGGATCTCGGTCGCAAAGCCGGGCGGATAGACCTCGCACTCGCCCACTTGCCAGTAGATGTCGGTCCCATACTCGTTGGCCCGTTCGAGGTCCCCAGCCGTGTCGCGGGGGTAGAGCGAGGGGCTGTCACCCGGCGCGAACTGGCGGGGATGCAGGAACACCCCGATGATGGACGCGTAACCGGCCTCTGCGGCCGCGGTCACGAGATGGCGGTGCCCCGGATGCAGGAACCCGCGCGTCAGGATAATCGCCAGATCCTTCTCCGTCGCCGCGGCGGCCCGCCGCAGTTCTTCGACCGAATGCACCTGCTCCGTGACAGCCACCTCCGCCAAGGCTGTTCCGTCGACGGGAAATTACACGCCCCGACCCGCAACTTCCTGCACGGAGCCCCTGCGCACCTTGCGCGCCAGGTCGTCCATACGGCTTTCGATGCTCTGTCCGCTCTCCGTCAGGAAGATTTCCAGCAGCTGGCTCTCGAGCGGCTTCTCATGCTCGAGGTGCCGCAGGATCACGTCCAGATCGCCGATCACCCGCCGGAACATGTCGATCTTCTCGTGCAGCAGGCTCAGCACGTGCTCTTCCACCGTGTCGCGGGCACAGAGGTTCAGGATCCGCACTTCCCGCGTCTGGCCGAGGCGGTGCACCCGGCCGATGCGCTGCTCGACGCGCATGGGGTTCCAGGGCAGGTCGTAGTTCACCACCACCGACGCCGTCTGCAGGTTGAGCCCCTGGCCGCCTGCCTCGGTGGCCACGAGCACGCCGCCACGCCTGCGAAAGGCGTCGATCTCCATCCCGCGCTGCCTCTGGACCTGCCCGCCGTGCAGGTAGTGGACCTCGAGGCCGGCTTCCTCGAGTTGACGGCCGAGATACATCTGCGTGGCCCTGTACTCCGTGAATACGAGCGCGGGCTCGCGCATTCCGCAGAGAAGCGCCCTTGCCGCCTCGGCCTTCTGGTTCTGCCTGATCTCCTGCGCGCAGTGCAAGAGATCCCTGGCCTCAGGGCCGAACCATGAGGGGCCCATCCGCTCCAGGGTTTCGGCAAGGGCGAAGCTCGAGGAGCAGAGTTCCCGCTGGATCAGCACGAGCGGCAGGATGGTCTCCTGCTGGGCTCTCCTCTCGCGATAGGCCTGGACCAGGAGACGCGTAGCCCGTTCGTAGAGTTCACGCTCGGGCGGGGTCAGGTCGACCTTGAGCAACTCGACCTTGCGCTCCGGCAAGGCGATGTTGGCCTCCTGCCTGGTCCTTCGGACCATCACGCCTGACAGCTCCTGCCTCAGTTCGTCGACGTTGCGCGGACGTCTCGGCGCTAGCAGGAACCGCCGGTAGAACTGCATGTAGGAGCCGAAGACGGCCGGCTTGACCAACGCGACAAGATGGTAGAGTTCGGCAAGCTCGTTCTGGATGGGAGTCGCCGTGATCAGCAGCATCCGGCGGCGCGGCAGCCCCGCGACGAACCTGTGGTTCTGGCTCCGCTGGGACTTGAGGTGGTGCGCCTCGTCGACGATCACGAGATCCCACTGCCTGGCCTGATAGGCCCCGGCCTGCGGCGGGCGCTTGGCCCAGTCGAGGGAGGCCAGCACGATGCCGCTCGCAGGCGGGACACGCGGCTGCAAGGCCACCTGCCGGGCAAACTTGGTCCGCAGTTCGTCCCGCCACTGGCTCAGCAGGCCCGCCGGACAGAGGATCAGGGCCAGCCGCACCTCGCCGCGGGCCCTGAGTTCCTCAAGGACCAGGCCGGCTTCGATGGTCTTGCCGAGTCCCACCTCGTCGGCCAGCAGTGCCGAGCCCTCGAGCCGGTTTACGATCTCGCCTGCGGCTTTCAGCTGATGAGGGTAGCGAACGACGCGCGCCCGGCGCCAGATGGGTTCCAACCGTGGCCAGGCGCGCAACGTCGCGGCAGCGGAGTCCACGTTGCCGTCAATAAGCGGATCCACCGTTCATGTCCCGCTCGCTGTCGCCGAGGGTGTGGTCGTGCTGGCTGCCTGGCCTGATCCAGCTGCCGATCTCCTGCAGGAGTTCCGGGGCCTCGTCCAGCACCCTGTCCAGCACGGCATTCTGGTCGACCGGCACGAGGTGGACCTCGTCCTTGTGCAGCACGAGGAAGCCTACCGGCTGAACCGACACACCCGCGCCCGACCCGCCGCCGAATGGCAGACGCTCCTCGTCGCCACCGGCCGTATGCTTCTCGGGGCCGGGCCCGCCGTACTGACCGCCGCCGGCGGCAAAGCCGAAGCTGACGCGCGACACGGGGATGATCACGCCGCCGCTCTGCGTCTCGACCGCGTCCCCGATCACGGTGTTGACGTCGATCATGTCCTTGATGCTCTGCATCGCGGTCGTCATGAGTCCCTGGATCGGATGCTCGGACATGCGCAAACCGCCTCCTCGCCTTAGGGATGCGCACGCCCCCGCGCTTCTACACCTGCGGACAACTGGCACAGGCGCCAGATCGTATTTCCGCGATCCGCCCGCAGCCAAAACCGCTTCCCAATCGCGTAAAATGGGCGCATCTGGCAGCAGCTGCGCGCGATCTTCCCGCGGTCCTTGGAGTCCTCGCCCAGCTCCTTGCCCTCAGCCGAGACATATTGGCTATGCTTGTGGTATGTCCAAGGCCGCCGATGCCGAGCTGGGACCCGGAGATCCCGGATACCGAGCCGCGAGCCTGGCCCTCTTTCTGACGGCGCTCGTCACGTTCGCGCTCCTCTACAGCACGCAGCCACTCCTGCCGTCGCTCGCCGGGACTTTCCGGCTCGGTCCGACGGCGGCGAGCCTCAGTGTCTCCCTGGCGACCGCCGGCCTTACCCTCGGCCTGCCGCTCTGGAGCCTGATCTCGGACCGCTATGGCCGGCGCCCCGCGATTCTGGCCGCACTCTGGGCGTCAAGCGCCCTGGCGCCCGCGATCGCCTTTGCGCCGAACTTCGCCCTGCTTGCCGTGTGGCGCTTCCTTCAAGGCCTGACGCTCGCCGGGGTTCCGGCCACGGCCATGACCTATCTGGGCGAGGAAGTGCGGCCGCAGGCGCTCGGCGGTGCCATGGGCCTCTACATCGCCGGAAACTCGCTCGGAGGGATGAGCGGCCGCCTAGCAGTGGGCTTCACCGCGCAGGCCCTGAACTGGCGCTGGGCCCTCGCCGGACTCGGCATCCTCGTCCTTGTTCTGAGCGCCCTCACGCACCGCCTCTTGCCGCCGTCGCGCAACGCGTCGGAACGCCGCCCACTGCCGCTGGGCGCCCTGAGGGACCTTTGGTCGCTCGCGGGCGACCCGGCCATTCTGCCCCTCGCCCTCATCGGCGGCCTGCTCATGGCATCCTTTGTCGGCGTCTACAACTATCTCGGCTTCCTGCTGGTCGGGCCGTCCTATCATCTCGGCCTCGGCGCGTCGAGCCTTGTGTATCTCTTCTACCTGCTCGGTTCCGCAAGCTCGCTGGTGCTCGGCGGTCTCGCGGATCGGCGGGGCCGCAGCCCCGTGCTGTTCTGGTCGATCTCGCTGACGCTGCTCGCCGTGTTGGCGTCGCTGGCCCAGCCGCTCGTCCTCCGCCTCGGTGCGGTCGCCATCTTCACCTTCGGCTTCTTCGGCAGCCATGCGGCCGCCTCGACCCTCGTCTCGGAGCGCGCCGGCACCCGTCGCGGCCACGCCTCGACGCTGTACCTGCTCTGCTACTACCTCGGCTCGAGCCTCGGCGGCACCCTGCTCGGCCTGATGTGGGAAGGCCATGGCTGGTCAGGCGTCGCGCTCGGCGCGGCCGGCGTGCTGTCCGTCGCCTGGCTGCTCAGTCTCCTGAGCGGACGCCGCAGGGACTAGGTGACCTAGCCCGCCGCCACGAGTCCCGCTGCCGCCAGCAGCACGACGATAGCCAGCAGCATGTTGGCCATGCCGAGCCGCATCGCCAGCCTGCGATACCTCTCCGCTTCCCGCAGGAGCGCCTCGGGCGGCACCGGACCTGCCGCCTGGATCTCCTGGCGCACGCGGTTCGCGCGCCGGCCGACATGGAAGTCGTGCACGACGCTGATGAGCAGCATCAGGACGACCGCCGAAAGCTTGATGCCTAGCCACAGGCCGAAGCTGGTTTCGTAGAAGGACGGCAGGAGCAGGGCGTGCAGCGGGATGCCCATGAGGACGAGGTTCAGCACCCCCGTGACCACCAGCACGCCGATCGCTGTCCACGCGAGCGGCAGGGACGCCCTGCCCACGAGCCGGAACAGGGTCGAGCGCTCGAGCGCCGGCAGGCCACGGCTGGCGGGCCCCAGCACGAATCCCACCATCAGCATCTCGCCGATCCAGAACACCGCCGCGAAGAGATGGATGAAGAGCACGAACTGGCGCACGCCGGCTTCCCTCCCGAAGGCATCGTCGCGCAGGCCGCGCCCTTCCGCTGTGACCTGGACCACCGCGTGCCGCTAGCGCGCGACCAGCGGCCGCGTCACTTCCTCAACCGGCCCCGTGTTCAGCACCTGGCTGCTCTGGACGCCCGCCTTCTGTGCCTGCGCGATGCCGAGCGGCATGTAACCCAGTTCGTGGGCCGAGTGTGCGTCGGTGTCGATGACGAAGAGGAGTCCCTGGGGCCCCTGCCGGTCCAGCCAGCGGTAGTCGAGATCGAGCCGACGGGGCGAGGCGCTGAGTTCGAGCGCGGTGCCGGCGTCGCGGGCCGCGGCGAAGACCTTCTCCCAGTCTGCCGCGATCGGCGGGCGCTCCCCCAGCTTGCGGGCGCCGGGATGACCGATCGCCGTGACGAGCGGGTGGCGGATCGCCTTGATGAGCCGCTCCGTCGCCGACATGATGTCCTGGTCGAAGTGGTTGTGCACCGACGCGATGACGACGTCGAGTTCCTCGAGGAGTTCGTCCGGCAGGTCGAGCGAGCCGTCGGCGTGGATGTCCACCTCGCAGCCCTGCAGCAGCGTGAAGCCTTCGGGCAGCGTCCGCCGCAACGCCTCGATCTCGCGACGCTGCTCCCTGAAGCGTTCCGGCGTCAGTCCCCTCGCCACCTTGAGGCCCTGGGAGTGGTCGCTTACGGCGAGATAGCGATAGCCGCGCTCGATCGCCGCCGCGGCCATGCGTTCGATGTCCTCGAGCCCGTCCGACCAGGTCGAGTGGGTGTGAAGATCCCCCAACACCCTGGTTGGAGCCTCCTTCCGGGCGGCCGGATCGAGTCCGCGCAAGGGGGGCGCCACCTGTTCGAGACCGGCCGCCTCGAACAGTTCCGCCTCCGTCCGGCACGCGATGCGTCGCGCGTCGCGGTAGAGCCCGTCGGCCGCGAGATGGAGGCCATGTCGCGCCAGGGCGCCCTCGACCTCCCGCACGAAGCTTGGAGGGCCCGTATGCCGCAGGAGAGCAGGACCGAACGCGTCCTCTTCGGCCACGAGGACGGCGTCTGGCCCGATGGTCCAGATGCCTTCGAGCAGGATCGGCAGGTGGCGCCGCGCAGCCTCAGCCTCCGCTCGCGTGACGAGCCAGCGCGGGTGGAGCACGGTCGGATCGAGGCGCCTCAGGTCCCCCGTCGGGGCGATGCCGGGAGCGTCCCCTCGCAATTCCTCGGTGACGCGTATGAGATCTGGGAGCGGGACGCCGAGCCGACGCTCGGCAAACGCGCGCAGGAGCTGACGGCGCTGGCCCGGCGACACGCCGCCTACCTGCTCGCCGGCCTGCAGCCGATCCTGCAGACCCCCGACGGTGCCGATGCCTTCGGCCCAGAGCCGGCGCGCAGTGCTTGGCCCGACGCCAGGCAGGCGCAGCAGGGCGGAAAGCTCCGGCGGCTGGTCCACCCGCCTGCGCACGAGGCCCGGCGGCAGTTCGCCCTTCGCCATCAGCACAATCTTCTGCGCGATCTTCTTGCCGATCCCCGGCGCCGCCTCGAGCGCGGCAAGGCTGCCCGGATCCAGCGCGTCCATCTCCAGGCGGCGCGCCGCCTCGCGGTACGCCCGGACCTTGAACGGACTCTCGCCGGCGAACGCCACGCGGTCAGCGAGTTCGTAGAGCAGGGCGGCGATCTCCCGCGGATCCCGCAAACGCTTTCCCTCCCCATGCCATGCTGCCCGCGCGGCGTGCAGACATGCGGACCCCGGTCCCATGCCGCGTGCTATAATGGCCCAAACGATGATGGAGACCAGTAGCGGCCAAAGCCGGGACGAAGAGAGCCGCCGACGCTGCGATGGCGGTTCCCGGCCACTGCGAAGACACTCCGGAGCGCCCGGCCGAAGGACATCTCGAGGCCGAGCCGTAACGGCCCACGTCACGGGCAGCAAAGAGGCCGGCCAGAAGCCGGCAAAGTGCGGTGGCACCACGACGCCCCCTCGTCCGCACAGGACGTGGGGGCTATGTCTTCGCGGAGGTGGTGCCATGCGCAGAGTTCTCGCAGCCGCACTCGACGAGCATGTGGGCGAGGAGGTCACGCTGCAAGGGTGGCTCAGTCAGGTGCGCCGCCTCAGGGGCGTCGCGTTCCTGATCTTGCGCGACCGCAGCGGCACGGCTCAGGTGGTGGTCCGGGACCCCGGGGAAATCGAGCGCGTTTCGGATCTGCGCCACGAGTCGGTGCTCTCGCTGACAGGCCGTGTGGCGCCGCGCGGCGACGGGCGTCCCGGCGCGGAGCTCGTGGACCCTGCCCTCGAGGTCCTCGCCGCGGCCTCGGAGCCGCCGCCCTTCGACCTCTTCCGGCCGACGCTCGAGCTGCCGCTCCCGACCCTGCTCGACTACGCGCCGCTGTCGCTGCGCCATCCGAGGCGCAGGGCGGTGTTCGAAATCGCGGCTGCCCTCGCCCACGGTTTCCGCGAGAGCCTGCGTCACCTGGAGTTCGTCGAGATCCACACGCCCAAACTGGTCGCAGCCGCCACCGAGGGCGGTGCGAACGTCTTCCCGGTCGGCTACTTCGACCGTACCGCCTATCTGGCGCAGAGTCCGCAGTTCTACAAGCAGATGATGGTCGGCGTCTTCGAGCGGGTATTCGAGGTCGGCCCGGTGTTCCGCGCGGAGCCGCACGACACGCCACGCCACCTGAACGAGTATGTGTCGCTCGACGCGGAGTTCGGGTTCATCGACGACCACCGCACGGTGATGGTGGTGCTCCGAACGGTCATGGCGGGCATGCTCGACGCCGTGCGCGACGAAGCGGCCAGGGCTCTCGCGCTGCTGGAAGTCCCGATGCCCGCGCTCCCCGATTCCGTCCCCACGCTTCATTTCACCGAAGCGCAGCGACTGCTCCAGGAGATGCGGGGCGAACCTGGCCCCAGCGAGGACCTTGCGCCAGCAGACGAACTCGCCCTTGGCGCCTGGGCAAAGAAGGAGTTCGGCTCCGACTTCCTCTTCGTCGAAGGCTATCCCGCATCTGCGCGCCCCTTCTACACCCACCCGGATCCATCGAGGCCCGGCTACACCCTTGGCTTCGACCTCCTCTTCCGCGGCCTCGAGCTCGTCACCGGCGGCCAGCGTCTGCACCGCTACGAGGACTACCTCGCGGCGCTGCGGCAGCGCGGTCTCGACCCGGGCCCGTTCTCGGGCTACCTCCAGGCCTTCCGCTATGGCATGCCGCCGCACGGTGGCTTCGCGATCGGCCTCGAGCGCTTCGTTGGGCGCCTGATCGGCCTAAAGAACCTGCGCGAAGCCACGCTCTTCCCGCGCGATCTCAGTCGCCTCGACCCCTGACCCGCGCTTGCGACCTGTACCTCGGTACAGGGTCTGGCCTGTACCGTCGGGCGAGGCCGCAGCCTTCGGTACCCAGTAGACTGGACCTCAGGCGAAGGAGGCGGACCATGGGCACCATCCGGCGGTACAAAGGCTTCCGGTCTCTCTGGATCGGCCAGCTCTTCTCGCAGTTCGGCAACGCCGTGTTTTCGATCATGGCCTTATGGGAGATCCAGCTCCACCAGCCGCAACTGCTGGCCGTCGCGGGACTCGCCATGGTCCTGCCGTCTCTTCTGGCCGCCTTCGGCGGGGTCGTCGTCGACCGTCACCACCCGGGTCGGCTGATGCTTTGGACCGACCTTCTGCGGGGTGTGGCGGTGGCTCTCGGTCTTGGCGCGCTGCTGATCCCGGGCAGCCTGGATACGGTCACCATCGCACTGATCGCCGTCAACAGCCTCGGCGCCGCCTTCTTCGGGCCGGCCGAGATGGTGGTGGTGCCACGACTCGTCTCGGCCCAGGACCTCGCGGGGGCCAACGGCGTCTACAACCTGACCTACCAGCTCTCGAACGCCATCGGTGCGGCGATCGGCGGCGCCGCCATCGCCGCCATCGGCGTCATCTGGGTGTTCGGCTTCGACATGGCGTCCTTCTGGATCTCGGCCGCAGCCATTCTGCTCATGCTGCGCACGTTCACCTGGGAGCCGCCTGTGGCTCCGGCCGAACATGAGCGTGGGGAACGTTCAGGCTTCCTGACGAGCTTCGGCACGGGCTGGGCAACCTTGCGCGACCTTCCCGGCATCACCCGCATGATGCCCGTCGTCGTGCTGACGAACTTCGCCTACATGGCGGCCTTTACCATGCTGCCCTACTGGATCCACCATGAGCTGCACGCGGGGGCTGCCGCCTACGGGCTGATCGACGCCGGCTGGGCGACCGGACTCATCGTTGGCGGCGTCCTCACGTCCCGGTTCCAGCGCTGGCCCTTGCGCACCTCGAGCAGCCTGATGTTCGGTGCCCAATCCCTGCTGCTGCTCGCGTTCCCGTTCGCGACGCAAAGCTGGCTCGCTGGCGGCCTGCTGCTGGTCGCCGGCATCGGCAACGGCATCGGCAACGCCCTCATGTTCACGATGCTCCAGCAGCTGACGCCCGAGGACGTGCGCGGGCGGGCCTTCGGCCTCCTCTTCACCCTGTTCGGCATCGCCAACCCTCTCGGGTCGCTCGCGGCAGGTGTCGCGCTCGGCCACATCCCGCTGATCGTCTCCTGGCTGGTGGCGGGCTTAACGGGGATCTGGCTCGCAGCATCGATCTGGCGCTCGGTGCCTGCGGATCTGGGCATCGCCCAGCCGGCCGGCCAACCCGAGGCCGTCTGAGCCCACGCTCACCGTCCTAGCCCTTCAGGTCCTGCCGTGCTACACTTTGTTCGCTAGCCTAGCGAATAAAGACGAGGATCGGCGGTGAGGGCCGGTGCGGGAACCCGGCGGCGATCTCGCGGAACTTGACCGTACCTTCGAGGAACTGCGCCGGCGTTGGCGGGTCCGGCTGCGCCGCGCGACGCGCGAGGCGCTCGGCGACGCCGTGGGCCTGCGCGCCTTCCCTCTGCTCGAGGAGCTCGTGGAACGCGGTCCGCTTTCCCCCACGGAACTCGCGCAGCGGCTTGAACTCAGGACGAGCACCATCGCAGCCCACATCGACCGCCTGGAGGAGCTCGGCTGGGCCGAGAGGGCGGGCCAGGGCCGCAAGGGGGTGCAGGTCAGCGCCACCGCCCAGGGTGCGGCGGCGCACGGCCGCTATCTCGAACTGCGCAGGCGGATGCTCACGCAACTAGTCGCGCCCATGGGCGGCGACGACGTCCGGGAGCTGGGCCGTCTACTGCAGGAGCTGCTGCAGGGGCTGCTGTCCGAGACGGGTGAGCGATGAGCTTCCAAGGCATGGGCGGCATGCGCGGCGTCTGGGAACAGCGGCGATCGATCGGCTACCTCGAACAGGGCGGCCGACCGACGCGCGAGACCGTAAAGAGACTCCTGGAGGTCCTGAGGCCGCACGCGCGGCGGCTGGCCGCCGCGCTCGCCCTGACCCTGCTCGGCATCGTGCTCGGCCTGGTGCCGCCTCTCCTGATGCGGCAGGTGATCGATGTGGCGATCGCGCGCAGGGACATCGGCATGCTCGTCTACCTGGCGGCGGGCCTCGTGCTGTTCCCCGCGGCCGGGGCCGTCGTTTCGGTCGGCCAGAACTACCTGAACGCGGTCGTGGCGCAGGGCGTCATCCACGATCTGCGCACGGCGATGTACGAACACGGGCAGAAGCTCGGCATGGACTTCTTCACGCACACGCCGGGCGGCGAGATCCACTCGCGCCTCGTCAACGACCTGAACGCCGTGCAGCAGGTGCTGGGGACGATCCTCACCGGCTTCTTCGTCAACGTCATGACCATCGTGTTGACGCTGGCCCTGATGTTCACCCTCAACTGGCAGCTGTCCCTTTTGAGCATCCTCGTCCTGCCTGCGTTCGCGCTGCCGGTCCTGAGCTTCGGCCGGCGCACCTACGACGCGATCACGCGCACGCAGGAGAGCCTGTCGCGCCTCACGGCGCACCTCGAGGAGACCTTGACGCTCTCGGGCATCGTGGTGGTGAAGAGCTTCGGCACGCGCAGACGCGAGGCAGAGCGGTTCCGGTCCCTGAGTCACGAGGTGCGGCGCAACCAGGTCGCCCAGAGCATGATCGGTCGCTGGCTCGGCTTCGTCTTCTCCACCATGTCGGCGATCGGCCCGGCCCTGCTCTACGGCTACGGCGGCTATCTCGTCATCCGCGGCGCGGTGCAGATCGGAACCATCGTCGCCTTCGCCACCTACCTCGTGCAGCTCTACAACCCCGCGTCGTCGCTCGCCGGCTCCAACACGACCCTGCTCGGCGGCCTCGCTCTCTTCGACCGCATCTTCCAGTTCCTCGACCAGCCGATCGCGGTGCCCGACCCCGCCCGGCCTCGGGCGGTGCAGGCCGAAGCCGGTGTCACGCCGGTCGCGCTCCGCTTCGATCAGGTGCGCTTCAGCTACCGACAGGGCGAGGAAGTGCTGCACGGGCTCAGCTTCGACGCCTCAGCGGGTCAGCTCACCGCGGTCGTCGGACCGAGCGGCGCGGGCAAGAGCACCATTCTATCGCTTGCCGCCCGCTTCTACGATCCCGACGCCGGCCAGGTGCTCCTCGCCGGCACGCCGCTCACGGAGATCGCCGAGGACGACCTCAGGCGGCTGATGTCCGTCGTGACGCAGGAGCTCTTCCTCTTCCACCAGACGCTCGAAGAGAACATCCGCTACGGGCGGCCGGACGCCAGGGCCGCGGACGTCGCGGCCGCCGTGGAGGCCGCGCAGCTCAGCGAACTCGTCGCGCAGCTGCCGGAGGGGCTCGACACCGTCGTGGGCGAACGCGGCTACCGCCTGTCGGGCGGCGAGAAGCAGCGGGTCGCGATCGCCCGCGCCATTCTGCGCAACCCGTCCCTGCTGCTCCTCGATGAAGCCACGAGTTCACTCGACAGCCACGCGGAACGCCTGATCCAGCAGGCTCTCGCCGGCCTCTTCCAGGGGCGCACCGTGATGGCGATCGCCCACCGGCTCTCCACCATCCTGGCGGCGGACCAGATTCTCGTCGTCGATCAGGGCCGGATCGTCGAACGGGGCCGCCACCAGGACCTCTTGGCGCGGGGCGGGCTCTACGCCCGTCTCTACCACGAGCAGTTCGATCCGGGTTTCGACACGGCGGGCGAACACCGGGGCTGAGTCAGACCTCCCGCCGGAAGACGACGTGACTTGTACCCGGCCCTTCGCGGCCTGTGTGCACAGGCAGCCCCATCTCGATGCGGTCGCCGGGCACGAGGTGGAAGCCCATGGCCTGATGGAAGGCGACGGAAGCGGTGTTGACGGGCGCCGTGATGGCCGTCACGGACGTTCTCCCCGCAGCGCGCGCGGCCGCAAAGAACCTCTCGTAGAGCAGCCGGCCGATGCCGCGCCCACGTTCTGCGGGATCCACGCCCACAAAATGGATGTACGCCCGTTCGCTGTCGCCCGTCGCGAAGAAGCCGCAGAGGAAGCCGAGCAGCCTGCCCGATTCGCCGTCCTCGGCGGCGAAGCTCGCGTCGGAGAAGTATTCGAAGAAGAGCCGCGGCAGCCTGGGCGTCATGGATCGCCCACCCCACCACGCGTCCAGGACGGCGAGCACCGTATCCGCGTCCTCCCCTTGCAGCGGCCGCAGGCGCACGCCACCGCCCTTGCGCTCCGGCTCCGCCGTTGGCTCCCCGACGACGAAGACGTAGCCGCTGGGGTCGCTGACGTGGCACTCGCGCCAACCGTGGGCGAACTCAGTCGGAGGCAAGAGCACCTCTCCGCCGCATTGGGCGGCGCAGAGCGCGGCGTGATCAGGGCTCGGGCCGAGCAGCCGGATCTCGACGCCCGCGCCGCGAAGTCCCTCGGCGACATGGCGACCCGTGGGCATCCGGCCGTAGGTGTGGTCGGCGTGCAGCATGAGCCTGAGGCCATGGCCCGCGAAGGCGGCGAAGTCCTCGTCGCTGTACAGGCGGCGCAGCGTCAGGGTCTGCTCGTAGAAGGCCACGCTCTCGGTTACGGACCGGACCACGAGATTGAGACTAAGGCCCCGCAGGCTGCGGCCGTAAACGTCCGCGGGCTGCCAAGGCTCACCCGTGCGCAGTTTTGTCATGGGACACCACTCCCCCGGGACACCCTGACGCGGGGCGCCCAGTCTTTGCGCCCAACGTAACCGAGCACCGCCCAAGGCACAAGATAGATCGGCAGGAAGTGCCGGGGAGGGTTGCAAGGGCAGCGGTCGCCGCATACAATACAAACAAGCGTTTTAGACACGCTTAAAACTCTTTTTAGGGGGCTGTCCAGATGAGCGGGCTGGCGCGGGAGGACTACCTCGCCGACATCTACCGCCTGCAGTGCGAAAACCCGCACGACCCGGTCAGCACCGGATCCGTCGCCGATCGGCGCGGCGTCACGGCAGCCTCGGCCACCGCCATGTTCAAGCGCCTCGCCCGTGACCACCTGATCGTCTACCGCAACTACGGCGGCGTCTCCCTGACGCCGGAAGGCCAGGATCTCGCCTTGGGGGTCCTGCGGCGGCACCGACTCGTCGAACGCTTCCTCGCGGATGTGCTCCACATCCCCTGGCAGCAGGTGGATACGTACGCCGACCAGATGGAGCACGCGCTGCCGGACGAGGTCGTGGACCGCATGGAAGTCCTGCTCGAGAATCCTTACACCTGTCCGCACGGCTATCCCATTCCAGACAAGCACGGGCACTTCGCGCAGCCCGATCTCATCCTGCTGCGCGACCTGTCCGTAGGCGAGCAGGTGCGCGTCGCCCGCGTCAACGAGCGCGTACCGGGCCTCCTGCGCTACGTCGAGGATCTGGGCCTGATGCCTGGCAGCCTGCTCCGTGTCTCCGCGCGCAACCCCGTGGACCTCAACGTGACCATCGAGACGGAAGGAAGGGCGCACATCCTGGGGCTCAGGGTCTCCGAAGCGATCTGGGTGGAGCGTTTGGAATCGAGGGGCTAGCCGCCCTCCATCGGCCGGGGAAGGAGGCGAACCATGGACGACGCCAACTGGCAGAAGGCGCCGGGCACCGGCCCGGACCATCCCGCCATCACCCATGAGGACCTCGACCGCGCACGGGACCGGCTGGCCGTCGCCCAGGCCCGCCGGGCAGGAAGGCTCCGGGGCCTGCGGGTCTTCTGGCTTCTGCTCGGCCCGGGAATCCTCGTCTTTTTGGGCGAGAACGACGCGCCCAGCATGCTATCCTACGCCGCCACCGGCGCGCAGTTCGGCATCGGCTTCTTCCTGCCGTTCGTCCTCGTCACGTTCCTGATGGGCTTCGTCGTCCAGGAGATGACACTGCGCCTCGGCGCGGTGACGCACCGCGGCCACGCGGAACTCATCTTCGACCGCTTCGGTCCCTTCTGGGGCTGGTTCGCCATGGGGGACCTGATGCTAGGCAACTTCCTCACGCTCGTGACCGAGTTCATCGGCATCCGGGCTGGACTCGGCTTCTTCGGGGTGCCGCCGCTCGTATCCGTGGCGGGCGCCGTCGTGATCGTGCTGCTCGTGGTCACGACCGGACGCTACTGGACCTGGGAGCGCGCGACGCTGACGCTCGCCGCCTTCAACGCCCTGTTCATCCCGGCCGCGCTGCTGAGCCACCCGCACTGGTCCGGGATCGGGCAGGCGTTCCTGCACTTCGGGCCACTCCCCGGCGGCATCTCAGGCAGCATGCTGCTCCTCCTCATGGCCGACATCGGCGCCACCGTGACGCCCTGGATGCTCTTCTTCCAGCAGAGCTCCGTCGTCGACAAGGGACTGACGCCGAAGGACATCGGCAGCGGCAGGCTCGACGCCCTTCTCGGCACCTTGCTCGCGGCGGCGTTCGGCATCGCCACGATCATCGCCGCGTCGCCGCTCTACCTGCACGGCGTGAGCGCGAAGAGCTTCCAGGCCGCGCAGTTCGCGCAGGCCCTTGTCCCGTGGGTGGGCCACATCGGAGCGACGCTCTTCGCCCTCGGCATCTTCGAGGCAGGCATGGTGGCCGTCATCACGATCTCGACCTCCTCCGCCTATGCCTTCGGCGAGGTGCTGCACACCGGACACAGCCTCAACCGCCCGCTGCGCGAGGCGTGGCCCTTCTATGCGATCCTGCTGGCCTCGTCCATCCTCGCGGCGCTGCTCGTGCTGCTGCCCGGAGCGCCGCTCGAGTACATCATCCTGATGGTCAACGTGATCGCGGTTCTCGCGATGCCGCCGGCGCTCGTGTTTCTGCTGCTGCTCGTGAACGACCCTGTCGTGATGGGCGAGCACCGCAACGGCATCTGGGCGAACGTCTTCGGCGGCGGCATCACCGTCTTTCTTATCGCGGTCGGACTCTTTTACGGCCTCACCACCGTCTTCCCGCACCTGATCGGCGGCTAGGAGGGATCACCTTGTCACCGCGCCACCACGACCCGGACCTTGACCAGGAAGAGGTCCTGCAGCTTCTCGAGGACGACCAGCTTGTCTGGGCAAAGGAGAAGGTCCATCTCGGCCGGCGCCACTTTTCGCGAGGCCTGTCGGTCGTGCTCTGGGGCCTGCGCGTCTACGTCGTCCTGATGCTCGTACTGATCGTGGTACGCGTCGTGCAGACCGTCAGCGCAGGGCACTGAGAAACGCCACGGGCCCTCAGGCCAGCCCGGAAGAGTTCCTTCAGCCGCCGCTTGCGGCTTCCCTTCATGCGCAGAAGATAGGTGCCACTTAGAACGGCACGATCTCGGCCACCTCTTGCACCTGCACGAGATAGCCGCGGTGGCAGTGGAAGAAGCAGTCCGCCGGCAAGAGCCTCTCCATGCCCGTCAGCGTGGCGTCGCGCAGGTCGAGCTGGCTTCCCTCCGTCGTCACCAGGTGGACCGCATCGCCCTGCGCCGTCAGGTAGGAGATCTCGTCGAGCGGCACCGGAAAGGTCTTCTCGCCATCGCGCCCGGCAAGAGAGCGCGGCGGCTGCTGCAGGGGCTCCACCGTCCTGCCGCGGCCGTACCTTGGCGTCGCAGGAGCAGGCGGTCTGTGGTTGCGGCCACGCGTCTCGGATCGAGGGGCTTCGGGATGTAGTCCACGGCCTCGACGTCGAAGGCCGGCACCGCGTGCCTGTCGTGGGCCGTGACGAAGACCACGAGCGGGGAGCCGTAGTCGCCCGCCGCGATCCGCTCCGCGAGCGAGACCCCGTCGAGGCCGGGCATCTCGATGTCCAGAAAGACCACGCCGTACGCCAGCGCCGCTAGAAGCTGCAGGGCCTCCCGGCCGCTCTGCGCCTCGCCGACCACCTCGACGCCCTACAGCCGCTCCAGCTGCTAGTGAAGCTCCGCGCGCGCCGGTGGCTCATCGTCGACGATCAGGGCCCTGAGCGTCATGGGGTCCCCTCCCTGCTCCGCGGCGGAAGTTGCAGGAAGACCGCCGTCCCCCTGCCTTCCCCGCGGCGCAGCCTTGAGCGGCGCGATCACGGCGGACTCGATCGCGCAGGGACAGCCCTCGACCGGGCACTGGAGGTCCGCCTTGCGCTCGATCGCCGCCACCTCGCCGGTGCGCAGCACATGGCGCGTGGCGCAGGTGTGGACCGGCGGTCCGGGATGCATGTGGGGACAGCTCTGCTCTCGTAGGCCAGGATGCGCACGCTGTCGGTGATGGCGACCGCCGGCACCTTGGCGAGGCGCAGCACGATCTGGGCGATGCGCCTCGCCTGATCATCCGTCAGGCCGCGGCCGGACCGTGCCGCGGCGGCGCGCAGAGCCAAGGGCACGTCGAGCGGCCTGACCCTCTCCCCCACGCCTGCCCTTCCCTCCTTGCCGCAATGGTAGGGCGACACGCCGATCCGAGGAAGATCCTCGCGCGGCCGGTGGGTCCGCCATGGCCCTCAGCCCACACGCTCATTCCCCGGCTCAGTGCCAGTTGCGCCCATTCTCCTGTTCCTCCAGGCGCGCCCAATGGTTGACGGGTGCCGCAAGGGCGTCGGAGGAGTGGATATCCAAAGCGGCGAGCTCCGAGGAGAGGCGGAGTAGGGGGTCCTGCGCCGCGAACGCCTGCTTCACGTGGTGCAGGAAGTCCTGAGAGGTCGCGACGCGATACTCGTAGCGCTGCACGTACGCGCGCATCATCTGGTCGAACACCGAAGCGCCCGTCTCATAACCCATGATCGTGCGGAGCTGCTCGAGCGCATAGGACCCGTTCACGTACACCGCCTCGTCGTAGTCGTCCGACGGGGCGACGGTGAAGTCCGGGTCCGGGAAGGCGCTGACGGGGTCCGTAACGTCATCGGTCTCCTGATTGTCGTAGGGCCAGGGCTGAGGAATCTTCGCGAGGCGATAGGACGAGAAGGCGGCGAAGGCCTCATCCATCCAGGGCGTCAGGTACTCGTCGTCGCCGACCAGGCTGAAGAACCACTGGTGGGCCAGTTCGTGACTCACCGTGACGCGGTCCGCGAGAGCCTGCCCGGCGTCCAGGAAGGTAGGTTCCGGCACCACCATGACGAGCCTGGGATATTCCATGCCGTCGAACCAGCCTTGCATCAGGCAGATCGAGACGCTTGGAAAGGGATACTGCCCGTACAGCTGGTCGTAGTAGTGCATCGCCTGAAGGCCGATCCGCTCCATCTGCCGGGCGGTCGCGAGGTTCTGCGGTGTCGTGTAGGTCAGCACCCGGATGCCGTCCACCGTGCCGGAGAGGACCTTATAGTTCGTGTCGCCCATCAGGGCGACGTCGCGCACGCCGATCGCGCTGTAGTCCGTCGTCACAGTGCCGTCTGGATGCTCGACCGATCCCTGCCGGTCACCGGTCACGGCGTAGACGTATCCCTTGGGCGCGGTGACATGGAGATGAAAGGCGGCGGTCAGGGAGTAGAAGGAGTCGCCGCCCGAATAATAGGGCGGCGTCACCCACCCGTACTGGTCGTGCACCGCCGGCATGGGAAACCAGTTGCCGAGTGCCACCTGCTGGCCCGTCCAGCCGTAGCGGTCCGGGATCTCGGGCAGCTTGGCCCGAAGGTCCATCGCCACGAGCACGGACTGCCCGGGCGCGACGGGCGTCTGCGGGTAGACCCGCAGCAGGGTGCCGTGCAGGCTGAAGCGCACGGGGCTCCCGTCCACCGTGACGCGCGACACCTGCTCGTACCCGCCCACGATGCGGAAGTGGTGGGCATCGGGCCAGGCGTTGAAGTATAGGACCGGGATCGGCTGGCCGATGTTGTCCTGCATGTGCACTTCGAGGTGTGCCGCGAAGGCATGCTCCTTGGGCTTGAGGACGAGATCGATGTTGAAGACGAGCTGACCCGGACCGCGCACGATGCCGTCGCCCGGATGCGCCGAGCGCAACGCGGCCAGGGCGGCAACATCCGACGCGATGGTCCGCGGGCTGAGCTCTGTCTCCTGCACCGCCACCGCGGGGATCTTCGGCACCGGCGGCTCGACGATGCGCAAGGGCGCCTTGGGCGCCGGGGCCTTCGCAGCGGGACTCGCCGCACCGCAGCCCGCCAGGAGAAGCCCCGTCACCGCCATAACCAGCCCGATCCCGTTGGCGCGCATGCGAAACCACCTCCGCCGACTGGCGCCGCGGGCCCACAGATGGCATATGTTTCCTCGACGTGCCTCGGCATTCCTGCCGGCCTGCTCCGCCGCCCATGGACGAGAGAGGCTCCGGTCGCCGCTCAGCGCGCCGACCGGAGCCAGAGAGCATCCGCAGGCTGGCAGGTTCGCTACGCGTCGACGCCGATGTGGTGCAGCACGAAGGCGTACTCCTCGGCAAACTCCCTGAGGCGGGCGTAGCGGCCGGACGATCCGCCGTGCCCTGCGCCCATCAGCGTCTTGAGCACCAGGTCGTGGCTGTCCGTCCTGGTGGCGCGCAGGCGCGCGACCCACTTCACAGGCTCCCAGAAGGCCACCCTGGGATCGTTGAGGCCGGTGTAGACGTAGAGGTGCGGGTACGCCTGCGGCACGACGTTGTCGTAGGGGCTGTAGGACTTCATGTAGCGGTAGTAGTCGCCTTTCGCCGGGTTCCCCCACTCGTCCCACTCGAGACTCGTCAGCGGGATGCTTGCGTCGAGCATGGTCGTCACCACGTCCACGAACGGCACGCCGGCGGAGACGGCCTGGAAGAGGCCGGGTGCGAGGTTGACGATCGCGCCCATCAGAAGCCCGCCGGCGCTGCGACCCATCGCAGCCAAGCGGTCGCTGGTCGTCCAGCCCCTGGCGATCAGCGCGCGCGCGCAGCTGATGAAGTCGAGGAAGGTGTTGCGCTTCCGCAGGAGCTTTCCGTCCTGGTACCACGGCCGCCCCATCTCGCCGCCGCCTCGCACGTGCGCCGTCACGAACACCACGCCGCGGTCGAGAAGCGGCAGGAGCTTAGGATCGAAGGCGGGCTCGCTCGGCATGCCGTAGGAGCCGTAGCCGTAGAGGATGAGGGGACGTGCCTTGAGATCGCCGCGGTCTGTGCGGTAGACGGCGGACATCGGCACCTTGACGCCGTCCTGCGCCGTGGCCCAGAGCCGCTCCTGCCGATAGGGCCCTGGGCTGTAGCCCGGAACCTCCTCCTGCTGCAGGAGGCTCATGTCGCGCGTACGCAGATCGAGTTCGTAGATCGACTCCGGTGTGAGGCGAGACTCGTAGGAGACGAGGCAGGATTCCGTGTCGTACTCCCTGTTCTCCCAGACATGCGCCACGTAGAGCGGCTCCGGCCACTCGAGCCGGTGGAGCCGTCCCTCGCGCAGCACCCAGACCTGCCGGAGCCCATCCTGACGACCGGCCAGCACCAGTGCGGCCCTGAACGGGTGTACTTCCTGCAGATAGACCTGGGGGTCGTACGGCACCAGCGGCTCTACCCGGGCGGGATCGTCCTGCGGGCAGCGCAGCAGGCGGAAGTTCGGCGCGTCCCGGTTGGTCAGGACGAGGAAGTCCTCGTCCCAGTCCTCGAGCCTGTACTCGACACCCTCTTGGCGCGGCGCGAAGAGCACCGGCAGGTCGAGTGGCCGATCCGTTGCCAGGTGGCGCACCTCAGAGGTCTCCTTGGTCGACGCCTGCAGAAAGAGGTGGCGTCCGCTGCGCGCGCGGTAGAGCTTCAGACTGAAGGCAATGTCCAGCTCTTCGTAGAGGAGGACGTCACCCGTGTGGTCTCCCACCTTGTGCCGCCAGAGCCTGAAGGGCCGCTGTGTCTCGTCGACCGTGACGTAAAAGAGGTACTGTCCCGCCGCGTCCCACTCGAGGCTGTCCGCGAGGAACACGCCTTGGATCTCCTCCCGGAGGAGCTTACCCGATAGGAGGTCCTTGACGCGCACGGTGTAGCGGTCCGTGCCGTCCTGGTTTTCGAGGAAGGCCAGCCGGCCATGGTCGGGGCTCAGCCGCAGCATCATCACGGAGTAGAAGTCCTTGCCTGCGGCGAGAGCGTTCACATCCAGCAGGACTTCCTCGGCCACCGCCGCGAGCTCGCTGCGGTCTTGCGCCCTCTTCCTCGCGTAGATCGGGTACGCGAGTCCTTTGCGGGTGCGCCGGTAGTAAAAATAAGGCCCGTCCTGCACCGCGGGGTCCACCCTGTCCTCCGCGATGTGGGCGAGCATTTCCTCATAGAGGCGATCGGCGAAGGGCTCGAGCGGTGCCATGACCTCGGCGCGATAACGGTTCTCCGCCTCGATGTAGGCGATGACCTCCGGGTCTTCCTTCCGACGCAGCCACTGGTAAGGGTCGAAGCGGGCATCTCCGTGGAGTTCATGCGTGTGGGGCCTCTCCGGTGCGACTGGCGGCAGCATAATACCTCCTGCGCGCGGACAGCGCGGTCGCCCTATCTGTTCTGGGGCGGGCGGCCGCTCACCTGCCCAAGGCACGTCCCGCGGCCAGCCTTCAGTCGCCGCGACGCGCGGCCCGCATGGCCCTGAGCCACGCCACCAGCAGACGGCCCACGCTGAGCGACACCTGGGCACGCGCGTGCAGTCTGCCACCTGCGGGTCCCTCTAGTCTCGGCGTGAGGCGCAGCCGAACCCCCTGCCCTTCGGCGGTGGCGATCCCACCGAGGACCGACCAGGCAAGGCCGTAGAGCACGGCGGTGACCGCCGGATCGCCAACCCCGCCTTCGCCATCGAGCGCGACGTCCGAGACCGGCGTGCGGCGCAAGGTCCGGAAGAAGGTCTGCGCGGCGGCGATCATGGCGTCTGACGCGGGCCCTCCCACCTGCCCGCCACCCTGACCCGCACTGCCTGCGGCACGCAGAGGGCTACGCGGCCCAGGCGCGTGCCAACGGGAGATGCGCCACGGCCCGACCGAAACCTCCGCCTCGCTGAAGCCCGGCCAGTGCACGATACTTCTCAGCGTGAGCGGCACGGCGAGCAGGGCGATGAGCGCAAGCAGGGCCCCGCCGAGTCCCCAGAGGAAGAGCACAGCATCAACTCCGGGCTTAGGTTGCCTCGGCGGGCTCTTCCTCTTGCGGCAGTTCCGGCAGATCGTCGAGAGAGGTGAGGTTGAAGCGACGGAGGAACTCCACGGTGGTGCCGTAGAGCGGTGCGCGCACCGCCCCCGCGGATCGGCCGACGACCTCGACAAGGCCGAGCTCCTGCAGCGTCTGCAGGGTACGCTCCGAACGTACACCGCGCATGGCGTCGATCTCGGCGCGTGTGATCGGCTGACGATAGGCGATCAAGGTCAGGGCTTCAAGCGCCGCGGGCGAAAGAGTGCCAGGGGCGTTCGGCAGAGCGCGCTGCAGAAGTTCGCCGTGCTCCGGGGCGGTCAGGAGCGCGACGCGCCCTTCCTGCCAGCTGAGCCGGATGCCATGGTCCGCGAGGTGGCCCGCGAGCTCTTCGAGCAGCACCCGCACCTCAAGGGCTGTCGTGCCGAGCAGGCGGGCAAGTTCGTCCTCCGCGTGCCCCTTGCCGCTGGCAAAGAGCAGGGCCTCAATCTCCTGCCAGTTCGCCATCGTCCGCCTCCTCGCGCCTGATCAGATAGAGCGGATCGGTCAGTTGCTGCTGCTCGAGGCCCGCCTCGCCCAGGCGCGTCAGCTCGAGTGCTCCCAGCAGTTCGAGCACCGCCTCGCGCCGCGGGCGGCTGGGCGCCGCGATGCGCAGCCGGCCCTGCTGGCGCAGTTCCCGCCTGAGGGCGACCAGTACCCTGCGAAACGGGATCTGCGCCTTGGGCCTGAGCCGGGCACGCCGACCGAGCCGCGCAGCCCGCCGGCTCAGACGGTCCCATGCGAGCAGCAGTTCCTCGGGATCGTGGCTGGCAAGGGGACGCAGCACCTGACGCGCGAAGAGCGGCTGCCGCATGCGGGACTGCAGGAACAGGAGGGCGGTCGCAAGTTCCGGCATCGCGCCGCCCCGCGGGGCAAGCTCCTCGGCCTCCTCGAGCTCCTCGGCGACATGGCGCCGCCACCCGGCCTTGAGCAGCAGGAGCCTTGCGGACAGCACCGCGAAGTCGCCGACGTCGCCGAGCGGCACCTCGGGCGCGGATCTCAGGATCTGGCGGTACTCTCGCGCGATCGCCGAGAGCGAAATGTCGGGCAGCGGCAGGTCGCGCTCGAGCGACAGGCGCAGCAGGAGGTCCAGCGGTCCCTGGTATGCGTCCTGGACGACGCGGAACTGCACGGTCCGGCACCCCCTTGCGCATCGGCTCAAAGTATAGCGCAGGGCGGTGCGCCACCATAGCCCGCCCGTTATGCGCGGGCGCGCGTCACGTACGAGGCGATGATCCCGAAGATGAGCGCGGCCTTGATGCCCGCGCCCGTAGCCTTGAAGGCGCCGGAGAACAGAGCGACCCAGCCCTCCTTGGGCATTTCCTTGATCAGTCCGCTCACGAGGCTGAAGCCAAAGCCCGGCAGGGGGACGGTGGCGCCGGCCCCGGCGAACTTGGCGAACGGCTCGTAGAGGCCGAAGCCCGCCGCGATGGCACCGAGCATCACGGAGCCGACCAGGATCTCCGCGGCAGTGGCCTTGGTCAAGTCCATCACAAGCTGCGCGAGCAGGCAGAGTGCCCCTCCGACCAGGAAGGCGAGCAGGTAGCTCATACGATCGCCTCCATCTCCACGGCATGCGCCACCGCCGGAATCGTCTCGCCCTGCTGGTAGCTGCGCGGGCTGTGCAGGCTACCGGTGGCGACGAGCAGGACCCGGCGCAGTTCACCGCGCCGCAGCCGCGGCAGGATGAGACTCGCCAGCACGAGCGCGGAGCAGGCCGCCCCGGATCCGCCGGCATGGACGTCCTGGGACGGGTCGTAGAGCAGCACGCCAGCGTCCTGGAGCCGGTGGGCGGGGTGTTCTCCCTCCTCGCCGAGCAGTTCCTCCAGCAACGGCAGGCCGGCACGCGCAAGGTCGCCCGTGAGAATGAGATCGTAGTCGCGGCTCGCCTGCCCGCGGGCCCTCAGGTGCCGCAAAACCGTGTCGGCCGCCGCCGGGGCCATCGCGGCCCCCATGTTGTTGGGGTCCTTGAGACCGTAGTCCTGGACGGTCCCCACCGTCGCGGCCACGATGCGCGCGAGTCCTTCGTCAGCCCGTCCCAGCAGGAAGGCGGCGCCGCCGGTCGCGGTCCACTGGGCCGTAGGAGCGCGCTGCACGGCGAGTTCGAGCGGAAAGCGGTACTGTCGCTCGGCGGAAAGGTGGTGGCTCGCGGTGGCGCAGACCACCGTGGAAGCCGCCTTGGACGTCACGGCCAGCGCCCCTAGCAGCAGTGACTCGCTCGTGGTGGCACAGGCGCTGTAGACGCCGAGCAGCGGCACGCCGAGGTCGCGCCCTGCGAAGTTCGTGGTGGTGATCTGGTCGAGGAGGTCTCCGCCGATCAGCATATCCACGTCGGTCGCACGGACTTCGGCACGATCGAGCAGGAGCTCGACGGCGCCGCGCAGGAGACACTGCTCGGCCCGCTCGTAACTCTTCTGCCCGCAGAGATCGTCCTGCACGACCCGGTCGAATAGGTGACCCAGGGGGCCTTTCGCCTCGAATGGGCCGACGATGCTGGCGCTCGCGGCGATCGTCGCGTCGAGACGCAGATGGCCTCGTTGCCGGATCGGACTTGCGGTCTGCACCTTCATGGTTTGCCCCCCATGATGGCGAAGCGCAGCAGTCCGACCACGAACGCGGTCAGGACGCCGTAGGCGATCACGGGTCCGGCGATCTGGAAGATGCGCGCGCCGGTGCCCATGATCGGCCCCTCCTGCTTGAACTCCATCGCGGGGGCCACGACAGCGTTGGAGAAGCCGGTGATGGGCAGGTTCGCGCCCATCCCCCCGAACTTCGCGATCCGGTCGTAGATGCCAAACGCGGTGGCGAGCGCACCGAGCAGGACCATGATGATCGAGGTCGGGGCCTTGACGGTCTCCTGGTTGTAACCTGCGGCCATGAGAACAGACTGCACCACCTGCCCGATGAGGCAGATGATGCCGCCGACGACGAAGGCCCAGAGCGCGTTCCGCGCGATGGGCCGCGGCGGCTCCAGCCGCTTGACGCGCTGCCTGTATTCCTTTGGCTCCATCACCTGCCGCGCCTGGCGGCTGCACCTCCCTGAAGCGGCATGCGGGCAGCCCGGAGGGGGCTGCCCGCACCAGCGCTATTCGGTGAACGCGACCTTGACGTTGGCCTTGTATTCGACGATCTGACCAGACTGCACCTGGGCCGTCCAGTTGGCGACCTCCACCCCGGAGATGTTCTTGACCGTGCGCGAAGCCTCGCGCACCGCCGACTGCACCGCGTCCTGCCAGTCCTCCCTGGACTCGCCGACCAGTTCAAGCACCTTGACTACCGGCATGTCTTCTCATCCCTCCTCGTTCAGAGGCTAGGATGCGAAGCCCCCGGCTGCCTCATGTACGGTTTCAACGGCCCAGCAGGTCGCGCACGTGCTGCAAGGCGCGCCGCTCGATGCGCGAGATGCGCACCTGATGGGTCTGGAGGCGGTCGGCCACCTCCTGCTGCGTCATGTCGCGGAAGAAGCGCATGAACAGCACGGCGCGCTCCTCCTCGGGCAGCCTGCGCATGGCCTCGCGCAGGTCGACGCGGTCGATGGCGCCGTCCGCGGCGATGGCGGTGTCCTCGAGGCGATCGATGCGCAGGAGATCCTCGCGCTCGCCGTGCCCGATGACCTCGTCGAGGGAGTGGACCATCTGCGTGGCCTCGAGAGCCTCCACCACCTCGTCGACGCTCAGATCGCAGGCGTGCGCGACCTCGAGCGGCGTCGGCTCGCGGCCAAGGGCCGCCCTGAGCTCCTCTGCGGCATGACGCGCCATGGCGGCGCGCTCGCGCAGCCGGCGGCTGACCTTGATCTGGCCGTAGTCCCTGAGGTAGCGGCGAATCTCACCGATGATCAGCGGCACGGCGTACGTGGAGAACCGCACCCCGTAGTTCGGGTCGAAGCGCTCGCACGCCCGCCAGAGTCCGATGGAGCCGATCTGGAAGAGATCCTCGAGTTCGACGCCTCGACCCGTGAAACGCGTCGCGATCGACCAAACGAGGCGCGCGTTCTCGGAGATCAGCTGCTCGCGGGCCTGCGTCTCGCCTTCCCGCGCACGTCGCAAGAGGTCGAGCTGTTCCTCGTGGCGGCGATCGGCGGTGGACGCCATCTCAGGCGCCCTCCGCTGGGGCCTCCCGGCGTTTGCGCATCTCGATTCGCGTGCCCTTGCCCGGCTGGGACTCCACCGTGAACTCATCCGAGAACGATTCCATGAAAACGAAGCCGAGGCCCATCCGCTCCGGATCCGTACTGTAGGACGCCTGCCTCGCGAGGGCCACGTCCTCGATGCCGATCCCGTCGTCGCGCACCGAGATGACGATGCCGCCCTCGCTCTCCTCGCAGCGCAGGGCGATCAGTCCCTCGGTCCCCGGATAGGCGTGCACCACCACGTTCGAAACGGCCTCCGACACCGCCACCTTGATCTCCTCGATCTCCGGCAGCGTGAAGCCCAGATTCGCGGCGAACGTGGCCACGGCCACCCGGCAGAGCCCAACGTTCTCCGGCCGGTTCGGACAGGCGAGCTCGAAATACTGCGTCATGCGCGGGGCACCTCGCTCTCCGACGCGAGCAAGGGCATGACCTGCCGCACGCCGCTCATCTCCAGTACCGTACGGACGCTGCCTTCGGCCGCCGTCAGCAGGTAGATCGAACCCCCCCGCTCGCTGATGCGCCGGTAGCGGCCGAGAAGGACGCCGAGGCCAGATGAATCCAGAAAGCGAACTTGGCGCAGGTCGATGACGATGCGCTGCGAACCCGAGTCGATGAGGCCATCCAGCTGCTCGCGCACCTGCGGTGCCGCCTTGAGATCGAACTCGCCCGCAAGCCGTACATTGGCGGTGCGTCCCAGTCTCCTGATCGCGATCTGCACAGGCTTCCCTGCCCCTTCCAGCATGGTGGGCGGCTTCGCCCCGCCTGGGTGGCATTCCTCCTGACACGAGCCGACACGAAGGCCGCGCCCCGTCGAAGCTTGACGGTGCGCGGCCCTCATTCGCCGAGACGCGTCAGAGGCGGAGGACGCCCTGCAGCAGATGCCGCAACAGCAGGGCGAAGGTCTGCTGGCCGACGTCATCGCTGGCGACGAGCGGAACCTCGCCTACCTTCCGTCCGCCGAGCAGGATCGCAGCGCGACCGACCACCTGCCCCCTCCTGACCGGCGCCGCGACGCTCTGCCGCAGCATGGGCCTCAGTTGCACCGAGGGCCGGCTGAGCCGCTCCTGCACGGCCGACACGTCCTGCTGGACGGTCGCCGCGACCGACCCTGCGGTCCCGCGCAGCACCTTGACGCGGCCAACCTGTTGCCCGCCGCGCGCCAGAAGCACCGCCTGGTAGTTCGCGTACCCGTACGACAGCAGGGACTGCACGTCCGCGAACCGCGCCTTCGACGACGTGCCGCCCATCACCACGGCGATCAGGCGCAGGCCCTCGCGCTTCGCGGTCGCCGTCAGGCAGAAGCCGGCCTTCCCGGTGTAACCGGTCTTGAGACCGTCCAACCCTGGCACTCGGCCGAGCAGACGATTCGTGTTCACGAGCCAGAGGTGCCCGCCCTTGCCGTCGCGGATGGTGCGATCCTCGCGCTGCGAGGTGAGCGCCAGAAGCCCTGGATCCTCGACCGCCGCCCGGGCGAGCATGGCCATGTCGAGCGGGCTCGTGACGTGGCCTTCGACATCCAGGCCGTGGCTGTTCACGTAGTGCGTATGGGTCATGCCGAGGCGCTTCGCCTCGCGGTTCATCTGCGCGACGAACGCCTCTTCGGATCCCGCCAGGTGCTCCGCGATGGCCACGCAGGCGTCGTTCGCCGATCCGATCGCCACAGCGCGCAGGAGCTGCCCGAACGGGATGGCCTCTCCCGGTTCGAGCCAGATCTGCGATCCGCTGGTCTTCCAGGCGCGCTGCGACACCGAGACGGGATCGCCGAGACGCACCTTGTGCTGGCGCACCGCCTGCAGAGCAAGGTGGAGCGTCATCAATTTGGTCATCGATGCCGGCGCCCTCACCGCGCCCGCGTCCTTCTGGTACAGCACCTGGCCGGTGGACGCCTCGACAAGGACGGCCGCCGGCGAGTTCACCGTCGGTGGCACAGGCGCCGCCCAGGCCGGGGCAGGCAGCCCGACGGCGAGGGCGGCGGCAAAGATCAGGGCCAACTTGCGCACGAGCCATTCCCCCTCGGCCGTAGCATGTCCGGCCGGGAGTCAGGCCAAAAGCTAGGCCCTGGGATGGGCCCGCGCGTAGACCTCCTTGAGTCTGGCCTTCGTGAGGTGCGTGTAGATCTGTGTCGTCGAAATGTCGGCGTGTCCCAGGAGCTCCTGCACCGAGCGCAGGTCCGCGCCGTTCTCCAGGAGGTGCGTCGCGAACGAGTGGCGCAAGGTGTGCGGGGTGATCGAGCGTTCGATCTGCGCTTCCTGGGCGTAGCGCTTGACGATCTTCCAGAAGCCCTGGCGCGTCAGGCGGTGGCCGTGGTGGTTGACGAAGAGGCACTGCTCGCGCGGATCGCGCAAGAGCCTCGGGCGCGCCTGCGCAAGATAGGTCTCGAGGCTCCTGAGGGCAAACGAGCCGACCGGCACGAGGCGCTCCTTGGAGCCCTTGCCGAGGCAGCGCAGGTAGCCCTGATCAAGATTCACGTCGCCCAAATTGAGCGAGACGAGCTCGGAGACGCGAATGCCGGTGGCGTAGAGGAGCTCGAGCATGGCGCGGTCGCGCAGCCCCGCCGGCTGGGACGGATCCGGCTGGCGCAGGATCTCCTCCACTTCCGTGACCGAGAGCACGCGCGGCAGGCGCCGCTCCAGCTTGGGCGACTCGAGGTTGCGCGTCGGATCGTCCTCCAGCAGGCGCTCGCGCACGAGGTACTGGTAAAACGCCTTGAGGGCGGCCAGCCGCCTCGCGATGGTGGCGGTCGCCTTGCCCTGCTCCTGAAGGAAGAGAAGGTAGCCGACGATGGTGTCGCGGGACACCGCTTGCAACTGCGGTGTCTTGCGAGCCGCGAGATACTCCTGGTATTGCCTAAGGTCACGGCCATACGACTCGAGCGTATTGCGCGCGAGTCCCCGCTCGACGCTCAGGTAGGCGATGAAGTCGGATACGAAATCCTGCACAGCAGCTGCCTCCCCGTCCGCCGGTACCCCAGCAGGCCTAGCATGTACCGCGACTGGGCCCCCTATACAGTGCACAAGGCGATGCAAGGGTGCAAGACCATTCGCGTCCAGGGGCCGCCAGGGTATGGCAAGGCCCCCGCACAGATGCCTATGCGGGGGCCGGACGTTTCAGAAGCCGACGATGTCGTGCAGGTTCGTGTACGGCAGGCCGGTCGACGCCGCGACCGCCTCGTAGGTCAGCTTGCCCTCGTAGGTGTTGACGCCGCGCTGCAGGGCCGGATCCTCGCGAAGGGCGGCCTCGAGGCCGTGGTTCGCGATGCGCAGGAGGTACGGCAGGGTCACGTTCGTCAAGGCGAACGTCGACGTGCGGGGCACCGCACCCGGCATGTTGGCGACGGCGTAGTGGATCACGCCGTGCTTGTCGTAGGTCGGGTTCGAGTGGGTGGTGATGCGGTCGATCGTCTCGATCGAGCCACCCTGGTCAATGGCGACGTCGACGATGACCGAGCCGGGCTTCATCGTCTTGACCATCGTCTCCGTCACGAGCTTGGGTGCCCGCGCACCCGGAATCAGCACGGCGCCGATCAGGAGGTCCGCGTCGGCGACCTGCTCGGCCAGGTTGTGCTCGTTGGACATCAGGGTCTCGAGGCGGCCCTGGTAGATGTCGTCGAGGTAGCGCAGGCGCGAGGCCGACACGTCGAGGATCGTGACGTGCGCCCCCATGCCGACGGCGATCTGAGCGGCGTTCTGACCCACGGTGCCACCACCGACCACGACGACGTGCGCCGGCAGCACGCCCGGCACGCCGCCGAGCAGGACGCCGCGCCCGCCGTGGGCCTTCTCGAGGCAGTGCGCCCCGATCTGGGTCGCCATGCGGCCGGCCACCTCGCTCATCGGAACAAGGAGCGGCAGCGAGTTGTCCGCGAGCTGGACCGTCTCGTACGCGATGCCGATGACGCCTTGGCGCAGGAGGGCCTCGGTCAGTTCCTTGGCCGGAGCCAGGTGCAGGTAGGTGTACAGGATCTGGCCGGGGCGGAACAGGTCATATTCCTCGGGCAGCGGCTCCTTGACCTTCACGATCAGGTCGGCCTGCTCGGCAATACGCCGCTTGTCTGCCTCAATGACGGCCCCGAAGGCCGTGTATTCACTGTCAGGGAAGCCTGAGCCGACACCAGCGCCCGCTTCCACAAGAACCTTGTGCCCCATGCCTGTCAGTGCGCGGGCGCCTCCCGGGGTCAGTCCGACCCGGTTCTCGTCCGCCTTGATTTCCTTGAGCAGACCGATAATCAACTAGGGTGCACTTCCTTCCTAGACTTCGTTCATCCCCCAACATACGGCCATAGGAGATGAAGGGCAAGGGGACTTAGGTAGGCTTCCGCCGTGGCCGCCAGGACAATTCCAGCCGCGGCGATCGCCCCGGCACCGGCGAACCGGACTAGGGCGGACAGCATCTCGGGCGCCTTGAAGCGCGCGCGGTAGAACTCCGAGGCATAGAGCGCCGCCGCCTCGCTCAGAAGCCAGATGCTGGGCAGCACCAGCAGTGCCGAGGGCAGGACGCCGAGCAGGACGAGCAGCAGACCCCTGCCACCCAGTTCGCCAAGCAGGAACGCGCTCGCGAAGCCGATGGCGAAACCCTTGACGGCGAGCCACAGCCAGCTGGTCACTGCGCCCACGACCAGCAGGGCCAGCAGCCAACTCACCACCAGCAGCCTTCCGTCGGCGTAGAGCGCGGCCCGCATCAGCTCCGGGCCTTGGGGCAACCCGTGCTGAAGGCTGCCGAGGAAGCCCCCTACGTAGGCCAGGAGGTCCGAACGCTGCAACGCGCTGAGCTGCCCGGCCGCGTATGCGCCGAAGGCGATGGCCAGCACCGACATGGCCGCCGCCGTCAGATACCAGCCGAGGCGCCGCTGCACCCTGCGCATCGCGATGTCCAGGTAGAGATCGATCGTGTGCACCGTCTTCCCTCCGAGTCCAGGCTATGGCCTGCCCTGCCCCCGATATGCCAATGCCAGCCGCCGACGGAAGGAGTGGTAACACCTGCCGTCGAAACCCGTCGACGGATTCCGACCGCGCGCCGATCGCCGCGGCCGCTCCGCGGCGAACCAGGCACGCCCCACAATGAGGTGAGCCGCAATTCCCGAGACGCTGGGCCCGGGTTCGAACGCCAACGGCGCTTCGCTAGCCACCTTGGCGATCCTGTCCGAGCATCTGAATCGGTCACTAGACCTACCCGCTCTGCTCGACGGAGCGCTCCACATCCTTCAAGAGCAGCTCGGTGCCCCATCCGCCTGGATCACCATCGGCAAAGACAAAGAGCAGGAACTCGCCGCACACGTCGGCCTGCCGCCGGCACTGGCCGCCAACGGCGAGTCCGCTTTGCGTTGGACGCCCTGCCGCTGCCAGGTCGCCTTGCAAAAGGGGGACCTGCGCTCGACCCCGGGCGTCTTCGCCTGCGACCGCCTCGAGCTGGCGAGCGGGGATACGGCGGGGCTGCGGTTCCACGCGACCGTCGCCTTGCGCACCAGCGACCGCGTCGTCGGACTGCTGCACGTCGTGCGCCCGTCGGGGCAGGGTCTCAGCGACGAAGAGACCGCCCTGCTGGCCGCCGCGGGTCATATCCTCGGCATGGCCGTCGAGCGCGCCACCGCGGCCACTCTCGGTCAGGCCACCCTGCAGCAGCAGGAGCAGCGCGCGATGCTCGGCTTCACCTCCCGCCTGCTTGGGCTTCTGGATGCGGGCGAGATCATGGCCCAAACGGTCGAGATCATTGCCGAGACCTTCGTGTCGCCGCTCGTCGGCGTCTACCTCTACGATGCCGCCACCCGCACGCTCGCCTTGCGCGCGGGCGTCGGCTGGACAGGCGACGCTCCGGAAAGGGAACGTATTTCGGTCGATGAGCCGCGAGACCTCGTTGCGCTCGTCGCCCGCAGCAGGAAAGCCCAACTGGCGTCGGTCGACGACGCCGCGGGGGTCAGGCTGTCGGCCGCTGCGCTGCACATGGGCATGACGTCCGGCCTCGCCGCCGCCATGCAGGTGGGAGACAAGCTGATCGGCGTGCTGGTGATCCACGGGCGCGAACCCGGCCGGTTCACCGCCGAAGACCGCCGCTTCCTCGCAAGCCTCAGCGACCAGGCCGCCTTGGCCCTGGATCGGGCGGAACTGCTCACGGCGACGCGACGCCAGCTGAGAGACCTCGCGACGCTGCACGAGCGGGCCGCGCAGCAGACGCGCCAGCTGAGCGAAACCTACGGCGCCACGCTGGCTGTGCTCGGCGACGCGCTGGAGTTGCGCGACCAGGAGACGATGGGCCACACGCAGCGGGTGGTGGCGCTGGCGGTATCGCTCGGCGAAGCCCTGGGGCTTGGACCGGACGACCTCGTCCACCTGCAGTGGGGCGCCTACGTCCACGACCTCGGCAAGATCGGCGTGCCCGACGCCGTCCTGCGCAAGCCGGGGCCGCTGTCGCCCGACGAGTGGCGGCTGATGCAGCGCCACCCCGAGCAGGGCTTCAACCTGCTGCAGCGCCTGTTCTTCCTGTCCCGCTCGCTGGACGTCGTCCGCTACCACCACGAGCGTTACGACGGCGGCGGCTACCCCCTGGGCCTCAAGGGCGAAGAGATCCCCCTGCTGGCGCGCATCTTCGCGGTGGCCGACGCGTTCGACGCCATGACCAACGACCGTCCGTACCGCAATGCCCTGCCCACCGAGGAGGCGATGTCCGAACTGCGCCGCCATCGCGGCAAGCAGTTCGACCCGCAGGTCGTGGACGCGCTCGAGCGCCTCCCGGACCACCTGCGTCAAGTGCGCCCGGAGGCTTTCGACGATGGCTTCCCCCGGCCGATCGCCGCGTCGGCGCCCCCACCCCTGCTCGACGGCGGCGAGCGGCTGCTGCAGTTTGCACGCCTCTGCGGCCAGGTCCTGCAGGCGCGCGACCTTGGCAGTGCCCTCGACATCATCGCGGAGAGCATCCACCAGGCGAACAGCGAAACGTCGTGCGCGATTCTGCTGCAGGACACGGCGGGACACGGGCTCAGCGTCGTGGCCCATCGCGGCCTGACCGGTTCGATCGCCGCGCAGGGCGGGCACGACACCGCCGCGCTGCGGGCCCTGCAGAGCAGAGAGCCCTACTTCGCCGCCGACCTCGACCAGGAGCGCCTGCAAGCCACGCTCGGCAAGCATCTGCGCTCGGAGTTCGCGCTTCCCCTCAGGGTGGACGACCACACCTACGGCGTGCTCGAAGTGGCCGCCAGGGATCAGGACGCCTTCACCATGGATCACCGCCACGCGCTCGAGGCGTTCGCCCTATTGGCGGCCTTCACGGTCCAACGCGTGCAGCGCGACGGCGAAGTGGAACGCCTCGCCCTGACCGACTACGTGACGGGCCTTCTGAACCGCAGGGCTCTCGAGGAGGCGGCGGAACGCGAGTTCTCCCGCGCCAGCCGCCATTCCCGGCCGATCGCCATGATGGCGCTGCATGTGGACCCCTACCCGGACCTCTGCCTCGAGGAGCGGCAACTCGCCGACGAAGCCCTGCGCATGGCGGCTCGCCTCATGCACCAGAGCTGCCGCAAGGAAGACGTCCTGGGACGCCGCGAAGGCGGCGAGTTCCTGTTCATCCTGCCCGAGACGACCAAGGTGGGAGCCCTGCTCGTCGCCGAGCGCCTGCGTGCCGACATCGCGCGTCTGGCGCTCCCGGCCGGGCGAAATCTCAGCGTCAGCGTCGGCGTCGCCACGTTGCCGGAGGATGGCGGCTCGCTCGCCGTCCTGCAGGGCGCGGCGGACGCAGCCATGGTCCGAGCGATCCGCAGGGGTGGCAACGAGGTTGTGGCCTCGAGTGGTCCACGGATGGTCGACGCGCCGACGCAGTGAGCCCTGGAGCCGAAAAATCAGAGCGGTGCCGTCGCCCCGCAGGGCGGCGGCACCGCAAGTCTTGGCCTCGTCCGCCGCTAGGCCGTCACGGCATTCTGCAACAGGGCCAGCCAGATCCGGATGTGGGCGTACTCGTCACCCAGGATCGACGTGAGAAGGTAGCGGATCTCGAGCGTCGGAGCCATGGAGGCCAGCGATGCGTAGCGGGAAACGGCGCTCGTCTCGCCCGCCACGGCGGTCATCACGTCCTGCGTGTAGCCCATGTTGGTGGGCGGCGTGACCGGCGTGCTGCCGGCCGAGTTCGGGTCGAGGCCGTGCAGGAGCGCGGCCTGAATGCGGGCGTGGCCATACTCGTCCCCTGTGATGCTGGTGATCAGAAGGCGCGACAAGGGATCCGGCGCCTCGTTCGCGATGTTCGCGTAGAACTCCACATCCGAGAGCTCATCCTGAATCGACTCTTCGAGCAGCTGAGCAAACGACGGGTCCATGCGCGCCTGCGGCGCATCGTTAGGCGGCGACCACATCCACGAGTCCTCCCAGGGGGCTGAATTTTGGGGCACCCCTGGTAGACTACGCTGTTGACGTAATCAGGTGACACTTTTACCCGGCAGGCGTCAGCCGCCGACCTTCCCCCAGCGTCCGCCACCGCCGACTGCCGCGGGCGGTTCGCCGCGCCGCATGGCGAGGATCGCGGCCGCCCTATCGGCGCCCACCGCCAAGGCGAGTTCCGCCGCTCCGGGCTCGTGCAGTCCCTGGTGGATCCCGCCGAACGCCTCGACCAGCTTCCTGGTCGCGGCCGGTCCGAACCCGGGCAGGAGACCGAGCGGCAGCTGGTAGACATACCTCGGATACCGGCGCGGCTTTCCGGGCGGGGT
The DNA here is from genome assembly GCA_021799275.1 of Bacillota bacterium. Lineage (GTDB taxonomy): Bacteria > Bacillota > Sulfobacillia > JAJZYS01 > JAJYTV01 > JAJZQO01. The sequence continues at coordinate 35,374 of JAJZAT010000004.1, forward strand.
CATCGCCATGGCGCGATCGAGCACGCCGGTCACCACGCGGTGGGCCGGGTCGCGCGGACAGCGCAGCTGCGGCGGGGCCCCCTCGACCACCCGGTCGCAGGCAAGACAGTAGGTGCGGTGGTACTTGCCGAAGGCCGGGTTCATGCCATAGATCACCTCGGCCTCGCCGGCCACCAGCCGACGCATGACGGCAAAGCCCCTGTCGTCGCCCTGCAGCCGGTTCAGCTCCCGCCCGATGGTCTCGGGGCCGTGCGCGTCCGACCCTCCCATGAGGCCGAGATCGTCGATCGCCCCAACATGCCGGACGATCTCGACGTCCGCCGAGAGGCCGAGCTCGAGACCGACGCCACGAACGTCGCGAAAAATGTCGTCGAGACCGAGACCCACGCCGAATAAGCCCCGGTGCGGCGTGAAGGCATGGGCCACCACGACGAGCCCACCCAGCCTCTCGACCGCCTGCCGGAACGCGTCCGGCTCTAGGTGCACGCGCTGCGTCGAGAGGGAGGCGTTCTTCACGGCCTCCCGGTAGAGACGCGCGAGCTCCCGCACACCGCCGAGACCTGCAACGTAGGCGAGCAGGTGGAAGGGTCCCTTGCCCGGCAGTCTGAATTCGGCCTCCAGCGCTCCGAGCACCTCGGTGCCATCGGCGGCGGCGAACGCGCCGTCCTCCGCCTCGCGCAACTCGCCCGCCGCGAGGGCCGCCTCGAGATCGCCGAGGCCACGGCTGGTGGCAAGGTCGACGACGGCCCCGACGTCGGCGCCGTAGCGGTGCAAGAGCCCAGGGATGGCGGTCAGGGTCAGGTTGCGCGACGCGCTCACCTTCACGGGCTCGCCCAGTCGGCTGGCCCCGAGGTGGATGTGCGTATCGGCCAGGATCACAGGAGTAGAAGGCCGAGCGCCGTCTTGACATCCCCCATCTGTCCCGCCCTGGCCATGGCTACGGCGTCCCGCAGGGGCATGCGGACGAGCTCGATGTCCTCGTCCACGTCGCCGGGCAGCCGCGACGGCTCGAGGTCCTCGCAGCGGAAGAAGTGGTAGATCTCCGACGAGTAGCCCGGCGCGGCAAAACCCTGCAGGATCTCGGTGATGCGCCTTGGCCTGTAACCGCATTCCTCCTGCAGCTCCCGGACGGCCGTCTCCCGGGGATCTTCGCCCGGCTCGAGCGTACCGGCCGGGAGTTCCAGGATCTCCTGGCCCGTCGGGTGGCGGAACTGCCGCACGAGCAGCACGTCATCGCCCAGCAGAGGAAGCAGGACGACGGCCCCGGGATGCTGGACCCAGGCCCGCCGATAGCGGTGCTCCCCGTCGTCGATCTCGTCGACCAGCATGCGGAACGGGCCATCGTACAACGTCTCGCGGGTCACGATGCGGGCTCTCTCGCTCATCTGCCAACCTCCCGGGCGCATGTCGGCCCCTCTCCCCAGCTTCCCCCGCCGAGGGCGCATAGACCAGGGCCCGCCCCTGGCAGGAGCGGGCCCGCGATGTCAGCGGCTGTTCAAGGCGTGGTCTCGACGGGCATCGCAGGCGTGCGGCCCGCAGGGATCTGGGTATGAGCATGGTAGGACGAGCGGACGAGCGGCCCCGACTCGCAGTGCGCGAAGCCCATGTCGAGGGCCTCCTGCTTGATCTCCGCGAACTCGTCCGGCGTGTAGTAGCGTTCGAGCGGCAAGTGATGCATGGTCGGGCGCAGGTACTGGCCCACCGTGACGATGTCGACCCCGACGTACCTGAGGTCCTCGAGCGTCTGGTGGAGTTCCTCGCGGCTCTCGCCAAGACCCAGCATGATGCTGGACTTCGTGTAGGAGCCCGGCTCCTGGAGCTTCGCCTGGCGCAGAAGCTCGAGCGAGCGGCGGTACTTCGCCTTGGAGCGAACGTGGTCCGAGAGGCGCTCCACGGTCTCGACGTTGTGGTTCAGGATTTCCGGGCGCGCCTCCATGACGAGGCGCAGGGCGTCCCAGTCACCCTGGAAGTCCGGGATCAGCACCTCCACCGAGCACTCCGGCGTGCGACGGCGGATCGCGCGGATCGTCTCCGCGAAGATCGAGGCACCGCCGTCCAGAAGGTCGTCGCGCGCTACCGAGGTGACGACGACATGGCGCAGGCCCATGTTCTCGACGACGCCGGCGACACGCTCGGGCTCCTGCAGGTCGAGTTCGTTCGGGCGGCCGCTTTGCACGGCGCAGAAGCCGCAGTGCCTGGTGCAGACCCGCCCGAGGATCATGAACGTCGCCGTGCGGTTGTTCCAGCACTCGCCCAGGTTCGGGCAGCGCGCCTCCTCGCACACGGTGTGCAGCGCATTGCCGCGCATCATCCCCTGGATGGCGGCGTAGTTGCCTCCGGACGGCAGCTTGACCCGCAGCCATTCCGGACGCCGGCCGAGGTCTTTCTGCACGAGAGGCATCTCAGTACACCTGCGTTTCAGGACCCATGGCCTCGAGCCGCCGCTTGACGGACGCGAGGTACTGGTTTGCGGTGGCGCCGTCGAGAATCCGGTGGTCGAAGGAGAACGAAAGGAACATCATCGAGCGAACCGCGATGGCGTCACCCTCGACGACCACCGGACGCTTGACGATCGATTCCATGGAGAGGATGGCCGCTTGCGGCTGGTTGATAACCGGGGCGGAGAAAACGGACCCGTAAGAGCCCGGGTTGTTCACGGTGAAGGTCCCCCCCTCGAGGTCCGCGAGCGTCAGGCGCCCGGCCCGTGCCCGCGTGATGAGGTCATTCGCCGCGCGTGCCAGCCCGGCGATCGAGTACCCATCCGCGTTGCGCAGCACCGGCACGACCAGTCCGTCCGGGACGGCCACCGCAAGCCCGACGTGGATCGCGCCATGGATGATGATCTTGTCGCCGCCCCAGCTCGCGTTGATCTGCGGGTACTCCCGCAGAGCCTCGACGGCCGCCTTCGTGACGAAGGGCAGGTAGGTCAGGGGTACGCCCTCGCGCTGTTCGAACTCCGGGCGCAGGGCCTTGCGCAGGGCGACGACGCGACTCATGTCCACCTCGAACCAGGCGGTGGCATGCGGCGACTCGTGCTTCGATCGTACCATGTGCTCCGCGATCGTGCGACGCATCGGCGTGAGCGCCATGAAGCTGTCGCCGGCGATCGGCGCCGGCGCAGCCGCGGGAGCCGGCGCCCTATAGGGCTGCGTGGCGGCCGCTGCAGGCGCGGCGGCGGACGCAGGCGCGCTCGGCACCGGGGCCGAAGCCGCGGGTGCCATGGGCGCCGCCGAGGCGGATGCCTGGAACCGCTGAAGATCCTCGCGGGTGACGCGTCCTTCGGCGCCGCTGCCCGGAACCAGACTCAGATCGACGCCCGCCTCATGCGCGAGCCGCCGGACGTAAGGCGATGTGCGCACACGCCCGCGTGCCGGGGCGGCCGACGCGACCGTTGCCGGCGGCGTGGCGCTGGCTGCCGTCACAGCCGGCGCGGGGGCTGCGGCAGGGGCTGAAGCGACCGGGGTCGGCTCCGCCGGCGCGGCCTCGGCAGGCGCTCCGCTCTCCGCGATGTCGCAGATCGGCTCGCCAACCTTGAGCGTCTGGCCCTCCTCGGCCAGCAGGGCCGTCAAGGTGCCGCCGAATGGCGCAGGCACCTCGGCGTTCACCTTGTCTGTCGCGACCTCGCAGATCGGCTCGTACTTCTCGACGTGGTCACCGACCTTCTTGAGCCAGTGACCGATGGTTCCTTCCGTGACGCTTTCCCCGAGCTGGGGCATCTGGACTTTGATGGCTTCCGACCTCCTTGAAGGCTAGAGCGCCAAGAGCTCGCGCGCCGCCTGCGCGATCTTCTCGGGGTTCGGCATGAAGTGCTCTTCCTGCGGAGTGTTGAACGGCATGGCCGGGATATCCGGCCCCGTCAGGCGGCGGATCGGCGCGTCGAGTTCATAGAGCGCGCCTTCGGCGATGGTGGCCGCCACTTCGGCGCCGGCCCCCATGGTGTGGTTGGCTTCGTGCACGATCAGGGCCCGATGGGTGCGGGCGACGGACTGGAGAATAGCCTCGCGGTCCAGCGGCAGGAGCGTGCGCAGGTCGATGACCTCCGCCGAGATGCCCTCCTTCGCGAGGGCGTCCGCCGCCTGCTCGGCGTAGAACGCCATGAGGCCATAGGCGAAGATGCTGAGATCCTTGCCTTCGCGCACGAGACGCGCCTTGCCGATCGGGACGGTGACATCGCCTTCGGGGATCTCGCCCCGGACCAGGCGGTAGCTCCGCTTGTGCTCGAAGAAGACTACGGGGTCCTCGTCGCGGATGGCCGACTTGAGCAGGCCCTTCGCGTCGGCCGGGGTCGACGGAATGACGACCTTCAGCCCTGGCACGTGCATGAAGAAGGCCTCGACGCTCTGGGAATGGTAGAGGCCGCCGTGGACGCCGCCGCCAAAGGGTGCGCGTATGACCATCGGCACGTGGAAGTCGTTGTCCGAGCGGTAGCGGATCTTGGCCGCCTCGCTCACGATCTGGTTGAACGCCGGGTGGATGAAGTCCGCGAACTGGATCTCGGCGATCGGAACGAGGCCGTTCAGGGCCATGCCGATCGCCACGCCGACGATGCCGGACTCGCCGAGCGGCGCGTCGATGACGCGCTGCTCCCCGAAGTCGTCAATGAGGCCTTCCGTCGCGCGGAAGACGCCACCGCGCTTGCCTACGTCCTCGCCCAGGAGAACGACGCGCTCATCCCGCGCCATCTCCTCGTGCATCGCTTCCCGGATGCCGTCGATGAGATTCCTTACGGCCATGACGCCCTGCCTCCTAGTCCGCGTAGACGTGCGTGAACATGTCCTCGACCGGCGGGTACGGCGCGGTCTCGGCGTAGGCGATGGCCTCGTCGACTTCCGCCTGCACCTCGGAACGCAGGGCGCCTTCCTCCTCCGCCGTCATGACACCCGCCTCGAGCACGTGATTCTTCATGCGCAGGATAGGGTCACGGTCCTTCCAGGCCTCCACCTCTTCGCGGCTGCGGTAGGTGCGGTCGTCGTCGTCGGATGAGTGCGGCAGCAGGCGATACATCTTGAATTCCAGCAAGGTCGGCCCGTCGCCGCGACGCGCGCGCTCGGCGGCCTGCAGGGTCGCCTCGTAGCAGGCGAAGAAGTCCGTGCCGTCGACGGTGACGCCCGCCATGCCATAGCCCAAGGCCCGTTCGGCGGCGTCCTGCACTGCCATCTCCTTGGACTGCGGCGAAGAGATGGCGTAGCCGTTGTTCTCCACGACGAAGAGCACGGGCAGCTTGTAAATGGAGGCCCAGTTCATCGCCTCGTGGAAGTCGCCCTGGCTGGTGGAGCCCTCGCCGAGCGAGGCAGCCGCCACGGTGTCCTCGCCGCGCAGGTGGCTCGCGTAGGCGATGCCCACGGCGTGCAGCACCTGCGTCGTGACGGGGCTTGAGCCCGTGATGACGTGGCGCTCCTCCCAACCGTAGTGACCCGGCATCTGGCGTCCGCCGGACGTCACGTCCTCGGACTTGCCGAGCAGGCTCAAAAACGCCTGGCGGGCGGTGTAGCCCAGGGTCACCATGACGCCGAGGTCTCTGTAGTAAGGCAGGAAGTAGTCGGTCGGGCGCAGGCCTGCGGCCCAGCCCACCTGGGCGGCCTCCTGGCCGCGGCAGGGGATGACGAATGGCGCCTTGCCGGCGCGGTTCAGCGTCCACATGCGCTCGTCGATCGTACGTGCGAGCAGCATGTTGCGGTACATCTTGCGCACCTCTGCGGGGCCGAGCGCCGACGTCGCCTTGGGCGACTCCTTCGTCCTAGCCATCTATCGGGAACCTCCCTCCGCCTTCGCGGCCGCCTGGCGGGCGGATGCCCGCCAGGCCGAACCGCAGAGGCCTAGACCTGGTTCGAGAGTTCCTGACGGTCCAGCGATCTCCATAGTCACCTTAGGCATGGGTCCTGGCATAGTCAAGCGCGGGCTCCTTGCCCTGCAACACGCGCAGGGCGCCCTGTGCCAGGGCCAGCATCTCGGCTTCGCCGGGGAAGATGAAGTGCCGCCGGGCGACCCAGGAGGCGTGCCTGAGCACGGAGCGCATCAGCCGCTCGTCGTGCGCGAGGCCCCCCGTAAGGACCAGGGCGTCGACCGGCCAGCCCACGATGGCGGCGCTGCGGCCGATCTCGCGCGCGATGCCGAGGGCCAGCGCACGCCGCACCAGGCCGCCACGTCCCTTGTAGGGTATCCGGCGCAGGTCGTTGGTCCCCATCAGATCGACGAGGCCGCCGTGCCCGCTGATGCGCCCTCGCAGCACCTCCCCGAGATCGATGCGGTGGCGCCGGGCCGCGGTCCAGAGCGCGGCCAGAGGCACAGCCCCGGAGCGCTCCGCGGCGAAAGGCCCGTCCCCGTCCAGGGCGTTGTTGACCTCCACGACGCGGCCGTGATCGTGGAGCCCGACCGTGATGCCGCCTCCCATGTGCGCAACCACGAGCCGCAGGTCCTGGTAGCGCAAGCCCATCAGACCTGCGGCGCGAAGGGCCATCGCCCTCTGGTTCAGGGCGTGAAAGAGCGACCGCCGCGGCCTCTCGGGAAGACCGCTGTCGCGGGCGACGTCGGCGAGTTCGTCGGTCACCACCGGGTCGACGAAGAAGGCGGGGCAGCCCGCTCTTTGGGCCACCGCCGCGGCGAGCGGCGCGCCGAGATTCGAGGCATGCTGCCCGTAGGGCGCCTCGAGGAGTTCCTCCACGACGCCCGTATCGATGCGGTAGGTGCCGCCAGGCAGAGGATGCAGGAGGCCTCCCCGGCCCACGACGGCGGCAAGGCTCGGGTAGTCCAGACGATGCTGCTCGAGCACCAGCTCGAGCGCGGCCTGGCGCAGCGGGAGCTGCGCCGCCATGGTGGGAAAGGCGGCGAGCTCCTGCGCGTCATGGTCGATCTCCTCGAACCAGGCCTGCGTCTCGTCCTCGAAACAGGCCACCTTGGTGGAGGTAGAACCGGGGTTGATGGTCAGGATGCGGCGAGGACCGTCTGCAGGTGCCACAGTCTTCAGCGCCGGGGCACGAACATGCGGTTCACGGCAGCCATCTGCGCGATGCGCTCCTCCGCCATGTGGTCCGCCGCCTCGTGCGGCAGAATGCCCTGCTCCCGCGAAATGCGGAAGATGTCGCGCATGCGGTCGCCGATCTGGTTGACGCGCTTCTTGGCGCGCTCGGCGTGGTAGCCGTCCGGGTGCAGCTCCTCTGCCACGTTGATCACGCCGCCGCCGTTGGCCACAAAGTCAGGGGCGTAGACGATGCCGCGGTCGTGGAGCATCTTGCCGTGACGCGGCTCCTTGAGCTGGTTGTTGGCCGAGCCTACGACCGCCTTGACCTTGAGCCTGGGAATGGTGTCGTCGTTCAGCGTGGCGCCCAGGGCGCACGGCATGTACACGTCGCAGTCCAGGTCGTAGATCGCGTCCGGCTCGACAGCGGTCGCGGCCCAGCGCTCGACGGCCTCGGCCACCTTGGCCTGGTCGATGTCGCTGACGAAGAGCTTGGCGCCGTCCTTGTGCAGCTGGTCGCAGAGGATCATGCCCACGTGACCCATTCCCTGCACCGCGATGCGCCTGCCCTTGATCTCCTCGGAGCCGAAAGCCTCCTGCAGGGCCGCCTTGAGGGAAACGTAGACGCCCATCGCGGTCGCGCCCGACGGGTCGCCCGAAGCCTCGGGCAGGCCGGCGACGAAGCTGGACTCCTCGGCTGCGATGGCCATGTCCGGCACCGACGTGCCGACGTCCTCCGCCGTGATGTAGCGACCGCCCAAGGTGTCGACGAAGCGGCCGATCGCCCGCATGATCATCTCGTTCTTCTCGCCGTGCTTGTGCTCGAGCACGACCGTCTTGCCGCCACCGAGCCTGAGGCCCATGGCCGAATTCTTGTAGGTCATGCCGCGCGAGAGGCGCATCACGTCCTCAATCGCGGCCTCCTCGGACTCGTACGGCCACATGCGGCAGCCACCGAGCGCGGGGCCCAAGGTCGTGTCGTGCACGCCGATGATCATCCGAAGACCCGTCGCCTTGTCGTAGCAGAAAACCAGCTGCTCGTGCCCCATCCCGGCCATCTTGTCGAAAATGCCCATGATTCTTCCGCCGCCTCCTCTTTAGTGCGCTACGTGAACGTTCTGGCCCGCCGCGACACGCATGCCGATGCCGATGGAAAGCAGTTTCGCCTCCGGCGGGTCTGCCCGCGACGTGAGGACGATCGGGCACTGAGCGCCAAGCAGGATGCCGGCCGTGCGGGCGCCCTGGAAGTAGGTGAACGCCTTGTAGAGCACGTTGCCGGCCTCGATGTTCGGCACCACGAGGAGGTCGGGCTCGCCGGCCACCGCGCTGCGGATGCCCTTGTGCAGGGCCGCCTCGCGCGAGATGGCGTTGTCGAGCGCGAGCGGGCCGTCGACGATGCAGCGCGGCAGCTGGCCGCGCTCGCTCATCTTGGCGAGGTTGGCGGCGTCCACGGTGGCCGGCATGGCCGGATCGACCAGCTCGACCGCGGCCAGCGCCGCGACCAGCGGCTCCTCGATGTCCAGCGCATGCAGGGCTTCGACCGCGTTGCGGACGATCTCGGTCTTCATCAGCAGGTCCGGGTTGACATTGACCGCCGCGTCGCTCAGGAAGTACAGGCGATGGTGCAGCGGGTCCTCGAGCACCGCGAGGTGGGACATCTTGCGTCCGCCCTTGCGCAGGCCATGCTCACGGTCCAGGATCGCCCGCAGGAAGTCGGACGTCTCGATGAGTCCCTTCATCAGCATCTCGGCGCGGCCGCTGCGCACCACGTCCACCGCGAGCCTCGCGGCCTGACGCTCATCGCTGGCCGCGATGATGCGGTCTTCTCCTGGCAGCTTATACCCCACCGTCTTGGCCGCCAGCTCCAGGCGCTCGATGTCGCCGACCAGGATCGGCTCCACCCAGCCCTTGTCCTCGGCTTCCTTGATGGCGCTCAAGACCTCGGCGTCGCCGGCGGCAGCCACCGCGACCGGCACACGACGGGTCGGCACCTCTCCGAGAAGTTCGTGGAAGCTGCGAAAGTGCATGGATCTCCTACTCCTCTCTCTGCTCTGCCCAAGGGGCCAAGCCCCAGACCACATCGGTGGCGAGCGCAGGAGCCAGGTCTCCTAGTTCCTGCCTGGCTTCCGCGACCAATGGCCGCTCGCCACCCAGGCAGATGATGTCCGGCGGTCCATCGATCGCCGCCGCCAATCTCCCGACCGCCATACGCAGGCGGTGCCGCCATGCCGGGAGACCGTCCGGCGTCGCTCTGAGACCCGCCTCGCCGAACAGGTGACGCGCGAAGGATTCGCCCTGCGCCGCCAGCTGTCCGCCTGTCCATCGCGTCTCGACGGCCCCTGTGGTGCGTTCGCCGATCGCTTCCTCATCCAGGCTGCGGAAACTGTCGCGCAGTCGCCCGTCCCGGAGCGCCCAGCCGACCGTCTCGGGTCCCAGCAGGAGCAGCACCGCGCGCTCGGCTCCTGCCGCCTCGCGGGCCAGAAGTTCTCCCTCGCAGAATGGGGGTGCCGTACGGTAGATGCCCGCGACACCCGTGAGGCGAGCAGACTCGGGCAGTCGGTACATCCGCAACGCAACCGGTTTCGCTGCAAGGCCTGCGATGCGCCCCGGCACCGGGTTGCCCGCCGTCGTCGGCACGAGCACCATGGAAGAGCCCGTGGCCGCCAACTGCTCCGGCAAGGCCGTGGGCTCACCGCGCCAACGGATCGTTTGCGTCCACACCTCCGCCTCGTAAGGCAGCAGGCGCGCATACACCGTAGCACTCATCTCCTGATCTCCCCAAGCGAACAAGATAACGCAGGCCGAAGTGCGCGTCCACCGCCTGGGAGACGCGCCACCGAGCCGGACGGTGCCCCAGGCTCGCCCACATCGCAGGATCGGCGGTTGCCGGAAGCAATCGACGAAATTCTCAGACACCTGCAATAGACTGCGCCGCCCGCGGCGATTTCGCAATGGCCGCCTGTTCGTTGTAAGGATCGGGCAGCATCAGCACGGACGCCGCTGGCGCCAAGGCGCAACTCCTTGAGCCACGGATCGACGATGCGCCGCTCCACGGCCGTTCGCGCTTCCCGGCCCCCCTAACGCCCGCGGCTGCCGCACCAGGAGCAAAAAGGACGGCCGCCCGGCAGAGGGGCGACCGTCCAGATGTTCCTGCTTTCAGCTCGCGCGGGACTCCATGCGCAGTTTGTCGGCGACCATGGCGATGAACTCCGAATTGGTCGGCTTGCCGCGCTCCCTGCTGACGGTGTGCGAGAAGATGCGGTGGATTGCCGTCAGGTTGCCACGGTTCCAGGCCACTTCGATCGCGTGGCGGATGGCCCGTTCGACCCGGCTCGGCGTGGTCTTGTACTTGCGGGCGACGCTCGGATACAGCTCCTTCGTGACCAGACTCAGCAGTTCCACGTCGTCGATCACCATGAGGATGGCCTCGCGCAGGTACAGGTAGCCCTTGATGTGCGCGGGGATGCCGACCTCGTGGATGATCCGCGTGACTTCGACGTCCATCTGCCGCGCAGGCGCCGCAGTCGCGGCCGATGTCGCCACAGGCGGTGCCTGCACCTCGCGAGCCGACACGAGCTGCCGGACACGCTGGGCGAGGACGTCAAGGCTGAACGGCTTAAGAATGTAATAGTCCGCGCCGAGGGAGCTGATCTGGTGCGTCAGCGCCTCGTGGCCGAAGGCGGTGAGCGCGATAACCTTGGGACGCACGTCCCGGTTCTCCTGGGAGAGTCGCTCGAGAACGCCGATCCCGTCGAGGTGCGGCATGATGACGTCGAGAATCAGTACATCCGGCTTCTGCTGGCTTAGGAGTTCGAGCACTTCCACCCCGTTCTGGGCCACGGCGACCAGCTCGAGGTCGCTTTGCCGGGAGATGAATTCTCGGACTGTCTCACAGAACTCTCTGTTGTCGTCCGCCAGAACGATGCGGATCTTGGCCACGGAACTAACCTCCTCATTCCCTAGCGCGTACCAGAGGTTCGACTCCCTGGACAGGCCTCCCTCCTATCTGCCAGCAAAGCGTTCGCCGTGATTCGGGAGGGCCCGCGACGGCTGTCGAGGGCCCGATTTACGCGCCCTGCGCCGATCCGGCCCGTTCCATGGCGTACTCCGATGCCGCGGCGGGGCTCGCAGCCTGTCGAACGTTTCGCTCCGATTGGCAGAGACTTTCGTCCATCCACGCCGCGAACGTGCCATAGCCGCGCCACGGATCGTGGACGAACACGTGGGTCACCGCGCCGATGAGTCGCCCGCCCTGTACGAGTGGCGAGCCCGACATGCCCTGCACGATGCCACCGCTCCGCCGCAGGAGGCGACGGTCCACGATGCGCAGCACCATCCCTTTCGACCCGGCCCGGCGGTCAGTGATGACACGCTCGATGCGGACGCGGAACGCCTCCACCTTGTGGTCCCGCAGCACGGTGTAGAGCGTGGCCGGTCCGGGGCGCACCTCGGACGCGGTGGCGAGGGGCAGGACGCGTCCCTTGGGCAGCCGCGCGAGCTGTCCGCCGATGCCGACGTCGGTGTTGCGGGTGATGGTACCGAGCGGAAGCTGCGTGAGATCGAGCGCCCCCATCTTCTGACCTGGCCGCCCGCGGCGGGCGCGCATCACCCCGAAGACGACGGCAGGGACGATCTCGCCCCTTGACGAGAGTCGTGAACCGGGCGCGAGACGCACCGAGTGGCCGAGCGCGGCGAACGTGCCGCGCTCGGGATCGGCGAACGTGAGGGTGCCGACGCCGCTCAACTCGTCGCGCACGTAGATGCCGAGCCGATACCGCGCAAGCTGGCGATCGAAGACCGGTTGCGCCTTGAGGGTGTGCACGCCGTCGCGGCGCACGACCGTGAGGCGCACCGGCCGGCCGGCCCTGCCCGCCTGTTGCACGAATTCGTGCAGCCCCGCGTCGGATCGCACAGCGCGTCCGTCGACGGCCGTCAGGGCGTCGCCGACGCGCAGGCCAGCCGCCCCCGCCGGAAAGCGGAGCGGTCCCTCCGCCGATGGCACGCGGTCGATGGCGACCACGGTCGAAGCGCCGCGCACCGTCACCCCGATCGCCTGTCCGCCCAGGAGCACCCTGCGCGGCGCCGTGGCCTGCACGTCGACGCGCTTGACCGGCACGCCACCCAGCGTAAGCGCCATCCCGCCTTGCCCGCGGGCCAGCAGTTCGAGTCCGTGCCGCAGGCGCATCGCCTTCACGCCGCCCACGTCATGATGGCCGAACACGTCCAGATCCGGGATTTCGATAGCGTCGCCTCTCGGCAGGGTGATGCGATCCGGCAACGCCGCCAGCGCGCGGTACTGCGGTGAGCAGAATCCTACGGTTAGTAGCGAAAGCGCAAGCAAACTCGCGATTTTCCGCGCATTCACGCCGTTTTGCCCCCTAATCGTCTGCGATGGTCCAGATCTATCGTCTCTCGACATCAGGGGGCGCATGCTGGCAAGAAGACAGAACGCGCGCCCGGATCGGCGCGCGAAGGTCGACCTTATGCTGACAATAACGTGCAGAAAAGCCTGCGCGGGCGCGTTCGACTCAGTCGCCGGCCAGAAGCTCCTGGGCGTGCCGGAGCGCAGTTTCGCCCGCCTCACCCGAGAGCATGCGCGCGATTTCCGCGACGCGCAGGTCGCCTGACAGAATTTGTGCGTGAACGATCGTGCGGCCGTCCACAACTTCCTTGCTCAGCCCGATGTGGCGATCCGCCCGCGCCGCGACCACCGCCTGGTGGCTGACCGCGATGACCTGCCGGCGGCGGGAGAGATCCTTGAGATGCAGGGCCAGGCTGCGTGCCGCCCTGCCACCAAGTCCCTGATCCACCTCGTCCAGCACCAGTGTCGCGTCCTCGTCGCTCGCGAGGATCGACCCGATCGCCAACAGCACCCGGCTGGTCTCGCCTCCGGACGCGATCTGCGCCAGCGGGCGTGGCGTCTCGCCAGGGTTGGGCGCAAAATCGAAGCGCACGGCGTCGTCGTCCAGGCTGTCCAGAACGCAAACGTTCAACGCCGCTTGCGCGAGCGCGAGCCGCTCGAGTTCCGGCTGCACCGCCGCCTCGAAACGCTCCGCGCCTGCCCTGCGCATGTCGAGAAGCTCCGCCCGCTGCGCCAGGAGGTCGCGCTCGAGCGCGGCGATCTCGTCGCCGAGCCGGGCCGCCTCCTCCTCCCAGGTGGTGAGCCGCTCCAGTTCCTGCGCGGCCGACTGGCGGTAGGCCAGGATCTCCTCTTCGCTGTCGCCGTACTTACGGCGGAGGCCGTCGAGCAGGGCGCGCCGTTCCTCTGCCCGGCGCAACGCCTGCGGATCGTACTCCAGGCGTTCGCTCGCGGCGGTGGCGGCGGCAGCCGCCTCGTCGAGCATCGACGCGACATCCTGGAGCAGACGGGCAAGGTCGGCGAGATCGGCGTCGAAGCGCTGCAGCGGCCGAAGGCGCGCCATGGCCTGACCCACCAGTTCCTCGGCGGACAGCCCGTCCTCCGCGCGCACCGCGGCGTGTACGTCGGCCAACGCCGCAAGGATGTCCTCACGACGCGAGAGGAGCTCGATCTGCTGGTCGAGGCTCTCCAGTTCGCCGGGCGCGACGCGGGCCGCGTCGATCTCCTCCACCTCGTGGCGCAGGAGGTCCATCTGCCTGGCGCGCTGCCGGGCGTCGCCACCTGCCTCCTGGCGCCGCCGCTCGAGCTCCTGGATGCGTTGGCGCGTGGCCTGCGCCGCGGTATAGGCGCCCTGGCTGCCGGCGTACCGGTCCAGAAGCTCCTGCTGGCGCCTTGGCCGCAGAAGCGTCGCCGCCTCGCCCTGAGTGAGCAGTTCGACCAGGCTGTCGCCGAGGGCACGAACGTCCTGCGCCGGCGCAACGCGCCCGTCGATGCGCGAGAGCGAACGTCCTTCGGCGCTCACCTCGCGCTCGAGCAAGACCTCACCACCGCCCGGCGGCCAGAACAGGGCCGCCACGCGCGCGGCCGCGGCGCCCTGGCGGACCACATGGCGGCTCGAGCGCGCGCCGAGCGCCAGGTCGAGACCATCCAGCAGAATGGACTTGCCCGCGCCGGTCTCGCCCGTGATCACGGTGAGCCCGGACTCGAACTCGAGTTCGATCTCGTCGACGATCGCGAGCTCCTGGAGTTGCAAGAGCCTCAGCATCAGAGCGTCAACCTGCGCAGGTCCTCCGCGATGGCCTGCGACGCCGAGGAGGGCCGCACCACGAGAAAGACCGTCCGTTCGCCGGCCATGCTGCCGATCACGCCCGGTAGGCGCAGGGAGTCGATCGCCTCGCAGACGGCGTCGGCGGTGGCGGGCAGCGTATGCACCACGATCATGTTCTCGCTGTGATCCACGGACAGCACCGAATCGCGGCAGATGCGCATCAGCTTCTCGTCGGGCGATGGCTGCCGGATATCGCTCTGGTATTGCTGGCGGCCGTCGGCACCCGTCACCTTGAGCAGGCCGAGTTCCTTGATGTCGCGAGAGACCGTGGCCTGGGTCACGGAGAGGCCCACCTGGCGCAGTCGCGCGGCCAGTTCCTCCTGCGTGGCGATGTGCTCTTCGCGCACCAATTCGAGAATCCTCAGCTGCCGTCTGGCCTTGTCCCGAGAAATTGGCCGATCCACCCCCGCCCTACTCGCCGCCATGCGCACCTTCCTCTTCCTGCAGTTTGCGCCGCAGCACGTCGTAAAAGTTCCAGCCCGGGCGGCGCCAGAGAACAGCCTGTTCGCGGGCGCGCCTCGTGACGACGACATCGTCGGGAAGCAGCTGGATGCCATGCTGACCGTCCACCGTGACGAAGGCGTCTGCAGGCGGTGCGATGATGCGGACGCGCACTTCCTCGGCGGGATCCACGGCGACGGTGCGGGCGTAGAACGAGTGCGGGCAGATCGGGGTGATCGACAGCGCGCGCACGTCGGGGGAAAGGACCGGCCCGCCCGCGGAAAGCGCATAAGCCGTCGACCCTGTGGGCGTCGACAGGACCACGCCGTCGGCGGGCCAGACGAACGCCGGGCGGCCCCGCAGCCCGACCTCGACGCGAATCAGGCGCGAGAACGGGCCCTTGGCGATCACGACGTCGTTGAGCGCCAGAAAGCGCTCCACCACCTCGTCACCGCGCAGCACCTCCGCGCGAAGCATGTTGCGCTGGTCCACGACACGGGCGCCGGTCAGGAGACCCGGCAGCTCGCTCTCGATCTCCTCGGGCTCGAGCTCCGTCAGGAAGCCGAGATGGCCAAGATTGACGCCGACGAGGGCGATGCCGTAGGGGGCGAGGCGCTTCGCCGCCTGCAGGAGGGTGCCGTCGCCACCGAAGATGACGGCCACGTCCACTCTGTCGGCCCACGCCTCTAGCGGCTCGGGTTCAACGTCGAGGTCGAGCAGCGCGGCCGCGTCGGGTTCGATGACGTAGCTTCGGCCCAGACGACGCAACAGGTGCGCCACTTCCTGGGCGCGCTGCAGCGCTTCCGGCTTGTCAAGATTGGGTATGAGGCCTACTGGCGCAGCCACATACAAGCCTCCCGTCCGCGCGACCCCCAACTCTTCGACCGCCCCATGCCCGCCTCCTGCGCGCAGCATGCCCAGTTGCGCCGCGGGCCTGATCCCCGAAATGCCGCGCGCTGGTCAGGCAAGCCCGTGGGCATCGGGCGCGGCAACGCCAAACATTCCGGCCGCCGCCTCGGCGGCCGCGGCCAAGTATGAATCGTCGGCGAACACGGAGATCGTCCAAAGATCGCGGTAGCGCTCCGCCAGGAGCTCCACCTCCGCGTCGCCGCCCGGGGGGCTGTCGAGCGGGAAGATGCCCTCGGGCAGGGCGGTCGGCACCCGCATCTCCCGAAACTCGGGGGGCGGCGGGCACGAGATGACCACCTGCCACGGCTGTCCGCCGCATGCTTCCGCGATCTCGGCTTCCGCGGCGCGCCGGCTGCCGGGCTGCTCGAGCTGCCCGCGCAATTCCTCGAGCCGGTCCTGCCCAACCTGGCGCCGGTCCAGCACCAGTGCACGCTTCTGCAGCCGCCGGCTGGCCACCGCCGACGCCAGCCTACCCGCATCCTCGCCATGGTCGCCCTTGGCCAGGAGATCCAGGAGCGCGTCGTCGCCCAGGCTGAGGAGCGACGACGGCCGCAGGCCCGCCTCGCTCGCCAGCTCGATGGCCTTCGCCAGCATGGCGCCTGCCGCGATCTTGGTGTGGTGCAGGTAGACGCGCTCGGTCAGAAGATAGCGCATGCGGAAGAGCTGCAGGATCTCGGAACGGGCATCGGGGCGCAGGCGCCCGTGCCGCTCCAGTCGGACGCCGAGGCGGCCGTCCAGCACCTCGAGGGTCCGCAGCACGCGGTCGTCGTACTGCTGGCGGATGCCCGTCATGTAGGCGTCCCGACGCAGGTAGTCGAAGAGGTCCGCGTCCACCGGTCCGCTGACGACGTCGTGGGCCCAGAGGGGCACGCCAGCATCGCCGAAGAGCACCGCCAGGGCCTTCTCGCCTGCGGGCAGGGCTCTGAGACGCCGGCCGATCTCGCCACCGAGCGCCTCCCGCATCCTTGCCGGCGTGTCATGGCGGGGAAGGAGCGGGCGCTCATCCTCGAACGTGTGACCGAAGGGGGCGTGCGCGATGTCGTGCAGCAGGGCCGCGATGCGCACGGGGCCCGCCCAGGGGTCCTTGTCGCGGCCGAGGGACGCCAGGATCAGGCCGGCCGCGTGGGCCGTGCCGAGGGAATGTTCAAAGCGGCTGTGCTGCGCCCCTGGGTAGACGAGGTACGCAAGGCCGAGCTGGCGCACCCGCCGCAGGCGCTGCATCTCGGGCGTGTCGAGCAGGCTTTCGAGGTCATCCGGCAGGTCGATGTCGCCCCAGACCGGGTCGCGCACCAGCATCAGGCGAAGGCCTCCTCCACGGCGGCAGCTGCGTCGAAACCCGGCGTACCGGTGCCGAGGTGCATGAGATACTCCCGGTTGCCGTCACCGCCAAGGATCGGCGACGGGCAGACGCCGAGCGGCGCGAAGCCGTTCTCGCCGGCCGCCTGGGCCACTTCGCCGAGAACGCGCAGGTGCACCGCGCGATCCCGCACGATGCCGCCCTTGCCCACATCCCTCGGCCCCGCCTCGAACTGCGGCTTTACGAGCGCCACAACCTCCGCGCCTTCTTTGGCCAGGCTCGCCACCGCAGGCAGGACAAGCCGGAGCGAGATGAAGGAGAGATCGAGCGTAAAGAGTTCGATCGCCTCGGGCAGATCTCCACGGCGCAGGAGGCGAAGGTTCGTCCCCTCGTGCACCACGACGCGGGGATCGGCGCGCAGACCTGGGTCCAGTTGATGGTGCCCGGCGTCCACCGCATAGACGCGCACGGCTCCCCGCTCCAGCAGCACCTGCGTGAAGCCGCCCGTCGAGGCGCCCGCGTCTAGCGCGACGCGCCCCCGCGGGTCGACGCGGAAACGGTCCAGGGCTCCGAGGAGCTTCGCCGCGCCGCGCGAGACGTAGGTCCCTGCGCTCAGTTCGATCGCCGCATCCATCGGCACCAGTTCGGACTTGCGGGACGCCACGCGGCCGTCCACCAGGACCCTGCCTTCGGCGATCAGGGCCTGCGCCCTGCTGCGGCTTGCGCAGAGCCCGCGCAGGACCAGGATCTCGTCAAGACGCGTCCTGGGAGGCATCGAGCGACAGCTGGAGCGTCTGCGCCACTTGCGGTGCGCTGAGGCCGCACTCCTCGAGCTGCTCGGACCGCGTCATGTGTTCGATGTAGCGGTCGGGCACAGCGAAGCGCCGGTAGCGGCCGTGGTAGCCATCCGCCACGAGCTGGCCCAGAACGGCATCGCCGAAGCCGCCCGCTTCGGTCCCCTCCTCGATCGTCGCGACCAGCGGGAACTCGGCCGCCCTGCGCACCATGCCGAGGTCGAGCGGCTTGATAAAGCGCGCGTCGCCGACGGCCAGGGAAATGCCGCGCGCATCGAGCAGCTTCGCAGCGTCCAGAGCCACCTGCACCATCGTGCCCACCGCGAGAATCGCGCCGTGCGAGCCCGCGCGCAGCCACTCGCCCTGACCGAGGTGAATCTCCTTGGGCTGGCGGCCGACGCCGGGGCAGTTGCCGCGGGGGTAGCGCACCGCGAAGGGGCCGTCCACGGTCAGGGCGAGGCGCAGCATCGCCTCGAGTTCCTGCTCGTCGCGGGGTGCCGCGACGGTATATCCGGGAATCGCCCTGAGGTACGCCATGTCGTAGAGCCCCTGGTGGGTCGCGCCGTCCTCGCCGACGAGTCCCGCGCGGTCCAGGCAGAACACGACGGGCAGGCGCTGGATGCCCACGTCATGGATGAGCTGGTCGTAGGCGCGCTGCAAGAAGGTCGAATAGATCGCGCAGAGCGGGCGCATGCCCTGGGTCGCCAGGCCGGCCGAGAACGTCACGGCATGGGCCTCCGCGATGCCGACGTCGAAGAAGCGGCCCGGGTGTGCTTCTCGGAAGTGTTTGAGGCCCGTCCCGTCGGCCATCGCCGCCGTCACCGCGACCACGCGCTCGTCGTCTCGGCCGATGTCCGCCGCGATCTCGCCGAACGCGTCGCTCCAGCTGACGCCGCCCTTCTTGGCCGCCTTGCCGAGGCCGGTCTCCACCTCGAACGGGGCGGTGGAATGCCACTTGTTGGCGTCCTTCGCCGCGGGCTCGTAGCCGTGGCCCTTTTCCGTCACGGCGTGGATCAGGACGGGGCCGCCCATCTCGAGCGCCCGCTTCAGCACGGAGCGCAGCATCGCCACGTCGTGCCCGTCGATCGGGCCGAGGTAGCGCACCCCGAGTTCCTCGAAGATCTGGCCCGGCACGAAGAGGTGCTTCACCGAGTCCTTCATGCGCTCGGCCGCCCGCGCCGCGTCCTTCCCGACGACCGGGATCAGCTTGAGGGCGGACTCCACGTCGTGCTTGAAACGGCGCACGGCCGGGGTGGTGCGGATCCTCGTGAGGTAGGTCGACACTGCGCCCACATTGGGCGAGATCGACATGGAGTTGTCGTTCAGCACGATGATCAGGTCGGTGCCGATCTGTCCCGCGTTGTTGAGTCCCTCGTAGGCGAGTCCGCCCGTGAGTGCGCCATCCCCGACCACGGCCGCCACCGCGTAGGTGTCGTGCCGGAGGTCGCGGGCAGTGGCGATGCCGAGCGCAGCCGAGATGGCCGTGGACGCGTGTCCGGCCCCGAACGGATCGCGAGAGCTCTCCTCGCGGCGAAGGTACCCGCTGGCGCCGCCCTTCTGCCGGAGATGCTGAAACAGCTCGCGGCGCCCTGTCAGGAGCTTGTGCGCGTACGCCTGGTGCCCCACGTCGAAGACCAGCTTGTCACTCTCGCGATGCAAAACGGCGTGCAGCGCGACCGTGATCTCGACGGCGCCCAGACTTGGCGCCAGGTGGCCTCCTACCCGGGACACGACATCGATGATCTCGCGGCGGACGTCGCTGCAGAGCACCCTGAGCTCGGCATCGCTCATCTGCCCGATGTCCCGGCCTTGGAGCAGATCCTCCATTCAAAGCCCTCCCCGGCGTCGCTTCGGCCGCGGTTCGAGGATGTGGACCGGCAGCACCGACTCCACGGCCTCAAGTACACGGCCGACCAGCCAGACGATGGCGTCCGCCTTGCGGACCGCCAGACCTTTTGCTGCTGATTTTAGACCAATTGTGACAGCTGAGACGAGCGCAACCGCAAGAATCGCGCCTAGTCCGCGCGCCCCGGGCGCGGACCGCAGCGCGAGACCCGCCGCGAGAGCCCCCGACAGCGTGCCGGCGATGTCCCCCACGACATCGGAGCAGATCGTCGCGACCCGGTCCGCCTCGCGCACCAACTGGATCGCCTTGCGTGCGCCAGGACGCTTGCTTGCTGAGCGGGCGTGGAACGGCGTCTCGTTCGCGCGCGTAGCGGCGACGCCGACGATGTCGAAGGCCACGCCCAGCAGGATGATCGCAAGCAGGACAGGCAGGGCGGCGAGCACCGGCCAGCCGAGCGCGGCGGCCTGCGTCGGCCAGGTCACCACGAGGGCGACGACGAACGCAAGGATGGCGAAGCGCACCGCGCGCCAGCCAAGGCGCTGCGGTTCGCGCCTCAAGCGGTCCTCCAAAGAAATGGCTCGGGTGGAAACCTGCGAGGTAAACGCTGCGGCTTAGGTCCAGCTGGCTTTCCCAACCGGGGCTCCGGCCGTCGCCGGCCGTCGGTTCCCCTTTCGCCCCGGTGCGCCATGTCGCCATAGGCGCTGCTAGATTGCCACTCAGGCCGCACTGTAATCCCTCGCACGTCTCGCTCTTGGCGAACAGCCTAGGAGTTTTCCTCGCGGCGCGTGTGTTCCCTTAGCCTCTTTTGCCCGACGGGTTTCGTTCGGCTGCAACATCGCGCCGGGGCCCCGGACGCCAATGTCGGAACCCGACTTCCCCCCGCCAAGCTCAAGGCAGGCTACGCTGCACCAAGCGCCTGGCCATGCCCAGCACCTGATACAGGTACAACTCCAAGCCGCAGACGCGGTCCGCAGGCGGACTCTCCACGAGCTTGGGCCTCCGCGGAGGATGGGTGCGTTGCCATATGCCATTATGGGTGCCCCAACCTCCTCCGCTCCCAGCACCAACCCGGACTTGGCGTTCCGAGCCAGCACCAGGAGGTTCATCGATGTGCCCTTCGGCGGCTTTTTAGGCCCGCCCTAGGGGAGACACGTCCGGCTAGGATACTGCTCCACCCGAAAACATGAACAACAGCAAGTATACCATCCCGCGCCGCGCGCGCCGGGCGAATCGGAAACCAGCGCCGCCGATCGCTGCCATGCCGCCATGTTGGCGCAGTGCTTGCGCCATGCCGATCTCAGTGGGTCCGGAACGCGAGTTCCTCGACCAGCAGTGTCAGTCGTTCACGATCGACGTCAATCTCTTGCAGCGCAGCCAACGCGTTCGCCGAATGCTCGTGCAACGCCGCCTGCGCCGCCGCTTCGCCAGCGATTCCGACAACGTTGGGGCGATCCTTTGCGATGTCCTTGTGCAGGCGTTTGCCCATGGCCGCTTCCGATCCCTGCACATCCAGGAGGTCATCCTTGATCTGGAATGCGATGCCGAGCTCCTGCCCGTAGCGCCTGAGCGCCCCGACCGCTGCCTCACGTCCTGCGAGCCACGCGCCGGCCGCAGCCGCCGCACCAAGCGGGTGGCCCGTCTTGGCCGCCGCGACCGTGAGCCAACGCTCGACGTCCCTGGCGCCCTCGAGGTCCAGGGCCTGACCGCCGACCATGCCGGGTCCGAATCCCGCACCCCTGGCCACCTCCGACACGGCGGCAAGCTGCCAGGCAGGCCGGAGGCCGGCGACCGGTTCGGCGAGAAGCTCGAACGCGAGCGTCAGGAGGCCGTCGCCCGCCAGGATCGCTGTGGCTTCGCCGAACGCCCGGTGGACGGTCGGTTTGCCGTGCCTGAGGTCGTCGTTGTCCATCGCGGGCAGGTCGTCGTGGATCAGGGAATAGGCATGAATGCATTCGACCGCCGCAGCCGCGCGCCCGAGCCGGCTCCAGTCGCCGCCGCAGGCGTCCGCCGCAAGAAGGAGGAGTCCGGGCCTCAGGCGCTTGCCGCCATCAAGGGCGTAGGCGGCCGGCGCATCCAGGATCTCGTCCCCGAGGGAGAGTCCCCGGATCGTCGCCTCGACAAGCGGCAGGTAGCGCTCAATGGCCTTCAAGGACGCGGATCCTCGTCGTCGAGATCCTCGGGCACCTCGCCCGTCGCGTCGCCGAGCAGTTCCTCGATGCGCCCCTCGGCCGCGCCGAGGATCTCCTCGCAGGTCCGGCTCAGGGCAACGCCCTCTTCGAACAGCTTCAGCTGGGCCTCGAGGTCGTCGCCGCCCGCCTCTAGCTGCTGCACGATGGCCTCGAGCCTGCCGATCGCCTCCTCGAACTTCACCTGGCTTCCTCCCCTGATTCGATCTCCTCGACCCTTGCAGACGCCTGACCGTCCGCGAGATGCACGTCGATGCGGTCACCGGGCAGGAGGTCCCGAATCCCCGTGACGCCGCGTCCCTCCTTCGTCACCATGGCGTAGCCGCGCCGCAAGGGACCACGCGGATCGAGGCCCCCGAGGCGCCCCTGGGCCGCCTGCAGGTGCGCCCTGCGGCGCAGTGCGCCCCCGCGCCCGACATGGCCCAGCAGTCTCGCCGCCGCCTGCACGCGCTCCCGCCGCCGCAGCAGCAGTTCCTGGGGGCGGCGCATCGGCCAGCGCTGCATCACGGCCGCGAGCCGGTCGCGGCGGCGCTCCGCCGAGCGTCTGAGCCCCTGTCCGAGCCTCTGGCGAAGCTGCCAGATCCGCAAGGCCAGTTCGCGCTGCACCGGCACCGCGAGTTCCGCCGCAGCACTTGGTGTTGGTGCCCGCTGGTCGGCCGCGAAGTCGACCAGGGTGAAGTCCGTCTCGTGCCCGACGGCCGAAACGACCGGCACGGGGCACGCGGCGACGGCCCGGACCAGTGCTTCGTCGTTGAAGGCGTCGAGATCCTCCTGGCTGCCGCCGCCGCGCCCGACGATGATCACGTCGACCCCGGGGTGGACAGAGAGGCGGCGCAGGGCACGCACGACCTCCGCGGCCGCTCCCTGCCCTTGCACGCGGGCGGGGGCGACCACGACATCCTGGCCGGGATGGCGGCGGCGCGTGATCTGCAGGATGTCGCGCAGCGCAGCACCGGAGGACGATGTGACAATGCCCACCTTGCGCGGCAGGAGCGGCAGCGGGCGCTTGCGCTCCGGCCCGAACAGGCCCTCCGCCTCGAGCCGCGCCTTGAGCTCCTTGAGGCGCATGAGCTGCGCCCCGAGTCCCAGCTGCTCGAGCTCCTCCGCGTAGATCTGCACCTGCCCGCCCGCCTGGTAGAACGCGACCTGACCCGTGACGAGCACCATGTCCCCGTCCTTGGGCGAGAAGGCGACATTGCGGAAGCGTGAGCGGAACATCACGCCACGGATCTGCGCCGACTCGTCCTTGAGCGTGAAATAGAAGTGCCCGCTGGGATGGGCCTTGACGCTGCCCAGTTCGCCACGCACGCACAGGAGACGCAGCCGCGGCTCCGCCTCGAGCACCCCGCCCAGGATCCGGGCTACCTCGCCGACGCTGAGAATCTCCATCGCATAGCCTCCACGGTGTTGCGCACCAGCATGGCTGCGGTCAAAGGCAGGACGCCGGTTTCGGATGCCGCTAAGGCCCCGAGGGACGCCCGCGTCTCGGGAGGCACGTGGCCCGAGGGCTTCTCGTCCCCCTGGCCAGGGCCCGCGTCGACCACCAATGCTCCCGGCTTCAGCTGCTCTCGGCCGACGAGACCTGGCCACCCCGCCATGGCGATCAGGATGTCGGCGCGGCGCACGGCGTCAGGACATTCCCGAGCATCCGGGCGCACCAGCGTCACTGCGGCTCCCGCCTCGAGCAGGAGCAGGGCCATTTGCCGCTCCGCCACGCCTCCCGGGCCGACCAGGACGGCTTCGCGGCCACTGGGCCGCAGGTCCGAGAGGCGCACGAGCTCCAGCACGGCGGTGGCGAGACATGGCTGGAAGCTGGGCCTGCCCAGCACGAGGCGCCCCGCCTGCACCGGCGCGCAGGCCATCACGTCCTTGTCGGGGGCGATGGCCTCTAGGACTTCCAACTCGTCGAGGTCGTCCGGCAAGGGGGACTGCAGGCAGACCCCGTCGATCTCGGGTTCGGCGCCAAGACGCCCGATCATCTGCTGCACAGCTTGCAGTGTGGAGCGGTGGGGCATGACGTGCAGTTCCACGTGCATGCCCACCGAGATCGCGGCCTGCTCTTCCGCCCACGCCCATCGCTGCGCACGGGAATCGTCCCCGACCACGACGAGGGCAAGCCCAGGCGGTCGGCCATGGTCTTGCCGCAGCACCCCGACCTCGGCGGCGGCGGCCGCCGTCAACCGGTCGGCGAGTTCCCGGCCGTCAATGTTCCGTGCCATCGTCTCCGTCCGCCTCTTCCGGCGCCTCGGCGCCGCGCTCGCTGAGTGGCCGCCCCAGTTCGGCGGCCATGCGCGCAAGCAGGCCGTTGACGAAGCGGGGAGCCTCCTCGGTGGAGTAGATGCTGGCAAGTTCCACGGCTTCGCTGACGATCGCGTTCGACGGTATTCCCGGCTGCTCCAGGAGCTCGTAGGCAGCCATACGCAAGAGACAGCGGTCCACCGCCGCGAGCCGCGGCAGTGACCAGCCCCGACTGAGCTGCGCGATGAGGCCGTCGATGCGCTCCCTCTGCCGCTCGACGCCAAGGCAGATCTCACGCGCGTAATCGGCGAACGCCTGGGGCTCGTCCGAAAGTTCCTGACGAAGGGTGTCCTCGAGGCTGTGCCGGCCCACCTCCATGGCGAACAGCACGCGCAGGGCCAGGACACGGGACTGTCGTCTGGCCATCAGTCACGCTCCCGTTGGAAGATGTGCTCGATAAGCTCGCCCCAGTCACCCGCGTCGCTGTCGTGGCGCATGCCGACGAACCAGCCGACGAACCCGGCGATGAGGACGAAGAGGGCGGCGAAGAAGCCGACGCCGACCGCCAGAAGAGCCCACAGCACCCCGAGCGTGGTGCCGACCAGAGCCCCGGGGTGCTCCTGCCACAGCCGCAGCCAGAACTCCCTCATGATCTTACTCCACCCTGCTGCGCCGGGTCTCGGGACTGATGTGGTGGATCTCGATGCGCACCTGCTTGACCGGCACGCCGATGACGCGTTGCACCTGCGTCCTGATGGCGTCCTGGATCGTCGCCGAGAGTTCCGTCACCGGCTCGCTCGGTCCGACCGTCGCGCGCACCCGGACGGCGAGGCCGTCCTCCCAGCGCTCCATCACCGCGCTCGCGTCCCGGACGCCCGCGACGTTGCGCACCAGCCTCTGTACCATGTCCTCGACCGCGGAGACCGAGATGCGCACATCGCCAAGCGCCAGCTCGTGCTTGATCGCCCGCCGCCTCGGCGACCCCGAGATGCCGACCCCCACCAGCCGCGCGCTGACGACCACCAGCACAAGGCCGATGATGCCGATCTCGACTCTGCCGGGGATGGTCAGGGCGCTTGTCCGAATGTACTCCAGCGGCGTGCGCCAGCCGAAGGCCAGCAGAATGAGCCCGAGCGACGCGATGCCCAGGCTGATGGTGTAGATCGCCAGGATCACGCGGTCGAAATAGCCGACGATCTTCAAAGCTTACCCCCACCTGCCCGGGGAGATCTCTCCGCCATACGCAGTTCACCGGTCCAGTTCGATGGACTGGAGGAGCCGCCGCCGCGACTCACTTGACCCTCTGCCCGTCGACGTCCACGTCGGGGAAGGCCACGCCCTGGATGTGCACGTTCACCTCGACCACCTTGAGTCCCGTCATGGACTCGACGGCGGTCTTGACGCGCTCCTGCACGCGCTGGGCCACCTCGGGGATGCGGGCGCCGTAGTCGACCATGACATAGAGGTCGATCGCGGCCTCCTTCTCCCCCACTTCCACTTTGACGCCGCGCTGGAGGTGCTTGATGCCGAGTCGCTCGGTGAGCCCCGAGGCAATGCCGCCGGACATGCCGGCAATGCCCTCCACCTCGCTGGCGGCCATGCCGGCGATGACCGACACGACCTCGTCGGCGATGCGGACGGCACCTGTGTCGTCGGCGACTGCGGACACCACCTCATGCTCCTCCAAGCGGACGCACCCCCTCGGCATTATACTACCCGCCCGCTGGACCATATGCCAGAAGACGCCTCCGTCAAGGCGTCTGCGGTGGATTTCCGAATGCCGGGATCCGGATATGGCGTGGAGGGGCGCGGATGCGGCCCGGCTCCTTCCACCATGCCGGCGACCTGGCAAGGTACGGCTGGCTTCGCGCGCAGCCGGCGGCTACGTCGTTCTCCGCTCCAGCATCGATCCCTGAACGCGCTCGAGGCGCACATGCCATCCTCCGGCCACGGGCTCCTGACCCAGAAAGCGGTTGCCCGTCTTGTGCGCGAAGGCCTCGAGATCGCGTGGCACCGACACCTTGTCGGCCAGGACCAGGAGCTCCTCGCCCGGCGTCATTTCCAGCATGGCATCAGCGACGCTGATGATCGGTGCAAGTCAGCACTGGCCGCGCAAATCGAGCGTACGCATGTGGAAGCCTCCTCACGCACGCGGCCGGAGGCGCCTCGACACCTTCGGTCGGAGCCCGGCCGCGGCCCACCATCCCATCCTAGGACAGTCCCCCGGATATCAGCCCTCCCGCGACAGTTTGCCGAGGGCCTGCGCGAGGTCGGCGACCAGGTCCTCGGTCGCCTCGATGCCGACCGAGTAGCGGATGAGGCCCTCCGGGATGCCGAGGGCGGCGCGCTCCTCCTCCGTGAGTTCCACGTGGCTCGTCGTCCGGGGCGGGCCGGCCACCGTCTCCACGGCGCCCAGGTTGGCCGCCAGGTGGGCGAGACGCAGCTGCGGCAGGAAGCGGCGCACCGCATCGAAGCCGCCACGCAGCGAGAAGGACAGCACGCCGCCGAAACCCTCCATCTGCCGTGCGGCCACCTCATGCAGCGGATGGCCCGGCAGGCCGGGGTAGAAGACCCGTTCCACCTGGGGCTGCTCCGACAGGAACTGCGCGATGGCGAGAGCGCTCCGGCTCTGCTGACGCACCCTGAGCCCGAGCGTCTTGAGACCGCGCAGGATGAGGTAGGCGGCCTCCGGGTGCAGCGTCGCGCCGTTGATCTCGCGGAAGTGGAAGACCTGCTGGACGAGATCCTCCCGACCGCAGAGGATCCCGCCGAGCGCGTCCGCGTGTCCGCCGAGGAACTTCGTCGCGCTGTGCACCACAAGGTCCGCGCCGAGCCTGAGCGGATGCTGGTTCACAGGTGTCGCGAAGGTGTTGTCCACGACGACGATCGCGCCCTGCCGGTGACCCGCCGCACTCAGCCGCTCGATGTCGAGCACCTTCAGCGTCGGATTGGTCGGCGTCTCGAGGTAGAGGAGCGTGCAGCCCTTTGCCACCTCCGCCTCGATCGCGTCGTGGTCGCCGGTGTCGCAGAGCGCCACCGCCACCTGGAACCTCGGCAGGAACTCGAGGAACAGCTTGCTGGTGCCGCCATAGGTGTCCTTGATTGAGACGACGCGGTCGCCCGGCTTCAGCAGGGCCAGCAGGGTGCCGCTGATGGCGGCCATGCCCGTCGAGAAGCTCGTGGCAGCCTCAGCCCCTTCGAGCACCCGCACTTTCTCTTCGAGTGCCGCCACGGTCGGGTTGGTGTTCCGGCCGTAGATGTGCCCCTCGCGCCGGCCCAAGGCCACCTCGTACCACTCGTCCACGTCGGCGTAGCCGAACGAGACGCTGTGCACCACCGGCACCTGCGTCGCGCGCTCGGCCCAGTACGTCTCCTCACCCGCCCACACCGCCCGGGTGTCCAGCTGACCCGCTCGCAGGTCCCGCTTGCCCAAACCGATCCCCCCAAGCCGCGTTTCGAAGGCCATCCGGGACTTAAGACCGCGGGGACCTGCCGCAAAGCGCGGTGGTCCCCGCCTCGGACCGATCTGGCGCCGCCATCAGGCCTTGGCGATCAGGCCCTCCGCGAGGCGACGCTCAAGGAAGTTAATGTCGATGTTGCCGGCGCAGAAGTCCGGGTCGTCCAGGATCGCCAGGTGCAGCGGGATCGTCGTCTTGATCCCGTCGATCCGCGTCTCGAGGAGCGCCCGGCGCATGCGCGCGATCGCCTCGGGCCGCGTGCGTCCCCAGGTCATCAGCTTGCCGATCATCGAGTCGTAGTAGGCCGTCACCTGCGAGCCCGTCCGCACGCCGAAGTCGGCGCGCACGCCGAAGCCGCCCGGCGGTTCGAAGCGCTCGATCGTGCCGGGGGATGGCCGAAAGTCCTGGCTCGGGTCCTCGGCGTTGATGCGGCATTCGATGGCGTGGCCCACCGGCTGCATGTAGTCGCTCGGCACGTTCAGGTGCTCACCCATCGCCACGAGGAGTTGCTCCTTCACGAGGTCGATGCCGGTGACCAGCTCGCTGACGCCGTGCTCGACCTGGATGCGCGTGTTCATCTCCATGAAGTAGAACTCGCCGCTCTGGTCGAGCAGGAACTCGATCGTGCCCGCGTTCTCGTACGAGACCGCGAGCGCCGCCTGGCGCGCCGCCTCCTCCATGCGCAGGCGCAGATCCTCGTCGAGCGCCGTGGACGGCGCCTCTTCCACGAGCTTCTGGCGACGGCGCTGCAAGGAGCTCTCGCGCTCGCCGATCGCGGCGACGCGGCCGTGCCGGTCGGCGATGACCTGGATCTCGATGTGGCGCGGGTCGACGAGGTACTTCTCGATGTAGAGCGACCCGTCGCCGAAACTCGACTGGGCCTCGCTCGCGGCGCGCTCAAGCGCGGTCGCGAGTTCCGAGGGGCCTTGCACGATGCGGATGCCGCGGCCGCCACCGCCCGCCGAAGCCTTCACAAGCAGCGGGTAGCCGATGCGTTCCGCGACGGCCTCCGCCTCCTCGAGGCTCTGCACCACCCCGTCGCTGCCCGGCACGACCGGCACGGACGCCTCACGCATGGTCTCCTTGGCCTGCGCCTTGACCCCCATCCGTTCGATGGCTTCGGGCTGAGGTCCCACGAACTGCACGCCCCACAGGCGGCACACCGACGAGAAGGCGGCGTTCTCGCTCAGGAAGCCGTAGCCGGGATGGACCATGTCCGCACCGGACTGCGTCACGACGTTCATGATGGAGGGGATGTGCAGGTAGCTGCGCCGGGCGGGCGCGGGACCGACAGGATACGCCTCGTCGGCGAGTTCCACGTGCGGCGCGTGCTCGTCCGCTTCGGAGTAGATGGCGACGGTCCGCAGCCCGAGCTCGCGGCAGGCGCGAATGACTCGGACGGCGATCTCGCCGCGGTTGGCAACCAGCACCTTACGGATGGATCATCCCTCCCTGGTGAAACAGAAGGATGTTCGCCCGTCCGAATGGCGATTCCTCCACAGAGCCTTCGCATCAGCCGCCCGGAATGATGCGGATGTCCTGCGGCTGGAGTCCGGTCACCGTTTCCACGGTCGATGCGATACGAAGCACGTTCTTGAGGGTCAGATGGGCGTTCGCGACCGTCACCTCGGCCCGGCCGGACGAGATGACCGTCGCGGCCTCGTAGCCCCGCGCCGCGAGTTCCGCGTCGCTTTCCTGCTCGACGCGCATGACGCGCGTCAGATCGGCTGCCTGGTCTCCCGCCACCTGGCGGGACTGATCGCTCTGCGCCACTTCGGCGATCTGCGTCAGGTCGGCAAGCGACCGGCTTTGCGTCTGGTCCCGTGAAAGGCGCAGGTTGACGACCGTCGCAAGATCGAGGGCAGGCGCCACCGTCGGGCGCGTGATGGCCTGCGTCGTTCCGGGTGGCGGCAGCTCCGCCTGCGGGTGTTCGCGCCACCAGAGGTAGACCGCGATGAGCAGCAGGATGCCCAGCAGCAGCGAGAGGCGCCAGGCCCGCTCGCGGTCGAGGCGCGGCATCAGCGCCCGCCTCCCGCGGGCAGGACCTCGATGGCGTACGCGGGCAGGTCGAGCAGCGCCTCCGCGGCCTGGCTCAGTTCCTCGCGCACCACCGGGTTCGCGGCGCCGGTGGCCACGATCAGCGCCCCGACCACCTTGGGGGCCGTCTCTTGCGTCAGGACGGGCGTTTGGCCGGACCCCGCCGTGGCCAGGGTGGTCTGGCTCGTCGTGTCAACCGACTGGCTGCTGCCCGTGCCCGTCGTCTGGCGCCGCGTGGTCTGGTTGACCTGGTAGATCCAGCCGGGCCCGCCGCGCAGGCTGAGCGTCACACGCACCTCGCCGGCGCCCTTCACCGCCGCGAGGGCGGACTGCAGCGAACCCGCGAGCAGGTTCTGGTAGTTGATGATGTCCTGGCCGGGAACCTGGGACTTCGCAGACGACGTGCTGGCCACAGCGGGAGCGCTGGTCGGTGCGGCGCTGTAGAACGTGGTGACGATGAGCAGGACCGCGGCGGCCGCGATGCCGAGCACGAGCCAGGTGCGCAGCCGACGGACGTCGAGGCCGTCCAGTAAGCCCTTCAAGGTGCCAAGCCTCCTTCGCTTGAATCTACGCGGACCGCGGCTTCGGAAATGCCGAGGGCGGTCGCCACCGCGCGCCGCACCGCCGTCCGCGTTGCCGCGGCCGGGTGACCGCGCAGCGTGACCTCGGCTCCTGTCGGCGCTTCGCTCTGGCCGATGGTCACGGAGACCGACAGGGCTTCGCTCCCGGCCGCCGCCTGTGCGGCTGCCTCGCCGGTCTCGGACATCTCCTTGCGGTACTGGCTGACGGTCTGGGCCTGCTCCTGGGTCTGCAGGACGGAGCCCTGCTGGAGAAGTCCCTGGACGTCCGGGTCGTGCCAGTAGCTGCCCGTCAAGGCGGGCAGGCGCTGCTTCAGGACGACGGTCAGGGGCTCCAGGACCGCCACCATCAGCAGGAGCCCGATCACGAGCCGCGTATAGCGGCGCATGGTGCTCGCGGGCTGCAAGGCCTCGAGCAGCCAGCCGAACAGGGCGACGACGAGGATGCCGCGCAGCCACGAGAGCCAGTCCATCAGCCCCAGGCCCCCTTGCCCGCGGCGAACACGATGGTCATCGAGAGGAAGAACATCACGCCGACCGCGCCCATGGCCATGGCCAGGTGCGCGAGGCTTGTCGCGAACTGCGAGAGCGCGTCAACGACCGTCTTGCTGCCGATCGGCGCCAGGACGCCCGCCGAGAGCCGGAAGACGAGAATCAGCACCAGAAGCTTCAGAATCGGCACGACGATCAGGTAGCCGACCGCCAGGAGGCCCACGAGACCGACGGCGTCCTTGAGCAGGTAGGTGGAGCCGAAGACCGCCTCCGCGGCGTCGGAAAACAGCTTGCCGACGACCGGGATGAAGGTGTTCGCGAGGAACTTGCCCGAGCGGAGCGCGACGCCGTCCATCACCGGCCCTGCCGCCCCGTAGACGGCGATCAGGCCCACGAAGAGCGTCAGGGCCGCGCCGGTCGTCCACAGCCCCACCTGTCGCAGAAGCGTCGCGATGCCGCTCAGCTTGAAGCCCGAGACCTGGCCGATCACCTCGAGCACGACACCCGCGATCAGGGCAGGAATCACGAGGCCCCGCACGATCGCGGCGATCACGTTGATCGCCACCAGCATCAGCGGGTGGAAGAGCCCGGCGGTCATTAAGGCGCCAACCCCCGCCAGCAGCATCGTCACGAGCGGCAGCATGGACTGCATCAGCCCGACCATCAGCCCGACGCTCTTCTCGACCAGGCTCGCCGCCTGGTAGAAGGCGTCGAGCGCCAGCACCGCAAGCGCCAGGTAGACGGCGGCCGTCGCGAACCTGCTGACGTCCTGCCGGTCGAAACTCTCGGCCAAGAGTTCAAGCAGGGCCGCGATCACCCCGAGCGCCAGGAGTTCCCCCAGTAGACGGCTCTCCTGCACGAGGTCCCCGGCGATGATGCCCCAGACGCCGCGCACGAGCTGCGTCGGGCTGTAGGCACCGCCGCCGTGCGCCATACCGGAGATGATCTTGCCGAGGTCCAGGGGAGGCAGCTTGCCGGCGGTGGACTCGTTGACCTGCTGCAGGAAGGAGTTGAGCGGCGACGACTGGACGGCGCCGTACGCCGGACTCAACGTCGCGGAGGGCATCGGCAGGGGCGTGGCGGCGTGGGCTAGTCCAGCCCCGCCGAATACGAGAAAACCTGTGACGAGGCAGGCCCTCAGCCACCTCACAGCCCCACCCCCAAGACGAGATGCACGAGCGCGCCGACGATCGGCACCGCCAGGACCAGGATCAGGACCTTCCCGCCCAGCTCCACCTTCTGCGCCAGGGCGCCCTCGCCGGCGTCGCGCGCGACCTGCGCGGCGAACTCCGCCAGGTAGGCGATGCCGATCACGCGCAGGACGACATCGAGGTAGAGGAGGCGTACGTGCGCCAGCATCGCGAGCTGGTCGATGAGGCGAAGAGCCTGCGCGAGCTCCGGCAGGATGAGCAGGAAGAGCACGGCGCCAGCGGCCAGCGACAGCAGTACGGCGAATTCGGAGCGCTCGCGCCTGAGGACGCTGATCAGCACCACGCTGGCCAGCGCGATGCCGACGAACTGGACGATGGCCAGAGGAGACGACCTCCCCCGTCAGAGATTGAAGAGCGTCTTCACCGACGAGAACAGCTGCGTCAGCAGATCGACCACCACCATGAACACGAGCGCGACGCCGGCGAGGGTGATGAGATGGCCGATCTCGTCCTTGCCCGCCTTTGCCAGGACGGTATGGATCACGGCGATCAGGATCCCGACCGCGGCGAGCTTGAAGATGAGGTCGATGTTGATGTTCACTGCAGTTCCCTCCCCGTCTACAGCAGCACGAGAGCCAGGGCGACGCCTGCGACGGCGCCGAGCGTACGCCACATCCGCCCTCCGCGGACACTCTCGTCGGCGGCCGCACGCCGCTGGATGCCTATCCGTTCCTGGCAGCGCAGGAAGAAGCCTCGATGCTCGTCGCGCCCGAAGCGCCCGAGCTGTTCGCCCAGTTCCAGCAGCGGCGCGACGTCGTCCGGCGTGAGGCAGCTGCGCGGCCGCAGGCGCTCGAGCTCCGCCTGCCAGGCGTCCGAGAGCAGCACGTGTCCCTCGAGCCGCCGGGCGAGGCCGGCCGAAAACTCCTGCACAAGCCCCTTCGCCTGGCGCGACGCGGAATCAAGCGCCTGGCCGAGCGGCAGGGCGGTGTACGAGACGTCGCTGGCCAGCACGTGCAGGAGGGCCTGCCAAGCGTCGATCTCGAGCACCCGGCGACGCTGGCGGTCCGCCACGAGCGAACCGATCTGATAGCCCGCAAGCGCGATCACCAGGCTTAGCGCGATCCGCAGCGCGATCATCGCCCGAGGGCCTCAAGGACGCGCCCGGACTCGTCCGTCACGCGCAACACGGTGCCAGGGCGCGGCTGGCCGCCGAGCAGCACCTCACGGCGGAACACGCCCTCGCCCATCAGGCGGGCGATGCTGGGCCGGTGGTGCAGCTCCTCGAGCGACGCGGCATGGGCGGTGGCGAGCACCGTCACACCCGCGTACGCGCAGTCCAGGACGGCTTCGGCGTCATCCTCGCCGCCAAGCTCGTCCGTCGCGAGCAGTTCGGGCCCAAGGGCCCGCAAAGCCATGCGCATGCCAACCGTCTTGGGCATGCCGTCGAGAACGTCGGTGCGGGCCCCGACGTCGTGCCCCGGGATGCCAAGGTGGCTCGCCGCGATCTCCGAACGCTCATCGACAAGGCTGACCTGGTGGCCCCTCCAGCCGTAGAGCCCGTCCGAGGCGGCTCGCACGATGTCGCGCAGAAGCGTCGTCTTGCCGCAGCCAGGGGGCCCGACGAGGATGGTCGGGAGCGGGCCTTCGCCCAGGGAGATGCGCCGGGCGATCGACGCGGCGGGTCCCGTGACCGCTCTCGCGATGCGGTAGTTGAGTCCTCCGACGTGGCGCACGGCGCGGCTGCCGTTTCCGGGCGCGCTCCAGCTGCCGGCGATGCCGACGCGGTGGCCGCCCGGAATGGTGAGAAAGCCTTGCGCCAGTTGCTCCTCCCAGGCGTAGCGGGAGTGGCCCGTCAAATGTTCAAGGCAGTGCTCGAGGTCCTGCGCGGTCACCGTCGGCCCGAGCACCCGGTCCCGGCCGCCGGCCCCAACCAGGCGGATCTCCCGTCCGGCGCGCAGGCGGACCTCCCGCGCGTCCTGCCACAGGGACGGCTCGAGGCGGTCCAGGGCGAGAGCCAGGCGCTCTGCGACATACGGCCGGATCTGCGCCCAGGGGGTTTCGGTGCCCTGTTCGGCCCTAGCCGCGGCTGGCATGCCCACGCACCTCCGACCACATCGCTATGCCTGGCCCAGCGATGCTAGACGTGCTGTCGCCGTTGACAGCGACGGTAAGAAGGGTCAGTCTGCCAATGTCGGAGGTGCCTGCCATGGCCGGGTTCAGCTGGTCTGTCATCCAGAGCGCGGAGGTCCTCGAGGAGAGCCGGGCCTCAAGGTTCAAGCCGGAGTGGCGGGAGGCGCTGCTCGGGTATCTCGGGCTGCGGCCCGGCATGCAGGTGCTGGAGGTCGGGTGCGGGCCGGGCACCTTCGCCCCCTATCTCGCGGAGGGCGTCGCACCGGGCAGCGTGACGGGCGTCGACCTCGACGAGGAGTTCATCGCGCGCGCAAGAGAGAAGGCCGCCGCGGCGGGCCAGGGCGGGGTGCGCTACGTGGTCGGCGACGCCTACGCGCTGCCGTTCGCGGACGGCTCGTTCGACGCCGTCACGAGCTACACCGGCATCGGCGTGCTGCAGGATCCCAGGCGGGCGATCGCCGAGATGGCGCGCGTCTGCCGCCCGGGCGGACCGGTCAGCATCGCGGAAGCCGTCGCGGGTCCGGGCGGCATCATCTTCGCCGGCATCGACCATGTCGAGGGGCAGGAGCCGTACCCGGGGGCGCAGCGCCTGCGGGAACTCCTCGGCGCGCTGCGCTCCGGGTACCCGGCGAGGCCACCGGGGATCGGCAGCAGAGCCTGGCCGGTGCGCGCGCTATGGGCCCTGATGGCCGAGCTCGGTCTCGAGGACCTTGAGCTCAACGCCTGGGGGCACGTGATGGCGGCCGACGACCGCCGAACGCCGACGGATATGCGCAAACGCCATCGCGAACTGGAGCACCAGCAGCTCACGGCGTGGGTGGACGAGCTGATGGCCGGCCACGACCACTCCGTCCTTGGCGAGAGCGAACTCCTTGAGCTGCGCGGGCTCATACGGAGGCGCCTGGACTGGTCCATGACGGCACCACTCTGGGACTGGGAAGGCAGTCTCTCCATCGCCGCTCTCGGCTACAAGCCGTGAACGTAAGGCGCCCGACCGACGCACAGCCGGCCTGGTAGCACGGGACCCCTCCTTCGCCGTATGCAGGTCCTTTCAGAACACCGACGGCCGACCGCACGGTCGGCCGTCCTGCTGTCTGCGAAGACCGGCGTCAAGCTCCCCCAGCGAAGTCCCGCGGAGGCCACGGTGGACCTGCGCCTCACCCCCGCCGAATTTTCCATTCGGATCCACCCTCACAAGCGGTGCGGACGGCGCGAAGCATGTGGACGGAGCGTGGTGCGTCTGCGCGGCACACCCGCGCCCCGAAAAATCCAGCGGAGGTGGAGAAGTGCGACCCAAACTGTTCATAGCCCTTGCCCTCGGGAGCTCCCTTGCCCTGTCGACCTTCGGCAGCGCCGCGGCCGATGGGCACCACGGCGGGTTCAAAGACCTCGGCCGGGCGCAGTGGGCGGCGCCAGCCATCAACATGCTCGCGCAGCAGGGCTTGCTGAATGGTGTCACGCCAACCCAGTTTGCGCCACAGCAGCCGCTCACGATCGGCCAGTTGGCAGCGATCCTCCTGCGCTTCCAGGGACACGCACGAGCCGGTGAGTCCTTCGGCGCCGAGGTCGAGCAGGCCTCGCGGGCCGGCATGATGGCGGGCCTCGGCGGCCCGGTCGGCGGTGGCAAGGCGGCCACGCGCGCGCAGGCCATGACCATGATCGTCAACGCGCTGGGGTTGCAGGGTCAGACGCAGCTGGGAAACCTCATGCATTTCCGCGACCACGGCAAGGTGCCGGGCTGGGCTCGTCGCCCGCTCGCCTTGGCCGTCGGCCTGGGGCTGCTTGAGGGGTCCCAGGGCAACCTGATGCCGGACGACATGCTGACGCGGGCCGAGCTCGCCGTGATCCTGCAGCGCATCGAGCTGCTGCTCGGCCTCGGCCAGGCGTCGAGCGTCAGCGGCACGTTCGTCTCTACGGGGACCGCGACGGTGAACGGCCAGACGGTGCAGACGATCACGATTGCGCCTTACGCAACGTCGTCAAGTCAGCAAACCTACAACATCGCCCAGGGCGCGGAGATCGACTATGGCAGCCAGAGCGGCGCCCTGTCGAGCTTCAAGACGGGCGATCAGGTCATGCTGACCCTGGACCAGATGGGTGACGCCAGCGTCATCGTGGATCTGCAGGGCGCGAGCTCCCCGCAGGCGCACGCGGGCAGCGTCTCCGGGATCGTGACCGCGATCGGCAACGGCCAGGTCACGATCCAGGCCAGCCAGAACCAGGGTGACGACCAAGGCAGCGACGACCACGGCAACCTGCCGTCCGGCACGTACGCGCTGAGTCCCGCCGTCAAGGTGGTCATCCCTGGGGAAGGAGCCCACGGCTCGGTCTCCCAGGTGGAGGTCGGCGCATTCGTCCGCCTGGTCGTCGGACCGAGCGGGCTCGTCGACGTGATCATCGTCCACCCGTCGCAGGGTGAGGGCGGCGGCTCGACGTCCACCGCACCCACCGGCGTCACGGCGAGTGAGGCGGCCACTGGCGTCGCGCTCAACTGGACCGGCGTGAACGGCGCGACATCGTACCAGGTACTTGAGGCGAACGGCGGCTCCTACGCGCCCGTCTCAGCCGCGAACGGCGGCACACCGGCGGGCACGAGCACGACCGTGACCGGCCTCATGGCGGGCACGAGCTACACCTTCGAGGTGGAGGCCGTGACGCCGAGCGGCACCTCCCAGCCGTCGGCAGCGTCCAGCTCCGTCGAGTGGGGCGCGAGGTCCTCGAGCACCGCGACGGTCTCGGTGACGACGTCGGGCGGCAGCACCTACGCGACCATCGCCGTCGGCTACGACAAGCCGCTCGCCCCGGCGAGCCTCGACACGACAGCGACCGACTACACCGTGACCGACGCCACCACAGGCGCGGCCCTGCCGGTGCAGTCGGTGAGCGCGAACGGCAGCACGGTCAGCATCGTGACGCAGCCTTCGACCATCACCACACTCGGCAGCGACAACATCACCGTCACCACGGCGAAGTCGGTCGTGAATGACCTCGCCGGCGCTCCGACGACGCCCATCGACGCGATGAGCCAGCAGACCCTGACCTCACCGACGAGCGTCTCGGCCCAGGAAACCGCGACGGGCATCGCGCTCAGTTGGACCGGCGTGAGCGGCGCGACGTCCTACCAGGTCCTCGCGTCGAACGGCGGCGCGTACGCGCCGGTGGCCGCCGCTGACGGCGGCGCCCCGACCGGCATCACGACGACCGTCACCGGCCTCAGCGCCGGAACGAGCTACACCTTCGAAGTGGAAGCCGTCTCCCAGGGCGCCATCTCGGCGCCGTCCAGCGCGACGACCGCCGTCGAGTGGGGCGCCAAGGCGGGAACCAGCGCCTCGGTCGCCGTGACCATGTCCGGCGGAACCGCGTACGCGACCATCGGCATCCCGTATGACAAGACCCTGAACCCCTCGAGCGTCGACACGGCGGCGGGCGACTACACCGTCACCGACGCGACGACCGGCCAGAGCCTGGGAGTCCAGTCCGCGACGGCCAATAACAGCACCCTCACCATCGTCACACAGCCCGCCAGCATCGCCTCCCTCGCGACCGACACCATCGCGGTGAAGACCTCGAAGTCGGTCGTGAACGACGCGGCCGGCGCACCGACGACGCCGATCCAGGCAAGCGGTGCCGCCAGTCTCGCCGTGCCGGGCAACCTGGCGGCGCAAGAGACAGCCTCGGGCATCGCGCTCACGTTCTCTCCGGTCGCCGGAGCGACATCGTACCAGGTGCTCGAGTCGAGCGGCGGCGCCTACGCCCCGGTGGCGGCGGCGAACGGCGGCACCCCGAACGGCACCGGCACGACCGTGACGGGCCTCACCGCGGGCACCAGCTACACATTCGAGGTCGAGGCGGTCGGTGCGCCGGGCACGTCGATGCCCTCGACGCCGTCCGTCGCCGTCGAGTGGGGCGCCGCAGCGAGCCCGAACCTGAGCACGGCGGCCACGGTGACGTCCGGCCAGGAAACCCTGACCATCACCGTGACCTACGACAAGACGCTGAGCGCCACGGGCCTTGACACGACGCCCAGCGATTACACCGTCACCGACACCACGACGAACCAGTCCCTGGGCGTCGCGAGCGTCGCCGTGAACGGCCAGACGCTGGTCATCACCACCGTGGCGGGCACTCCGCTCACAACCACGGACGCGCTCAAGGTCACGACCGCGAAGTCCGTTGTCAACGACAGCGCGGGTGCGCCGACCACCGCGATCGACGCGACCGGCACCGTCTAGTCCGGACGCGGCAGCTTCGCAGCATGAGGGCCCGGCGCGCGTAACGCGTCGGGCCCTTCCCTTTGCTGCGCTGCTCAGGCCCGGGAGAGATACTCGCCGGACCGCGTATCGATGATCAGCTTGTCCCCGTTCTCGATGAAGAGCGGTACCCGCACGACGTAGCCCGTCTCCAGCTTCGCCGGCTTCGTGCCACCGGTCGCGGTGTCGCCACGCAGCCCCGGATCCGTCTCCACGACCTCCAGTTCGACCGAGTTCGGCAGGTCGACGCCGATGATCGTACCCTGGAACTGCAATAGCGCGATGGTCATGTTCTCCTTGAGGAAGTGGAGCGCGTCCCCGAGCTCCGTCGAGGTCAGGCTCACCTGCTCGAACGTCTCGGTGTCCATGAAACTGTACTCGTCGCCATTCGCGTAGAGGTACTGCATCTCGTGGCGGTCGACATGCGCCCTCGGCATCTTCTCGCCCGCGTTGAAGGTGCGCTCCACGACGGCGCCGGTCTTGACGTTGCGGAGCTTCGTGCGCACGAAGGCCGAACCCTTGCCCGGCTTGACGTGCTGGAACTCGATCACCGAAAAAACCTGGCCGTCGATCTCGATCGTTACCCCGTTGCGGAAATCGTTCGAGGAAATCACGTCTCGTCCCCCATCCGTGGTTGATTCAGGTCCCGTACGTCTACGATCAGAGCATGCGCAGCGACTTTGGCGAAACCGTCAGGATCTGAGCGCCTTCGCCCGTCACCAGCACGGTGTCCTCGATGCGGACACCGCCCAAACCGGGCAGGTAGATGCCCGGTTCCACGGTGAGGACCATCCCCGGTTCCAGCGTGTCCTCGCTGCGCGACGAAATCTGCGGCCACTCGTGGATCTCGAGCCCGACGCCGTGCCCGGTGCCGTGCCCGAAACGCTCTCCGTAGCCCGCCTGCTCGATCACCCGCCGTGCGGCGGCGTCCACGTCGCGGGCAGCGGCCCCTGGCCTCACCGCCGCGATGCCGGCCTCCTGCGCCTCGCGCACCACCTCGTACACGCGCTGCAGTTCAGCCGGCGGCGTACCGAGGGCGACCGTGCGCGTGATGTCTGAATGATAGCCGAAGTAGCGGCAGCCGACATCGAACGTCACCAGGTCGCCCGCCTGGAAGGCCCTCTCGCCGGCCGTGGCATGCGGCAGGGAACCGCGCGGCCCCGAGGCGACGATGAACGGGAAGGCCGGGCCCTGGGCCCCCATCTCGCGCATGCGCACCTCGAGCCAGAGCGCGATGTCGCGCTCCTTCATGCCGGGCCGCACGCGGTCGATCGCCTCCTCGAGCGCGTCCGCCGCGATCGAGCACGCGCGCCTGAGCTTCGCGATCTCCTCCTCGTCCTTGACCATGCGCAGCGAGAGCACGACGCCCCTCGTGGGCACGAGCGGCACGCCCTTCTCCTGCAGGCGCTGGTAGATGTCGAACGTGACCGCCGTCGCGTCGAAACCCCAGCGCTCGCCGCCCATCTCCCGCACGGCCTGCGCGATGTCCTGCGTCATGGGCACGCCATGCTGGGCAGTGCGCGCACCACGCACCTCTGCCTGGGCCGTCTCGATGTAGCGGCTGTCGGTCAGAAGGAGCGCATCGTCCCGACCCACCACGAGAGCTCCCGCGTCGCCGCTGAAGCCTGCCAGATAAGAAAAGTCCTGCTCCAGGAACGTGATGTAGCCGTCCAGGTCGTCCCCGGCCAGGCGCGTGCGCAGCGCGGTCAGTCTTTCCTCGCTCACCGACTCTCCGCCCCCTCAGATCGGACCCGCCGCGCGAACGCCTCGAGCGCCAGCTCGTACGAGAGCGCGCCGAAGCCCGCGATCCGCCCGATGCAGACCGGGGCGATCACGGAGACGTGCCTCCACTCCTCGCGGCTCTCCGGAAGGCTCAGGTGCACCTCGATCACCGGCGGCGAAATGGCCGCGATCGCGTCGCGCAGGGCATAGCCGTAGTGGGTGTAGGCGCCCGCGTTCAAGATGACGCCGTCCACCTCGTGGCGCGTGGCATGGAGGATGTCGATCATGCCGCCTTCGCTGCTGTGCTGTCGGCAATCGAGCTCGACGCCGAGCTCGACCGCCCGCCGCCTGAGACCGGCCTCGATCTCCGCCCAGGAGGCCTGGCCGTAGTGCTCCGGCTCACGCTCGCCGAGCAGGTTGAGGTTGGGGCCGTTCAGCACCAGAAGACGCACGCCATCATCCTCCCGACGGATTGTAGCACAGGCACCGGACGCTACTTCTTGGCGGCCTGCTGGTAGGCTTGCCAGAGTTGGGACTCGGTCTGCCAGCCCTCCAGGCCGACGACGGCCTTGCCCTTCGCGTCGTAGAAGAGGAAGGACGGGTAACCTTGCAGCCCGACCTGCGTCGCGTAGGTCAGCCCCTCGTCGTAGTAGAGCGAGAAGGGCAGGTGGAACGTGGCCTTGTAGTGCGCGATGGCCTTGAGGCTCATCGACTCCTCCTGGCTGGCGGGAGGCTGCAGGTGGCTGCCCTCGATGCCCTGCTCCGGGTGTCCCAAGGGGCCAGGCACGGCTTGTCCGAGCTGCTGCGACGCGTCGACGGCGAAAATGCGGCCGCCCGCCTTTTTCACCTTGGCGGCGAAGTCCGGCATGACCCACCTGGAGTCGTAGGCGCAGTAGGGACACCAGACGGCAAAGAACTCCACAACCGTCACCGGCTTGCCGGAAAGGGACACCTGGGTGGGCCGGCCGCTCATGTTCACGAGGGCGACCGTGACCGTCTTCGCCTTGGCCTTCGGTGCGGCCTTGGGGCCGGAGCTGCCCAGCGCAAGCCCCCATACGACGGCGACCACGACGAGCACGACGGCCGCCGCGATGATGATGATGGTGGTCGAGTTGCGACCCGTCTGCTTGGAGCGGGGCGGTGCCAAGGTCATTCCTCCTTGCGATCGCTGGAGAACGGCGATTCGGCGGCGTACCGCCGCCTCCCTCCCCCGGTTGTCCGAGGGACAAACCCCACATGATACAATTTACTGTGGTTGCGGGTTGGTTCCTCTGATCCGTGGCACGCAGGAGTCCGCGGCAAGGACGCCGTGGACAGATCCAGAGAAGGGGCGAAGAGGATCTTGCAGCACGTCAACGGAGCCGCGGGAGATCCGCGGACGGCAACTGGATCGGCTACGCCGACACCGGCGGGACTGGGGGCCAAAGGCGGCACCGGCCGGTTTGGCGAGGGAGATACGAGGATCGTCAACGTCCTCAGGGGTCTCGCGATCGACGAGGTGGAGAAGGCGCGTTCCGGCCATCCCGGGCTTCCGCTCGGAGCAGCCCCGATGGCCTATGTGCTCTTCTCCCGGCATATCCGCTTCGCGCCCCACGAACCCGATTGGCCGGACCGCGATCGCTTCATCCTCTCCGCTGGCCACGGTTCGGCACTAGTTTACGCGCTCCTGCATGTGTTCGGCTACGACCTCCACCTGGACGAACTTAGGCAGTTCCGCCAGTGGGGCAGCCGCACCCCGGGCCACCCCGAACGCGGCGTCACGCCCGGCGTCGAGGTGACCACGGGTCCCCTTGGCCAGGGCATCTCGAATGCGGTGGGCATGGCGCTCGGCGCGGCGCATCTCGCGTCCCGCTACAACCGGCAGGGCAACGAGGTCGTCTCCCACCGCACCTACGTGATCTGCTCCGACGGCGACCTCATGGAGGGCATCTCGCACGAGGCCGCGTCGTTCGCGGGACACCTGCGGGTGCCGGGGCTGATCGTCCTCTACGACGACAACCGCATCTCGATCGAGGGATCCACCGACATCGCCTTCACCGACGACACCACCAAGCGCTTCCGCTCCTACGGCTGGCAAGTCCTGCAGGTCGACGACGGCAACGACCTTGCGGCGATCGATGCCGCGGTCTCCGAGGCCGAGGCCAGAACCGGACCCGTGATGATCCGCGTGCGCACCCATATCGGCTATGGCTCGCCCAAGGTGGACACGCCTGCGGTGCACGGAGCCGCTCTCGGTCCCGAGGCGACCGCTGCGACCCACCGCTTCCTCGGCATCCCCGACGGCGAGACGTTCTGGGTGCCGGACGATGTGAAGGCTCTCTCGCAGCGCTACCGCGAACGTGGCCGGGAGCTCGTGCGGGCGTGGCAGGAGCGGGTCGAACGGCTGGGCAAGGAGGATCCCGAACTCCAGCGCGAGTTCCTGCGGGTGATCAGGGGCGGCTCGCCGGGAGATCTCAGGCCGGCGATTCCGCCGTTCCCGCCGCAGGGCGAGATGGCGACCCGCTCGGCGTCCGGCAAGGTGCTGCAGCACCTCGCGAAGCGCCTGCCGGATCTCCTCGGCGGCTCGGCCGACCTCGCGCCGTCGAACGACACGAACCTCGTCGACCTCGGCGACATCGCCACAGGCCAGTTCTCCGGGCGCAACATCCACTTCGGCGTGCGCGAGCACGGCATGGCCGCCGTCATGAACGGCATGGCCGCGCATGGAGGTCTCAGGCCCTTCGGGGGCACGTTCCTGATCTTCTCCGATTACATGCGCCCCTCGATGCGTCTGGCCGCGCTGATGCGCCTGCCGGTGACCTACGTCCTGACCCACGATTCGATCGGGCTCGGCGAGGACGGGCCGACCCACCAGCCGATCGAGCAGCTCGCGTCGCTCGACCTGATCCCGAACTTCTACGTGGTGCGGCCGGCCGACGCGAACGAGACGCGCCTGGGCTGGGCGTTCGCGGCGGCGGCCGAGGACCACCCGACCGCGCTCGCGCTCAGCCGGCAGAAACTCCCCGTGCTCGCGGGCGTGCCGGAGGACGCCGTGGAGCTCGGGGCTTACGTGCTGCGCGACGCGCAGCGCGAACCCCAGGCGGTGCTCATCGCCTCCGGCAGCGAGGTTTCGATCGCCCTGGCCGCCCAGGACCTTCTCAAGGCGCAGGGCGTCGAGACCCGCGTGGTGTCCGCGCCGTGCCTCAAGAACTTCGCCGCGCGTCCGGCGGCGGAGCGGGAAGCGGTGCTGCCGCCCGGTCTGCCGCACGTGGTGGTCATCGCGGGCGAGCCAGGGCAGTTCCTGCCCTTCCTCGGGCCGCGGCGCGGCTTCGTCGCCCTGCGGGACTTCGGCGCATCGGCACCGGGAGAGGTGCTTTACCGCGAATTCGGCCTGACGCCGGAAGCGGCGGCCCAGGCCGTACAGGAACTCTTGGCGAAGGGGGACCGTCATGTCTGATCTCATCGACCTGCAGGAGCTCGGACAAAGTGTCTGGCTCGACTACATCCTGCGTTCCTACCTGCAAGACGGCGGCTTCAGCCGTGATGTGGCGGACGGCGTCCGCGGCGTCACGTCGAACCCGTCCATCTTCGAGCAGGCGATCGGACGCAGCCGGGACTACGACCCGCAGATCGCGGCCCTCAGCGCGCTCGGCGCCGAGACCGGCGAGATCTACGAGGAACTTGCCGTCCGCGACATCGCCATGGCAGCGGCCATCCTGCGCGGCGTGCACGACGCCAGCCGTGGCCACGACGGGTTCGTCAGCCTGGAGGTTTCCCCCCGACTGGCCCATGACGCCGAGGGCACGATCGCCGAGGCCCAGCATCTCTTCGGCCGCCTCGGCCTGCCCAACATCATGATCAAGGTTCCGGGCACCGAGGAGGGCGCAGCGGCGATCGAGGAGCTCACCTACCGCGGCCTCAACATCAACGTCACCCTGCTGTTCTCGCTCGCGCAATACCGGCGGATCGCGCAGGCCTACGTCCGGGGCCTCGAGCGTCGGCTGCGCGAGGGACTCGACGTCTCCCACGTCCACTCCGTCGCGAGCTTCTTCGTGAGCCGCGTCGACACCCTCCTGGACCCGCGCCTCGCGGAGCTGGGCGAAGAGGGGCGCGGCTTGCAGGGCAAGGCCGCCATCGCCAATGCCCGTCTCGCCTACGCGGCCTTCCACGAGATCTTCCACGGCGCCGCGTTCGCGCAGCTGAGGACCAACGGCGCCAACGTGCAGCGCCCACTCTGGGCCAGCACCTCCACGAAGAACCCGGCCTACCCCGACACGCTCTACGTGGACGAGCTGATCGGCCAGGACACGGTGAACACCATTCCACCCGCGACCCTCAAGGCCTTCCGGGACCACGGCACGGCCCGCGACGCCCTGCAGGGGGGCGTGGCAGAGGCCGCGGAAACCGTCAGGGCCCTCGCGGGGCTCGAGATCGATCTCGATGCGGTGGGCGAGGAACTGCAGCGCCAGGGCGTCAAGAGCTTCGAGGACGCCTTCGCCCGTCTCTTCGGCGAGATCGAGATCAAGGCGAAGGAACTCCGGCCGCAAGGCGCATCGACCTTCGCGCTAGGCGGACTGGCCGCCGACG
The DNA here is from genome assembly GCA_021799275.1 of Bacillota bacterium. Classification (GTDB taxonomy): domain Bacteria; phylum Bacillota; class Sulfobacillia; order JAJZYS01; family JAJYTV01; genus JAJZQO01. Next base: position 79,611 of record JAJZAT010000004.1, read on the forward strand.
CGGCGACCTGCCTCGAGGCGCTCGCCGCCGACAACGCCCCCGAGCGCCTGCGCCGGGGCGACCCGGACCTCTTCGCCGCACCGGATGTGGCGGCAAAGCGGCTGGGCTGGCTGCAGCTCCCGGAGGCCATGCAGGAAAGGCTGCCCGAGCTCGAGGCGTTCGCCCAGGATCTCGAGAAGCGAGGCATCCGGCGGCTCGTGCTCTGCGGCATGGGTGGCAGCTCGCTCTTCCCGGACGTGCTGAGGCGCGTCTCGCAGGCGCCGCGCATCGCCGTCGACGTCGTGGATACGACGGCGCCCGACGCGATCGCTTCGCTGCGCGACGGCATCCGGTGGCAGGAGACGGCTGTTCTGCTGTCTTCGAAGAGTGGCACGACACGAGAGGTGGACACGCTCTACCGGATCCTGCGCGCCGCGGCGGACGAGGCGCTCGGCGATGGAGCCAGCAGGCACTTCTACGCGGTGACCGATCCCGGCACGCCACTCGCAGATCTTGCGGAGCGGGAGCGGTTCGGTGGCTGCTTCCTGAACCCTCCGGACATCGGCGGCCGCTATTCCGCCCTGTCGCTGTTCGGCCTGGTGCCAGGCGCGGTGCTGGGCTACGATCTCGAAGCGCTGCTGGCGGGTGGGCGCAAGGCGCTCCAGGAGCTGCTCGGCCCCGCCGAGCAGTGCATGGCCGCGCGTCTCGCCGCGTCCCTCGCGGCCGCGCACGCGGCAGGCCGCCAGAAGCTGGCCCTGCCAAGGCCGGACGAGTTGCCGTTCGTCGACTGGCTCGAGCAGTTGCTTGCGGAGAGCACCGGCAAGTCCGGGCGCGGCATCCTGCCGGCCCCGGCGGCGCCGTCCGGCGACGACCGGATCGGGGTCAGCTTCGGCGGCATGCAGGCAGGGCCGCCGCACATCGCTCTCGGGGCCATCACGGGTCCTGGCGAACTCGGCGCCGCCGTCGTGACGTGGGAGTGCGCGACCGCCCTGCTCGGTCGCCTGATCGAGATCGACCCGTTCAACGAGCCCAACGTCGCCGAGAGCAAGCACAACACCGAGCAGGTCCTGAGCGACGGGCGCCGTGGCGGCGACCTCGTGCCGGTCGGGGACCTCGCGAAGGTCGTGTCGCTCACGCCTCCCGGCTACCTGGCGATCCAGGTCTACGCGCCGCCGCAGGCGGCTACCCTGACCGCTGCCCGCAGGCTCGCCGACAAGCTCGCCGAGCGTAGCGGCGCCGTCGTGACGGTCGGCATCGGGCCGCGCTACCTGCACTCCACGGGCCAGTACCACAAGGGCGGGCCCGCCACCGGCAGCTACCTGCAGCTCTACGCGCCGCCAGGCACGGACGTCGAGCTGCCCGGTCTGCCGTTCACCCTGGCCGCGCTGTTCGCGGCCCAGGCGGAAGGCGACGCCCAGGCCCTCATCGACCGCGGCCGCCCGTTCGCTCGGGTGCTTTTGAAGGGCAACGTTGAGGAGGAGATCGACCGCCTGGTGCGGGACGTGGCCGCCATGGCGCCCGCCGAGAGGAGCTGAAGCGGGTATGGAGATCGGAATGGTTGGACTCGGCCGCATGGGCGCGAACATGGCCAGGCGCCTCGTGCGCGGCGGGCATCGCGTCATAGGCTTCGACCCGAATGCGCAGGCGCGCGAGGCTGTCGAGAAGGATGGCATCGCGGCCGCGGCGTCGCTCGAGGAACTCTGCCACAAGCTCAGCGCCCCGCGCGCCGTCTGGGCGATGGTGCCGGCGGGAGACCCCACGCGGCAGACGATCGCGAAGCTCCTGGAGCTCGTGCAGCCGAGCGACATCCTCATCGACGGGGGCAACAGCCACTACAAGGACAGCCTCGAGATGGCGAAGCTCTGCGACGCCGCGAAGGTGCACTTCGTGGACGCCGGCACGAGCGGCGGCATCTGGGGCCTCACCGAGGGCTACTGCCTCATGGTGGGGGCGAGCGTCGAGGCCTATAGCCGCGTCGAACCGGCCCTGAAGACCCTCGCGCCCGAGGGCGGGCTGCTGCACACCGGACCGCCCGGCTCGGGCCATTACGTGAAGATGATCCATAACGGCATCGAGTACGGCATGCTCGAGGCCTACGGCGAGGGGTTCGAACTGCTGAAGCGCGGCCCGTTCGACCTCGACCTGCATGCCGTCGCCGAGGTGTGGCGCTACGGCTCCGTCATCCGCAGCTGGCTACTAGACCTCCTCGGACAGGCGCTCGAGAAGGACCCCGCGCTCGAACACCTGCGCGGCTATGTCGAAGACTCCGGCGAGGGACGCTGGACGGCGGTCGAAGCCATCGAACAGGGCGTGGCCGCGCCCGTGATCACGCTCTCGCTGCAGCAGCGCTTCCTCTCTCGCCAGGAGGACACCCTGTCGAACCGGGTGATCGCCGCACTGCGCAACGAGTTCGGCGGTCACAAGGTGGAGAACCGATGAGCGGCCAGCCGAGAGGCGCGCTGCTCTGCGTGCTGGGCGCAACGGGGGACCTGACGCACCGCAAGCTCGTGCCGGCCATCGCCGGTCTCAGGCGCGCCGGCCTGATCGACGGGCCGATGCCGCTGGTCGGTTTCGCGCGCCAGCAGCTCGACGACGAAGGTTTCCGACAGCGGTTGCGGGAGACGGTCGAGGGCGACGACGCCAAGGACGTGATCGCGCACGCCGTCTATGTCCCGGGAGACCTGCGCCGCCCGGAGGACTACAAGGCGCTCGCCAAGCGGCTCGAGGAGGTCGAGGCCAAGGATGGCCCGTTCCTTGGCCGCATCTATTACCTCGCTGCGCCGCCGAGCACGTACACGGACATCTTCCGGGCGCTCGGCAGCGTCGGACTCCAGGAGGAGACGGGGGGCTTCCGCCGCATCGTCGTGGAGAAGCCGTTCGGCCATGACCTTGCCAGCGCCAAGGAGCTCAACCGGGAACTTCTTTCGGTGTTCCGCGAGGACCAGGTCTTCCGCATCGACCACTACCTCGGCAAGGAGACGGTGCAGAACATCCTGGTGCTGCGCTTCGCCAACGGCATCTTCGAGCCGCTCTGGAACAGGCGCTACGTGGACCACGTGCAGATCTCCGTGATGGAGTCGATCGGTGTCGAGCACCGCGGCAAGTACTACGAGGAGGCCGGGGCGCTCCGGGACATGATGCAGAACCACCTGCTTCAGCTCCTGTCCCTCATCGCCATGGAGCCGCCCGTGACGTTCGACGCCGAGCAGGTCCACAACGAGAAGGTCAAGGTGCTGAGGGCGATCCGCCTGCCGGCGCCGCAGGACGTGTCCAAGGTCACGGTGCGGGGCCAGTATGGCCCGGGGGAGGTCCAGGGCCAGCCGGTGCCGGGCTACCGCGAGGAGCCGGACGTGCAGCGGGACTCGCAGCAGGAGACCTTTGCGGCCGTCAAGCTGAAGATCGAGAACTGGCGCTGGGCCGATGTGCCCTTCTACCTGCGCACGGGCAAGCGCCTCGGCCGTCGCGTGAGCGAGATCTCCGTCCAGTTCCAGCGCGCGCCGCAGCGCCTCTTCCCGCGGGAGACGCGTCTGCAGCCGAACGTCCTGCGTCTGAGGATCCAACCGGACGAGGGCATGACCCTCTCGGTGGGCGCCAAGGTCCCCGGCCTGCGCATCGAGCTGCGCGACGTCGACATGGCCTTCGACTACGGCACGTTCGGCAAGCCGGGCACCGAGGCCTACGAACGTCTCCTCTACGACGCGATCACAGGCGACGGCACGCTGTTCACCAGGCGCGACGAGGTGGAAGCGGCCTGGCAGGTCGTCGACGCGATCGAGAACGGCTGGCGCCAGGAAGAGATCGGTCCCGACATCTACCCCGCCGGCAGTTTCGGCCCTGAGGCAGCCGATGAGCTCCTGCACCACGACGGCCGCCGCTGGCACCTGAGATGACGGCGCTCGAGCTGCGCGTCTTCCCCACCGTCGACGAGACGATGCGGGCATGCGCCGAGGCCATCGCCGCCGCCGTACGCACGGCTGAGGAGCCGCAGGTCGTGCTGGCGGGCGGCCAGACGCCGCGGGGCGTCTACGCCCTCCTGGCCGCATCCGGCGAAGCGGACGCCCTGCCCTGGCACGCGGCCGAGTTCTGGTTTGGCGACGAGCGCTGCGTCGGCCCGGAACATCCGAAGAGCAACTTCCGGCTCGCCCAGCAGACGCTGCTCGGCCCGCTCGGTGTCGCCGCCGGCCGCGTCCACCGCATGCTGGGGGAGCTCGGGGCGGAGGAGGGCGCGCGGCGCTACCGGGACCGCATCGCCGAGCGCCTCGGCGCTGATCCGCCCTTCACCATCGCGCTGGCCGGCATGGGACCGGAGGGGCACACCCTGTCGCTCTTCCCGGAGAGTCCCGGTCTCGCCGCCTCCGATCTTGCCGTGGCCGCCTACGTGCCGACGCCGCCGCGCGAGCGCATCTCGCTGACACCGGCAGCCCTGCGGCACACGGAGCGGATCTTCTTCCTCGTCACGGGCGAAGCGAAGCGCGACGCGCTTCGCGCGGCCCTGCGGGCCCAGGCGCCAGACCCGGCCGTGCCAACTTCGTTCCTGCGCGGCCGCCTGGAGACCGTCGTCTTCTGCGACCAGGGCGCGGCTCCTGAAGACGCGGCGGAGGTGAGTCCTTGAAGCCTGCAGGTCCCTTTCGCATGTACGAGGAGATCCTGGCGCAGCCTGCACACGTGCAGGCCTTGGGCGAGGCCGTGGCGCGCGGCGCGGAGACGGCGGAGGGGATCCTGGCCGGCAAGGCGCCCGTGCTGGTCGGGTGCGGCACGTCGCTGTTCGCGGCGGAACTCGCCGCAGCCTACCTCTTCGAGCGGGGCGCCAACGTGACCGCCACGGGCGCCTTTTTGCTCCAGCAGCGGCAGGTGCCGCTGGACCGCAGGCGGCCGATCGTGGCCCTGAGCCACGCGGGGGAGACGCGGGCGGTGCTGGACCTGCTTAGGGTCGCCCGCGAGCGTGAGGTGCCCACCTTGCTGATCACCGGCTTCCCCTCCTCCACGGCGGCGGGCCTCGCCAGCGCCACCGTGTCCACCGGCTACGCGCAGGAACTCTCCTGGTGTCACACGATCAGCTTCACGCTCTCCTCTCTGACGGCGGTCCTGCTCCTTAGGGCGACGGCGGCGCAACTGCCGCCGCAGATCGCATTGCCGTCGCCTATCGAGGTGGCGGAGGGCATCGAAGCCGTCCTGGCCCATGAGGACGAGATCGCCCAGGCGGCACAGGGCCTTCTCAGCGGCCGCCGCGTCATCCTGGGGGCCGGGGAAGGGCTCGCGCTGGCCCGCGAGGTGGGGCTCAAGCTTAGCGAAGCCGCCTACCTCGAGAACCAGGCGCTCGAGCTCGAGCAGTTCTTCCATGGCTACGTCCCCGCCTACGAGCCAGGCGACCACGTGGTCGCTGTCCTGGGCCCGGCGGCGGCGCACCGGGCGCAGGACCTGCGCAAGGTGACCAAGGTGGTCGGCCTCACGCTGCTCGCGATCGACATGGATGCCATCCGCGCCTGGTGGCCGTCGGTCACGCCCGAGAGCTTCCCCTGGCTCGCGGGGGTCTATCTCCAGCTCCTCACCTATCACGCCGCGTTGGCCCGCGGCACGGACCCGGATCGCCTGCGCCGCGAAGACCCCCGCTATCTGGCGGCGCGGCAGGCCTACCGCTAGACCCGCAAGACTGCCGAGGGGCTGTCCCGATTTCGGGACAGCCCCTCGCGATGTCTCATCAGGCCCCTGAGAGCTTCTCGATGCCGACGTCGATCCGGCGCAGCGCCTCGTCGCGACCGAAGAGCTCCGAAAGCTCGCTCGCGCCGCCGGGGGTGAATTCCTTGCCCGAGAGCGCCACACGCACGGGATACATGACCTGGCCGTTCTTCACGCCAAGCTCCGCGGCCAAGGCCTCGAGCGCCGCGTGGACCTCTTCGTGGCCGAACGACGTCAGGGACCCGAGCGTGCCGCGGGCGGCCTCCAGGCTGCGCAAGGCGATGGCGGTGTCGGTCTTCATCTTCTTGTGCGTGTAGAGGGCGGGGTCGTAGTCGGGCAGAGCGGCCACGAAGTCGATCTGCTCGGGGATCTCGGACAGCACGGCCGTGCGCGTGTGCATCAGGCGGCTGAGGGCCAGGAGGTCCACTGGGCACTCCCGCACGTTCTCCGGGTACCAGCGCAGGGCCAGGCGGTGGAACTCCTCGAAGGGGAGCCTGCGGATGTACTCGCCGTTCATCCAGCGCAGCTTGACCGGGTCGAAGATCGACGGAGACTTCGAGAGTCCAGCGAAGCTGAAGTTCCCGACGAGTTCCTCGAGCGTGAAGAACTCCTCGTCGTTCCCCGGCGCCCAGCCGAGCAATGCCACGTAGTTCAGGATCGCCTCCGGCAGGTAGCCTTTGCTGTAGTAGTCCTCGAACGAGGCGTCGCCGTGGCGCTTGCTGAGCTTCTCCGTGGCGGACTTGTTGATCACAGGCAGGTGGACGTGCACGGGGACGTCCCAGCCGAAGGCTTCGTAGATGAGGACGTACTTGGGCGTCGACGACAGGTACTCCGCCCCGCGCATGACATGCGTGATGCGCATCAGGTGGTCGTCCACGACATTGGCGAAGTTGTAGGTGGGGAAGCCGTCGGACTTCAGCAGCACGCTGTCGTCGAGTTCCGCGTTGTCGACCGCGATGTGGCCGAACACGACGTCGTCGTAGCTCGTCGTGCCGGTGAGTGGCGTGCGCTGGCGCACCACGGACGGCATGCCGGAGGCCAGGCGCTGTGCGACGTCGTCCGGCGTGAGGGCACGGCAGCGCTCGTCCTTGAACGGACGCTTGTGCAGGCGCGCGGCCGCGCGCTGCGCTTCCGTCTCCTCCGGCGTGCAGAAGCAGCGGTACGCCCCGCCGCGCTCGATCAGCTCCTCGGCGTAGCGGTGGTAGATCTCGAGACGCTCGCTCTGCACGTAGGGACCGTACGGGCCGCCGACATCCGGGCCCTCGTCATGCCGCAGGCCGACCCGCCCCAAGGTGTCGTAGATCGCCTGCACCGCCCCTTCCTGCAGGCGCCCCTGGTCGGTGTCCTCGATCCGCAGGATGAACTGCCCGCCGTCCTTCTTCGCCGTCAAGTAGGCGTATAGGCCTGTGCGCAGGTTGCCAAGATGCATATACCCCGTCGGGCTGGGCGCGTACCGCGTTCGCACTGCCGCCATCGTCACCCTCCACCGCGTACAAACTTTCTCCATTGTACCAAGTCCTCGTGGCACCGCGCTGCCCGTTTCCCCGGTGCCAACCCGGCGCGCCGAGGGCCGCCCTCCGGGGGGCGGCCCTCGACATCGCGCTACTGGTAGATGATCACGAGCGGAGGTGGATCGAGTCCTAGCACCATCGAGGGCGTCGCGAGCGGATGGTCCTGTGTGTAAAAGAGCTTGATGCCGCCCGCGACGACGAAGTGACTCTGCAGACGCTTCGCGTAGAACCCGTTGAGCAGTCCATGGACGCCGAACGGCTGCTGGATCGGGATGACGTAGGGGATCTCCTCCTGGTGGATGAAGCGTTCGTACTCCGACGACTTGAGTGGCCAGCCGCCGAAGCCGTCGAGGTCCCGCACCAGGACAACGTTGGGCTGCTCCTCAATCTGCTGCCAGTCCGGCACCATGCTTTCGATGAACTGGTGCAGGATCAGGATCTTCTGCGGCAGGTGGTAGCGCACCGTCAGGGACTGCAGGTACTGAAGGGCCCAGTTGATCGGCGGCGTCGGCATCGAACCGAACTCGATGCCGGGAATGTCGCCGGGCAGCATAGCGAACTCGGGATCGAGCGCCAGTTCGACGTCCGGCTGGCGCAGGAACGGCTCGAGGTATTTCACCTCGGTCTGCACGGTGGCGTGACCGATCTGCACATCGAGAATCAGCAGCAGGTGGTGGCTGCGCGCGAGGTCGAGCTCGCTCTGGATCAGGGAGTATGGCATCTGAGCGCTGTAATAGCCGTTCGGGCCCGGGCTGCGTTGGGCGACGACAGCCACGAGCTCGAGCGCTCCAATGACCGGACGCCCCGGCGCCACCTGCCGGAAGGCCTGCTCCTGGGCCGCGAGGCGCTGCAGCATCTCCTGCGGCGTCCCCTGCCCCAGGACACCCATCGTCGCCGACAGCGGGTTGCCGTAGTAGGAGATGATCCTGTAGGTCGGCAGGAGCGTCGGGCCGAACCAGTCAAGCCCAGGCGCCGCCCGCGCCCTGGCCTGGCTCGGGCCGAGCAGGAGGCCGGCCATGGCAAAGCCCGCCAAAGCCAGCAGCGCAAGGAACGGGCCAGATCGGCGTCGGGGCTTCATGCCACGCTTTTCTCTTTGCACGAGGTCAGCATAACATGGCAACCACTGTCGCAACGGTGGCATTTCCTGCGTTAATTGGGCAAGCGGCACCCGCCGTCCAAGCGGGCGCCGCGTTGGGCCGTGGCCTAGTCGGCGTAGGCCGCCTCGCCGTGCAGGGCCTCGTCTAGGCCCCCAATCTCCACGTCGCGCGAGACGCGCAGCGTACCTGCGAGGTCCAGTACCTTGAGAATGCCAAAGGTCACCGCGAAGGCGTACGCGCTCGTCACGACGACTGCGATCAGTTGCATGAGGAGCTGGTGCAGATCGCCCTGGACGACGCCGCGCACCCCATTCACCGAAGCCACGGCAAAGACTCCGAGCAGCAAGGAGCCCAGGACGCCGCCGACCCCGTGGCAACCCCAAACGTCAAGCGCGTCGTCCACGTTCTTCCACGTCATGCGCAGCCGCATGGCTCCAAACGGCACGAGACCGGCGAGCAGCCCTATGGCCGCTGCAGCCCAGGGCTGCACGTATCCAGCGGCGGGCGTGATGGTCGCGAGACCGGCCACCGCACCTATGAGAGCTCCCGAGACGGTCGGTTTGCGATCCACCAGCCACTGCACTGCGAGCCACGCGACCATCGCGACCGATGCTGCGATGTCGGTGTTGACGAACGCCGTGGCGGCAATGCCATTGGCCGCCAAGGCACTGCCGGCGTTGAAACCGAACCATCCGAACCAGAGGAGGCCCGTGCCCAGCGCCACGAACGGCAGGTTGTGCGGCGTACCCGACGTGCCCTTGGGCAGGAAGCGGCTACCTACCACAAATACCGACGCAAGCGCGCCGAAACCTGCGCTCGCATGCACGACCATGCCGCCCGCGAAGTCCACTGCACCCATCTGCGCCAGGAAGCCGCCCCCCCAGAGCCAGTGAGCGATCGGAATGTAGACGAGCACGCTCCAGAGCACCAGGAACCAGAGATAGCCGGAAAACTTGACGCGATCGGCGAAGGCGCCGGTGACGAGCGCCGGGGTGATGATGGCAAACATCAACTGGAACGCGAAGAAAACCAGGAACGGGATGGTGGCGCCGTGCGCCGGGTTCGCTGCCATGCCGACACCCTGCAGGCCGAAGTAGCTGAGGTTGCCGATGATGCCGTGCCAGTCCGGGCCGAACGCCAGACTGAAACCGCCCAGAACCCAGATGGTGGCCACAACCCCCATAGCGATGAAGATCTGCATCATGATCGTCAGGACGTTCTGCCGCCGCACAAGGCCGCCGTAGAAGAAGGCGAGACCAGGTGTCATCAGCAGAACCAGGGCCGCGCTGATCAGGACGAATGCGGTGTCGCCCGTATTGATCACGCGTCATCATCCTCTCGCGGAATGTAGGCGCAAGACGCCCACTCCACCCTAGGACAGCTCGACGGCGGCGGACATACAGGCAACTTCGTATTGTCGACCGGAATCCAAGGTATCTTGCCTCTCCTGGATCCCTACGGCTCGATGATGCGGTTGCGCACGGCATAGAGGACGAGATCGCGCATGCCCCTTAGTCCCAGCTTACGCATGATGTTGGCGCGATGCGTCTCGACCGTCTTGAGGCTCAGGCTAAGGAGGTCCGCGATCTCGCGGTTGTTCTGCCCACTGGCAAGTAGTTCCACGATTTCGCGCTCCCTCGGCGATAGGATGTCGCGCTCACGGCCCTGGCCGTAGTTCTCGACGAAGCCGGCGACCACATGCCCCGCAATGTCGGGTGAGACGTAGGTGCCACCCGACCGCACCACCCGGATTGCCCGTAGGAGTTCCTCCAGGGCGTTGTCCTTAAGCACGTAGCCTTGTACCCTCTCGCGGAACGCCCTCGCGACGAACTCCTCTCCCTTGTGCATCGTCAGTATGATGACACGGACGTCTGGCGCTACCTGTCTCATGTGAGCAGCCACATCGAGCCCGCTGAGCTGAGGCAGGGAAATGTCGAGAATGGCGACATCTGGCTTCAGGCGTTGGACCGCCTCCAGGGCTTCGCTTCCGGTGCCTGCCTCACCGACCACGTCAATGTCGCCTTCTTGCTGGAGCAGGATGAACAGAGACTGTCGCAGGATCTTGTGGTCGTCAGCGATCAGGACCCTGGTCTTCATACGGCACCTCCATCGTCAAGGTCGTTCCTTGACCCACCCCTGTGTCGATGCGCAGTGTCCCGGCCAGCATCTGGATGCGCTCCTGCATGGATGTGAGACCGAGCCCGCCGTGCACACGCTGACTCTCAAACCCTTTTCCGTCGTCGGCCACCCGCAGCACACAGAGGTCCGGCCGCACACGGGCGAAGGCAACGTCCACGCGCGTCGCCCGGGCATGCTTGAGAACGTTCGTCAGGGACTCCTGCAGCACGCGGTACAGGTTGAGCGCTGCCGCCTCTTCCCAGCGCGGCATGTCTCCCTGCATCTGCAGGCTGCAACGGATCCCGCTCGTCTTCTCCACACCGTCGAGCAGGGCCTTCGCGGCCGCCTCGAGCCCTTGGCTGCGCAAAACATCCGGACGCAAGTTCAAAAGAACGCCCCGCATCTCCTCGATCGCCTCGGCTGCGAGCCGCACAGTCCCGTCGACCTGCGTCGCGAAGTCGCCATTGCCAGCCTCGGCCCGCGCGCGGCCGGCGAGGATGCCCAGTCGCAGCTTCAGCGCGGCCAAGGACTGCCCGACACCGTCGTGCAGGTCGCGCGCCAGCCGTACGCGCTCATGCTCCTCGGTTTCCACGAGCAGGCGTGCCTGCCGCTGCAGCTGCTGGTTCTGCGCCTGGATCCGCCCGGAGAGGTCGCTCGCCAGATGCTCATAGTGGCTGCTACGCAGGTACTCCTGCCAAGAATAGATGTCGCCGAACTCCACGATGTTGAGGCCTTTCTCCTCCTCCGCCTCGGTCACGCGCAGGCCCAGCCACCTCTTGATCAGGTAGAACATCAGAAAGCCGAGGCCGAAGGACCATACGAAGTTGACCGACACGCCAAGCAGCTGGACGAGAAACTGCACAAGCCGCGACCGCCCGCCCAGAAACTGCGGTGCGGCGAACAAGGCGAGCAGCAGGGTACCCACGGCGCCACCGAAGCCGTGGATGGGGACCGCCCCAACCGCATCGTCCAGGCGCCTGCGCTCCAGCCACACACTGGCCAACACGACAACTGCCCCCGCGACGAGCCCCACCAGCACCGCCTCAGGCGGCTGTACATAGGCGGAACTTGCGGTGATCGCAACCAGCCCACCGAGCGCGCCGGAAAAGATCGCTTCCATGAAGCTGTGGTCGCGGAAGAACACGCCGGTCGTGAGGAGCGCCCCCACCACGCCGCCGGCCGCCGCGAAGTTGGTATTGAGCAGGATGAGTCCGACGCGACTGTCAAACTGGAGCAGGCTGCCGCCGTTGAAGCCGAACCAGCTGAACCACAAGATGAACGTGCCCAGGGTAGCGAATGGGACATTGGAACGGCCTAGCTGCCGCGCCCGCCCGTCGGCGTCCCACCGGTCCTTGCGCGGACCGATGATCATGAGGCCAGCGAGCGAGACCCAACCCGCGGTGGCGTGCACGACGGTGGCCCCCGCAAAATCCATGTATCCGAGGCTCCTCAGCCAGGCCGGCTGGCGCAGGAACGTGCCTCCCCAGGCCCAGTGACCGAAGAGGGGATAGATGACGCCGGCCATGAACACGGCTGCGATCAGCAGAGGCACGAGACGTGTCCGCTCGGACATGCTGCCGGAGACGATGGTGACCGACGTCGCGGCGAACATGAGCTCGAAGAAGGCGAATACGTAGCCAAACGAGTTCCCTGCCGTCGTCAGATGCGTCAGGAAGAAGAAGCCGCCACCGATCAGGCCGAAGTGCGTCGGGCCGAACATGAACGCAAACCCCAGAAAGCCGAATACCAGCGTCGCGATGATGAAGGTCAGCATGTTCTCGATCGCGACGCTGACGACGTTTTTGGCCTGGACGAACCCCACTTCGTAGCACACGAAGCCGGCCTGCATGAAGAAGACGAAACAGGCGCTGACGATCACCCAGAGATGGTTGACACTGACGCCCATGGGGTCGCCTCACCTTCGCTGGCCACGGCGCCGGGGACTTGACGCTGTCAGGACCTCAGCCGCGCGAGGGCCATGATGAGATCGTCCTTCTGCCGCCAGAGCCTGTCCACTGCCCTAGCCGCCAGGTCCAGGTCGCCTGCCGCCTGCCCTCGCACCGTCTCTTCGGCGACTTCGTGCGCCCGACGGTGCTCGCGCTCGACGTCCGCCAGCGCAGGATGCTCCGCGAAATGGCTCCGGCCATAGGTGTCGAGCCAGTAGCCGAGCCCGCAGCACGTACCTCGCAGGCCTTTGTGCCGTCCGTACGGCTTCAGCGCGCCCTCGACCGCGGTCGCGGTGAAGAGCGCGGCCCAGCGCAGGTGCCCGAGCTCCGCCGCCAGCACCTCGAAGGTTTCGGTCGCCGCCTGCAGCTCGCTGCCGGCCACCAGCGGCGCGCGCTCAGCGAACTCGCTGCAGAAGGCGTCGATCGCGTCGCGAGGCATCGGCCGCGCGATCGCGTAGCCCTGCACCAGGTGGCAGCCGAGACGCAGCAGCGCGCGCGCCTGCGCCGCCGTCTCGACTCCTTCCGCCAGCACCTCGCGCTCCATGGCATGACCCATGATCAGGACGCCGTGGATGATGGCAGGGCTCTCCGGCGTGCGGAGCATGGCCTCGATGAAGCGCTGGTCGATCTTGATCATGTCGCACGGCAGTTCCTGCAGCAACGTGATCGACGAAGACCCGGTGCCGAAGTCGTCGAGCAGGGCCCGGACGCCGAGGCGGCGGCAGGACTCGATCTGCTGGCGCGCCAGTTCAACATCGTGCACGACCGCAGACTCCGTGATCTCGACCGCCACCTGCCGCGGCTGGACGGTCGGGTGAAGCGCGAGCGCCTCCTCGAGCTCCTGGGCGAACGTGGGCGCCAGGAACTGTCGGGCGGACGCGTTGAACGCCACCTGCAGGCCGGGTTGCGCCCTGCCAAAGGCCTCCGCCTGCGCCACCGCCTCCCGCAGGACGAACCGCCCGATCTCGAGCTCGAGCGCGGTGCCTTCGACGGCCGGCAGGAACTCGCCGGGCATGCGCAGGCCGCGCGTCGGGTCGCGCCAGCGCACGAGAGCCTCGACGCCCACGATCACCTGCCGGACGAGGTCCACCTGCGGCTGGTAGTGGAGTTCTAGCTCCCCGCGCTCAAGGGCCTGCTGGATGCCTTCCCTGAGGTCGCCGCGCTTCGCCACCAGATCCTCCATGTCGGTCGAGAAGAAGCGGAACGGGACGTCCGTGGCCCTCTTCGCGGCATACATCGCGATGTCGGCGCGCCTCAGAAGCGTCTCGGCGTCCTCGCCATCCTCGGGATAGACGGCGACGCCGATGCTGCCGCGCAGGGTGAAGGTCCGGCCGGCGACCTGCGTCGGCTCTTCCACCGCCGCGATCACGCGGCCCAGGACATGCTGGAGCTCCTCCCGCTCCGCGAGCGTGTCGACGAGCAGGATGAACTCGTCCCCACCCGAGCGCGCTATGGTGTCCTCGGTCCGCACCACCCGCTGAAGGCGATGGGCCATGCGCTGCAGCAGCCTGTCGCCGAAGCCGTGGCCGAGGGTGTCGTTGACCTGCTTGAACTCGTCGAGGTCGACCATGGCGAGCGCGAAGCGATGGCCATGCCGTCTCGCGTGGTGCAGGGCGTGCGCGATCCGCTCGTCCAGAAGGCGCCTGTTCGGCAGCCCTGTCAAGGCGTCGTGGTTCGCGAGATGGGCGATGCGCTCGCTCTGCCGCCGCCGCTCCGTCACGTCGCGATGCGACGACAGGATGTAGGCGACGCGGCCCTGGCCGTCGCGCAACGGCACTGCGGACCAGTCCATGAGGAACTCGGAGCCGTCCTTGCGATACTGGTAGACCTCTCCCGCCCACGAACGGCCGCCCAGCACGACGTCGTGCATGGCGGCGATGGCCTCGCGATCGGTCCGTGGGCCCCAGAGCATCTCCGAAGATCGGCCGACGATCTCGTCCACCCGGTATCCCGTCATCTCCTCGAACGCGGGGTTCGCGTACACGAACCGCACGCCGCCGTCGGGCAGCACCTTGGCCACCACGAGGCATTCCTTGGCCCGCTCGACGATCTCATGGTGCAGAGAGAGCTGCTCCTCCGCCTCGATGCGCCGTCGCCTGTCCTCGATCACCTCGAGCCCGAAGCCCAGGTCCTGGGCCATCTCCGTCAGGACCGCCCGCACGGACGGATCCTCGAACTCCCCGACGCCTTCGGCGTAGAGGACGAGCACGGCTTTTAGGGTCCCGCCGGAGACGGGTACCGCCGCCACCGAATGCACGCCGACCCGCATGGCCTGCTCGCGCCAAGCCTCGAGGCCCGGCGCTGCCCAGAGGTCCGCCACCGTGCACAGCCTGCCCTCGCGCAAGGCGCGCGCGGCGGGACCGGTGCCACGAGGATCGCCCGGGTCGAGACGCACGTCCAGGTCCCAAAGCGCCTTGCGATCCGAGCCGGACCACGCGATCGGACGCACGCCGCCCGCCTCGTCCCTTTCGCCCACCCAGGCGAAGCGAAAGTCGCCATACTCGATCGCGATGTCGCACACCTGATGCATCAGGCTGGATGGATCCTCCACGCGCATGACTGCCTGCCCGAGCTGCGCCAGCGAACGCCAGAGGCGCGCCTGCCGCCGAGCGGCCAGGCCCTCGTGGCGCAGCCTCTCCTGCTCCTCCCGACGGGCGCTGGCGAGTCCCACCTGCTGCGCGACGAGGCGCGCGAACTCCTCGTCGTCTGGGTCGGGTTCCTTGCGGGACGCGTACCTGACGCAGACCACGCCGGCCCGCTCCCCCGACCTGAAGCCGACGCGCAGCAAGGTGCCGTGCAACTGCCTTGGCCCGGACGCGTCGGGTTGCAGCCAGAGAGCCTCACCAGGCGGCGGCTGATCGTGCCGGCCGCTCTCCCACGCGCACAGGTCGAAATCGCCTTGCGCCACGACGCTGTGCAGCATACCCTCATCCGCTTCGAGCAGGATAGCCAGGCCGTCGGCCTCGAGCAGCCGCCGTCCGATCCTGGCCACGTTCGCGAAGACCTTGTCGTAGTGGAGACCTGGGTGCATCGCCTGCAGTTCCTGCCGCAGACGGTTCAGTCGCGTATCCATGGACAAATGCGTTTGCCGCCCCTACCTGACAGGATTCGACTGCTTAATTTGGCGTCAGCCCGGAAACTTCCTGTGCTCTAGCGGCAAAGCGCTGCCCAGGAGCCTCCCGCTGCCCTCAGGAGGTCGTCGCCCGCGATCAGGAGTTCCTGGCCGCGCCGACCCGCACTGACCGCGACGGTCCGCCCCTGGGCCGAAACATCCAGGAACACGGGCAGTTCCCGCTTTGCGCCGAGCGGCGACACGGAACCGCGCACGTAGCCTGTGATGCGCTGGATATCGGACGGATCCGCCATCTGTGCGTCCGACCGGCCCCAGGCGCGCGCAAGGCCGCGCAGGCTGAGCTCCGCCGTGCCCGGCACCACAGCGAGCGCGTACGCCGTCCCGCTGCGGCAGAGGAGCGTCTTGTACACCTGATCGAGCGCGATGCCAAGCTTTCTTGCGACTTCCAGCGCGGTCTTCTCCACTTCGTCATACGCTAGGAGCCGATAGCCGATCCCGAGCCGATCGAGCAGATCGGTGGCAGGCGTCCGCATCCTCCATCGCCTCCGTCGCCGCAACGTCCTTGGACGTGTCCGGGCGTTGGAACATTGACACTCGCAGGGCTCAGTCCCACAATGAATAAGGTTACGAGGCGCGGCGTTCCATGGGAATGCTGTGCGCAGCAGGAGGTGGCCCCTCTTGGTTTGTACTCGTTGTCAGCATCCCATTTACCGGACCGACAAGGCAACCGAGATGACCGCATACGCCGAACTCGTTCTCTTCCCACTCGGGCACATCCGCGCTCTGGCGCGCAAGCCGGACCACACCTACGTCGCACTCATCGAGTGCCCCAACTGCGGCCGGGAGAACGACGTCCCGATCGATTTCTGATCTCTCGCGAGCCCAAAAGGGGGGAGCGTATTGTTTGAGGGTGTCGGAAACATTCTGAAGGGTCTGGGCATCACCCTCAAGATCTTTACGACGATGCCCAACCAGACGGTCAGCTACCCGGAAAAGAAGCGGGAGCTGCCTCCACGCTACCGGGGCGTGCACAAGCTGCGCAAGTACTCGGACGGCATGGAGCGCTGCGTCGGTTGCGAGCTCTGCGCAGCGGCCTGTCCGGCATACGCCATCACCGTCGTGGCCGAGGAGAACGACCCGGAGCACCCGGTCAGTCCTGGCGAGCGCTACGCCGCGCGCTACGAGATCGACTACCTGCGCTGCATCTTTTGCGGCGAGTGCGAGCGCGCGTGCCCGGTGGACGCCA
Organism: Bacillota bacterium; assembly: GCA_021799275.1. GTDB lineage: Bacteria > Bacillota > Sulfobacillia > JAJZYS01 > JAJYTV01 > JAJZQO01. The sequence continues at coordinate 96,257 of JAJZAT010000004.1, forward strand.
TCGTGCTGACGCCGCAGCCGCTGCCGCCCTTCATCAGCCGGCGGCAGGTCGTCATGACCAAGGAGGACCTACTGGAGCCGTACCCCGGTGGCGATCCGCCGGCGTTCCACCTCCACCCGTGGGAGGACGCGCCGGACCGCATCGACCGCTGGCCGCTGCCGAACGAGCAGCTGCCAAGCCCCCGCTGAGACAAAAGAAGAAACGGTGCCGCCCCCACGGGCGGCACCGCCTTTTTGCCCGAGGATTTCAGGCGAGGTCGGGATAGAGCGGGAAGCGGCGGCAGAGGCCCAGGGCCTGCTCGCGGATTTCCTGCAGGCGCGCCGGGTTGTCCCGGCCCTTGATCGCCTCGTCGATCATGCCGCCGATCTCGCGCATCTCGGCGGCGCGGATGCCCCGCGTCGTCAAGGCTGCCGTGCCGATGCGCACGCCGCTCGTCACGAATGGCGAACGCTTCTCGCCCGGCACCGTGTTCTTGTTCACGGTCATGCCAGCCTGCTCGAGCGCGTGCTCGACGTCCTTGCCCGTGAGATCGTCGCGATCCACGAAGGACATGAGCAGCAGGTGGTTGTCGGTGCCGCCGGAGACCAGCCGGTAGCCGCGCCGCACGAGTTCCCCGGCGAGGGCCTGGGCGTTCTCGCGCACCGCCTTCTGGTACGCCTTGAACTCGGGGCGCATCGCCTCGCCGAAGGCCACGGCCTTGGCGGCGATGACGTGCTCGAGCGGGCCGCCCTGCAGACCCGGGAAGACGGCCTTGTCCACGGAGGGGCCGAGTTCGCGCGAGGTCAGGATGAAGCCGCCGCGCGGACCGCGCAACGTCTTGTGGGTCGTCGAGGTGACGATGTCCGCGTAGCCGACGGGGCTCGGGTGTTCGCCCGCGGCGACAAGGCCCGCGATGTGCGCCATGTCCACCATCAGCTTGGCGCCCACCTGGTCGGCGATCTGCCTCAGGCGCGGGAAGTCGATGATGCGCGGGTAGGCCGAGGCGCCGGCCACGATGAGCTTCGGATGATGCTGCCTCGCCAGGGATTCGACCTCGTCGTAGTCGATCTGCTCCGTTTCCGGGTTCAGGCCGTAGGCGACGAAGTTGTAATCCTGGCCCGAGAAGTTCACCGGGCTGCCGTGCGTCAGGTGCCCGCCTTCGCTCAGCTTCATGCCGAGCACGGTGTCGCCGGGCTTGATCATGGCGTGGTAGGCCGCCATGTTGGCCGGCGCCCCGGCGTGGGGCTGGACGTTCGCAAACTCCGCGTGGAACAGGGCGCAGGCCCGGTTCCTCGCGAGCTCCTCGACCTCGTCCACCACGTGGCAGCCACCGTAATAGCGGTGGCCGGGGTAGCCCTCGGCGTACTTGTTGGTCAGCACGCTGCCCATGGCTTCCAGCACGGCCAGGGAGGTGAAGTTCTCGGAAGCGATCAGTTCGAGCGTCTCCCGCTGACGGGTCAGTTCCGCGCCGATCAGGCGCCGGATCTCGGGATCGGTCTCAGCGAGCAATGTCGGATACCTCCTTGGAGCGTCCCGCCCACCAGGCCGAGAACGCGCGCACTAGGGCGTCCCGAACCTCGCGGCGACTCGGCTCGCGGCCGATCGCCTGACCAAGGTCGGTAGCGCGGCGGCGCATGGCCTCCGCGTACCGCTCCGGATCGCGTGGCGCGAAGATGCGCGCCCAGAGTCCATAGTCGAGACTCAGCGGCAGGGCGCCGTGCTGCAGCAGCACACCGAGGTGGCGCACCTGGGCAGATCCCAGAAGCTTGCGCCCTCCCACCTCGATCTCGTACCAGGACGGTTGTTGGAAGCAGTTTTCGTCCCGTCCCGGCTGCCCGGGGTCCCCCGCGAGCCCGACGTCCGCTCCAAGATCGCGCAGGGCCGCCAGAAGAGGGCGGGCAATCTCGAGATACGTGGACCGCACGTCTCCGGGCAGGTCCTCGGTCGGCACGATGAAGGCGTAGGTCACCTCGTGCTGGTGCAAGACCGCCTTGCCGCCCGTCGGACGTCTTACGAGATCGACGCCCATCTCCCGGAGACGCTCCGGGCTGAACGTGTCCGGGGTCTGCCCGTAGCCGAGCGAGAGAGTCGGCCGGCTCCACCCGTAGAGGCGGAGCCGCGGCTGGCCATCCGAGCGCACGAGGTCGGCGAGGGCGAGATCCCTGGCCATGTTGTAACGGCCGGAACGGTCGCCCTCGCGCAGGATCAGGAGCTCAGCCACCGAGGCGCTCAAGGAGCTTGGGCTGCTTCACGGCCCTCGCCTCGTCGAGCCGGCCCACCACGGTATTGTGCGGCGCGGTCTTGACGTACTCCGGGTTCTCACGGCCCTCGTCGATGATGCGGTTGAGCGTGTCGGCGAAGCCCTTCAGGGTTTCCTTGGTCTCCGTCTCGGTCGGCTCGATCATCATCGCCTCGTGGACGATCAGCGGGAAGTAGACCGTCGGCGGGTGGTAGTCGAAGTCGAGCAGGCGCTTCGCGATGTCGAGCGTCTTGACGCCCTGCTGCCGCACCAGGTCTTCCGGCGGCGCCACCACGAACTCGTGCTTCGGGATGCGGTCGAACGGCACGTCGAAGTGGTCCTTGATCAGGCTCAGGATGTAGTTGGCGTTCAGCACCGCGTCGTCGGCCACCTCGCGCAGTCCCTCGCCACCCAGTGCACGGATGTAGGTGTAGGCCCGCACCAGGACGCCGAAGTTGCCGTAGAACGAGCGCATCTGGCCGATCGAGTCCTTCAGGTCGTAGCTCAGGTGGAAGTGGCCGTCCCCGTTCGTGACGATGGGCATCGGCAGGAAGTCCCTGAGGTGCGCCTTGACGCCCACGGGACCCGCGCCCGGCCCGCCGCCGCCGTGCGGCGTCGAGAAGGTCTTGTGCAGGTTCAGGTGGACGATGTCGAAGCCCATGTCCCCGGGACGCGAGTGGCCGAGCACCGCGTTCAGGTTGGCGCCATCGTAGTAGAGCAGGCCGCCGGCCGCGTGGATGACCTCCGCGATCTCGGTGATCCGCTCGTCGAAGAGGCCGAGCGTATTCGGGTTCGTCAGCATGAGGGCCGCCGTCTTCTCCGACGCCAGCTGGCGCAGTGCGTCGACGTCGACGCCACCGCGCTCGTCGGATGGGACGTGGACCACCTCGAAACCGGCCATGGCCGCCGTCGCCGGGTTCGTGCCGTGCGCGGAGTCGGGCACGATCACCTGCGTACGCGCGGTGTCACCGCGGGACTCGTGGTAGGCGCGGACGATCAGGATGCCGGTGAGTTCGCCATGCGCGCCGGCCGCCGGCTGCAGCGAAACGGCGTCCATGCCGGTAATCTCGCCGAGGTCGCGCTGCAGCTCCCACATCATCTGCAGGGCGCCCTGGACGGTCTCCTCCGGCTGGTACGGGTGCAGCTGCGCGAAGCCGGGCAGGCGAGCGGTGTCCTCGTTGATCTTGGGGTTGTACTTCATCGTGCACGAACCGAGCGGGTAGAAGCCGGTGTCGACGCCGTAGTTGCGGCGCGAGAGACCGGTGAAGTGGCGAACCGCCTGCACCTCGGAGAGCTCGGGCAGCGGAAGCTCCGAGCGGATCTCCCCTGCCGGCAGGTAGGCGCCAAGGTCCACCTTGCGGCTGGGCAGGTACTCGGTGCCGCGCCCTGCCTCGTGTTCCTCGAAGATCGTCTTCATGCCTCGACCCCCTGCAGCACGTCGAGGAGCTTTGCGATCTCCTCGGTGGTCCTCTTCTCCGTGACGGAGAGCAGCATGTGGCCGGGGAGCTCGGGGTAGAAACGCTCGAGGTCGAGCGGTCCGAGCATGCCCGCCTTGAGCATGGCCCCCTGCACGTCCTTGACGCTGGCCTTGCCGCGCAGCGCCACCTCGAAGGCGTAGGGGCCGGAGAAGGCCAGGTCTACACCCTGCGTCCTGCCGATCCCGTCGCCGAGGCGGTGCGCCCCCTCGATCGAGAGCGAAGCGGCCTGCCTGAGGCCGTCGGGGCCGAGCAGGGTGGTATGGATCGTCGCCGCCAGGGCCATCAGCCCCTGGTTGGTGCAGATGTTCGACGTGGCCTTCTCGCGCCGGATGTGCTGCTCGCGCGTCTGGAACGTCAACACGTAGCCCCGGTTGCCGTCCTTGTCGGCCGTCTCGCCGACGATACGGCCGGGCAGGCGCCTCAGATATGCCTGGCGCGCCGCCATGAAACCGAGGTACGGGCCGCCGAACGACGCCGCGATGCCGAGGCCCTGCGCCTCGCCCACCGCCACGTCGGCGCCGTAGGCCCCAGGCGGGCGCATCACCGCGAGAGAGATCGGATCCGCGACGGCGATGTAGAGCGCACCCTTGTCGTGGGTGGCCTTGACGAGGCTGTCGACGTCCTCGAGGAGACCGAAGAAGTTCGGGTGCTGCACGATGACGCAGGCCGCGCCCTCGGCCGCTCCGGCGATGTCCTCGGCGGCCGCGCGCCCGTCCCTGAGCGGCAGCTCGACGACCTCGAGCCCGCGGCCGTGCGCGTAGGTCCTCAGGACCGCGCGGTACTGCGGGTCCACCGAGCGCGCCACCACGATGCGCTCCCTGCCGGTCTGGCCCCAGGCCAGCATGGCCGCCTCCGCCACGGCGGTGGCGCCGTCGTAGAGCGAGGCCTGTGCGATGTCGAGACCGGTCAGGGCGGCGATCAGCGACTGGAACTCGAAGATCGCCTGCAGGGTACCCTGGCTGATCTCCGGCTGGTACGGCGTGTAGGCCGTGTAGAACTCCGAGCGGCGCAGCATCTCGCCGACGACGGACGGGATATAGCGGTCGTAGGCGCCGCCGCCGAGGAACGAGACGTACTTGCCCATGTCGAGGTCGCGGGCGGCGAGGGTCGAGAGCAGCCGCGCCACTTCGCTCTCCGGCAGTCCCTCGGGCAGGTTCAGGGGTCGATCGAGGCGTACCGCCGCCGGCAGATCGGAGAAGAGCTCGTCGACCGACGAGGCTCCGATCTGGCGCAGCATCTCGCGCCGATCTTCCTCAGTATGGGGAGTGAAGCGCATGTCAGTGCCCGCCCTCCTGGAGGGCCCCGTAGGCCTGGGCGTCCAGCAAGGCCTGGACCTCGCCGTCGTTGGCGATCTCGATCTCGACGATCCAGCCCTGGCCGTACGGGTCCTGGTTCACGAGCTCCGGCGAGTCGACGAGGGCCTGGTTGACGGCCACGACCTTGCCGGTGATCGGCGCGAAGACGTCGGAGACGCTCTTCACGGACTCGACGACGCCGAACGCCTCGCCCTGCTTGACCGCGCGGCCGACCTCGGGAAGTTCGACGAACACGACGTCACCGAGCTGATCCTGCGCGAAGTCGGTGATGCCGACGCGGCCTGACTTGCCTTCGGGACGCAGCCACTCGTGGTCCTCTGTGTAACGGAGCTCGGACGGTGTCTTCACTTGCCACTCCTCCTGTAGAACGGCCTCTTGATGACTTCGGCGGGAATCGCTCGTCCACGCACCGAGACCGCGATGCGCGTGCCCACCTGTGCGTACTCGGCAGGGACGAAGCCGAGTCCGATCGCCTCGCCAAGCGTCGGCGAGAGCATGCCGCTCGTCACGACGCCGATCTCCTCGCCCGACGGGCTCGTGATCGGGTAGCCATGCCGCGCAATGCCGCGTTCCGCGAGCTTGAAGCCGACCAGCCGCCGCTTCGGGCCGCCCGACTCCTGCTCCTCCTTGAGGGGTCCGAGGCCGATGAAGTGTTCCTTCTCGAGCCGCACCCAGTACTTGAGCCCGGACTGCAAGGGCGTGTGGTCCTGATCGAGTTCCTGCCCGTAGAGCGGCAGGCAGGCCTCGAAGCGCAGCGAGTCCCTGGCGCCCAGTCCGCACGGCAGGATGCCGTAGGGCTCGCCGGCCCGCAGGATCTCCCGCCAGACGTGAACGGCGTCCTCGGGACGCACGTAGATCTCGAAGCCGTCCTCGCCCGTGTAGCCCGTCCGCGAGACCCAGAGCGCCTTGCGTCCCGCGATCTCGATGTCCGGCTGCACCCAGAAGAAGGCGATCCTATTGAGGTCGAAGGAGGTCAGGCTCTGCAGGATCTCCTGCGCCTTCGGCCCCTGCAGGGCCATCTCCGCCGTCTTCGCCGAAATGTCCTCCGCCTGCACGTCCGGATAGAGCCGCTGCCGCTGCTCCATCACCCAGGCGACGTCCTTGTCGGTGTTCGAGGCGTTCACGACCAGCAGCACGTGCCCCGGCTCCAGCCGGTAGACCAGAAGGTCGTCGACGACGCCGCCGTGCTCGTAGCACATCGGGGAGTACAGCACCTGGTTCTCCGCAAGCTTCTGGCAATCGTTCGTCACCAGTTCGTCGGCGAACTGCAGCACCCGCTCGCCATGCAGGTCGATCTCGCCCATGTGCGACACGTCAAAGAGCCCTGCCCGCTGCCGCACGGCCTCGTGCTCCGCCAGAATCCCGGCCGGGTACTGCACGGGCATGTCCCAGCCGCCGAAGTCCACCATGCGCCCGCCGAGCGCCAGGTGCTCCTCGTAGAGCGGTGTCCGCTTTCCCATTCCCATGCCTCCTGGGTCGCCTCCGGGCGACCCCCTTTCAGGTTCCAAGGTTCTGCGATCCCGGATCGCGTCTGGCGACGCGTCCCTGCGTTCTCCGGCCCGCTTTTCCCATCTGTGGGCCCGTTCTGCCCATATGGTGCGCGATGGATTCTCAGACCGGTTCGGGGCGCAGCCGCATCCCCCAAAGCCAGATCGTACCCGCCAGGCCGAGGAGGCCGATCACTGCGGCGATCATGTAGAGGCTGCCGAACTTGGGCAGCACGCTGCCGTAGACGGCCGACCCGATCGCCACGCCGAGTGCCCGGAACGTCCCCAGAACTGCCTGGGCGGAACCAGCCTGCGCCTTCGGTGCGAACCCCAAAACAAGATACTGCAACGGCGACCCCATGGTAAGGCCCACTCCGCCCCCTAGCAGCAGAAGTCCCCCGACCATGCCACTAAGCCCAGAGATCTGGGCCAGGATGACGGCGCCGGCCGCCATCAGGACGAAGCCCGCCGAAAGCACCGCGCGGGGGCCCAGACGGTCCGCCAGGCGCCCGCCGTAATAGGCCGTCGCAGCGCTCGCCAGGGCCATGGGCAGGAGGGCGGTGCCGGACGCGGCCTCGCCCAGGTGCAAAAGCCGCATGGCGTAGAGCGGCACGAAGAGCGCCACCGCCGTGGCGGCCGCGCTGAGACCGCCGAGCAGATAGACCGGCAAGAGCCGGCCACCACCGCGGAAGATCGGGAGGGCAGCGGAGCGCTCCCAGAGGATGAGATTGGGCAACAGGAGCACGCCGAAGACGAGGCTCGCCCAGCCGAGCGGCAGGGAGCCGCGCTCCAGCATCTCGAACCCGAGCAGGACGGCCGCCGCGAGCAGCGCGGTCAGGGAAGCTCCCTGCACGTCGGCGGGCCCGGGTACCGCGTGGGTCCCTGCGGAGACGTAGACGAGCGCAAGCACGGCCACACCAAGCCCGATCGGCGCCGTGGCGAGGAAGAGCCAGTGCCAGCCCAGGCTCGCTACGATGAGCCCCCCGATCGGCGGGGCGACAATCGCGGCGAGGCCGTACACGCCGCCAAGCACACCAAGCATGGCGCCTCGCCGTTCGGCCGGGAATACCTGTCCGATCTCGGCGCTCGCCAGGGGCATCAGGGCGGCGGCACCGACTGCCTGCAGGCCGCGCCCCACGAGCAGCCAAAGGACACCGGAACTGAGGCCGGCGACGATCGAGCCGGCGGCGAACAGGACGCCACCTGCCGCGAACAGAGTCCGGCGGCCGTGGCGGTCGCCCAGGACCCCGAGAACCGGCAGCGCGGCTCCGTAGACGATCCCGTAGAGGGTCACAAGCCACGTGGCCAGAGCGGTCGGAAGGTGAAGCGCCGTCGCGATTGGTTGAAGGCCCGGCGACAGGAGACTCAGATCCGCCGCGCTCAGGAACACGCCGAGAGCGAGCGTCGCGATGAGGCCCTTCTGCGCGGTCGACAAGGGAGGATCCCTCCAGAACAGCCTTGCGGCTGGCACGGATTTCGCATGCGTTCGCCCGATTTCCTCTTGAAGCGCATTTTCTAGAGGTCCGTCCTGCGCAACCAAACGAGCGGTTCGGTCCGAACGGAACTCGTCCTCCGCGCCCTGAAGTGCTACGCTTCGGGGCAGTCTGTTCGCCTGGGGGAGTGCCCCGATGTCCGTACAGCCAAACGAAATCCGGTCGCCATTCGGCGAACGGCCTATGCTCGTGTTCTGGGAAACGACCAAGGCCTGCCTTCTCGCTTGCCGCCATTGTCGCGCGACTGCGCAGCCGAATCCGCTGCCGGGGCAGCTCGACAAGGAGGAGGGCATGCGTCTTCTGCGCTCGATCCGTTCCTTCGGCGAACCCGCGCCCGTAGTCGTCTTCACGGGCGGGGACCTCGTGCTGCGCGACGACATCTTCGACCTGATCGCCGAAGCCGACCGCCTCGGCCTGCACGTCGCCGCCGCCCCTGCCGCGACGCCCCTTCTGGACCGCCAGATGCTGCAGCGTCTCAAGGACGCGGGCGTCCAGTCCGTATCGCTGAGCCTCGACGCGCCGGGCGAAGTCCACGACGGCATCCGCGGCGTTCCTGGCACCTACGATCTGACGCTCGCGGCGACACGCCACGCGCTCGACGTCGGTCTCAAGGTCCAGATCAACACGGTGGTGATGCGGTCGACGCTCGAGACGCTGCCGGAGATTGCCGCGCTGCTGCTCAGGGAGGGCGTACCCATCTGGGAAGTCTTCTTCCTCATCGTCACGGGACGGGCCGGAGAGGAGGACGCGCTCACGCCCGCGGAACAGGATGACGTCTGCCACTTCCTGCTCGATACGTCCCGCTACGACATGCTCGTGCGCACCGTCGAGGCCCCGTTCGTGCGCCGCGTGCTGCGCGAGCGCGAATCCGGCAAGGAGGGCGGGGCGCTTCATGCCCGGCTGCGCCAGAACCTTTTGCGCCTAGCGGGCCCGCCCACGCGTCCCGTGCGCATGGGGACGCGCGGCACGCTCGACGGCGACGGCATCCTGTTCGTCGCGCACGACGGCACGATCTCGCCGGGCGGCTTCCTGCCGCTCGAACTCGGCAACGTCCGCGAGGACGACCTGGTCGAGGTGTACCGCACGCATCCGCTGCTCCGCCGCATCCGCCGCCGCGAGTTCGCCGGGCGCTGCGGTCAGTGCGACCACCGCGACGTCTGCGGCGGTTCGCGCGCCCGCGCCTATGCGTCGTTCGGTGATCCGTTCGCGTCCGACCCGGCCTGTCCGCTCGCCGCCGCGGAAGCGCTTCAGTGATGTAGAGCCTGGACGAACGACAGCACCGCCGGGCCGAGCAGCACGATGAACATGGCCGGAAACACGAGGAAGATCAGCGGGAAGAGCATCTTGATCGGCACCTTGAGCGCCGCTTCCTGCGCCCTCTGCTTCCTGAGGGCCCGCATCTGCTCACTCTGCGCCCGCAGCACGGAAGCGATGCCGACACCGAGCTCGTCCGCTTGCACCACGGCGTTGACGAACGCCGTCAAATCCGGCAGGTCCATGCGTTGCGCGAGGTCCCTCAGGGCCTCGGCCCTCGGCCTGCCCAGCTGCAGCTCGCGCAGGAGGCGGCCGAACTCCCCGGCGACCGGCTCGCCGAAGCGTCCCGTCACGCGGGCGAGGGCGGCGTCGAACCCGAGTCCCGCCTCCACGGACACCGACAGGAGGTCCATGACGTCCGGCAGGTGACGCACCATCTGATGCTGCCTCGCCGTCGCTCGCCGCGCCAGCCAGAAATCCGGCAGCCGCCAGCCAAGGACAGCCAGCGCGAGAGCGATCACGATCGCCGCACCGCCGAACAGGGCCGGCAGCAGGCCCACGACGGCAAGAAGGAAGCGGCTTGCAAGGAGCACGCCTGGCGTCGTCGGATTGCCTGCGCGTTCGATGCGCCTTTGCAGAAGCTCACCCTGCCGCTGGGGCAGATAGCGCAGGAGTGCCTGCGAGAGCTCCTCGAAGATCGGCCGCAGGAAACGGTCGACAAAGCCGCGCTCCGGATCCGCGGACGCCCCCTGCCCGCCGCGATGCCGCACGACGCGCTCGAGCTGAAGGCGTTCGAGCTCCTGCACGGTACCGGGAGCGACGATGTAGAGCCCCAGGCTGTAGCCGAGCGCAATGGCCAGGATGATCGCGATGACCTGCATGGCTAGACCTCGATCCTCACGACGCGGCTCAGCACAAAGAAACCCACAACCTCGAACATCGCCGCCAGGATGAGCAGCATGCGTCCGATGCCAGGCTGGAACATCGGGCCGACGAACGCCGGCGCAATCAGGGCCATCAGCACCAGGAGACCGATCGGCAGGAGCCCGATGATCACCGACGACATGCGGCCCTGCGCCGAGAGAGCGCGCACCTCGGCCTGCAGGCGCACGCGTTCGCGGATCGTCTGCTGGATGCGGTCGAGCACCTCCGCCAGGTTGCCTCCGACCTGCCGCTGGATCTGGACCGCCGTGACCATCAGCGAAAGGTCAGCCGACCCGGCCCGCTGGGCGAGGTTCTCGAGCGCCTCGTCCACCGGCACCCCCACCCGCGTCTCCGCAAGCATCCGCTCGAATTCCTGGCCGAGGGGACCCTTGGTCTGCCGCGCGCAGACGTCGAGCGCCTGGATCAGGGAGAATCCCGCTCGAAGGGCGCTGGCGGTGCTGCCGAGGGCATCGGGCAGCGCAAGGCCGATCTGCTTGCGCCGCTCCTGGGAGCGGCTGCCTAGGAAGATCGCGGGCACCGCCAGAAGAGCCGGAACCAGCAGCCAGAAGACGCCGCCGAGCAGGAGAGCGAGCACGAACCCCACGGCGCCAAGGCCGAGACTCAGCAGAAGGAACTCGCCGGCCCGCAGTTCGAGGTCCGCGGCCCGCAGGCGCCCTTCAAGGCTGTCCATCAGGGATCTGAGGACGGTCACGGCCTCAAGCGCCGCGACGAGGCGTTCGCGCGGCGTACGCATAGGTTCCTCCCGCACTGCCACGTCCGCCTGTGCCTGTCCGCGGCGCACAACGCTCCGAAGCCGCCGCAGCAACTGGGGGTCGGGGGCCAGTACGGCGAAGATGCCGGCAAAGGTGAGGGCAAAGACCACGAGCAGCCCGAGGAGCCTAAGCATCGCGTCCACCGCCCGTCTGGAAGACGTGCGGGTCGACCGTGTGGCCATAGGCTTCGAGGCGCTCCAGGAAGCGCGGCCTGAGGCCGGTGGGTGAGAAGCCGTCGCCAGGGCGGTAGCGGAAGACGTCCTGGAGGACGATCACTTCCCCTTCCATGCCCTGCACCTCGGTGATGTGCGTGACCCGCCGCGAGCCGTCCCGCATGCGCTGGGCATGCACGATGAGATCCAGGGCCGAAGCGATCTGCTCGCGGATAGCGCGCATCGGCAACTCGAAACCCGCCATCAGCACCATCGTCTCGATGCGCGAGAGCGCATCCCTTGGCGCGTTGGCGTGCACCGTCGTAAGCGAGCCGTCATGGCCGGTGTTCATCGCCTGCAGCATGTCGAGGGCCTCCCCCGCGCGCACCTCGCCGACCACGATGCGGTCGGGACGCATGCGCAGCGCGTTGCGCACGAGCTGGCGGATCGTGACCTCGCCCCGCCCCTCTAGGTTGGCGGGACGGGTCTCGAGCGAGACCACATGGTCCTGCTGCAGCCTCAGTTCCGCCGCGTCCTCGATCGTTACGATGCGCTCGTCGGACGGAATGAAGGCCGATAGGCTGTTCAGGAGGGTCGTCTTGCCCGATGCGGTGCCACCGGACACCACGATGTTGAGCCGACCGCGCACGGCGGCACGCAGGAGTTCCACCATGCCTCCGCTCACGGTGCCGATCTGCTCGAGGTCGTCCATGGTGAGTGCGCGCTCGGGAAACTTTCGGATGGTGAGCGAAGGCCCTCGCAGGGCCAGAGGCGGGATGATCGCGTTGACGCGCGAGCCATCCTTGAGCCTTGCGTCCACCATGGGACTGGACTCGTCGATGCGTCGGCCGAGCGGCGCCACGATCCGCTCGATCAGCTCGAGGATCTCCCTGTCGTCGCGGAAGCGCACCGCTGTGCGCTGCAGGCGGCCTGCCCGCTCGACATACACCTGCGCCGGTCCGTTGACCATGATCTCGCTCACGCTCGGGTCCTCCAGCAGCGACTGTAGCGGGCCGAGGCCCACGATCTGCGCGTAGAGCGCTGCCACCAGGTTCTCCCGCTCGAGCGGACCGAGGTCGGGCTCATCGCGCAGGAGGGCGGAGATGCGCTCGCGCACATCGGCCTTCCAGATCTCGTCGCTAGGTGAGGCGTCGGGCATGTCCGCCGCCAGGCGCTGCTGCACCTGGAGACGCAGCCGCTCGGCCCGGGTGGGCTCTGGTGCCGCATCGGGCATCGGCCCTTCCTCTTCCCCGCCTCGCAGGCGCCGGTACAGCGACATCCGTTACCCCTCCCCGCCGAGCGCCGCCACCCGCGGCCGCTCGAGGTCGTGCACGAGGTCGCCGCCAAGTCTCCCGACGGCCCGGGCGAGCGGCGAACGCCCCCGCAGCAGCACGAGCGGCATGCCGATGTTGGCCGCGCGCACGGCGACGTCGCCGTCCGAGGGCAGCGCGTGACGGATGGGATGGCTCAGCGCGGCCGAGATCTCGTCCTCCATCAGGCCCATGGCGGCGTTGCCGCGGTTCAGGACCACCGAGAGCTTCTCCTGCGGGTAGCCGAGCCGCTCGAGCAGGATGTCGAGGCCCTTGGCGGAGTTCTGCAGCGCCGGGATGTCCGGCGTGGTGACGAAGAGGATGCGTTCGGCCTCGTCGAGGGCGGTGATCACGCCTTCGCCGAAATCGACGGCGGTGTCGACGATCACCCAGTCGTAGGCCGTGCGCAGGATGCGCAGGATCTCCTGGACGTAGTTGCGCTCCGGGTCCCGCTTGCCCTCGCCGTCGACGAACGCCGCCAGGTCGGGCGTGGGCGGGCCGGCCAGAATGTCGACCTGGCTGTGGTCGGAGTGGCTCATCGCCTCCCCGATCGCCGCGAGCGTCATCGCGCCCGGGTGCCGGCAGACGTCGACGATCGTCGCGGTGGGGCGGATGCCGAAGAGGGTCGCGGCGCACCCGAACTCGAGGTCGAGATCGCAGAGCGCCACACGCTGGTGGTGGCGCTCCGAGAGCACCACGGCGAGGTTCGCAGCGAGCGTCGACTTGCCGACGCCGCCCTTGGTGCCGAACACCGTCACGACGTGTCCCCGCCGCGCGCGGCGCTCCACCTGGGCGAGCCGCGCCACCGCCGCTCTGAGTTCCCCGGGCTGCACCGGTTCGGCCAGGTAGTCCCGGGCCCCGGCCTGCATGGCGGCACGCAGGGCATCCATCCCCGCGTCGCGCCCGATGACCAGCACCCGCACGCCGTAGGACTGGTCGAGATCGGCGCAGAGACCGAAACATTCCGGATCCGCGTCGGCGTGGAGGACCACGAGATCGGGCCGTTCCTGGCGCGCGAAGGATCGCACGCGCGCTGGCGTGTCGGCCTCACGCACCTCCCCGATATCCCCCAGCACCTCCGCAAGGGCATCCCTGCGATGCGACGGGGCCATCAGAAGCAGACGCGCTTCCCGCTCCTGGCTCATGGCACGATCCCTCCCACCCGGATCTGCACGGTCGGCTTCGATCCGTCACCAGGCGGGCGCAACAGCAGCAGCAGCGAGCCTTGCTGCTGGCCGAGGGCGATGGTGGCCGCCTCCTTGGGGGTCACGGAGAGGGTGACGAGCGAGTAGCCGGAACTCGAGCCGCTGCTGCCCGCAAGCCCCGTCGACAGGACAGCCACGTCCGGCACGATGATGGTGCTCTCGGCGGGCGTTGCGGGCTGGCCGTTCTGCGCCGCCTGCGCGCTCAGCGTGAGCAGCACGTCGACGCGCGACCCGGGCGCGAGGTTGCCGGCGACGCCGGAGACGCCATTGACGGACATGGTCAAGGCGCGATCGCCCTGCGGGATCTGATAGGCGAGACCGGCGCTGTTCTCGGGCTCGATCTCGTCGCCGAGCACCGGGGATCCGGCGCTCAGGGCAACCTTGGTCACCTGGCCCTGCGCCGAGCCCACGGTGGTGAGAGAGCCGGGCAGGATCGCCGAGGGCGACACCTGCTGCAACTTGAGATCGGCTGGAGTGAGGACGCTGCCCGCCGGCACCGCGGTCGCAGCGACGACAAGCGGGGCCCGGCTGGCCACCGGCCTGGCGGTGGCCTTGGCGACGACAAGCGTCACCACCAAGGCCGCGAGAAGCGGAACGATCACCCGCAGGAGCCTGCGTCTCGTCATTCAATCAGCCTCTCCGCCTGCAGGCCGTAGCTGCCTCCGCTACCGAACTGCCCCGACGTGACCGCGTCGAGGAACACCCCCGTAACGTCGCCGCTGCTGTCCACGCCGGTCACGAAGAATGCGGCGAAGCCGAGAATGGTCACCTGGGACTGGCCCTGGCTTGGCGGCGAGATGATCGGCAGGTCCACCACCGCTGGCGAACTCAGTGGCACCGTGTCCCAGCTGTAGCCCGCACCAGACGCCACGCGGGCGGCGAGCCCCTGCTGGGTTGGCCCCTCTATGTTGCCGGTCTCGGTCTCCAGCGTCTGCCCGACCGTCAGCGGCTGCGGGTAGCCAGCCTCGAGATTCTGCTGATAGGTGCTCGCTCCGGTACCGCCAAGGGCCAGACCGCCGTAGTTGCCGTCGCTGCCCTCGCCGCCGCCGTCCTTGAGCACATAGGACTGTCCGTACACGAAATCGTTCCAGATGACGCCGAGCGGCATCGCCCCGGTCACCCGGGAGATCGGCCCCACCTGAACCGCGGACGTCTCCTGGAACGTTCCCTGGTCGATGCCGAAGAGGGACGCGAAGTAGTAGGGAATGCCGCCGCGCGTCGTCACGGTCACGACGGTGTCCTGGGCATTCACCTGCACCTGCACGTCGGCGGATGGCACACCGTTCCGCTCGGCCGTCGCGATGGCGACCGACTTCGCCGACGAGGGATCTGCGGGCAACTCCTGTCCCCCGGCCAGCGCCGCCGCGTCGGCGGCAGACTTGAGCTCCTGGGTCTTGATGTAGGCCCGACCGGCGTCAAGGGACAGGGACGCCACCGAGAGAAGGGCAACCGCCGCGAGAGCGAACAGGACCGTGGCCTGACCGCTCTCGGCACGATGCCTCCGCATGAGCGATCACTCCATACGCATGATGGACTGGCTGGAAACCTGAAGGGCTCCTCCAAGCAGGGGCGTCAGCAGCGGGATGCTCACGCTGATGCTGTACGTGCCCTGGACGTCGACAGCGGTGCCGCTCTGCCGCTCGGACGGCGACGGCGACACGGTGAGCGTCAGGGAGGCCGGGTTCAGGTTGGGCGCCGACGCGTCGACCGTCTGCAGGATCGTCGTATCCGACGCGCCCAGGCTGGCGGCGCGAGCCCCCTGCTCCACCGCCTGCTGCAATTGGAGGTAGTCCTGAAGCACGATGCCCACCTGCAGCATCCCGAGCATTAGAAGGACAAGGACCGGAAGGATCAGGGCAAGCTCAACCGCCGCCTGACCCTTCCGGTCGGAGAGCCACGGGCGGCACCGCGCCCGCATAAGGCTAAAGGCTGCCCGTGATGCTGTCGAAGATGTTGCTGATGCCCTTGCCAAGCAGCACGACGGCACCAACCACCACCACAGCCACGAGGGCGATGATCAGGGCATACTCGACCATGCTCTGACCTTCATGGGCGCGCAAGCGGCGCAGGAACGTGGAGAACTGGACAGCAGCCATCAACATGATGCCCCTCCTTCCCCCGCCCCGAAAAAGTGATAGGCCTCCCGACAGCCATCGGGAGGTCAAACCTTCTCCCTTCGGCAACCCGGCGATCATAGCCTTTTCGGCCTTAGACCCGTGGCTTTGCGTCCGACCCTTTCGAGCCGTTTGCCATTTCGCGGGGTATTCAGTGTGGATCGACAATATCAGCCGCAAAACCCTTGTGTCAATAGGAAATTGTTCGTGGCACCCCACGCGTTTTCTGGGGGTGCCCTGCGAGCCCGCTCCCCGCAGGATTCGGGCAAGGATCGCAGGCCCTACGTCGACCTTCGCCGGCGACAGCATCGAGAACGAAGGTCGTCCCCGGGAGGTGCACTCCCCCCTGGGACGACCTTGCATGGTTGCGGGATCCGCCGTGGGGATGGCCTCCTAGGGGCCCCTGTCAATGGATGGGCGAGGCGCCGACACCCGGGAGCTTGTTTGGCGTCGACGCGAAGCCTGTGGTCGACACCCCAACGGAAATGGCACCGCCGGTGTTCGGGCCATTGTGGCTCGCCCACCAGTTGCTGTGCACGGTGAGGCACGTGGCTCCGCTGTTGTCAATGCCGTAGCCCTGGAAGTCGAAGTTGTTGCCCGTGATGTCGAAGCTGTCGTAGCAGCCCGTGGTGGGAGCAGAGATGAACACCGCCGTGTCTCCCGTGGCGAGGTCGAAGGCGTTCTTGGAGATGGTCCGGTATCCGCCTGGCTGCGTGTCGCCGGAATAGAGCACCTCAACGCCTGTGGCGACACCGGTGAACTTGTTCGCGTCGACGACAGCATCCGGTCCACTGACGTTGCCTGAACTGCCGTCGATCATGAGCAGCGTGCCCGCGCCGAGGTTGTTGAAGGTGTCGTTCTCGACGTCGATCGTGGCGGACGAGCCAACGGCCATCACAAGGCCCGCTGTGGTGGATTGGGAACCGGGGAGCGGCGCAAACCGGTCATTCCTGATCGTGATCGTCTGACCCTCGTGTTGGTCCTGGTACCGGATCACCACCCCCCCATAGCTGAAGAAGGGGGCGAACACAACGTTCTCGATATCGAGCGGCTTCAAGCTTGCGCCGTATGCTTGTATGAGGTTCCTTTGGGGGAGGGCGTTCGCGTTGGTGATCACCGTGCTCGGACCCGACCCTTCGATGCTGACGTCGTCCAGGACGACCGGCCCATAGAACGTGCCGCTGCCCAGCAGCACGGTATCACCCGGGCGGGCGGCCTTGACCGCGTCGGAGAGTGCCGTGGCCCCTGTGTACGAGATACCGTCGACAACAGCTGTCCCGGGAGGCGCCACCGCCCCGTTTTTCGCCTGAACCGGGGTGGCGCCTAGAACGAACGCCATCAGCAGCGGGACCGCCGCGCCAAGCGCGGTCATGATGCCACCATTCCTCGTCATACGGTGCTCATCTCTTCTCTACAAGGCTGCTGGGGCTTGCGCCACCTTTCCCGGAAGAGGCGCAGGCCTGCGGTTGGGCTTCAGGCGTTCACCTCCCCGCATCGCAGACTGAGCCGGACCGAGGCCAATCCCATGCGCCCTGACAGCGGCTGAAGACGTCATCGAGGGTGCACGCCGAGGAGCTGGACCCGCATTCGTTCCGGCGGGCGGTCAGGCGATAACTGCAGGTCGCAATACCAGTTTTTATCCTACTACTTCTACGGTTCTGGTGGTTCCATGGGAATTCGAGCCGCGCGCCAAAAAGGGCCTCTCGTCTCAGCCGACGGGCGTGCAGGCCAGTGCGGCGAGTTCGCGCATCTCCTCCTCGTCGACGCGGACCACCTCGCACTGGCCGATACGTCGCGGCACGACGAGGCGGTATCCTTGGCTGCCATGCTTCTTGTCGTGCAGGAGGTAACCCCAGAGGTCCTGGGGATCGCCCTGGTAGTGGGTGGGCAGCTCAAGGCGTCTCAGCAGCTCCAGGACATCGGACGCCTGCGCGAAGGCGTAGCGACGCTCGGCAAGGCGCGCGATCGCCGCGAGCCCGACCGACACGGCCCGCCCGTGCGAAAGCCTGTAACCGCTGGTGGCCTCGACGGCGTGGCCCGCGGTGTGGCCGAGGTTGAGCTTCGCGCGCTCCCCGGACTCCCTGGGGTCCGCCGCCACCACCCGCAGCTTGGCCCGAGCCGCGCGCGCCAGGGCGAAGTCGAGGGCGGCGCCAGCCGGGGGACGGCGCCAGGCCGCGCATGCCGCGAAGAGTTCAGCGTCCAGGCCCACGCCGCACTTCACGACCTCGGCGAGGCCGTCGCGGAACTGGTTCAAGGGCAGGGTGCGCAAGGTGTCGGGATCCACGAGTGTCGCGCGGGCCGGGTAGAACGCTCCGACCAGGTTCTTGCCCTCCGGCAGGTTGATGCCGGTCTTGCCGCCCAAGGCCGCGTCCGCCTGCCCCACGACGGTCGTGGGTACCAGGATGAGCGGCACACCGCGCATGTAGCTCGCGGCAAGGAAGCCGCCAAGATCCGTGACAGCACCGCCGCCGACGGCCACCACCGTCTCGTCGCGGGTCATGCCGCGCTCCGCCATGTGCCTCAGGAGGCTCTCGTAGACCCGAAAATCCTTTGCCGCCTCGCCGTCCGGCACGACCTCCATCGCCGCCCGCCGCTCACCGTAGCGCAGGTTGTCGAGGAGCGAGCGCGCCCAGCCTTCGGCCAGGGGCGGCTGCGTCAGGAGAAGGCTGGCGCCGAAGCCCGAGAACGAGCCCACGAAACGCCGCGCGCCGCGCCCGAAGTAGACGCCGCTGCCCAGGCGCTGGAGAGCGAGAAAGTCGACGATCCGCTCGACCGCTCGCGTCGGCGCCGATTCGGTCCAGAACCACGCCTCCGCCACTTCCTCGTAGAACGGCAGGCGGTCGTGGCGGAGGGTCTGCAGCCGATCCGCAGGGTTGGGGGCCAGGACCGGGCGGCCCCTGCCGCCCCGCAGGCGCGACAGCAGCTGCGGGTCGCGCGCCGTGAGGCCGAGAACCCGCACGTCGCGGAGGAGCCGGCGGTTGTCGGGCCTCAGCACGGTCCCGCCACCGGTGGAGACCACGCGGTCCCGCCCGGACAGGGCCTCCTTGAGCGTCTTCGTCTCCTCGTCGCGGAAGGTGGCCTCGCCCAGCCGCTCGTAGAGCTCCGCGGCCGGTGCGCCCAGCCGTTCCTGCAGCATCTGGTCGGTGTCCAGGAACTGCAGGCCGAGACGCTCGGCGAGTTCCCGCCCGATTCTGGTCTTGCCGGCCCCCGGCAGACCGACGAGTGCGACGATCACGGGCGGATCCGCCCGAGATAGTGCCGGTACGCCGCTTCCACGTCCAGGATCGCGTCGCCCGAGAACTTCTCCAGGAAGAGCTCGGCCAGCACGAGGGCCATCACGGCCTCGAGCACCACGCCCGCCGCCGGCACGGCGGTGATGTCGGACCGCTCCACCTGCGCGAGGAACTCTTCGTGGCTCTCCATGTCGATGGAGCGGAGCGGGCGGTGCAGGGAACTGAGCGGTTTCATCGCGGCACGCACCCAGATGGGCTGGCCGTTCGAGATGCCCCCCTCGCTGCCCCCGGCCCGGTTGGTCTCCCGCGTGAAGCCCAGGTCATCACGGTAGAAGATCTCGTCGTGCACCTCGGATCCGGGCCGCGCGGCGCCCCAGTTCGCGGCGCCGATCTCGAGCCCCTTGATCGCCGGCACGGACAGCATCGCGTGCCCCAGGCGACCGTCCAGCTTGCGATCCCAGTGCACGTGTGCCCCGAGCCCGACCGGCACGCCCGTCGCAAGCACCTCGATCACGCCGCCGAGGGTGTCCCCCTTGATCCTGGCCTCATCGATGGCGGCCACCATGGCCGCCGATGCCTCGGGGTCGGCGCAGCGGACGGGCGAGCGGTCGATCGCCTCGAGGTCCAGGGCCGCGGGAGGGGAGGCGGTCACATCGCCCAGGGCGACGACGTGCGACACGATCTCGATGCCGAAGTGGCGCAAGAGGGCCTTCGTCATGGCGCCCAGCGCGACGCGCATCGCGGTCTCGCGCGCCGACGCGCGCTCGAGGATGTCGCGGGCATCGCGCCTGCCGTACTTCAGCGCCCCAGCGAGATCGGCATGTCCAGGTCTCGGTCGCGTGAAAACTGCCCCCGCCGAGGGCCCCTCCGGGGCCATCCGCTCCCGCCAGCGCTCGAAATCCTTGTTCCGGATCATGACCGCGATCGGCGAACCGAGCGTCTCCCCAAAGCGGACACCGCTGAGCCACTCGATCTCATCCTGCTCGATCCGCATCCGCTGGCCGCGACCGTAGCCCGCCTGTCGGCGCCCGAGCTCGCGGTTCACGTCCTCCGCACTGAGGCGCAGCCCTGCCGGCATCCCCTCCAGAACACCGATGAGCGCCGGTCCGTGGGACTCGCCGGCTGTGAGATAACGCAAGGCCGATCCTCCTTCACGAAGCGTCTCGTTCGGACATGGCACGTTGCAGGGCCTCGGCCATCGCCCTGTGCGGCGGATCCTCGTCGTACCAGAGTCGCCAAGCCAGCATGGCCTGACCAAGCAGCATGCCACCACCACCAATGGTACGACAGCCGCGCCCCTGGGCCTCCCGCATGAGCCTCGTGGGCTGCGGGCGGTAGATGAGGTCGTAGACGACGGCGGTCGGCGGCATGGACTGCGGCTCGAGCGGGCTCTCGTCGCCATGGCTCCCTACCGTCGTCGCGTTGACGATGAGGTCCACGTCGGCGAGTTCGCCGCGCTGACGCCAGTCGATCGCCTGGGCGCCGAACTCCCGGCCGATGCGGCCGAGCATCTCCCGGTTCCGCCCGGCGATGCGGAGCTCGATGCCCTCGCGGGCCAGGACGGCGCACACCGCGAGCGCGGCGCCGCCGGTGCCCAGCACCAAGGCGCTGCCGAGCGGGCGCGAGAGTGCCGCGAGAGGCTGCCAGAAACCCTCCGCGTCGGTGTTGTGCCCCTCCCATCCCCCGCCTGTACGCCTGAGGACGTTGACCGCGCCGATGCGGCGCGCCCATGGATCGAGACGCATCACCATCTGCGCGACCGCCTGCTTATAGGGCTTGGTGACGTTGGCGCCCCTCGCGCCTAGCAGGAAGGCCCCACGCAGCGCGGTGCCGAGGTCGTCCGGCGCGACATCCCAGAGCATGTACATCCCGTCGCGCCCCGTCGCCTTGAGCGCGGCACCGTGCAGGGCCGGAGAGAACGAACCGCCGATGCCCTGGCCGAAAAGGCCGAGCAGTTCCACCGTCGCACCGCCTTAGCAAGAAGTCGCCCTTGTGGCTACGCATACGCAAAGGCCCGACGCCCCCGAGGCGGTGGCGCCAGGTATCGGTCCAGGGCTAGCCGGCGCTCGAAGGGACGCGCAGGCCGGTGCGCGCGAAGTGCTGCAGGACCGCGCCCTCGACGCGGCGCACGGCACGCGTGCCGACGAACTCCTGGCGTGTCAGGGGCGTCACGAGGATCGTGAACATGCCGACCCTGTTGCCCCCGAGGATGTCCGTGAACACCTGGTCGCCGATCACCGCGGTCGTCTGCGGCGTGGTACCCAGCACCGCCATCGCCTTGCGGAACCCCTTGGCCGAAGGCTTGCGCGCGTGCGGAATGAACGGTACGCCGAGCCAGTCGGCGAAGTCCTCCACCCTGCCCTTGCCGTTGTTGGAGAGAATCACTGCGCCGACCCCGGAGCCACGCAGCCGTTGCACCCAGGCCTTCACCTCACGCGTCGGCCTGGGCGCGTTCCAGCCCGCGAGCGTATTGTCGAGGTCGAGCACAACGCCCCGGATGCCGCGTCGCCGCAGCATCCTCGGATCCACGCTCTGAACAGAAGGCAGGTAGAGATGCGGACGCAGCTTGGAGAGCACCGTTCAGGCCCCTTCGCCGAAGTTGCCAGCATTATAGCACACTGCCACCGAGGCGCCGGACGTTGTCCGGCCTGCGCGGAGCGGTATATCTTAGTAGCGCGTCTAGCCGTGCATGCGCGCCAGGGCGACGAGACCGGCGCAGACCGCGACGTAAGCGATGCCGGCGGTCCGCGAGCGCCAGCCCTGCAGACGGCGCACGCCGCCCAGCATGTAGGCCGCGAGGAACCCCCCGACGAGTCCGCCGATGTGGTCCCAGACCCCGATGCCGGGATACATGAAGTCGAAGGCCAGGTTGAGAACGAGAATGCCGCCGAGCCAGCGCAAGAGATAGCCGCGCATCGGCCCTTGCGCCTCGAGCGCGATCACGCCCGTAGCGCCGAGAAGGCCGAAGATGGCGCCCGAAGCGCCCACGAGCACCGAATACGGCGGATAGGCCACAAGCGACAGGAGACCGCCCATGACGCCGCCGAGCAGGAACACGGCGATGAAGCGCTTCGAGCCGAAGGCCGGCTCCACCAGTTCACCCATCACAAAGAGGCTCCAGCCGTTCAGCAGGATATGCAGCCAGTTCAGGTGCAGGAAGATGGCCGTCAGGATACGCCACCATTGACCCTGCAGCACCAGGATGTTGACCTGTGCGCCGAGGTTCACCATGCGCATCAGTGGCGGAGAGCCGCCAAGACCGCCTTCGAGCACATACATGACCGCCACGATGACCAGGAGACCATAGGTCGCAGGCAGATCGCGATAGCTGCGTCGCACAGGCGTAGCCTCCCGGCCCATTGTAGCCCAAGCACCGTAGAGGGCGCCGCCGGCAGCTCCGAACCGTCGTGAGGAAGGGAAGGATTCCATGACGCGCTTGCGCATCGGCCGCCCGGCACTGCGCAGCGGCCTCGCATCCGGATTGCCCGCGGCCGCCATCGCCTGGCTTTTGTTCCTCGCCGTCGGCGGCGGCCACGGCATGGCGCGCGCTGGTACGGTCCTGCACATGGCCGTGTTCGTCATGGAGGCGGTGCTCTATGGCTATGCCGGCTTCCGGCTGAGGCGCTCAGGACACGACGCGGGCACCGCCATGCTGGGGGGGATCGTGGCCGGCTGGACGACCGCCTTGCTGGCCGCCTTCCCGCGCAACGCCCTCCTGATGCTCAGCGCTGGTTACATGCGGTTCTTGCAGGCCGCACCGCAGCAGGTCGGCGCAGGCAGCCTGCACATGCCCTGGCCACCTCTGACGGTTTTGCTCGCCCTTGTCGGCGCCCTCTTGGCCGGATCGGCCCTGGGCGCGGCCTGCGGCTCGATCGGCGCGTCCTTCGCGCGGGCGGACGTGGCCGCGCGGCCGGCTCAGCTGCCGTAGCGAGCGTTGCGCGCGTTCATGCCCGGGGCGGTGTCGTACACCTGCCTGAGCCAAAGTTCCAGCGCCAGCAGCACATAGACCATCCGCCCATCCTGGCTCGGCCTGCCGTTCAGGCGGGCGAGCGCATCGCGGACCGCCGCCGGTTCGAAGAGTCCGCGCGCCCTGGCGGTATCGTCGGTCAGGGCGTCGTGGGCGAGTTCGCGCAGCGGCCCAGACAGCAGACGTGTGATCGGCGTCGGGAACCCCCGCTTGGGCCGAAGCGCAGCCTCGGCGGGCAGATGCCGCCGCGCCACCTGGCGTAGCAGCCACTTGCCCTGCCCGGCCTGCAGCTTGTAGGTCCAGGGAAGGCCGTCCGCGAGTTCCACGACGTCGTCGTCGAGGTACGGCACGCGTGCCTCGAGCCCGAACGACATCGTCAGCCGGTCCAGTTTGAGGAGCGCCTCGTCGGCCAGCCAGACCTCCCGGTCCACCTGGAGCATGGAACCGAGCCAGTCATGCCCCTGCGCCTGCGCCGCGGCGAAGGCGTCCGCGGCGAGCCGCCCCGGCCGGTGGTCATGCAGCAACTGCCGGATCTCGGGACGGTAGAGGGCGTGGCGCTCGGGGTCTCGCCAGCTCATGCCGACGCCGAGGTAGCGGTCACGCAGCGCAAGCAGGCTGCGGGCCGCGAGTCCCCGCCCCGGAAGCGGCGAGCCCGCCAGGGCCTGGCGCACCATGCGGGGCACCAGGCGCGAGAAACGCTCGACCACCAGCGGCTCGTCGTAGCCGGGGTAGCCGGCGAACAACTCGTCCGCTCCCTCGCCGCTCAGCACGACCGGCACGTCCACGGCCGCCCGTTCCGCGATCGCTCGAAGGGGCAACGCGGTCGGGTCGCCATTGGGCTCGTCGATGTCGAAATTGAGCGCCAGCAGGTGCCGCTCGGCGTCCTCGGCGTCGAGTTCGAGCCGCGTCAGCGGTATGCCGTAGGCCGCGGCGGTGGCCTGTGTCACCGCGAACTCCTCGCCCTCGTCGCCGAATCCCGCGAACCCGGCCGTGTAACCCTGGAGCGCTCCGCCCATGACGCGGGCGGCGTAATGCAGCACGAGGCCGGAGTCGACTCCGCCGGAGAGCAGCACGCCGATAGGCTGATCGCCCTGGAGGTGACGCTCCACGGCAAGCCCCAGGCGCCGATCCAGTTCGTCCACCGCCTGCTCGGCGGTCAGGTCAAAAGCTGGTGCCAAGTGTCGCCGACGATCCCGAAACTCCAGTCGGCCCGACGCGTCCAGGACAAGGGTGCGCCCGGGGGGAACACGCCGGATTCCCTCGAGAATCGTCTCCTCCCCGACCGCCGTGCGGTAAAGGAGGTAGCGGTCGAGGGCCTGCAGGTTGATCTCCGGCACGTCGCCCCAGGCCATGACCGCGCGCAGCTCCGACGCGAACGCTACGCCAAGGCCGGTCCGACGCCAGAGCAGCGGCTTGATGCCGAGCGGATCCCTCGCCAGCACGAGCGTTCGCCTTTGGCTGTCGTAGATGGCCACGGCGTACATGCCGGAGAGTTCCGCGGCGAAGTCGACTCCCCGCTCCTCGTATAGGTGCACCACGACCTCGGCGTCGGACGCCCCGGCAAAGATGTGTCCGCGGCGCTCGAGGCCGCGACGCAGGTCCACGTGGTTGTAGATCTCGCCGTTGACGACCGCCACCACCTGCCGGTCCTCGCTGTAGAACGGCTGCGCCCCGCCGATCGGATCGACGATGGCGAGGCGGCGCATGCCGATCGCTACGCCAGGCGCGAAGAACGTGCCCTCGTCATCTGGTCCTCGATGCCTCAGGGCATCGAGCATACGTCCGAGTTCGTCCCTCGCCTGCTGGTGAGCATCCCGCTCGACGATCCCGGCGATTCCACACAAAAGAGGTGACCTCCCCCAGTTCTCCTAGCATGCAGCTTACCCATTCCGCCTGAAAATCACGTGAGGCTCGAGAGCTTTGCCCCAAAGCCATGTCAAACCGCAAAGAAAGCCTGCCGAGCACCAGCGTGTCGGCAGGTCCGACCAGACGGATCCTATCACGCGATCTCGCAGGACGTCCATGGCAGGCTGTCTTAGGGCTGCCACTCCCTGCGCAGGAGAGAGTAGAAGAGCTGATCGCTCCACTGGCCGTCGACCAGGTAATGCTCGCGCAAACGGCCGTCGAGCTTGAAGCGCGCATGCTCCAGGATGGCGATCGAGGCCATATTGTCGGCCGATGTCGTGGCGTAGAGCTTGTGCAGCTGCCTGCCGGGCCAGGTGAAGAGTATGCCCGTGAAGACGACGAGGGCGGCGCGGCCGATGCCGCGGCCACGGGCCCCCAACGCGAGGTAGTAGCCGATCTCCATGCTGCGGTTGCGCGGATTTTCGTCGAACGCCACCATGCGCCCGACCACGTCGCCGTCCGCAAGCACGCTGAAAACCAGTTCACCGCCCGAGAGCGCCTCGACGTAGCGGGTCCGGAAAGCCGGATATGGGTGCACGAGCTGCACCGGCCGGCAGTTGTAGCGCTCCCAGTGCGGCTCCTCGTCCTGCCATCGGTAGAAGAGCGGCAGGTCCCGCTCTTGCGCGGGCCTCAGCCTGACATCCACCATAGTCGCCTCCTGACTCCTCGGTGGCCAGGATGTTCCGCCCGGCCGGCCCGGGCACACCGCCGGCCCCACCGGGAGCGGCGGGGTCTGCTCCCGCTACTCCCAGCGCCACGTCCGGGTCGAGACGATGGCAAGCAGCGCGAACCATACGAGCAGCGCGAGGATGTCACCCTGGACGCTTGGCGCCCACGCCGCGTACTGGCCCGACATCAGGCCGCGCACCCCGTCCACGATGTAGGTAAGGGGCAGGTAGTGCACGATGGTGCGCAGGAACGGCGGCAGGGTCGTCACCGGGAAGAAGACACCGCTCAGGAACATCATCGGGAAGCTGACGACGTTGATGATCGGCATGCTCGCCTCCTCGGTCTTGGCGAAGCCGGCGATGACGAAGCCGATCGCGAGGAAGGCGGCCATGCCGAGGATCAACGTCACGAGCAGCGGCAGCAGGGGCAGGACCACCGTGGCGTGCAGGAAGATGACGGCGATCGCCACGATGAGGGCTGCGCTCAGGATGCCGAACACCAGCTGGTAGAGCACGACGCCGCCGAGAAACTGGATCGGCCGCAGGGGTGTGGCGAGGAAGCGGCGCAGGACGCCCTTCTCCTTCCAGCGCGTCAGGCTGCCAGCCACGCCGAAGAGGCTGTTCTGCATCGCCATCAGGGCCAGAACGCCCGGGAGCAGGAAGTCCAGGTAGGTCGACGAGCGGCTGCCCGATGCCGCCTTGGGCTGCACCATGAGCATCGGGCTCTGACCGGTCATGGCCAAGTTGATCTCGGCCGCGGCTGAGGTCACCGCGGATACAGCCTGCTGCGCCGTCTGCATGTTGGCGCTGTTGTAGACGAGCGTCGCGTGCCAGGGCGGCGGCGTCGTGGCCGGCGGCAGAAGCAGCACGGCGTCGGCCTGTCCGATGCGCACCTGACGGAGCGCCTGCTGGCGGCTCGCGCGCTGGACCTTGAAGTAGGGGATCTTCTCGTAGGCCTGGACGATCTTCGTCTCCGGACCCCTGGTCGGGGCGCTGACGAGCAGGTTGAGCTTGAAGTTCGAGTTGCCGAGGAAGCCGAACACTACCATCAGCATGACCGGGAAGAAGAAGGTCCAGAAGAGGGCCTGGCGATTGCGGACGAGCGTGCGCAGGAGAGCGCCGGTCACCGTAAGCAGCTGTCTCATCAGTCCCGCAGGCTCCTTCCCGTCAGGTGGAGGAAGACGTCCTCGAGCGTGGCGGTACGCGTCGCGAGGCCCGTGAGCGGCACGCCTGAGGTCTTGGCCCATTCGGCCAGGGCGCCCAGCGTCTCGTCGAGACGCTCCGTCCTGAGCACGGTCTTCGGCCCCTCCCTGCTCACGCGCTGCAGGCCGGGAAGATGGATATCCTCCCCGACCGGCACCTCCGCGGACACTTCGATGAAGGCCGCCGGCATGTGGCGCTCGATGAGTTCCTTGGGCTGGCCCTCATCGAGGACGTGGCCGTGGTCCATGACCGCGAGCTGGTCGCAAAGCGCCTCCGCCTCGTCCATGTAGTGCGTCGTGAGGACGACGGTCCTGCCCTCCTCGCAGAGCTGCCGGACGGAATCCCAGACATTGCGACGCGCCTGGGGATCGAGACCGGCCGTGGGCTCGTCCAGGAATACCACCTCGGGATCGTTCACGAGGGCCACCGCCACCGCCAGGCGCTGCCGCTGCCCCCCGGAGAGGGTCTGGACATAGGCCTTGCGTTTCTCGCCCAGCTCGAACCGTTCGATCAGGCCGTCGGTCGCCAGCTTGTGGCGGTAGAAGCTCGCGAAAAGGTCGATCGTCTCGTCCACGCGCAGGAGCTCGAAGAACGACGACGTCTGCAGTTGCACGCCGAAGCGCTCCCGCGCGACCGAGGGCTGACGGACGAGGTCATGGTCGCCGTAGGTGATGTGGCCGTGGTCCGGACGCCTCAGTCCCTCGATCATCTCGAGGGTCGTGGTCTTGCCGGCCCCGTTCGGACCGAGCAGGCCGAAGATGCGCCCAGGTTCTATCTCGAGATCGATGCCGTCGACCGCGTGCACGGCGCCGTAGATCTTGTGGACGTCCTTGAGGCGCAGGAACTCACTCCTGGCCAGATGGATCCCTCCCCCTGCCATAGGTGCCTGCCCCCTACTATACCTGTCCAAGACCATGAACTGGCATTGTACCCTGGTACGCTCTGCAGCCGGCGTCCAGGGGTGCGGCCATCCGAGTCTTGCAGGAAACCGGGCCGCGGCGCGGAAGCGGACCGGGAGACAGCCTGAGAGGAGTCCTGCGTTGAGGCCGGTCCTTGTGTTCGACGTGGAGACTGTCGTCGATGCGAACATGGCCCGCAAGGTGCTGGGACGGCCGGACCTGGGCGACCTCGAAGCCCTGGCGCTCGTGGCGCCGCCGCGCGGCTCAGACGAGCCGCACGGCTTCCCCAAGCCCCTCTACCACCAGGTCGTCGAGATCGCCGTCTGCACCATTGCGGTAGACGGCAGAGTGGAGACGCTCCGTCCGCTCGCCGCGGGGAACGATGAACGGTCTCTGCTGCAGGGGTTCTGGGCAGGCTTTGCGCATCGGGCCCCAGGCGTCCGCCTGGTCACCTACAACGGCCGACGCTTCGACGTGCCCGTGCTGACGCAGCGAGCGATCGCCCACGGCGTCTCGCCTGCCGCGCTGTGGCGGGAGGATTACCGCCAACGCTTCCGCGACAGCCATCTCGATATCATGGAGGTCCTGTCGGATTACGGCAGTTCCATGCCGCTCAGCCAGCACGAAGCCGCCGTCATGCTCGGCATCCCTGGTAAGCTGGGCGTCGGTGGCGGTGACGTCCGGGAGCTCTGGGCGGGGGGCCGCACGCCGGACATCGCCGCCTATTGCGCCTGCGACGTGGCCACGCTGACCCTCGCCTTCGCCCGCCTCGGACCTGTGGCGGGCTGGTGCACGCAGGACGAGTCCTCGCGCATCGAAGAGGGCGTTCGGCGGGCGCTCCTTGCCCAGGAACCCTCGCATCCGCTGTTCGCCGCTTTCCTGACTACCCTCGAGGAGCCCAGCTGAGACCTCGCGGGAATACCCTTTGCGCAGGTGACGACCGTGTCCGCGAGCCGCATGCCGGATCTGCCCACCTTGCGTGAGCTGCTGCGCAGGCCGGCCTTCAGGGACGCCGAGGTCCTCGCGGGACGCCAGGGCCTCGATGCCCCGGTGCGCTGGGTGCACGTAGGCGAGATACCCGACATCGCGAGCTACCTGCGCGGACAGGAGCTCGTGCTGTCCACGGGAGTGGGGCTGCATCGTCCCCAGGAGCGGCGCCGGTATCTCGAGCGCCTGGCCGGGTGCAAGGTCGCGGGGGTCTGCATCGAGCTCGGCAGGTATCTGCAGCGGGTCCCGAAGGACATGATCGAGCTCGCGGACCGCCTCGAGCTGCCTCTCGTCACGTTCGTGCGTCCGGTCCGGTTCGTCGACATCACGCGGGACGTGCACGAGGTCATCCTGCAGGGCGAACAGCGGATCCTGCTCTCCCTGCGCCAGCTGGCGGACGACCTCAGGCTGGCGCAGCCAAGTGGCGACCCCCAGGCTGAGATCGTCGGCCGCCTGGGGTTCTGGCTCGACGATGCGACCGTGTTCCTGCCGGCCGAGGGCGAACCGCTGCGCGCCGGGGCGCCACACCGCGTCCACGAGCTGGAGGCCAAGGTCCCGGGCCTCCTCGCGGCCAGCCACGAACCCGCCATTCCGTCGGACACGCAGCTGGCGGACGGTAGCCGGATCCTGTGGCGGCCCGTCCCGCAACGGGATGGCGCAGCGGGCCTCCTGATCGCCGCCTGCCACCGTGGCGACGAGCTCAGCTCGGACATGGCGCTCGAGCTCGGGGCGGCTGCCCTTGCCCAGGTGCCATCCCGGGAACAGAGGCATCCGTCGCTGGATACCGGTGACGACGAACTTCTTGCCGCGTTGCTCCGCGGCGAGGGCCAGGGACTTGGCCGTCCGCTCACCGCGCGGCTGGGACAGGCCGGGCGGCTGCCGGCGCGGGCGGCGCTTGTCCTGCTGCGGCCCCGCAAGGGACAAGCCGTCGCACTGCTGTCAGCGTTGCAGGCGGATCTGCGCCAGAAGGGCACGCGCGCCCTTGCCGCCGAGCACGGAAGGGATGTCGCGCTTCTTCTCTTCGACCCGCCGTCGCGCGGCGTCTTGCGGGACCTGCTGGCGGATCTCGGCGCCGCGAGCGAGCCTCTTGGCGGGGCGGCCATTGGCGCCTCCACCATCCTGCCGCTGCACGACCTGACCGCTGCCACGCCCGAAGCGGAACTCGCCCTGGCGACGGCCGTCTGGTCCGAGGGCGCGAGCAGTGCCTTCTACGACGAGCTGGGCGCTCTACGCGTGCTGGCCAATCTGCGCCAGGACTTCGACACCGCGGCCGTGGTCGAGCAGGAGATCGGGCCACTGCTGTCCTATGACCGCAGGCACATGGGACACCTACTCGAGACGCTGGACGTGCTGCTGAAGGTACCGCACAAGGACGAGGCGGCACGGCGGCTCGGCATCCGGCGTCAGACGCTCTATTACCGCATCGAGCGCATCGCCTCCCTGCTCGGCGAGGACTTTCTGCAGCCGGAGCGCCGCCTGGGGCTCACCCTGGCTCTCCTGGCCCGCCTCCTGGCCCAAGACCCCTTGGACGGTTTGTAACATTCTGAAGCGTATCCTTCTGACACCACGTCCCTCACACGCTGAGGAACGTGCCTTTAGTGTCTAGGCAGAGGAGGGAGCGTCACGGACACCAGGGAGAAGTACGAACGCTTCGTCAACACGAGTTTCACGGGTGGGCTCGAGCCGATCGTCATCTCGCGGGCGCAAGGGGCGCGCGTCGTCGCGGATGACGGTCGCAGCTACATCGACTGCTTCGCCGGCATCTCGGTCGTCAACGCGGGCCACGTCCACCCGAAGGTGCGCGACGCGGCCAAGGCGCAGATCGACCGGCTGATCCACGCAAGCTCCTACACCTACTACGTCGAACCGGTGGCGGACCTCGCGGAGCGTCTCGCGGCCGTCACGCCCGGCCGGATGCAGCAGACCTTCTTCGCCAACTCGGGCGCGGAGGGAATCGAGGCGGCCATGCGCATGGCCAAGTCCTACACAGGCCGGCACGAGTTCATTGCGCTTGAGCGCAGCTTCCATGGCCGATCGGTCGGTACCCTGAGCCTTACCGGCAATCTCTCGCGCAAGACCCGCGGCGGCCCCTACCTGCCTGGTGTGGCGTTCGCCCCCACTCCCTACCCCTACCGCTCGCGTTTCGCGGGTGATGCGGAGGAGATCGGTCTGCAGACGGCCGCAGCGCTGGAGGACGTGATCCGCTTCCACACGAGCGGCGATGTCGCGGCGTTCATCGCCGAACCTGTGATGGGCGAGGGCGGCATCATCGTCCCCCCGAAGAGCTACCTGCCGGCGGTGAAGGAGATCCTGGACAAGTACGGCATCCTGCTGATCGCCGACGAGGTGCAGTGCGGCTTCGGCCGCACCGGCCGCCTCTTTGCCGTCGAGCATTTCGGCGTCGAGCCGGACATCCTCGTGTCCGCCAAGGGCATCGCCGACGGCTTTCCCCTCTCCGCGACCATCGCCCGGCCGGAGGTTGCCCAGAGTTTCCGGCCAGGCGAACATCTCTCCACCTTTGGCGGCAACCCCGTCTCCTGCGCCGCGGCGCTCGCGAATCTGGACGTCATGCTGCAGGAGGACCTGCCCGGACGCGCGGCGACCATCGGGGCCAAGGCACTCGAGCACCTGCGGGCGGGGTCGCGGGACCTCTCCCAGGTGGGCGAGGTACGCGGCCTCGGACTCATGATCGGCCTGGAGCTGGTCAAGGACCCGAGGTCGAAAGTTCCCGACCCTGCGCTCGCGAAGGCCGTGCGGGCCTCCTGCCGCGAGCACGGCGTCCTGATTGGCGTCGGCGGGGTCGACGCCAACGTCCTGCGGCTGCAGCCGCCCCTCGTGATCACGGAGGGCGACCTCGACGAGGCGCTCGACGTAGTGCTCACGGCGGTGCAGCAGGCCGTCCCCGCCTGATCAAGCTGAGGGAGGCGTTGGCTTGGAGCGGATCTCACACTACATCGGCGGCAGGATCGTGCCCGGCGTCTCGGGGCGCAGCGGTCCGGTCTACGACCCCGCCACCGGCCAGGAGACCCATCGCGTGGACTTTGCGTCACAGGACGAGGTGCGGGGGGCCATCGCCACGGCGGCGGCCGCCTTTCCGCACTGGCGCGCGACATCGCTCTCCCGTCGCGCCGATATTCTCTTCCGCGTGCGCGAGACGCTGCACCGGCATCGCCAGGAGCTCGCGGAACTGATCACCGCCCAGCACGGCAAGGTCGTGTCGGATGCCATGGGAGAGGTGGCGCGCGGTCTCGAGAACGTGGAGTTCGCCTGTGGTGTGCCCCATCTCCTCAAAGGTGCCTACACCGAACAGGCGTCGACCGGCGTCGACGTGTACTCCATCCGCCAGCCGCTCGGCGTCGTGGCCGGCATTTCCCCCTTCAACTTCCCGGCGATGGTGCCGATGTGGATGTTCGCAAACGCCATCGCTTGCGGCAACACCTTTGTCCTGAAGCCCTCGGAGAAGGATCCCGCGGCGTCGCTCAGAATCGCGGAGCTCCTGACCGAAGCGGGGGTTCCGGACGGCGTCTTCAACGTCGTGCAGGGCGATCGGGTGGCCGTCGACGCCATCCTGGCCGACCCCGATGTCCAGGCGGTCTCGTTTGTCGGGTCGACGCCGGTGGCGCGTGCCCTCCAGGAGGCGGCGACGCGCTCCGGCAAGCGTGTCCAGGCCCTGGCGGGCGCCAAGAACCACATGGTCGTGCTGCCCGACGCGGACCTCGACATGGCAGCCGATGCGGCAGTCTCCGCCGGCTTCGGCTCGGCCGGCGAACGCTGCATGGCCATCTCCGTTGTCGTGGCCGTCGGCGCGATCGGCGATCGGCTGGTCGCGGCGATCAAGGAGCGCATGGCAAGAGTCCGCATCGGAGACGGCAGGGACGCCGGTTCCGAGATGGGACCGCTGGTGACCCGCGAACATCGCGACCGCGTCGCCGGTTATCTCGACTCCGGCCCGGCCCAGGGCGCGACGCTGGTCGTGGACGGCCGCGAGGATCCGATCGCCAGGGGATCCGGCTTCTTCCTCGGCGTCTCGCTGCTGGACCACGTCACGCCGGCCATGGACTGCTACCGCGACGAGATCTTCGGTCCGGTGCTGTCGGTTGTGCGGGTCCAGACCTACGAGGAGGCCATCGCGCTCGTCAACAACAATCCCTGGGGCAACGGCGCCGCGATCTTCACCCGCGACGGTGGTGCGGCGCGCCAGTTCCAGTTCGACGTGGAGGCCGGCATGGTCGGTGTCAACGTGCCGATCCCCGTGCCGGTCGGCTACTATTCCTTCGGCGGCTGGAAGCACTCCCTCTTCGGCGACACGCACATCTATGGCCCGGAGGGCATCCAGTTCTATACCCGCGGCAAGGTCGTCACCAGTCGCTGGCCCGATCCCTCGACCAGCACCGTCGACCTCGGCTTCCCGCGGACGCGCTGAACGAAAGAGCACCAGGGGGACGGGTGCCGCCTCACGGTGGGACCCGTCCCCCTGTCCGCTTGCTTCCCGCTCAGTCCAAGGTCATGCTGCCGTCCAGCACGGTGACGGCTCCCCCGCCCACGCGCACCGCCGCGGCGCCGGGGGCCACCTCCACGTGGATCAGGCCTGGCCGCCCCACCGTCCAGCCCTGTTCGAAGAGGTGCCGTCCAGGGGGCAGCACCCCAGCCTGTACGAGAAAGGCGCCCAGCGCGCCGCTCGCCGTGCCGGTGTGGGGATCCTCCGCCACGCCGGCCGCGGGCGAGAAGTCCCGGGTGTGCAGGGTGCTGTCGGGACGTTCCGTCTGCCTGCAGTAAAGGTGCGTCGACGTGACGCCCACGCTCTTGTTGTGCCGGGCGAGTTCGCGCATGTCCGGACGGGCGCGACGCAGGGCTGTGAGGTCCCGCAGGGGTATGAGCAGGTCCCAAAGCCCCGTGTAGGCGATGCCGATCGGCAGCGCCGGATCCAGATCTCCGGGGGCAAGGCCCAGGAGTGCGCAGATCGCCTCGGGCTCCTCCTCGCACGTCCGAAAGCGCGGGGTGTCCTGGCGCATCCACTGCATCGCCCCGCCGACCTCGAGTTCCAGGACGCCGACCGGCGTCTCGGCCCGCAGGGCTCCTTCGGGGCGCCCCTCCTCGCGCAGCGCATGCAGCGTGGCGATGGTGGCGTGGCCGCAGAGGTCCACTTCCTGAGCCGGGGTGAAATAGCGCAGGCGCAGATCCGCCGAGGAGGACGGCAGGACGAAGGCCGTCTCGGAGCAGTTCATCTCCTTGGCGATTGCCTGCATCTCGCGGTCCGTCAGATCTGCGGCGCCCGTCACCACGCCCGCGGGGTTTCCTTCGAACGGCCTCGTGGCAAACGCATCCACCTGCTTGATCCTGATCGTGCGCATCGCGGTACCTCCAGGAAAGTTGTGCGACGGCCGGTGTCTTCGCGGTCGCGCCGGGCAATGCCTGTCGGCGGACCGCGCACGCTAGTCCTGCACCGTCAGCACGATCTTGCCGCGGCCATGGCCCGTGTCGAGCCGGCGATGCGCCTTGCCCACCTCGCACAGGGGCAGCACCTCGTCGACCAGCGGTCGCACGCGGCCCGATGAGAAGACCGGCGCCATTTCCTCCAATCGGCGCGCCTCGCGGACGAGGAAGATGCCGTGCAGCGCCTGGTTCTGGAAGACGATCGGCGCGATGTCGCCCTGGCCACCCAGGATCGTCGCGATGCG
The DNA here is from genome assembly GCA_021799275.1 of Bacillota bacterium. Classification (GTDB taxonomy): domain Bacteria; phylum Bacillota; class Sulfobacillia; order JAJZYS01; family JAJYTV01; genus JAJZQO01. Next base: position 130,521 of record JAJZAT010000004.1, read on the forward strand.
CCCGAAGGGCCGCACCGCGGGCAGGGCGGGGTAGAGCGCGGGTGCGCCGACGCAGTCGAAGAGCGCGTCAACTCCTCGTCCGTCTGTGGCTCTCCGCGCAGCGGCTGCCACGTCCTGCGTCTTGTAGTCGATGACCACGTCGGCGCCGAGCTCCTGGAGCGCTGTACGATTCTCCGCGCTCGCGGTGGCCAGGACAAGCGCGCCGCTTGCCTTGGCGAACTGCACGGCGAAGGAGCCGACGCCTCCCGCTCCGCCTAGAATCAGCACCGTTTCGCCAGGGCGCGGGGAGAGGCGGCGCACGATGCCCTCCCACGCAGTTCCGCCGGCGAGAGGGATGGACGCCGCGGTGATGTGATCGATGCCATCGGGCTTCGGTGCCACGATGCCTGCCGGCGCCGCCACGTACTCCGCGAAGCTGCCATGGTGGTTGCCATGGATCTCGGGCGTGAAGTAGACGTCCTGGCCGACCTTGAGGGTCGCGACGCCGGGCCCTACCTCCTCCACCGTGCCCGAGACGTCATAGCCCAGAACGGCGGGTGGCGTGATGCCTGCCCACGATCCGGCCTGGCGGATCTTGGCGTCGACGGGATTGACCGAGGTGGCGACAACACGGACGAGCACCTCCCGGCCCGATGGTCGGGCGGGGAACCTCCCTCTCCACGAACACCTCGGGACCGCCGAACCGGTCGATAACCATCGCACGCACGGGCACCCCTCCATCGCATGGCTTTGATCTGGCTCAAGCATGCCACAGATCGGGCCTGAGCCCCTGGCGTCGCGTCGCTCACCGATTTGCGGGCCCGCGCAGGATTGCATACGCCGCCTGGGTAAACGACGATGGGGATGACTGGGAGGCGATTCGTGTTGGAACGCGTGATGTTCATCGAGATCGGCCAAGGCATCGACCTGCACGGGCAGGACGTCACGTCCGCCTGCGTGCGGGCGTGCCGCAACGCCATCGGCCACAACTCCATGCCGGGCATCCGCAGCGTGCTGCCGGGTGAAGACATCGACAGGATGCAGGTGGACGTGACGCTGGGCGTGCCGGACAAGCGGAACGAGGTGGATCTCGCGGCTGTGCGCAAGGCGTTTCCGTACGGGCAGGTGGACGTGCGGGTCGTCTCCGGCGGGCTTCTTGCGAGCAGCGGCGTGCTGCTCAGGGATCAGGGGGACATCTCGGACGACATGGTGATCGTGGACGCGGTGGTGGCGGTCGGATACTGAATGCTCAGCCGAACCGGACCCGGGGATCCGCGAGAGCCGCAAGGATGTCGACGACCAGGTTGGTCGCGATGGTGATGACGCCGATCACCAGGACCGTGTTGAGCAGCAGGCCGAACAGGCGGTAGTCGATCGCGCTCTCCAGCAGACCGCCGATGCCCGCAAGGTGGAATACCAGCTGCAGCACGATCACCTGGCTGAGCAGCACCGGAAACGACATGCCGATCATGGTCAGGAGCGGCAGCAACGCCTCGCGCAGCACGTGGCGGCGCAAGACCAGACGCTCCGGCAGGCCCTTGGCCCTGGCCGTGCGCACGTAGTCGGAGGCGAGGGCGTCTTCCATGGCCGCCCTCAGATGCATCGACCAGGCGGACACGCTCGTGAGGGCCAAGGTCAGCACAGGCAGCATCATGGCAAGGGACCAACCCAGCGGTCCCTGCCCGCCAGGAGCCAAGCCCGGCGGCGCCAGCGGCAGCCACTCGAGCTGGGCGGCGAAGATGAGGAACAGCACGAGGCCCAGCCAGAACGACGGCAACGCGTAGAAGACGAGCGATCCGACCGACGTGACGTGATCGATCCAGGTACCAGGGTGCGAGGCCTGGGCCACTGCCACCAGGACGGCAAGGACGAGCCCGAGCCCGCCACCCAGCACAAAGTACAGGATGGTGGGCGGCAAGACGGCGAAGGCGCTCGAGAGCCCGCCAAGGAACAGCTGCCGGAGCCAGTCGACATACTGCACGGGCCAGGGACGCAGCACGCCGAGCGCTTGGTCCAGGGCGTGGACCTTGGCTGGCGTCGCAAAGCGGCCGAGCATGATCCAGCCCGGATCGCCGCCGTACAGCTTCATCACCAGGAACAGAACGAGGCTGACAACGACGAGTGTGACGACTGCCTGCACGATGCGTCGCATGACGTATGGGATCATGGCAGACGCCCCCCGGCCTGGGCGCGGGGACTCAGAGCGCGGCGCAACCCCTCGCAGAGCAGGAAGACCGAGATGATCAAGAGCGCGAACGCGATACCAGGCGGCAGCACGAGCCACCAGTAGAAGTCGTACATGTACTGCTGGCTTGTCGCGATCATCGTCGCCCAGTTGTTCGCCGCACCAAGCCCGGCGCCAAGCATGGTCGCGAGCGCGATGAACAGGACCGCGTTGCCGAACTGCGTGGCGAAGCACGCGATGATCGTGTCGGCCGCGTTCGGCAGTACGTGCCTGCGGATGACCTCCGTCTCCCGTGCGCCAGCCGCCCTGGCGGCGTCGACATAGGGCATCTCCCGCAAGACCAGGGACTTCGTCCAGACGAGGCGTGCGGTGGACGGCCAGTGGACGCGGACGACCGCGGCCACCAGCGTCACGATGCTGACGCCGAAGAATCCCTCGATGATCAGGATCGGAACAAGCGGAGGTATGCTGAGGATCGCATCCGCGGTGCGCAGGATGATGGCCTCCCACCGCGGCGCGAACGCGGCCGTGAGCCCCGCCGCGAGGCCCAGGGCCGTCGCCGCGATGGCGGTGGCGAAGCCGCTCAGGATCGGCAGCTTGCCGCCACGCATCAGCGCATAGAGGTAGTCCCGGCCCAGCCCGTCGGTGCCCAGCGGATGACCAGCGCTGGGCGGCTGCAGGATCGCTGCAACGTCGATGCCAACGCCGCGGTGCCAGACCACAGGACCCGCGAACGCGAACAGCAGCAGGCAGAGGAGCAAGCCTACGCCCACCCACACGAGTGGTTGGCGGGAAAGTCGCTGCCATGTTCCGCTGCCCGTCGCCCCTCCCGGCCAGACGTCCGTAGGGCGCAATCTCGGAGCAAGCACCGTCTTGTGACCTCCGTTCCCCAGGGGCTCGGCGCCCGATGGCGCAGGCGTCCGGCACTCTGAGTTCTGTTCCATAATGCTCCCCGGGCTAGCGGACCTCCTGCCTCGACTCGGCCCCACCTCCGTGCGTCAAGGTCAAGGAGTGCCGCTTCAACGGGAATACGGCGCCAGTTGTGGAAGTTGGCTCGCACCAAGAGAACCAGGAAGGCATGGATGCCGTGATCGACAGGGAACGCTCCCGGGCGACGGAACCTGGCGCGCTGTTCATCGCCGCCATCCTGCTCGCGACGGTGTTGAATCCCCTCAACTCATCCACGATCTCGGTCGCGCTGCCGGTCCTGCTCGGTCAGTTCCACGCCGGGGCGCAAGACCTCGTCTGGCTCATCTCCGCCTACTACTTCGGCAGCGCTCTGGCGCAGCCGGTGTTCGGCAAACTGGGTGACCAGTTCGGCTACCGTCCCTTCGCCTATCTCGGCCTCGCCCTGCTGGCGGTGCCGACGCTCCTCGCTCCGTTCTCACCGTCGTTCGGCTGGCTTGTGGCCTGGCGCGTCGCGCAGGCGATCGGAACGTCCATGCTCTACCCCAGCGCCATCGGGCTCGTGCGCTTGCACCGCGACCGGGATCTCGGCAGGATTCTCGGCTGGATCGGCATGGCCGTTGGCGTCGCGCTGGCCGTCGGCCCATCCCTCGCCGGAGCAATCCTCGCGCTCGTCGGATGGCGGGGCATCTTCTGGCTGAACGCACCGCTCATCGTCCTGATCGCCTTGCTGCTTCGCCTGGGTCTGCGCGGCCACGCCGAGCGCACCGGCGCGATGAGGCCCGCGGCAGCGATCGACGTGGCAGGTATCGGCCTCCTCGCCACATCGCTCGGTCTCCTGCTGGCGGCGTCCGCACTGCCCCGCGACCCCGTGGCGCCGTGGCTCCTCCTGGGCGGGGTGGCGGTCGTGCCTTGGCTCTGGACGGTTGAAGGGCGCGCCAAGGCGCCGGCCTTCGACGTGGCCCTGCTCAGGCGCCGGCCGTTCGCGCTGGCCGGAGTCATCACGATTCTGGCCTATTTTGTCATGTATGTCGTGCTGTACGGGCTGCCGAGCCTGCTCGAGACGGAGCGGGGCATGAGCCCGCTTGCAAGCGGTCTCCTGCTCCTGGGCTTCGCCGGCGTCCTGGCGGTCTCGTCGCCCTTCGCCGGGCGACTGGCGCAGGGCACGCTGCGGCGTGTGCCGCTGGTTTGGGCTGGCGCCCTGCTGCTTCTCGGCTGCCTCATCCTGATCGAGGCGATCTCCGCCCCGCTGGCCGTTTTGGTCGGTGCGCTCGCACTGATCGGTGTGAGTTTTGCCCTCAGCAACGTGCTGCTGCAAAAGCTGACGCTCGAGAACGCCCCTGCCGCGTCCGCCGGTAGCGCTTCGGGCCTCTATACGCTCCTCCGCTACCTCGGGACCATGGGCTCCTCCGTTGCCATCGCGGCAGCGCTCGGTCGAGGACCTGTCTCCGCCGCGCTGCTCTTCTCCGTCGCGGCTGCGGCTGCGCTGGGCAGCCTGCTGGTCTCCCTGGTGGTCAGGGACGCCAAGTGTACTGTCTAGTGGCGGTCAGCCGGCATGGGCACCCGGCCTTGTGGAGCAATCCGGATACCGGACAGTGGCGCGCCCCAGTCCTGGGTCCGCCCAGAACGTCGCATCCATCCATCAGTCTTGCAGCAACAACGAGGCGGGCAGAGCCGAAGTTCGGCCCTGCCCGCCGCCTGTCAGCGGATCTTAGTGCGACATCGTCACCCAGTTCATCTGAGTGAACGCCTGCACCGGGTTGAAGTACTTGTTGAGGCCGTGGATGTACGGCGCGTACTCGTTCACGGCGTAGCCGCCCGGCTGCCAGAGGAACGGCAGGTCCTTCGCGGTCGCTTCGGCGTACTGGTACATCCGCTGCACCGCCTGGGCCGGAGTGCCCGGCAGGTACGAGTTGGCGACGGCCTGGTTGAACGGCGCGTAGTTGTAGTCGTCCTGGCTGTCGTAGTAGCCCCACATGCCGCCACCAGTCGGGTAGAAGTTCGGCTCGTAGCACCAGCCGCCGGTCCAGTTCACTGCCCACTTGTTGGCGGCGCCCTGGGCGTCGGACATGGCGACGAGGGTGTCGAACGCGACTGGCTGCGGGGTGATCTTGACGCCCATCTTGGCCCAGTCCTGCTGGAGGATGACGGCCGCGTTGGCGGTCTCGATCGAGCCGGAGTCGTAGAACACCGGGAACTTGAGCGCAACGCCGTTCTTCTCCATCACGCCGTTGGCGTCAAGCGCCCAGCCGTCCTGCTGCAGGAGCTTCTTGCCCTTGGCGGGGTTGAACGGGTACGCGTTCGGGATCGAGGTGACGCCGAACACGGCCTTGGTCAGCGAGGCGAAACCTTCTGGAATGGCCGAGTAGTTCGGCACCCAGAGATTCTTGCCGTCGAGGGTGCCGTCAAGCACCTTGCCGATGGCGTTCTGGTCGATGCCGTACTCGAGCGCGGCGCGGACCTTCTGGTCCTGGAACGCGGCGCCGACGTCGAGGGAGTTCTTGGCGGAGTTGAGCTCGATGCCGTACCAGCAGAAGCCCTGGCTCAGAGAGCGCTTGTACTGGCCGTTCAGCTGGTTGGCGGAGCCGTACATCGAGGTCGTCAGGTAACCGGCGTTGATCTGGTTCTTGCGGAGAGCCGCGAACTCGGCGGAGTCGGACGCCTCGTACTGCTGAACCCACTTCAGGGTGGCCTTGTGGCCGCCGTACTTCGGGTTCGGCACGAAGGTGTAGGACTCGTCGTTGATCATGGACTGGAACTTGTACGGGCCCGACACGGTCTTGTACTCGGGCGACGTCGGCTTGTTGTAGATCTGGGAAAGCAGCTTGAGCGTGGCCTGGAAGCTGCCCCTGTTCCAGATCGCCTTGGGCATCGGCTGGATCTGGCCGAGGCCGTTCAGCTCGAAGTACACGGGGTTGACGGACTTGTTAAGCGTGAAGACAACCGTGTGCGGTCCCACGGCCTTGGCGCCAGTCAAGACGCCGTGCGCCGAGCTGGGCGGAAGGCCACCGAAGCCGCAGCCGCCGTAGACGTACGCCGGGCTCTTCGCCGTACAAGCGTAGAGCAGGACGTTCGTCGTCCAGGCTACGTCGGTCGCCGTGATCGCCTTGCCGTTGGACCAGTTCCAGTTCTTGAGCGTCACGGTGTACTGCGTGTCGTTCGCGTTCGTCGTGATCTTGGACGCGAGCGAGTCGGCCCAGTCGATCGTGTCGGAGCCCGACACCATGACGACCGGCGCCCACATCATGTACTCGGCGGCGCTGTTGTAGACCGTGTACGCGGACGCGTTCGCGATCGGCGCGTAGTCGGTAATGCCCACCTGAAGCGGCAGGGCCGTTACTATGGTGTTCGCCTTTTGCAGCGGCGCCTGGCCAGCGGCAGCGGCCGTGCCAAAGCTGGCAAGCAGGACCGCGGCGGACCCAATGAGACCGCTCATCACGGCCCATGGGCTCTTCTTCATCTGACAACCTCCTTGCACGGGGCTACGTAACTCCACCCTGGGTAACGCACCACATAGCGTCACGGGTCGCGTCGTTGAACTCCGATGCCCTCTGCTACACCCTCCTTGCCCTTAGTTCTCCAGCCACTAGGAACAACGACGATAAGCGCGAGACGGCTTGGACCCGTGAAGGTTCGCCGCGGCGCAACCCGGATAGCTCTGCGGGCGCGTTGCACCTCTGGGCTCGAGTGCCATTTTCTATGGACATCGCGCAACTCCTTTAGAGATCGCTAAATTGTCCATTTGGACACCGGCCATTTGGACGCTTCCGCATGGCCAAACTCGCTGCGCCGAAAGGTCGCAGGCCCGATACATTGCACCGCGCCTCGAGTCGCTACACTACGGTATTTAGGACTCTTCCAATGATGGCGTCGGCGCATTGTATATGGGTCCTTTGACCACTTCAATCCTATGCCGGCGTATGGATAATTAGACCAGCTTCCATGTAAAGTCGTGGCAGATTAAGCCAAAGTTCTTGGCATCAATTGCTAACCAGGTGACCTCGCTCAGCTTGTTCGCTTGGCGCGTCGATTGGATCGTCACTTTCTAATACCAGTTGCCTTCCTTTGGTGAAGTGTTCGCTCTATTTACCAAATCGAGTTTACATTGAGTGCGTGGAGGACACTTCTTACACCGGTAGAAGTCTGCTCGATCGATGCTTCCACTGGCTTCCCAAGGTCTGGCTTTGTGCAAGGCGTCGCGACGGTCACACATGGTTTCCATGAGGCCCCTTGCCGGATACCGCGACAAGGCGGACGGCAGGTGCGCCGCCTTGTACCCATCGGTAAGCCCGAACCGCGTGCAGCCTGCCTAAACGGAGGCTTGCATCCCCGGCGGACGTCTGTACAGCCTGCGCAGACGTCTCCAGGCGTGCTCGTTCCTCAACCTGCCCACCTTTTATGGGACTTTGTGGGCGGATAGCACCCGGATGCCCGCGGGCCTTGCCCCGCGCGGGACCGTGAAGGGAGCTGATGGGTCCGTTCGTCGCCACCTGGTGCCCAGCCACCTTAGCCATGACCCCGTCATGGTCGCCCTTCGCCAGCGACCTGCACGAGGGCCACGCGCAATGCCCTTGCCCCTTCCGTCATCTCCTCGGAGGTGACCCCGGCGAACCCCAGCGCGAGCGCCCCCTCGCTCTGGGGCAGCTCCGCCATCCGGGAGATCGCCAGCGTGTGCACGCCGAGACCTTTGGCCACGCGGGCGACTTCCAGGTCCGAGACGCCGGGCGGCAGGTGGGCGACGAGGTGCAGACCGGCGTCCGGCGGCGAAACGCGCAGCAAGTGGCCCGTTTCGGCCGCGAGGATCCGCAAAAGGTCGTCGCGCCGCTGCGCATAGAGGGAGCGCATGTGCCGGATGTGCCTCTGGTAGCGTCCCTCGCGCATGAACGCGGCCAGCGCCGCCTGCGACAGCACCGGCGAACCCCGATCGTGAAAGCCTCGCAGCGTGCGGAACGCGTCCACGAGTCCCCGCGGTACGACCATGTAGCCGAGCCTGATCCCGGCAAACAGCACCTTGCTGAACGTGCCGACGTGGATCACGCGCCCCGAGTCGACCATGGCATAGAGGGGCGCCAAGGGCCGCCCGGCATAGCGGAACTCGCTGTCGTAGTCATCTTCAAGGATCCATGCGCCGCGCTTCTCCGCCCACGCGACGAGCGCAAGCCGGCGCGCCACGCTCATCCGCACGCCGAGCGGGTACTGATGCGATGGCGTGACGTGGACGAGCCGAGCCTTGGAGTGAAAGTGTTGAGCGTAGTCTAGGTCGATGCCCTCGGCGTCCACGGGAACGGGCCGCACGGCGAGTCCCGCGGCCACAAAGGCACGACGGGCGCCAGGATAGCCGGGGTCCTCCACCCATGCCTCGTCGCCGGGATCGGTCACCGCCTGCGCCACAAGCCCGAGTGCCTGCTGGGATCCGGCGACGATCATCACCTGCTCCGGGTCGGCCTTCACGCCCCGCACGATCGCCAGGTGCTCGGCGATCGCCTCACGCAGCGGCCAATAGCCCATCGGGTCCGGGTAGTCGAGGTCCGCGGCGGAGAGCGAATGCCAGGCGGACGCAGCCACCTCGGCCCATTCCCGCAGGGGAAACTGCCCGAGGGCCGGAAAGCCCGTATGAAAGGCCTTAGACCCCAGGTCCCTGGCAGCGGTGAGCGGCGGAAGTCCGATGACTTCCCGCGCACGCAGGGAGAGCACGTCCTGCCCCAGCGCTGTGACATCGGCAGGGCGGAGTCCACCTTGGACCAGTCCCTTGGCCACGTAGGTGCCGGATCCGACCCTGGTCTCGATGAATCCTTCGGCTGCCAGCTGGTCGAGCGCGCTGACGACGGTCGGGCGCGACACTCCGAGCGTTGCCGCGAGCGTCCTGGATGAGGGGATGCGGCTGCCCGGGGGGAGTCGCCCTTCAAGCACCGCTTCCCTGAGCGTCCCGTAGATCTGACGGTGCAGGGCAGGCGCGACCCCGGACCGGTTGAGGCTCGGCAACGCCCGCTTCGAGTCGTCCGCCAAGATTTCGCCCCCAAAGTGGACAGTACCAAAAGGCGCAAAGTGGCTATAGAGCCCTGGCCGATTCAAGTGTAGCCTATGTCTATAGATCGGCAAGGGTGGGCGGGAGCCATGGCCCGCCGGGCAGCAGGGAGGACGGCGTTGGATTTGACATTAGACCGCGCAAAGGTGAGAAGGCACCCCGATCGTGGGCGCTACGACCGGCAGACGATCGACGCGATCCTAGACGAGGCCCTCGTCTGCCACGTCTCCTTCGTGGTGGACGGCGAGCCGCGCGTGCTGCCCACCATCCCGGTGCGGATCGAGGATGCCATCTATCTGCATGGCGCGCCGGCGGCCGCGATGCTGGCCGTGATCAGCCGGGGAGAGCCGATCGCGGTCTGCGCCACGCTCGTGGACGGCCTCGTGCTCGCGCGTTCTGTCTACAACCACTCGCTGAACTTCCGCTCCGTGGTGGTGTACGGACGAGGGGAAGAGGTGATGGATCACGACGAGAAAATGGAGGCCCTGCGCCAGTTGGTGGAGCACGTGGCACCAGGACGGTCCCAGGAGGCGAGGATGCCGAACGACAGGGAGATCCGTGCGACCCGCGTCGTGAAGGTGCACATCGAGGAGGCTGCGGCCAAGGTACGCACCGGCCCACCAAAGGACGATCAGGAAGATCTGGACCTTCCAGTCTGGGCAGGTGTTCTCCCCTTTGTCCCAACGTGGGGCGACCCCATCGCGGATGACCTGTTGCCTCCAGGTGTACCGCTCACCGCCAGCCTGGCAACCGACGGGCCGCTTGCGGGCGCCCGACCCTGATAGGGCTCGCTCGCCGTCAAGCTCCCGAATGTCTATTCCGGCGAATCCGGCAGGGTAGACCGGATGAATCCGGCCACCGAGACCGGATCAAAGCGGCCACTGAAAACGGCTGAAACCGGCAGGGGAATGCGGGTCAAAGCGGCAGGTCGGCGCGAGGACGAGAGGGGCGGCGCCGTAGGCGCCGATGGTTCAGGATCCGGGTCTGGGGAAGCGCTTGCGCTTAGCCGCCGACGGGGTTGTGGCATGTGGGCAACCCCGCAGGGGTTGTCCAAGCGGCGGTGGGCAACGTGGGCAACCCGAAGGGTTGTCCAAGGTGCGTGAGCACCGGCGTTGTCCACGGGCG
>JAJZAT010000048.1 GCA_021799275.1 Bacillota bacterium
CCCCGATTCTGAACGGCGGGTCCCATCGCGAGTTCGTTGCCTACCACCCCGAACTTACGATGCTACGCCTGCCTCACATTGTCAACCGCCTGCACTCTGCTCGCGGACGGCTCCTAACTTGCGGCAAAAGGGGGAACCAAACATGCTGCGCTCGCGTCTCACCGCCCTCGTGGCGGGCTCCCTGCTCCTCTTCGGCAGCTTTCTCGGACCGGCCGCCGTCTCGTCCGCCGCCGGCGTCCGCGCGACGCCCCCCATCGTCAAGGCGCAGAACCCGGCCAAGAAGACGGTGACGCTGTTCATCGAGGCCCAGGCCAACGGCGCCAACAGCGGCTTCAACTTCAACGGCCTCGCCAAGGGCAAGGGCGAAGTGACGGTGCCGCGCGGCTGGGAAGTCACGGTGCTCTTCCTCAACCACGGGGCGATCCCGCACAGCGCCGTCGTGACGAAGAGCGCGACGAGCGTCGCGCCGGCATTCCCCGGTGCGGGCATGAAGAACGCAACGGCCGGCGTCGGCAAGGGCAAGCGTGCGCGCTTCGCCTTCCGCGCCTCGCGCGCCGGCACCTACTACATCGTCTGCGCGGTGCCTGGCCACGAGCCGGCCGGCATGTGGCTGCGCCTGATCGTTTCGGCCTCCGCCAAGCGGGCCGACTGAATCCTATAGGCCCGGGCCTGGCCGCCCAAGAGGCGACCCGCCCGGGCCTTTGCGTGTCTGTCCCGCGCCGGCTACTCGTGCGCAGGAACGCCCGCGAGGCGAGCGGCGGCCCGCCAAAGCCTCTCAGAGACATCCGTCAGGTTCACGCCGCCCACGCTGCGCACATACGCGCACTCGGCCGTCTCTTGGAAGCGGTAGTCGCCGTATGGTGTCACGAACGTCACCGTCGCCGTGCCCGCGTAGTAGGGTGTGCACCCGTGCGCCGCGGCGGCGCGGTCGAAGACGGGCATGGCGTTCACGATCTGCCTAAGTCGCAGGATGGCGGGCCTCGCCGTCACCGTCCGGGTCACCGCCGTCGGCGGCCCATAGGACGCCTGTACCGTCAGGATGGCCTGCCGTACGTCCCGCGGCACCAGGCTGACCTCCGGACGCGGTGGAACGACGATGATTTCCCGCGCGACCGAGAAGAGGCTCCCCGCCCCCTCCGCCCGCACGGACAGGATGACGTTGTCGTGGAGGTTGGCGCCCTTCGAGAACATCCAGAAGGACTCGAGGCATCCCGCCCGGCCGCAGGCTGTGCCCGACCCGTTCGTCGAGTAGCCGAGCCGTCCCAGGCGCCTCGCGTAGTAGACATAGAGGGCCAGATCGTTCATGGGCGCCGTGTAGGTGTCGATGGTCGTGTGCAGGAAGGACGATCCCACCGTTTCAAGTGGCGCAAACGTCTTGGGGCTGGGGCGGGCGCCTGCTGGCGGCGGGACGGGCACGGACGCGGCCGGAACGAGGGCGCGTAGGTCCCTCGGCACACCGTGCCAATTTGCGGAACCGGCAAGTCCCACAGCGACGAGCAGCAGTGCGACGACGGCCAGGATGTTGCTGAGGCGGACGACCACCACCTCCCCGCGTGAGAACGCATCACCGCGGTCGCATCCATCATACGCGCAACCGATGCGCCAAGGCAGTCGAAATCCAGCTTCGAATCATCACCCCGGTGCTTAGACTCCGAGGCGGTTTGGGCCACACCATGGCGGCCTGCGCTCCCCCTCCGAGGACTGATCCTAGGATCCTATCCATATAGACCATATTGGAACTACTTAATGCCGTTGGATCGAGGTCCCACTACCGGCACCATGTTCCTACAAGCGTCGATCCAGCCCAACCCCGGATGTCCATCTTTCCCGCCCTGAGTCTCACGGTCGTACGTCTTCCAGCCTTGGATGGGCCAGCCGAAGCGGCGACCGTTGGACAAGGACCAGGGACGCTGTTTCACCCGAGCAGTCTCCCCGGCCAAACAAGGAGGTAATGGCGGTTGAACGGTAGGATCTCCCGGGCGTTCACGATGGCGGCCACTGCGGCCCTGTTCCTCTTCAGTTCGGGAGCAACGGTGCAGGCGGCATCGCCCCAGGTGATCACCATCGGCACGCTCTATTCCGGCTCAGGCAGCTTCGCGGCCTCGTCACAGCCCGAGTATTCAGGGCTGAAGTTCTGGGTCAGCCAGGTCAACCAAAGCAGCGGTGTCTTTGTCAAGGCGTACGGCAAGAAGGTTCACGTCAAGCTTGTCTCCTATGATGACCAGAGCGACCCGACCACCGCGGCGACTCTCTACATGCAGCTGGTCACTCAGGACAAGGTGAACATCCTGGTCTCCGACTTCGGCTCCGTGCTGACTTCGGTGGCCGTACCAATCGCCCAGGAGCACAAGACGCTGCTCTTCGACCAGACCGGTAGCGGAACGGCGCTGTTCAGCAGCAGCAATCCCTACATCGTGGACACCTCGATCCCGACGTCCGGCGCGTGGCCCACCCCGCTGGCGCAGTTCCTGATCGCCCACCACGTGAACCGCATCGCCATCATCTACGCGGAGAACGACTTCACGGAGGCCCAGGCCGCCACGCTCGTCCGTCTCCTCAAGGCGGCCCACATCACACCGATCGCCGACAAGCCCGTCCCCACAGCCACCAATGACTACACGGTCCTGATCCACAACACCGTGGCGGAGCACCCCCAGGCGGTCGTCGAGCTCGGTTACGACGCCAACGACATCTCGTTCTTCCATAACCTTGCGGCTACGGGAAGCCACTTCCCGATGCTGTTCACGATCTACCCCGGACTCGAGACATCCTTGCTGGAGAAGACGGTCGGCCTGACCCATCTGCAGTACACCTACACGTACGCCTCCCCGCCGCTTCTGCAGTACAACCGCGTCAACTTCGGCCTGGGCATCACGAACTTCCTCAAGCGCTACACCGCGCAAACCCATCAGGTGGCCAACTTCCAGACCGTCGCCGGGTACAACACGGGACTCGTGATTCAGAAGACCCTCTCTATCGCGCCGAGCCTCAGCCAGCTCGATCTCCGGCACGCGGCCGCCAAGATCTCGGGACACCTTTCCACCTTGGCAGGGACGTTTAAGATCTCTGCGGACGGCGCCCAGCTTGGCGAGCAGATGGACCTTGCCCAGTTCCTGCCCGTCCATGGCAAGACCCAGCTCACAGTGGTGTATCCGACCGCGCACGCTGCAGCCAAGGCGGTCTTCCCGGCGCCCTAAGGCGTGGCGTCCTGATCTCCGCGTTCGCGATCCAGAGCATCTAAGCGTCGCTGGCCTCGAGTGGTGCCACCGCCGCGGATCCTGGTGCTGCGTTGTGGCGCTCTACCCGCCGCAATGCGCAACGGTTCCCGATTGGCCACAGTCAGTCGGGACCGTTTGCGCTGTCCACAGTCCGGACCACCCGCGGGCCGCGGCAGAACCCGAGTCCATCGATTGGGGTGACATCCAGTGGCTGAAGCCGGCCCTCTTCTCGCAGGCGTCCATGTGCTCGACCTCTCCCGGGTGCTGGCCGCACCGCACTGCACCATGGCCCTTGGGGAACTGGGAGCGCGCGTCATCAAGGTGGAGCATACACGTGGCGGGGATGAGACGCGCACGTGGGGACCGCCGTTCGCAGAAGGCGAATCGGCCTACTATCTCGCGGTCAACCGGAACAAGGAGAGCGTTGCCCTGGACCTCAGGACGAAGACTGGGCAGGAAGTGGTACGCCGGCTGGCGCTGTCCTGGGCTGATGTGGTCGTCGAAAACTTCAAGCCGGGCGATCTCGAGCGCTTTGACCTGGGTCTCGCGGAGCTCCGCGCGACCCAGCCACGGCTGATCACGGCGAGCGTGCGCGGTTACCCCGTCGGCGACGACCGCCCTGGCTACGACTTCGTCATCCAGGGGGCGGGAGGGCTGATGTCGATCACCGGCCCCGAGGAGGGACCGCCGATGAAGGTCGGGGTGGCCGTCGCAGACCTCTTCGCGGGAGGCTGGCTCCTGAGCGGCATCCTTGCCGCGCTCTACGAGCGCGAGCACAGCGGCAAGGGGCAGCACGTCTCGGTGTCGCTCTTCGACGCCCAGCTCGCCATGCTCGCGAATGTCGCGTCTTCTTATCTCGTCACCGGCCGCCCGTCGGCCCGGTACGGCAACGCCCATGCCCAACTCGTGCCCTACGAGGTCTTTACGTGCCAGGACGGGGCGATCACGATAGGCGTCGGCAACGACCGGCAGTTCGAGGTCCTCTGCCAGGTGCTCGGGCATCCCGAATGGCCGGCGGACGAGCGTTACGCGACAAATCCCCAGCGCGTGCGGCATCGCCGGGAACTGGTGGCCGAGATCGGAGCCGCGCTGGCACCACTCGCCTCCTCGGACGTGCTCGACGCCTTGACCGTCGGCAGCGTGCCCTGCGGTCCCATCCGCGGCGTAGGCGACGCGCTGGAGAGTCCAGAGGCTATGCTTGGCGGCACCGTAACGCATCTGGAGCACCCGAAGATACCCCTGCTGCCCCAGGTGCGCCTGCCATGGCGTTTCTCCCGCTCGGATGCGAGTCCCCGCACGGCGCCGCCGATGCACGGGCAGCACACGCAGCAGGTGCTGGCGGAAGCCGGGCTCAGTGCAGCAGAGATCGCGGAGGCGCTCGCAACCGGGGCAGCTGCCGGGATCAACAGCGTGACACCCACCGCGGTGCCGGACCTGTGACCTGCGCCGCCGCCATCCGCCGATGCGCCGCCACGGCCGCGGAGAAGACGGGGTGGGGGCGCGAAACCCATGGGCCACGCCCCACTCGCGCCTAGCGCCGCCGATGTCCAGGCTGGCTGAAGAGAGTCACTCGGTCGTGGTGGGAAACTCAGTGCGGACGACGCGCGCCGCCAGTTGCCGGCATGCCTCGAGGGCTAAGCCGAAGTCGTCCGGCTCCGCCTGCGCGAGTTCCTGGAGGTAGGGCCAGTCCAAAGACTCCCACTGGGCCGCCATCAGCTGGACCGCCCACTCTCGCGAGGACAGGTCCTGCCAGTAGACTGCCGCGCGCAACCGGTCGGCAATGATGTCCTCAAGGCCAATGACATACGCGCTGAGACCCTCGACCACAACCTCGACCACCCGCCGGGGATCGCCGGCCAGTGGCTCGGGCGGCAGATCGATCACCACATCCACCCGCGGGTGGACGTACGACGCCCCTGCCAACTTGCGGAAGCCCAACTGGCCTAGCGCCGCGTCGATCTCCTCGATGCCCTCGACCACCATGTCGATGTCGACGGTGGTGTAAGAGCCGCCCGTGTAGAACTCTACGGCCGAACCGCCGACCACGACCGGCCGCAGGCCTTTGTCCGCGAGGGCGCCGGCGATGGCCGCGGCGGTGCGGATCTGGCGCGCAAGTCGGTCGGGCACATCGACGAAGTGCAGAAACTCCTCCGCTGTCATCGCAACTCCCACGTGCGTGGTCCTGTGCGCCGAAGGGATTTGTGCTGCAAGACGCGCTGCCGGGTGGCGAACGCCAGGGCCAAGAGGGCGTCGGGATCGCGCGGCCTGCGGCGCGGGCTGTGCCTCAAGGGGTTCAACACGCGCGCACGCATACGCTTGGCCGCCAGCGACTGGTCGATGGCCTCGGCGATGAACCGGTTGACCGAGGTCTCCTCGGCCTCGGCTTCTCGCCTGACTTGGTCCTTCATGGTCTCTGGAATGCGCAGCGTGATCTCTACCGTCCCCTTGCGGTATTGGTTCGGCATGACCCGCCTCCTCGCCGCCAGCGTAGCAGGTAGCCACCTACCTGGCAAGCGGCGGCCGGAACCTCATCCACGGCCCCGCACAAGCAGGGGAGGGCGAGACTGAACTGCCTCGCCCTCCCCTGCCTCATTCACCCGCCGCTAGAACGCCCAGAGGCCCTTGCGCATCACCGGCACCATCTCGCCCGAGTTCGTCTCGCCGTCGATGTCGAGCTCGCTCGAGCCGATCATGAAGTCGACATGGGTGATGCTGTCGTTGAGACCCGCCTGCGCGAGTTCCTCCTCCGACATCTCGCGGCCGCCCACGAGACAGGTCGGGTAGGCGTGGCCGATGGCGAGGTGGCAGGAGGCGTTCTCGTCGAAGAGCGTGCTGTAGAAGAGCCGCCCTTCCTGGGCGATCGGCGACGTCACGGGGACGAGTGCCACCTCGCCGAGGTAGTGCGAGCCCTCGTCGGTGTCGATGAGCTGCTTCAAGGTCTCGTAGCCGGTGCTGCACGTGAAATCGACGACGCGGCCGTCCTTGAACGTCAGCTCGATGCCCTCGATCACGACGCCGTTGTAGACGAGCGGCATCGTCGCCCGCACGGTGCCCTCCGCTCCGCCACGCGCCGGCAGGGTGTAGACCTCCTCCGTCGGCAGGTTGGCCGCGAAGGCGGCGCCCCGGGCGTTGACGGTGCGCGCCGCGCTCCAGAAGTGCTTGGGCGGGAGTTCGAGATGGAGGTCCGTGCCGGGCGCACGGTAGTGCAGGCGGCGGAAGTGCCGCTGGTTCAGGAACTCCGCGTGCCGCTCGAGTTCGTCGAAGTGCTCGTTCCAGACCGCGACCGCGTCGTCGCCCTTGGTGCGCATCACGCGCAGGAGCGTCTGCCAGAGCGCCTCGACCGCGGTGTCATCGTCCGCGATCTCGGGGAACATCTTGCGGGCCCAGGCCGGGGACGGGCTCGCGCAGACGACCCACGTCACCTCGTCGGCCATGATGCGGTCGTCGGCCGCTTTGAAGGCCTTGCCCCTCGCCTTGTGCGCGAGCGCGATGCGCCCTTCGTCGATGCCCTTGAGAAGGTCCGGGTCCTCGGCGTCGATGTAGATCCGCACGGAGTTGTCGTCGATCTCCTCGATCTGCCTCTGGACCTCCCAATCCGGCACGCGGCCGAGCTCGGACTCGGCCGCGCGTTCGAAGGTCATGCGCTGGCAGAGCGGGTCCTGCCAGCGCAGGCGGACGATCCCCGCTCCGGCCTCATAGAGCCGCTCGACCAGGATGCGGGTGAATGGGGCGGTGTCGATCGGCGCGGTTACGGTGACACCCTGCCCCGGCTGGACGTTGGCTCCCACCCGGACGATGATGTCGGCGTAGCGTTGAAGTTCTTCGGGCTGTGGCATGACTAACTGAGCCCTCCTCGTCGCGCTCTCCCCCGAAACACTTTACCAGCAATCGGCCATGAAATGGCCGGCTTGGACGCAGGAGTTTTGTCGAAGTTTCGAAATACGTAAGAGGTGAGGCAAGGAGGCGAGCCTTTGGATCATGTACCAGCCTCGGCCGCGGAGAGCCTGCGGCAGGCCTTCTCGGCCCTCGCCTCCAGCGACGTCGCCGACGCGGGCGGCCGGCCTTTGCCACCGGGCCTCCAACCCCTCGGCGCGGCAAAGCTCTGCGGCTTCGCCCGCACCGTGCACCTCGCACCCGGCGACAATCTCGGCCTGCAGACCCTGGCCGTGCAGGCGGGGCCCGGGGATGTCCTCGTGGCGGTGGGCGGCGGCGGCGAAACGGCGCTCGTCGGCGAGCTCCTGTCCCTGAGGGCGGCCGTGCGGGGCGCCGCGGGCTTTCTCGTGGACGGCTACGCCCGGGACGCCAGCGTGCTGGCCCTGCCCGTCTTCGCGCGCGGCACCATGCCGCGAAAGCCGAGGCGCGCGGATTTCGTTGCTGTCGACGAACCCGTCGATCTCCTGGGCGTGACCGTAACCCCTGGGGATCTCCTGCTCGCCGACGAGGACGGCATCGTGCTCGTGCCGCGCAGAGAGGCCGAGGCCATCCTCGCAAGAGTGGCCGCCGTCGTGCATACCAACGAGGTGCAGAGGGCGCAGATCATCGCGGGCGAAGACCTCGGCTGGCTCGAGGAGGCCCTCGCGCGACGACCGTCCGCTGCGAGCGGATCGAACCAACCGCCTGTTTAGGAGGAGTGTCTGTGCGCATCGTCGACATGAACTGGATGCAGGTCGAGGAGTACCTTCGCCACGACGACCGCGCGGTGCTGCCGCTCGGCTCGATCGAGCAGCACGGCTATCTCAGCCTGGGCGTCGACACCATCCTCGCCGAGCGCGTGGCCGTCGAGGCGGCGGAGCCTCTCGGCGTTCCCGTCTTCCCGGCCCAGTCCTACGGGGTCACGCCATACTTCAGGGACTTCCCGGGCAGCCTCAACCTGCGTGTCACCACCTACGTGCAGGTCGTGCGGGACCTCCTCGACAGCCTGCATGCGTCGGGCTTCCGCAGGATCCTGCTGGTCAACGGTCACGGCGGCAACCAGCCGGCGGGGGCCCTCGCCGGCGAGTGGGTCGCGGACCACCCGGACTCCCGCGTGCGCTTCCACAACTGGTGGAACGCGCCGAAGACGATCGCCAAGGTGGCGTCGTTCGACCCGAGCTACTCGCACGCTTCCTGGATGGAGAACTTCCCGTGGACACGCCTCCCGAACGTCCAGATGCCGGACATCGAGAAGCCGATGACGGACGCTACCCGCCGCGGTGCGCTCACGCCGCGCGAACTCAGGGCGTTCCTGGTCGACGGCAACTACGGCGGTCGCTACCAGCGCCCCGACGAGGAGATGCTCGCCATCTGGGCGGAGGGCGTCGCCGAAACGAGGGCCGCCATCGAGGGCCCTTGGGAGGACTGACCGAGCGAAGGTTCAGCCAGCGAAAGCGCGCCACCTACCCGGCATCGGGCAGGTGGCGCGCCAGTTCTGCGGCGGCTTCCTGGTAGTGCTGCATCACGGAGCGGGCGAAGAGTTCGGAGTCACCCGCGGCGTAGACCTTAAGGAGACTTCGGTGCCGTTCGCCGAGATCGTCGAGGCGCCCGGGGACGTGCGCCGTGACCCAGTGGAAGAAGATCGCGATGTGTCCGTCAAGTTCGTGGAACTTGCGCAGGAGGAGGGCGTTCTGCGCCTGCGACGCGATCAGCCCGTGGAACACGCGATCCAGGTTGACCGCTTCGAGGTGATCCGAGTCGCCGATCCGATCCATGCGCTGGCAGACGCGTTCGAGTTCGCGCAAGGTGCCAGGCTCGGGCGCCGTGCCGAAACGCACGGCGCTCGCCTCGAGCACGGCCCTGAGCTGCGCCACCTCCATGGTGTCCCGGCCCGACGGGCTGGCGACGAAGAGGCCGCGGTGCGCCTCGCGCACGAGGAGGCCTTCCTGCTCCATCAGGCGGACCGCCTCGCGCACCGCGCTGCGGCTGACGCCGAGATCCTGCGCGATCTCCTCCTCGTACAGCCGCTCGCCCAGGCTCCAGTTGCCCATCAGCACGCGCCGGCGCAGTTCGGCGCGGATCTGATCCACGACGGTCTGGATCATGCCTCTCCCCCCTTCCTCGCTGCTCACGCCATCAAGGTGCCGCCACCGCGAACAGCGGGTCGTCGTCGCCGATCGCGAACGAACTCGCGGTGAAGAGCACTTCGCCGGCCTCCTGGGAACGGACCTCGTCGAGCGTGTCGCCGTAGGCGTCGTGCAGGATGCCGGCGAGGTCGCCGGCGGCTACGCGGTCGCCCGGGTGCACCTTCGGGCGCCAGAAACCCTGCTGCGACGCGCGGCTCCAGACCATGCGCGTATACACCTGCGACGCGCTGTGCGGCGTCGGGTCGCCGGAGAGGAAGCCGAGGAGATGCAGCACGTCGAAGACGCCCTGCACGTGGATGGCCTGGGCGACCGGATCGAGCTGTCCCACCTGCCCGGACTCCGGCAGGATCGCCGGCACGCCGAGTTCCGCCGCCGCGGCGTAGCTGCCGCCGGCGACGCTCGAGGACCGGATCAGGCGCGGAATTCCGTAGGCCCTGGCCATGTTCTCGGCCGTCTCCCGGACCTCGGCCGAACCGTGGTCCGAGAAGATGGTGAACGGCACGAGTTCCTCGTGGATGTCACCGCCGTGCATGTCGATCCAGTAGTTCGCCTGCCTGAGTTCCTGGATCACGCGGGCGGCCATGCGCTCCGACGCGCTGCCCTCAGGATCGCCTGGGAAGCAGCGGTTGAGGTTCTTGCCGTCGAGCGGATTCCAGTACTGCATCTTGCCCCAGAAGGCGGGCGGGTTCGTGAGATGCAGGACGATCACCCGGCCGTGCAACTGTTGCGGGTCGAGCCGCGACGCGACTTCGATCGCCGCCGCGATGCCGGGATACTCGCCGCCATGGACACCGCCGGAGAGAAGGAGCGTCGGGCCGTCCGCCGCGCCACGCACGTCGGTGTACGGAATCTCCACCTGGGTGCCGGGAACCTCGAGATATCCGCGCACCTTGGTGCCAGCCACCGTGCCTGCCTGAGCCATCGAAGCTACCTCCCTTGCCTTCGGTCAGCGCATGCTCTCGGGCAGGCGCCCGAGCAGCAGCGCCCATGCCAGGAGTCCCTGGTCGAAGCGCTCGAGCCGGAAGAACTCGTTCGGGGCGTGGTACTGCTCATCCGACGTCGAGAAGGAGTAGAAGAGCGTCGGGATGCCGAGCTCGCGCTGGAACAGCTCCGCGCAGGGCTCGGTGCCGCCCATGCGCACCCGCACCGCGGGCTTCCCCATGACCTCCTCGAGCACCGCGCCGGCCACCGCCAGCACGGGATGGTCCGAAGGCATGCGGTACCAGCGGGCCATGCCGCCCTCGCGCCGTACCGTGACGCGCGCGTGGGGCGGGCAGCGCCGCTCGATCTCGGCCTTGACGAGAGCGAGGATCTCCTCGGGCTCCTGGTCCGGCACGAGGCGACACGTGAGCTTCGCCATCGCCTCGCGCGGCACCACCGTCTTGCCGCCCTCACCCTGGTAGCCGCCGCCCATGCCATTGAGCTCGAGCGTCGGACGGGTCCACTGGCGCTCGAGCGTCGAGTAGCCCTCTTCGCCGTAGAGCCCTTCCATGCCGAGGGAACGGCGGTAGGCGTCCTCGTCGAAGTCCAGGGAGGTGATCTCCGAGCGCTCCTGCGGCGAGAGCTCCCGCACCTTGTCGTAGAAGCCCTGCACCTGCACCCGGCCGTCCGGACCGTGCAAACCGGCCAGGAGCTCCACGAGCGCGTGCAGGGCGTTCGGGACGCCGCCGCCGTGCCGGCCGGAGTGCAGGTCCTGGTTCGCGGTCTCGAGATGCACCTCGAGTCCGCAGAGGCCCTTGCCCGCCAGGGTCAGCGAAGGCT
The DNA here is from genome assembly GCA_021799275.1 of Bacillota bacterium. Classification (GTDB taxonomy): domain Bacteria; phylum Bacillota; class Sulfobacillia; order JAJZYS01; family JAJYTV01; genus JAJZQO01. The sequence continues at coordinate 11,039 of JAJZAT010000048.1, forward strand.
CCGACGGGCGCCACATGGCGCCGTCCGCGCTCAGCACGAGATCCGCCCGCAGGCGCTCTTTCTGCGCCGCCACGAAGGGCCCGAGGTGCAGGCTGCCGATCTCCTCCTCGCCCTCGACCAGGAAGCGCACGTTCACCGGCAGTTCGCCCAAGGTCGCGCGCAGGGCCTCGATCGCCTTGAGAGCGATGAAGAGCGGCCCCTTGTCGTCGCTGACGCCTCGCGCGTAGATCCGCCCGTCGCGCTGGTCCGGCGTGAAGGGCGGCGAGTTCCAGAGTTCGAGGGGCTCTGGCGGCTGCACGTCGTAATGGCCGTAGATCAGGACCGTCGGGCGGTCCTTGTGCGGCATGTGCTCCGCCCAGACGACCGGGTGCCCCTCGCCGCGCATGATCTCCACCTTGTCGAGCCCGCTGCGGGCGAGATCGGCCGCGACGAACTCCGCCGCACGCTCCATGTCCTGCTCGTGCGTCCGCTGCGCGCTCACGCTCTCGATGCGCAGGAAGCTCAGAAGCTCCTCGAGCTGCCGTGCGCGCTCCGCGGCAAAGTATCGCTCCAGTGCCTCGCGCAACTTCGGTTCCTCCTTCATCGGCCCGCCGGTCCCCGGGCCGCGCTGCCTTCCCGCCGCATGGCGTCGAGCTCATCGATGCTTTCCCAGGACATCTCGCGCTCACCGCGCTCGAGTTCCTCGATCATCGCGACGAGCCGCGTCGTGAGTGGCATCGGCAGACCGTGCCGACGCCCGATCTCGAGCACCCGTCCGGGCTGCTCGCGCACCTCGGTCGGGCGGTGGCGCACCGCGAGATCGCGCCAGATGCCGCTCTTCGTCTTCTGGCTCGAAAGCTGCCAGGCTGCCATGCGCTCGAGCGCCGGCCCGATCTTCGTCCAGTCCTGCCGCTCGCGCGGCCAGTAGAGTTCGGGCGTGATCGTGTCGAACGCCTCCGGGCGCACGCCTTCCCTGGCCGCGACGTCGTAGACCTCGCATGCCAGTTCCACCATGAGTTTCGGGTAGCGCCGGGTCACGTCGCCCATCTTCTCGTCGGCGAGCGCCGTGGCGAAGAGCATGTTGGCGTAGCCGAGCTTGCCCCAGAGATAGCCCCAGATGTTCTCCGTCAGCTGCACCTTGCCGAACTTTTGGAGGGCCTCTCCGAGCACCCTCAGGCGATCGGTCATGCGCCCGTCGAGTTCGCCGATGTAGAGCGCGCCGCTCGATCCGTAATGGATGACTCCCGGGCCGAGGTAGTCGGCCGAGAAGTTGACGAAGCAGCCGATGGTGCGCT
>JAJZAT010000025.1 GCA_021799275.1 Bacillota bacterium
AAACTAACGCACGGGCTCTTACGCACCAAGGCGAACCGACCTCCACAAGGCGCAGGGCAACCTTCTACCTGGCCTGCCCATTTTCATGCCCGACGGTGCCCCGCCCCGGGGCATGGTGAACTAACGGTGGATCGGGAGCGGTCGGACCCGATCCCCGTCGTGGGCCCCAGCGTCGGGGTCGATCTCGGCCTGACGAGCTTCGCCGTGCTGTCCGATGGCACCGCGCTCAAGTCGCCGCGGTCCCTTGAGCGGTCCCTGAGACGTCTTCGCCGCCTCTCGCAGGCGCATAGCCGTAAGCAGAAGGGATCGCAGAACCGCCACAAATCGGCGCTGCTCCTCGCCCGCCTGCACCGCAGGATCCGGAACCAGCGACGAGACTTCCTGCACAAGGCGACCACGGAACTGGCGAAGACCAAGTCGGTCATCGTGATCGAGGACCTGAACGTGCGTGGCATGATCCGCAACCGGCATCTCGCCCGGCATATCGCGGATGCCGGCTGGTCGGAGTTCCGCCGCATGCTCTGCTACAAGACGCTCTGGTACGGTAGCACGCTCGTCGTCGCCCCGAGGTTCTTCGCGTCGTCGAAGACGTGCAGCGCTTGTGGTGCGAAGAAGGACGATCTGGACCTATCGGAGAGGGTGTACCGCTGTCAGGGCTGCGGCCACGTCATGGACCGCGATCTCAACGCCGCACGCAACCTTGCGGCCTTAGCCCTATAGGTCCTAAGTACCGGGAGTTCCCCGGGATTTGAAGCTCGTGGAGATCCCTCCGGTGGGGCACCAGCACCAACGCCGGTCGCCAGGCGCGGGTCGAGGAAGCGGGAAGCGACGAGGACGCATCGGTAGAGATCAGGGCCGCCGTCGCAGAACTGTTCGAATCCCCTCGCCAGATTTGAAAGCGGTCCGGCCCACTGCATTGGCCGGACCGCTCTTTGCGTCCTTTTGGACACTTATCCCGTTGATGCAGTCGTCAAGTGGCCAGCCGACGGGCGATGGCGCTGCCGACATCATCCGTTGTCCGATTCCCACCTAGGTCCGGCGTGCGCTCGCCATCTGCCAGCGCCTGCTCGATCGCGCGCAGGATCCGCTCCGCCCATGCGCCTTCGCCCAAATGCTCCAGCAGAAGCGCCGCCGACCAGATCGCCGCCATCGGATTGGCGATGCCGCTGCCGGCGATGTCGGGCGCCGAGCCGTGCACCGGTTCGAACATCGACGGAAAGCGGCCTTCAGGGTTGAGGTTTGCGCTGGCGGCGAATCCGAGCCCTCCGGCGATCCCCGCGCCCAGATCGGTCAGGATGTCGCCGAAGAGGTTCGACGTCACGACGACCTGGAATCGGCCCGGATCCTGGACAAAGAACATGGCCGCCGCATCCACGAGGTAGCTGCGGCTGGGAACGTCCGGGTACTCGGCCGCCACCTCGCGGAACACGCGGTCCCAGAAGACGCCGCTGTAGTTCATCGCGTTTCCCTTGGACACGCTCGTGACGCTCTTGCCCAGACGCCGACCGAGCTCGAAGGCGTGGCGCACGATCCGCTCCACACCGCGGCGCGAGAAGACCGTGGTCTGCAGGGCGATCTCGCGCCCCACGTCGCCGGGGAACAGGAAGTCGCCCTTGCCGCTGTACTCGCCTTCCGTGTTCTCGCGCAGCACGAGCATGTCGATGTCCGCCGGGCCGCGGCCCCGGAGCGGGCTCTCCACGCCGCGCAGCAGGCGGACCGGCCGCAGGTTGACATATTGGTCGAATCCCTGCCGGATGGGCAGCAGCAGGCCCCAGAGCGTCACATCGTCCGGTACCCGCGGATCCCCCACCGCGCCGAGCTGGATCGCGTCGAACGCCCTGAGGTGCCGCAGGCCGTCCTCCGGCATCATCTCGCCATGCGCGAGAAAGTGTTCGGTGCCCCAACGCAGTTCCTCGAACTCGAAGCTCAGGGCTGGGTCGAGTTCGGCGACCCGCCGCAGCACCCGCACGGCCTGCGCCGTGACCTCGGGTCCGATCCCGTCGCCCGGGATGACGGCGATGCGTCGCGACAAGCGTCAGTCCTCCTTCAGAAGCGTTCAGCAGCTCTCTCGCGGCACCGTGAACGGCCAGGACGAAGTCCTTCTCCAGACCCGGTGGCGGTTCAAGGCGCAATCGCTGCCAGCTCTTCGATCCCGCGGTTCCAGCCCACTCGGGCGCCCACCTAGAGTCCGGCGTCCACGCCACCCCAAGAGACGAACTTGGTCTCGAGGAATTCCTCGATGCCTTCGAGGCCTCCCTCCCTGCCGAGCCCGGACTCCTTGTATCCGCCGAACGGTGCCTGCGCCGTCGAGAACGCGCCGTCGTTGAGTCCGACGATGCCGTACTCGAGCGCCTCGGCCACCCGCCAGGCGCGGGCCGCGTCCCGCGTGAAGAAATAGGCGGCGAGGCCGTACTCCGTCTGGTTCGCGATCGCGATGGCCTCGCGCTCTTCACGGAACGTGGCCACGGCGATGACGGGTCCGAACGTTTCCTCGCGCATCACGCGCATCTTCGACGACACGCCTGTCAGCACCGTCGGTTCCACGAAGTAGCCCGGACCCGACATCACCCCGCCGCCCAGCCGCACCGCGGCTCCTTGCGACACCGCGTCCTCGACATGCGCGAGAACCTTCTGCCGTCCCCGCTCGGAGATCATCGGGCCGATTTCCACACCTTCCGCGAGGCCGTGCCCGACGCGCATGCGCCGCACCTGCTCGACGATGCGGTCGGTGAACGCCTCGGCCACCCCCTGCTGCACGAGGATACGGTTGGCCGCGACGCAGGTCTGGCCCGCGTTGCGGAACTTCGCCGTGGCGATGCCGACGGCGGCCTGATCGAGGTCCGCGTCGTCGAACACGATGAAGGGCGCCTGCCCGCCGAGTTCCAGGGACACCTTCTGCACATGGCCGGCGGCCTTGCGCATCAGTTCCTTGCCGACGGCCGTCGACCCCGTGAACGTGATCTTGCGCACCCTCGGGTCACCGAGCCAGGCGTCGGCGAACGCCGCGGCCTCAGTGGTGGGCACGACGTTCAGGACACCCGCCGGTCCCCCTGCCTCGAGCAGCAGCTCGCCGAGGCGCAACGCGGTCAGAGGGGTCTCCGGCGCCGGCTTCAAGACCACCGCGCAGCCTGCGGCAAGCGCTGGCGCCACCTTGCGCGTGATCATCGCCGCCGGGAAGTTCCACGGCGTGATCGCCGCGACCACCCCGACGGCCTGCTTCAGGACCAAAAGTCGCTTGTCCGACCGGCTCGCAGGGACGACGCGGCCATAGACCCGCTTCGCCTCCTCCGCGAACCACTCGACGAAACTCGCGGCGTAGTCGACTTCCGCGTAGGACTCTTTGAGGGGCTTGCCGTTCTCGAGCGTCATGAGACGTGCGAGGTTTTCCTTGTCGCGCTGCTGCAGCTCGAACCATTTGCGGAGAACCTTCGCGCGCTCGTAGGCCGAGGCCGCCTGCCAGGCCGGCTGCGCGGCCGCGGCCGCATCGACCGCCGCCGCGGCGTCGGATGTGGCACCGTCCGCGACGAGGGCCAGCCTCTCGCCGGTCGCGGGATCCTCGACCGCCATGGTCCTGCCGCCTGCTGCCGCCCGGAAAACGCCTCCCACCAGGAGGTTCTCCGGCGCCCGCACTCCTTCCACCATGCCGTCACCCTCCTCGCGGCCCAAGGGCCGCGCCGCATGCACTGTCCGACCGCACGTCTTGTCCCATGACTTCGCGACGCGGCGCGCCATGCCTTCACCCGGGCTGCCCAGTCACGCGCTCCGCTGCAGCGACTGCACTCGGCCTCTGGTATGATCGAGCACGATACTTGAACCATGTCCCAACCCGGGAGGTGCCGCCATTGCGCCGTGGCCACGCCCTGCTTCTCCTATGCTTGCCCGCCATGCTGCTTGCCGGATGCGGCAGTTCCCCCAAGGCCACCCCGAAAGGTCCGACGCTTCCCCCGGTGCTGGCGAGGACCCCAGCCGCGCCGAAAGTGTTGAAACCTGTGGCCAGCGAGACCACGCTCGGCCAGACTCGCGTGACGAGCCTGAAGGCCTCGCTGACGGGCGGCGCGCCGGATACGATCCAGGTCCAGTCGCTACCGGGCTTCGACGGGCAGGTGACCGTCAAGGGCGGCTCGCGAACCATCTTCCAGTCCCTGCACACCGCCGGCGTGAGCGTGCTCGAGTTCGGGCGGCGGCACTTGCCCGTGCTGCTCCTGCAGGATAGCGTCAGCTACTGCGGCAGCGGGGGCTGCGCCACCTCGGCCTACACCTGGAGCCGCACGCGGCACCGGATGCTGCCGGTACCGGTGCCGGGGATTCCCGCCTACCGCTACGACGCGCGGCGACGGCAGTTCGTCGTCACTTCGCTGCCGTTGCCCGGCGGCCTGTTCGGTTACGTCGTGCCCGGCGGACCCGGCATCATCGTGCACGCGCGGACCTACGACGCCTGGCAGCATGGGATCGCCCAGGGCTACGGCTATGCGCCCGGCCTCTCTCCCACGGGTGGCTGGGTCGCGGTGGGCAAGCCTGTCTACGGCCCCTCGACCGCCGAGACGGGCTTCACCTGGGGCGGCCCCGCCCAGACCCTACTGGCCCTTCTCAGTGCGCGCAGCCTGGACTTCAAGGCGCAGGTGACCCAGGTCTCGGCGTCTTTGGCCGATGCCTCCGTGATCTGGCGCGACCTCGGTCCGATCGGCACCTGGGGCGGCAGCCTCTTCTCGATCGACTCGTCCCCGCAGGTCTCGACCGCCGGGTCCACGACCGTCGTCACCGACCGCGTCGCGGGACTGCGCGGTGCAGGTGCGACCGCGAGCCTGCAGGTGTACGAGGTCACGGCCAGCCTGACCGAGGCCGGCTCCAGCTACTACGTGCGCACGGCCCATCTGGCGCCGATCGCCGTCAAGGTCAAGAACATCCTGCAGGTGCTGGCCATCATCCGCTCGGATCGCTCCCTGCTGCGGGCGCTCGCGAAGGCCGGCTATCCGGCGCTGCAGGTCGAGGCCGTGGGCCAGCGCTGGCAGGTCGACACGGCAAGCCAGGGCGGCCAGAGCATCCGGCCCTTGGTCGACATCGACGCGGTGACGGGAACGGTGCGCCGGGCAGGCGGGAACCCCTAGTCGCGGTTCGCGTTCGGCAGGAAGCGATCGCGGTAGCGCCAGCCCACGAACACGATGACCAGGAAAAAGACGAACCCGCCGAGCGCGATCGGCAGGGCACCGTAGCTGACGCCGTAGTAGACGCCGCTCAGGGCCAACTGAAAAGGCAGCGTACCGATCGCCGTCGTCCACACGAACGGCCAGATCTTGACGCGTAGAACGCCCGCGACGTAGTTCACGACGTGGTAGGGCACGAACGGGATGAAGCGTGCCACCAGGAGGCCTAGCCAGCCATGGCTCGTAAGCCAGGGCTGAAGCTGGTCGACGTAGCGGCTGGCGAAGTGCTCGGCGATCGGGCGCGCCAGAAGGCGGCTGACAAAGAGCGCGGCGACAGCCCCAATGATGCCACCCGTCCAGGAAAAGACGGTCCCCCAGAGCACGCCGTAGAACCGCAAAAGAAAGAGGCTGATAAACTCCGAGGGCACCGGAAGCACCGACGCGAGAGCCATCATGGCCACGCCCAGCACATCGCCGAACGGGCCGAGGCTGTGCACGGTGCGCATCAGTTGGTGAACGCGCCCGGTATGCAGGTAGTAGAAATAGACCCCAACCAGCGCCGCGATGGTGACAATGCCGATCGTTGCGCTGACGAGGCTGCCGCGTGAAGGCAACCTGCGCCGGTGAGAGGTCGAGCGGTCCCGTTCGGTCATGCTCGTCCGCCCTTCGCCAGGAATCGGCGGCAGCCCGCGCAAGGCGGAAGCGCGAGGGCCGGGCCGGTCAAGGTGATTGTACCAATTCCTGCGCGCACGTGCCGGGGCGGGTCAGACCGAGTCAGCCGCGCAGCGCCGACCGCCCTGCGGCTGCACCTTCGACCACCCCTCGCAGTTCCTCGAGCTCGAACGGTTTCGTCACCACGGCGCTGAACGTGCCCTGGGGGGGCAGTTCCTCCGCCGTCGGCGCATAGCCGGAGAGCAGCACCACAGGGACCTTGGCAAGATCGGGCCGGCGCCGCAGTTCCCGCACCAGGTCTGCGCCGCTCATGCCGGGCATCATCAGATCGACCAGCATCACGTCGGGCAAAGGTGGACTCTCGAGCATCCGAAGCGCGGCCGTCGCGTCGGGCACGTGCTCGCACCTGTGGCCCAGGCGCGCGAAGTACCGCGTCAGGACGAGGCCGATGCCCGGCGAGTCGTCCACCACCGCGATCCTCATACGGCGAAGAGGCCCGTCGTGCGCGGCAGTTCGAAGCTCAGGCATGCTCCGCCTCCCTCGCGCTGCTCGGCCCAGATGCGGCCGCCATGTGCCTCGACGATCGTCCGGCAGACATGCAGGCCGAGGCCCATGCCACCCGGGTCGACCTCGGGCTGGAGTCGGCCGCGGTAATGGCGCTCGAAGATGCGCTCGAGGTCGTCCTCGGCGATGCCGATGCCTCGATCGAGCACGCCGACCCGGACGTGGTGCCCCAGGTCGTCCACCCGCACGTCGATCGGTGCGTCCGCGGGCGAATACTTCACCGCGTTCGCGACCAGGTTCCGCACCACTTGCCTCAGGCACGCCGGATCGCCCTGGAGCGGCAGCGGCCAGGCGGGCGCCTGGACCTGCACGCGGCCAGGCATGAGCAGTAGCGGCCTGAGGCCGGTCTCGACGATCTCCCGCATGTCGCACGCCACCGGGTGCACGGCAAGCTCCGCCTGCTTGGTCCGCCAGGAATCCAGAATGCCGCCCAGGAGGTCATCCATCTGACGCAGCTCGTCCTGGGCGACGGTGAGAAGCTCGGAGGCAGGCTCGGGTAGCCCTTGGGCGGGCGTGTCGCTGAGCTGCAGCCCGAGGAGCGTCAAAGCGCCCAGCACCACACCGAGCGGGGCGCGCAACTCATGGGCCGCCAGCCGGATCAGGCGGTCGGCCGCTGCGTCGCGCCCGTCCTTCTCCTCATCTCCCAGGGGGAGGTCGATCTCCGCGTAACCGATGTCCGCAGTCTCCGCCCGCTCGTACGCGATCACGCGCGCCTGCAGCACGAGCGCGATCCCGTCGCAGCGCTGCCGGCGCACCGTGGCGCTGCAGAACCCGTAGCGCCGCGCGGTGAGGAGGAGCCTCTCGGCGTCGTCATGATGGTCGTCTTCATAGAGAACGGACAGGTGGTGCCCCAGGACCTCGTTCGCACAATATCCGTAGGCCTCTTTGGCCGCGGGGCTCCACGAAAGGATGCGGCCCTCCGCGTCCAGCGTGAAATCGGCTGCCTCGAGCCATGGACCGATCACTTCGGCGCTCCTGCTTTGGGGCCGCCTCGTTCGGACGGCGGGCCGTCGCCGATGCCCGATCGCCGCCGAAAGCGGCGGCGAGGGCGGTGTTCTTGGGTCGGACAGGAATGACGTGGAGTCGTTGCCAGACGAAGTTCCAGTCAAGTTCGCACCGTCCCCCAGGCATCGGGCGCCTCACGGCTCCACCATACTGGGGACAGTTTACACCCAGCAAAGGAAGAATCCTGTCGAATCGCCGCGACCCAACCAAGGCTACGCGCAGGGCCTGGCGGGGACCGCCTTCAGGCGATCTCCAGCAACACGTCGCCGCCGTCGACCGCCGCGCCGGCCGTCACGCGCACGACTGCCACATGGCCGGAGCAGGGTGCCAGGATCTCGTTCTCCATCTTCATGGCCTCGAGAATGGCCACCACGTCGCCTTCCCTGACCTCGTCTCCCACCGCCACCTTGACCTCCAGCACCGCGCCAGGCAGCGGCGCCGTCACCGGCGTACCGACCGACGCGGCAGGCGCCGCGGGCACCGCGGACTGGCTGCGCGCAGGCTGCGCGTGCCTTGCCGGCGCCTTCGCGGCGGGCGCTGCCTGGACCTCCCTGGCCGCGGGCTGGCTTGGCGAGCTGGCGATGGCTGGCGCTGACGCCGTGGGCTCCCCTTCGGACCCGATCTCCTCGACCTCGACCTCGTACGAGAGTCCGTTCACTACCACGTGGAACCGCCGCATCGCTCCGCCCCGACACCGCCGTGCCAACGGCCGGCTCCAGGGCTCCGCCTCCTTCGCTTCGGTCGTCTGCGATCTGCTACGGTCGATGGCGCCGCATCTGGTCCATGCGCGCCGCGATGCCCCAGGCCCCCCGGTCGTCGTCGGACGGGGCGCGACCCTTGAGCCGCACGTGCACCCGCTCGGGCGGCACGCCCATGCTGAGAGAAACCGCCACGGTGATCGCCGCCACCACCTGCTCCGGCACCTTCCGCGCCGTCATAGCGGAATGTTCCCGTGCTTCTTGGCGTGCCGGTCCTCGCGCTTCTCCTTGAGCGCCCAGAGGGCGTGCGCCACGCTCGTGCGCAGTTCGGCGGGATCGATGACCTGGTCGACGTAGCCGTGCGCCGCCGCCACGTAAGGGCTGGCGAACTCCGCCCTGTAGCTCTCCACGAGGCGCCTGCGCTCCTCGGCAGGATCCTCGGCCGCCTCGAGTTCGCGCCGGAAGATGATGTTGGCCGCGCCGTCCGGGCCCATCACGGCCACCTCGGCCGTAGGGAACGCAAGCACCATATCCGCCCCCAGGGAGCGCGAGCACATCGCGAGGTAGGCACCGCCGTAGGCCTTGCGCAGTACCACGGACACCTTGGCCACACTGGCTTCGGAATAGGCGTAGAGCACCTTCGCGCCATGCCGGATGATGCCGCCGTATTCCTGCTTGGTGCCCGGCAGGTAGCCGGGCGTGTCGACGAAGGTAAGGAGCGGAATCGAGAAGGAGTCCGCGAAGCGCACGAAACGCGCCAGCTTGTCGGAGGCGTCGATGTCGAGGCATCCCGCCAGCACCCGCGGCTGGTTGCCCAGGATCGCCACCGGCCTGCCCTCGATCCGACCGAAGCCTGTGACCATGTTCTTGGCGTAGTCTGGCATGATCTCGAGGAAGTCTCCACCGTCGCAAAGGTCCTTGATCACGTCGCGCACGTCGTACGGCTTGTTGGGATCCTGCGGCACCACGTTGCGCAGCCGCTCCGCCGCTCCCTCCGGCGGTGGAGCCGGCTCCTGCCGCGGCGGCTCCGCGGTGTTGTTGCTGGGCAGGAACGACAGGAGGCGCTTCAGGCCCGCGAACAGCTCCGCCTCGGTCGGGAACGTCAGATGCGCGTTGCCGCTCTTGCGCGCGTGCGTGCGCGCGCCGCCCAGTTCCTCGTGGGTCACCTTCTCGCCCGTGACGGACTCGATGACCTGCGGTCCCGTGATGTACATCTGACCGATGCCCTCGGCCATGAGCACGAAGTCGGTCAAGGCGGGAGAATAGACGGCGCCCCCTGCCGCCGGGCCGACGATCACCGAGATCTGCGGGATGACGCCGGAGGCGAGCGTGTTGCGCAGGAAGATGCCGCCGTAGCCGTTCAGGGAGTCGATTCCCTCCTGGATCCGCGCGCCGCCGGAGTCGATGATGCCGACGATGGGGGCGCCGCTCTTGAGCGCGAGATCCTGCACCTTGTGGATTTTGCCGGCGTGCATCTCGCCGAGCGAGCCGCCCAGCACCGTGAAGTCCTGCGCGAAGGCGTAGACCAGGCGTCCGGCCACCGCGCCATAGCCCGTCACGACGCCATCGCCCGGGGCTTTGGCGTCGGCCATGCCGAACAGGGTGGAGCGATGGGTGACGAAAAGGTCGAGCTCCACGAACGAGCCCGAGTCGAAGAGGGCGTTCAGGCGCTCGCGCGCAGTCCACTTGCCGGACTTGTGCTGACGGTCGATCCGGCTGGGCCCGCCGCCGGCCGTCAGTTCCTTCCGGCGCTGCTCGAGTTCCCGCCAGTCGCTCATGCCTTCACCTCGCAAAGCTCGATCAGCATGCCTCCGGTATCGCGCGGATGCAGAAACGCCACCCGGCTCCCCTCGGCGCCTTCCCGGCTTGCGCCGCCGATCGGGGCAATGCCGGAAGCCGACAGGCCGCTAAGGAGGGCGTCGACGTCGTGCGTGCCCAGCGCGACGTGATGGACGCCAGGGCCACGCCTGCGGAGAAAGCCTGCCACGCCCCCCTCGGACTCGGGATCGAGCGGTCGCAGGAGCTCGATGCGCAGATCGCCGAAGTTGATGAACGACACCTCCACGCCCTCCCCCGCCACGACCTCCCGCCCCCCGGACTTGCCACCGAGAGCCACGAGCGCCGCCTCGGCCTGCGCGAGGTCCCCTACCGCGACACCGATGTGTGAGAGACCTTCCACCTCAGCCGTCACCTGGGAGCCCCCTTTCTAGACGGTCTCCTTCGGCCGATACCGGCCATACACCCCGACCAGCGTGCCAACCATCTCGCCGAGGGTGGCCTTGGCGGCCACGGCCACGGCCAGCGCCTCGACCAGGTTCCCCTGGCCTCTGGCCGTCCGCTCGAGGCTGTCGAGCGCCACGGCCACAGGCTCCGGATCGCGGCGCCCGCGTAGATCCGCCAGGCGCTCGAGCTGCCGGGCCTCGACGTCGGCGTCGACCCGCAGGAGCGGTGGGCGCTCCTGTTCCGGAGCCTGGAACGCGTTGACGCCGACGACCTTGCGTCGGCCCTGCTCGACTTCCTGCTGGTAGCGGTAGGCCGCGTCCTGGATCTTGCGCTGCACAAAACCCGCCTCGATGGCTGCGACCGCGCCGCCGAGGTCCTGGATCTCGTCGATCAGGGCCCGGGCCTCCTCCTCGATGCGGTTCGTCACCTGCTCGACGAGATAACTGCCGCCTAGGGGGTCCACAACGTCCGCTACACCAGTCTCGTGGGCGATCACCTGCTGGCTCCTCAAGGCCAGGAGGGCCGAGTGCTCCGTCGGCAGGGCGAGCGCCTCGTCGTACGCGTTGGTGTGCAGCGACTGGGCGCCGCCGAGCACGGCGGCGAGCGCCTGCAGGGTGACCCTCGCGAGGTTCACCTCCGGCTGCTGCGCCGTGAGCGCCGACCCCGCCGTCTGGGCGTGAAAGCGCAGCTGCAGCGAGCGAGGGTCCTTGGCGCCGCGCTCCGCCATCAGGCGCGCCCAGAGGCGCCGGGCGGCGCGGAACTTCGCCGCCTCCTCGAAGAGATCGCTCTGCGCGTTGAAGAAGAACGACAGGCGCGGTGCGAAGCTGTCGATCTCGAGTCCCGCAGCCTGGGCCGCCTCGACGTAGGCAAGCGCGTTCGCAAGCGTGAACGCCACTTCCTGCGGCGCGGTGGAACCCGCCTCGCGGATGTGGTAGCCGGAGATCGAGATCGTGTGGAAGCGTGGCAGGTGATCCCTGCAGTAGCGGAAAGTGTCCGTCACGAGGCGGAGCGACGCGGCGGGCGGCAGGATGTAGGTGCCGCGCGCAGTGTACTCCTTGAGCACGTCGTTCTGGATCGTCCCGCCCAGGCGGTCCGGGGAGACGCCCTGCCGCCGCCCCACCGCCTCGTACATGAGCAGCAGGATGGCGGCCGGGGCGTTGATCGTCATGGACGTGGTGACCTGGTCGAGAGGGATGTCCTGGAACAGCCGCTGCATGTCCTCGACCGAGTCGATCGCCACCCCGACCTTGCCCACCTCGCCGCGTGCCATGGCGTGGTCGGAGTCGTAGCCCATCTGCGTCGGCAGGTCGAAGGCGACGGAGAGGCCCGTCTGTCCCTGGCCAAGCAGGAAGCGGAACCGCCTGTTCGTCTCGTCCGCCGAGCCGAAGCCGGCGTACTGCCGCATCGTCCAGAGGCGCCCGCGGTACATGGTGGGAAAGATGCCGCGCGTGTAGGGATAAGTGCCTGGGTATCCGATGCTCCCGCTGTCGAGGTCGTCGCCGTCGGCGACCACGGGCAGCGAGAGGCCGGACAGAGTCGTAAAGGACTCTTGGCGTTGCGGCGCGCGTTTGAGCCAGGGGTCAAGGGTTTCCTGCTGCCAGGTGGAACGATCCTGCCGTCTCTCCTCGCCCAAACACAACGCTCCTTCCGCCTGGCCGAAGAGGCGCAAGCCTCCCCGCCGCCCATGGGCCGTCCGTCCCGCGGCGGTCATCCGGCCAGACTCTTCCTGCGCCGGTCGACGCCTGCGACATGACCAGCGGCCGACCGGATTGCTACCAGTTTGTCACGGACCATGCCCCTGCGCCAGCCCGACCGTGCGGGTCGTTCGTCCGTACCGGAGGGGGCGGCTGCCAGACCGACGACGGCCGTGCCCATCGGGACATGGCATCGCCCGAGGGGCACGCGCACCAATCCGAGTATAGCGTGCTGACTCCTCGGGCGAAACAGCAGATAGAAATCTTCGATCAATTCTACTTCTGCGTCTGGTCGTCGATCTCGACGCCGTTGACACGGGTCTTCCCGCCGTCGGCGTCCGCGGCATCCTTCGCGTCCTTGTCCTGGCGGGCCCGGGGGCCCGATACCTGCTTGTCGCGCGTGGCCTGCACCGAGCCGACGGCGGTGCGCGAGATCGTCACCTCGACCTTGTCGGCGATGCGCACGAGCGCGGTGTCATCCGTCAAGTCCACGATCGTGCCGTGCATCCCGCCCATCGTCACCACGCGGTCGCCGCGGTGCAGGCTCTTGATCATCTCGTCGCGCTTCTTCTGCTCCTGGCGCTGAGGTCGCAGCAGCAGAAACCAGAAGATCGCGATCAGTACCACAAACCAGAGGATCGTCACGACAGGGGAATTGAGGCTAGTCAACGCGTTGCCTCCTCAGGCCAAGCATGCCACGCTTGCCCATTCGACAGTCGCGCGGGGCCTACCTGCCACGGTGGATCAATCGCCGCCGAGCTGCAGGCCAGACGCTCCGTCTCCGTTCCCCTGCGGATAGAGGCCACTCGCACCGGTCGCTTCGCCGTGGCGATGGTGCCCCTTGCCCCATGTACCCAGCCAGTAGGTTTGACCGACGCCCTGCAGGTTCGAGAAGCCGCTCGAGGCCCCCGTCCCGCCGTGGTCGTGGTGTCCCTTGCCGTGGTCAGACTGCCCGCCCGGAACGCCGTTGCCCTGATCCTGGCCGGCGCCGCCACCCGCATCCTGCGCGGGTCCACCGGGCTGGACCGACGATCCGCCCGGCAGGACGCCCTGACCGCCGTCGCCCTTCTTGCCCTTGCCATGCCCATGCCCCTGACCGGGACCCACGCCCTGGCCGTTGCCCTGCCCCTGCGCGTCACCGGGACCCGTCGTCCTCGCGCCCTCCTGGCTATCGCCCCCCAGCTGCAGCTGGACGGTGCCGCCCGGCGTGACGATCTGAAGCTGCACCGGCGGCGTGGCCGGCGCCTGCTGCCCTGTGCCGCCGGCGGGCGGGGTCACGGGAGGTGTTACCGGCGGGGTCGTGCCGGAAGAAGGAGCGTTGCCGCCCTTCTGCCCCTCTTGAGAGCCGGTCGTCGACGGGGTGTTTCCGTTCGTCTGTCCGTGCCGGGCGCCGGTCGACGGCTGCGTGCCGGTCGTCTTCACCTTGCCCGTGAGCACAGGCAGCACCGCCTTGCCGGAACTGGTCGTGGCGATCTTCGCCATCGCGGAGCCCAGGTGGCCGCCGCGCATGGCGCTCACCTTGACGCCGGCGCCCGCCTTGTGCAGAGCCGACCAGACGGCGTAGACGCCCGCGGACACATGCGCCTTCTCCGCGGCCTGCACCAGCACCCGCGGCACGATCATCGCCGACACGATGCCCTTGACGCCGTGGTGATGCAGATACGTGGCGGCAAAACTCCGCGCCAGCCTCAGCTGACCCTGCACAGCCGCCGGCACCGACGCCTCACCCGCGCCGTACCCGGCCACGATCACCGCGGCCGGTCGTCCCTTGGCGATAAAACCTTGCGCGCTGGCGGTGCGTAGCAGGGTGTCCACCGCCACCGAGAGCGCCTCTCCCCGCACGCGGGCGGTCGCGAGGACCCGGTGACCGTCCTTGTCGAGGCCCGTCGCGGTGAGCACCGTGCCGCCGGCGGAGAGGCCGAACTCCACGCTCGGGTTGATGTCCACCGTCGCGTAGGCGACCACCTTGGCCTGCGCCAGCGGCAGCGCCGCCGGCAGGATGGCCAGCACGCCGGCGAGCCCGGCCGCCGCGTAGGCGAACCGGCGCATGGGCACCCGGGCTGGCTGACTAGGCAGCAGGATCTCTTCGCCCGCCAGGGCGTGGGGCGCGCGGATGCGGCGCAGCTCGCCGCCAGGCAGCAGCACGATGGCGTGCCGGCCGCGCCGCTCGAGCACGAGCGCACGCATCATGCCTCACCTCCGCTTCGAAGATAGGTCTGCAGGTGTGGATACTCCCCCATCAGGGCGAGGGCGACCGCCACGATGTACTTGCGATGTCGCTCGAGCGTCTTGCGCGAGAGCGCGACGCGCTCATCCAGACGCCCGAGAGGCAACGTCCCGCGATCGCGCAGGTAGGCGGCGAACTCGGGGGTCGAGGCGATCAGCCTCGCGACCGACACGGCGGCCTCACGCGCGTCGCGATGCCGCGGCGCATGGTGCAACAGCTGCTGGAAGTCGAGGCCCACCGCCTTCAGCTCCTCGCGGTAGCGGTCGATCTCCTCGAGCCGCTCGGACCGTGCCGCGTCGGCCTCGTGCGCCGCGATCGCCGCCTGGATCTCACCTGGGAACGGGGCGTCACGATCGGGCTCGTCGCTGCCGAAGGAGCTCAGTGGAATCTCGCTCCGCTGCCGCTCCCTGCGGTAGTGGTCCACCAGGCGGCGCCGGATGACCGTCTCGGCCAGCGCAAGGAAATTGCCGCCGCGTCCGGGATCGAACCGGTCGATCGCCTCGTTGAAGGCGATCAGGGCGACAGAGACCTCGTCATCCTGTCCCATGCGCACGTAGTGACCCACCGCACGCGTCGTCACCTTGAGGATGAACGGCGTGAAGCGTTCGATCAGCCGCTCGCGCTCCGCGGGATCCGCCTGGGCTTTCCGCACGTCGGCGGGACCCAGTCGCGGGCCGGGCAGGAAGCTCACGCTTACACCTCGCTCGCCTCGGCAAAGTAGTTCGCAGCACCGCTGCGAATTGGGAGGGTGGCCTGCCTAGCGCCGGAAAAGCAGGTAACCGACCAGCGACAGGACAAGGCTCAGCAGCAGGCTGGTGCCGAGCGGCAGGTAGAGGGCGAAGTTGCCCTTCTGGATGTAGAAATCGCCGGGTATCCGGCCGAGGGGGCCGATGCGGCCCACCACCATCACCACAAGACCGAACAGGAACAGGACCAGGCCGAGAGCCATCAGAAGCCTGCCGATCTGCGCCACGGTCAGAAGAGCCCCCCTGGCTGCGCGGGAGCGAGCCCGAGCATGCGCCTGCCTGCCGCCGTCAGCTGCCGGCCGCGGGGGGTGCGCTCCAAAAGCCCGATCTGGATCAGGTAGGGCTCGACGACGTCCTCGAGCGTGTCGGTCTCCTGGCCAAGGGCGGCGGCGAGCGTCTCGAGCCCTGCCGGGCCGCCGCCGAAGTTCTCCGCCAAATGGCGCAGGAGCGAGCGGTCCAGGCGGTCGAGACCGAGCTCGTCCACCTCCAGGAGGTCCATGCCCGCCTTGGCGACAGGTTCCGTGACCACGCCCTGTCCGCGCACCTGCGCGAAGTCCCTGAGCCGGCGCAGCAGACGGTTGGCAATGCGCGGCGTACCGCGCGCGCGCAGGGCGATCTCCCGCACCCCTCCCGGCTCCACGGTGACGCCGAGGATGCGGCCCGCGCGGCGCACCACGTCCGAGAGCTCGTCGACGGAGTAGAACTCGAGGTGGCACTGCACCCCGAACCGGTCGCGCAGCGGCGTCGACACGAGGCCGCTGCGGGTCGTGGCCCCGATCAGCGTGAAGCGCGGCAGGTCAATCCGCAGGCTCCTGGCGCCTGGGCCCTTGCCGATGATGATGTCGAGCGCCCCGTCCTCCATCGCAGGATAGAGGATCTCCTCCACCTGGCGCGAGAGCCGGTGCACCTCGTCGATGAACAGGACGTCCCCCTGGTCGAGCGATGTCAGGATGGCGGCGAGATCGCCGGGACGCTCGATGGCCGGCCCGCTCGTCACCCGGATCTGGCTCCCCATTTCGCGCGCGATGACGTGGGCCAAGGTGGTCTTGCCGAGTCCCGGCGGTCCCGAGAGCAACACGTGATCCAGGCTCTCGCCGCGGCCGCGCGCGGCCTCGATGAAGATACGCAGCTGTTCGCGCACCCGGTCCTGGCCGATGCATTCGGCGAGGGTCTGGGGACGCAGGCCGGCGTCGGCGCGCACTTCATCGTCGTCACGGCTGAGACCCGTGGTGATGCGGTCCTCCACTGCCACGCCCCCTTATCTCTGGCGGCCGCCGATCTTCTGCAGCGCGAGCCGCACCCTTTCCTCGACCGTTCCCTGCAGGCCCTCGAGCATCGCCTGGGCGGTGCGTTCGGGAAGTCCGAGCGCCAGAAGTGCCAGCATCGCCTCGTCCCCCTGGGTGCCTGACCCGTCTTGCCCTGCCGCCGCCTGCGGCTGCAGCCGGTCACGCAGCTCGAGCGCGATGCGTCCCGCAAGTTTCTTGCCGACACCCGCGGCCTGACTGAGCCGTGCCGTATCGCCGCTGGCGATCGCGAGCGCGAGTTCCTGTGCCGCAAACCGGCCGAGCAGGGCGAGGGCCACCTTGGGGCCGACGCCACTGACCGACAAGAGCCAGCCGAACAGCCGCTCCTCCTCGCTCGAGGCGAAGCCGTACAGGGAAACCTCGTCCTCGCGCACGATCATGCGCGTCACCATCTCCACCTGGCCGCCCTGCGCCTGCAGCCGGTGCTGCGTCTGCGGCGTGCAGCGCACCTGGTAGAGCACGCCATGGACGTCCAGCGTCAGCGACTCCTCGTCGCTGCGCACGACCTCGCCGCGCAGTCCGGCGATCACTGGGCTTTCGCCTCCCAGCCGGCACGAAAGAAGCCGGTGAGCGCGATGGCCAGGGCGTCCGCGGCGTCGTCGCGCATCCGCTCCTCCCCGAGCCCCAGGATGGTACGCACCATGCGCATCACCTGCTGCTTCTCCGCCCCGCCGAAGCCGGACACCGCCTGCTTCACCTCTGGCGGCGTATACTCGCGCACCTCGAGGCCGTGCTGCGCGGCGACGAGGAGCGCGACGCCACGCGCCTGCCCGACCGCGATCGCCGAGCCGACATTGCGATTGAAATAGAGGCGCTCCACCGCCACGCGGTCAGGCGAGTACTGCCGCATGATGTCGGTGAGCGCCTCGTGGATCTTCAGGAGCCGGCCGGCCGTCGGCGTATCGCGCTTGGTGACGACAACGCCGAAGGCAAGCGCCTGCGCGCGCTGGCCAAGGCCACGGATCACGCCGTAGCCGCAGGTTTCGATCCCGGGGTCGATGCCCAGCACTACCAATGCCCGACCTCCCCAGGTTGTCTTCGCCTGGGGCGGCGGCGGCTCCTTCTAGCTGCCGAGTCCCTCGAGCATCTGCCAGGCGGCACCGACGCTCTGGACGGGAACCCCGCGCGACAGGCGCTGCTGGTCGCTCGTGCCGAGCGCCGACGACTTGATGCCTGTCAGCTGGTCAACCCAGCCATAGCGCGGCGGTCCGAAGAAGATCGCCACCTGGCCCTGCAAGAGCCCGACATAGAGCGGGTTGCCGTTCTTCGCCGGCACAAACGTCGTCGGTGTTCCGGCGGCCTTGAGCGTCCAGCCGGGCAGCTGGGACTGGAGTTGCTGCGGCGTCAGACGCTGCACGCCAAGCTCCTGCGCGGTGAAGGACGAGCTGTCGACCCGCCCCCCGACCTCCGGGATGCGAAACACGATGCGCGCCTTGGCGCCGAAGACCTGTCCCGTCCGACCGAGGGTCGGGCGCGCCCCGCTCTGGCTCATGAGCCGCGACGCGGCGGCAGCGCCGCCCAGCACCACGACCGCCACGAGAAGCCCCGTGAGGAGCCGCCGTTGACTTTCCTGCAAAACAATCGACCTCCCGTGGCACAGTCTGCGCCACGGGAGGAAAATTCAACCGCTATTCGGAGAATTCGGCGTTCGTAAAGACATCCTGGATGTCGTCGTGGTCGTCCAGGGCGTCGAGCAGGCCGAGGACCTTCTCCTGCTCGGCCTCCCCCACCTCGGTCTTCATCGAGGGGTCATAGGTGAACTCGGCCGAGACTACGTCGACGCCGCGTTCGATCAGTCCCTGGCGCAGGCTTTGGAGATCCTCGGGCTTGCCGTAGACCGCGAAGACGCCGTCGTCGTCGCTTTCCACGTCGTCGGCGCCGACGTCCGCGGCCGTGAGCAGCAGTTCCTCCTCATCCGCGGCCCGCACCGTGACGCGCGCGCGGCGCTTGAACATCCAGGCGACGCAGCCCGCCTCGCCGAGAGCACCGCCGTGCTTCGAGAACAGGTGACGCAGCTCCGCTGCCGTACGATTGCGGTTGTTGGTCATCACGAGCGCCATGACCGCCACGCCGCCCGGCCCGTATCCCTCGTACTGCAGTTCCTCGAACTCTGCCTCGTCGCCGCCGCCCGCGCCTCGAGCGATCGCGCGCTCGATGTTGCCGGACGGCAGGTTCTCGGCGCGCGCCCGCTCGATCGCGGTCGCGAGGCGGAAGTTCGCGTCCGGGTTCGCACCGCCCTGGCGTGCCGCGACGGTGATCTCCCGCGCGAGGCGCGAGAAGATCCTGCCTTTCTGCGCGTCCACGACGGCCTTGCGACGCTTGATGTTGGCCCATTTCGAGTGTCCTGACAAACGCTGCGGCCCTGAGGGCCTCCCTCCTTAAGTGTGAGAACTCCTGCGGCCAGAGATCTGCCGCTAGCGGGGAAAGATCGGCGGCAGGCTGCGCTTGTGCGCCGACTGGCTCCGCATGGTCTCCACGAGGCCCGCCACCAGGGGGCTGCCTTCGCCGCTCGCGAGGTAGGCGTCGAGTTCCTGATAGGTCATGCCCATCTCGCTCTCGTCGGTCTGCCCCTCCCAGAGGCCGGCCGAGGGCTGGCGGTCGATGATGCGGGCGTGAACGCCGAGTTCACGCGCCAACGCGCGCACCTCGTGCTTGAGGAAACTGCCGATCGGCAGAAGGTCGACGCCGCCGTCGCCATACTTCGTGAAGTAGCCGATTTCGAGCTCCGAACGGTTGCCCGTGCCCAGCACCAGGGCGTTGCGCCACGCGGCCTCCGCGTAGAGCGTGATCATGCGCAGGCGCGGCTTGAGGTTGGCGATGGCCAGCCTCGGCATGTTCGGCGGCAGGGCCAGTTGTTCGCGCAGCACCTGGAACGCCGGCCCGAGGTCGACGACGCGGTACGAGACACCCAGAGCCTCAGCCGCGATCTTCGCGTCCTCAGCGTCGGCCGGATCGCTCTCGCAAGGCATGATCACGCCATAGACCTCATCGCCGAGCGCGCGCTTCGCGAGCGCCGCCACCGTGGCGGAATCGATTCCTCCGGAGAGGCCCACCACCGCCGCAACGCGGCCTGCCTCCGCCACATGGGCGCGGATCCAGTCGGACAGGCGCTCCACGTCCGATGGCAAGGAGCCCACTTCCCTTCGACTGCACAGCTAGGGCGTGCCTTCGCCCGCCCGCCGCAAAGTCCTGCCGGCCGGCCCAAGGCACGTTCGCCTCGTATTGTGCCATGCCGGAGGGGAGTTTGGCGAGACAGTGGCCTGCGGCAGGGAAGAAGCATGCGGCTGGCCAACTCACGTGAGGAAGGAGATGTTCCCGCTTGCTCATCATCGGAAGTTCCAACGCACGCGTCGGCCTCCCGCTCGGCATGGCGATCCTGCGGCGGGGCGGCAGTGCCCTAGACGCCGTCGAGGCAGCGATCCGCGCGGTCGAGAGCAATCCGGACGATCACACCGTGGGTCTTGGCGGACTGCCGAACGTGCTCGGAGTCGTGGAGCTCGACGCCAGCATCATGGATGGATCGACGCGCGCCGCAGGCGCCGTCGCGGGCGTGCGCGGCATCGAGCATCCGATTTCCCTCGCGAGGCGCGTCATGCAGGATCTGCCGCATGTGCTGCTAGTCGGCGAGGGTGCCGAACGATTCGCCGAGGAATGCGGCTTCGAGAA
The DNA here is from genome assembly GCA_021799275.1 of Bacillota bacterium. Lineage (GTDB taxonomy): Bacteria > Bacillota > Sulfobacillia > JAJZYS01 > JAJYTV01 > JAJZQO01. Next base: position 19,941 of record JAJZAT010000025.1, read on the forward strand.
GGCCGAGCTCCTGACGCCAGAGGCCCGCGAGATCTACCTGCGCGGGCTGCGCGACGAGGAGAACACGCCGTATGTCGGAGCGGCCGCCAAGGCCATGGTCCACAGGCTGGCAATGCAGCCGGAGCGCGCGTCGGGCAAGGACGCGGGCACCGTCAACGTGCTCGCGCTGGACCAGCAAGGCAACATCTGCGCCGGCGTCAGCACGAGCGGCTTCGCCTGGAAGTATCCGGGCCGCGTCGGCGACTCCGCCGTGATCGGCGCCGGCAACTACTGCGATGGCCGCTACGGGGCCGCCGCCTGCACCGGCCGCGGCGAACTCGCGATCCGGGGTGCCACCGCCCGCACCATCGTGCTCGGCCTCGCGCAGGGACTTTCGCCGCAGGAAGCCGGCGGACGAGCCATGGCGGACCTCGACCTGATCCCCGACAACTATTTCAGTAATATGAACTGCGTCGTGCTGACGCCCGACGGGCGTCACGCGGGGTTCTCCACCGTCGAGAACCAGATCTACGTCGGTATGGACGACGCCTCCCGGGACGTCGAGTCCTGGCCGCGCACCTACGTACCCGTCAGCGCCCGCGGCTGATCGCCTGAACGTCCAAGGGAGCCCGCATCGCGCGGGCTCCCTTTTGATGCCGGTTCAAAGATACGCGTCGTCGCTCGGCACGAAGGCATGTGGCTCGTGCTCGCGCACATGCTGGCATGCGGGGCTGCATGCGTCGCACCAGACGCGGTGGTAGACCGGGCACTTGTACGCGTCGATCGCCAGCTCGCCGGTATCGTGCCTGCAGTTCGGGCGGCGTGCCATCCTTACCACTACCTCGGTCGATCGCGATAGCGTCGCGGGGTCAGTCGGCGAACTGCGCCTCCTCGGTCGAGCCATCAAGGGCCGTCGTGACCGAGTGCCAGCCCTTCACGATGAGATTGACCTCGTCGAAGTAGCTTGTGCCGCCCTCCCGCTGGTGGCGCACGGCCGTATTGCCGCCGTCCTCCCGCCTCGAACTCGGCCTCCTGCAGGGTCGCATTAAGCCGGCATGCCGTCCGTGCGGTAGCGGTGCGCGAGGTCGCACATGCCGTAGCTGAGCGGGTGGAAGCCGACGAGCGTGATGAACTGGAACTTGTAGCCTATAGGACGACCTGGAAGCGTTCCAGTTCCGTCGCGCCGAGCTTGCGCCGCCAGTTGAACGAGGGTGAGCGTTTGTAGGCCAGGAGCCTTCCGGGGCGATGGCGTTGGATGCCTTCGGCGAACGCCCTGGCTTCATCGCGGTCCGGCTCGGCCGTCTCGCACCGGACCATGTCGGCATAGGACGCCATCGCGACGCCGCGCGCGATGGCGGCGTCGCGTCCACCACGGCTCACGAAGAATCCTTCGCCTATCCGTCCGCCGGCGAGGAAGGCTGATCTGCGGGATCGACGTCTGAGGTCACGAGATTTGCCCAGAGGGCATCGGTCCGCGCCACGATCAGAATCGGCACACCCATCACGTCGGCCGCCAGCCGTGCGACGACGAGGTTGCACACGGCGTTTTGGGCCGGGTCAGCACCTTGCCCCCATGTGGCCGCACTTCTTGTCGGACGAGAGCTGGTCCTCGAGGTGGGTGCCGGCGGCACCCGCCTCGATCAGGCTGCGCACCAGTTCGTAGACGTCGAGAGCCGGCCGAAGCCCGCCTCGGCATCGGCCAGGATGGACGCGAACCACTGCGTCCTCGCCTGTGCCTCGCTACGGCCGATCCGGGTCCGGGTGTAGGGCCAGGATCGCGAGCCCCGCCCCCACGGACACGAGCCTGACGGCAAGCTAGTCGACCACGGGTTGCAACGTCCGCTTCGCGGGCAGCACAATTCGAGGTTGCCCGCCAAGCAAAAATGTTACCTGTATCGGGTCCGGCCGGGAAAGAGGTACCACAAGCCGAGCGCAGCCAGGCCGCTCGACATGTACACCCGCTCGTCCACGTCACATAATGGGTTCAAGGCTTGGCAGCATTCCCAGCGCACGGAGTTGAACGCCGATGGCAGGATCCACCGTAGCCAATCCGGGCTTCGTCTACGACGGCTACGCCCGGTTCTGGCATGTCACGGACCTGCTGATGCGGGACCGCGAGCCGGACGAGGCGCTGTGGCATGACCTCCTGTCGGCCCCCGGCTACAGGGAACTCATCGCACACGAGTTTACGGAAGACTTCTTCCCCGAGCAGTTTCGGCTGGCGTTCAAGCCCTCGCTCGGCGCGAGCCTCGCGCACGTTCTGCGCGGCGGGCCTCATGCGGGTCTCTTGCGGCACTATCTCCAAACAGCTGAGACACGGGACCACGTCGCAAGGGGCATGGAGGTCCTGGCTTCAGCCCCCGTCGCCGCCGCGGCCAGGCAGATGGCATTGGCGTGGCTGCCACAGGGACTTGGACCCGCCTTCCCCACCGTCGCCTTCGTCATCTTCGCTCCCGATGCGCGCGGCTACGAGATCGTGGTGGTGGACGCCGCGTTCGCCTGCCAGTTGGCGACGCCCCAGGCGATGCTTGCCCACGAATACCACCACGTGTTCAGACGGCAGGTGATGGCGCCCCGCCCCGAGCCGCTGCCTGGCGACAAGGATGTTCTCTGGATGCTGGACCAGCTCGAGGCGGAAGGCATCGCGGACCAGATCGACAAGCGAGACTGGCCCGAGGAGACTCCCGCCGCGGCCGGGCGGATCGCGGACTACGCCCGTGCGTACCGCCAGCACTTCGAGAGCGCAACGGCGACGATCAGGCAACTCGACACCTTGCTCGCCGCCTGGCACGACTCGCCTCCGGAGCGCCAGCGGATCGCCCGACAGTTGCGCACGATGCTCCCCCTCGCCGGTCACCCGACGGGCAGTTTCATGGCGAGGCTGATCGAGCGCCGGCTCGGACGCGAAAGGTGCGTCGCGGCGGTCGGCAATCCCTTCGCGTTCGTGCGTCTCTATTGCGAGGCGGCCAAGACCACCGGGGCTGCGCCGATGTTTGGCAATGCGGCGCTCGCGGCGGTGGCGACCCTCGAGCGCAGCTATCTCACCGCCTGACAGGCTGGCACGTTTCGGGGTCCGTCCGGCGCCACCACCGCGCTCCGCCTTCAGGTTTCGGCGAAGACGCAGGGGCGCGCGGCGCCGCACAAAGCGGGCGGCCGCACCGCCATGTCCTGGCGCACCGCCCTCCCCAACGAGCGGACTAGGCCACCCGCGTAGCCAGGACGCGCACAAAGGGCTTCGGATCGCGGCGGATGTCGATGGTGCGGAAACCGCCGCTCTCCACGAACTGAGCCAATGCCTCCGGCGCGAGCCAAATGTCGAGGCTCGGGCCCTGGGTGGCCACCGTATCGTCCCACTCCAGCAGGCAGAGCTGTCCGCCCGGGCGCAGGATGCGCCGCGCCTCGCGGCGCAGCGAGGACCAATTGGGGATATCCCGGAACACTCTCTCGACCAGCACGGCATCGACCGACGCGTCAGGCAGCGGCAGACCCATCCCCTGCACGCGAATCGTCTGGAGGTTTCCGATACCCTGGGCGAGGGCGCGACGCTGCAACACGTCGAGATTCCCCTGCAGCGCATCGATGCCGATCAGCGTTCCCCCCGTGAGCATGCGCGCGCCAGGCAGCGCGAAGAAACCATGGCCGCAGCCGACGTCGACCACCACGGAGTCCGCCGCGTGAAGCAGGTCCGCCAGGACCTCGTCTGGTGTCTTGAGTTCGTGCATCCGCTCCTCGAGTGCGCGGGTCCGATCTAAGTCGATGAGGTCGCGATCCCGGCAACAACGCGTGGAAGCTCTCATGGGCCCACCCCCATACTGCGCAATGCGGGAAGTGCCTTGCCGCGGGCTCCTGCGGCGCCCCTCGAGCGCCGCCGAAAGTCTGGCAACCGCCGCGCGGTGTCTGCGGCGTTCTCAGTGGGCGCATCCCTGCGGCATGTCGTCGCCGTGACCGCCGCGGAGGCACCGCGCGCCTTCGGCCTGCGTTCGCGTGCAGCATACGACCGCCGCGTGCGCCCACCTAGTCCCATTAGGGGCCATTCGTCGTTCCGGTCGTTCCGTCAATTCACCGTTTACTTGGAGCGCCCAATGTGAACGGAATAGGGCCAGCCGGTGAACCGTCAATCCGGTCGAAGGGGCGGTTCGGGACCGAGTTCGACCGTTTGTGGCTAGGAGATCTCACACCGCGCTCGTGAGCGATCCATCTGCCTCACGACTGCGTGACCTCCCAGCCGTGGGCAGTGCATCGGGTCCTGCATCTCGTTTGCCGGACACCGGGCAACCGGCCCGGACTCCACTACGTCCCACCCGAAATCTCTCGCTAAGCAAACGGTATAGGCGAAGCGAACCGGACGAGCGCATCACCGGACGATTGGGCCTGCCCCGGGTCCAGGTGTCGCGAGCGCTCGCTCGATGGCGTAGGCGGCGGCCGATCCGCCCCGCTCGCTGCCGGGCACAACCTCGATCCGCACGGGGCCGGATCCGGCGTCCTCGTACAGCGTAAACGACTCGCAGTGTGCGAAGTGCCGGCTCAGTTCCTTTCCGAGGTTCTGGCCCGCACAACGAGCTTCATGGACGGTCCTCTCTCACCTTGCCGGTCGGAGGACATGGGGAACACTCCGCGCCACGGGCGTGGCGGACACCGCTATTCGGTCGGGAGAAGCACTCCCCGACCGCCCCTGGGCTGCTCGGCCTGGGCGCCGCCCGGCAGGGGGCTCCCCGGTTGCCGGATCACCACGTTCGCCTGTGGCCCATAGGGGCATCCTTGGCAGCCGAAGCGCTGAGGACCGCCGCAGCTGGGCTCCGCGCCCGCGCCGAGCGAAGAGAGGAGGGAGATGGAGGGGATGTCCGCGGGCGCCTCGGGCACCTCGGAATCGTGCACAAGGGCACGGATGGCGTAGTGCGTAAGCAGGTAGCCGTACATCTCCTGGATCACGCCCTCCGGCGTCTTGCTGCGCAGCACGAGACGCGGCGCTCCCTGGACGGACTTGAGCTCGCCGAGGGTGGTGTCGAACTTCCAGCGGCCGCAGTAGAGGCGCGCCAGGTCGGTGGCCGGCGCCACGTCGTGGTCCAGGATGGTAGAGAAGAGGCGGCAAGCCACGTCGCCGTGCGGGCAGCGGCAGTCGATCACGCGCACCATGCTGGCGGCGTGTCCGGAACCCCGCTCGTACTCGGAATGGTAGAGGCGGCTCAGATAGCTGCCATCCGGCAGCTCTCGCACGACCGGCAACTCCAGGTCTACCGGCACCTGCCAAAGCAACTCGGCGTCGCTCTTGGCGGCCTCCTGCCAGAGTCCCTGGCTGAACGCGTTGCACTGCGCCAGGCAGAGCATGTCGCCACGCAGCGAGCGCAGGAGCTGACGCAGGAGCTCGGGTTCGACCGTGTCGCAGGGCCCCATGGCAACGTCGACAATCGCATGGGTGCCGTGCTCGGCGAGTGTGGCGAGCCGGATCTGCGGCAGGGAGCTCGTCACGTCCGCCTGCCGAAGGTGCGCCTTGCCGAAGCGGACCTGGTTCTCGGGCGTGTCGGCGACCTCGATGGTGTTGCAGTCGATGCTCATCAGGCGCCAGCCGCGGTACCACGTCCCGCGCAGGCCCTTGCCGCCGAGCGGCCGCACCACGGACCTGAAGAGATGGATGAGCGGCTCCACGCCCAGCCGTTCACGGGCCCGGCTGATCGCCGCCTTGGTCGGGACCGTACAGGGACTCTGCCAGTCGGTGAGCCACGACAGGCCGTCCACTACGCGGCGCATCACGTCTTCGTAGGAATCCTCGCTGAAGAGAGCCATGGCCATGACGCCATACATCACGACGCGTGCCGGCAGCAGTCTGCGCCGCTGCTCGTTCCGTCCGGTCGCGGCTATGGCGGCGTCAACGACCGCGGGCGCGTACACCCGGGTCAGCACACTGATGGAGATGTGATCGGAAAGACGCTCCCCGCTCTCCGGCTTGCGCCACCCCGCGCGCGGCATATGACCACCTCATGGGTATGTCCTTGCATAGCGACAAAGCGATGCGCACTGCCCAGCCGATGATAGACCTACCGCGGCAAGGCTGCCTGGGCCATGGCGATCCATGCCGCGTACCCTTTTGGGCTAGCGGAGAAGCCAACCGGGCACTGGTCGGGCGGACTCGATCGGACCATTCCCTCGCCCTCGAGCCGACCCAGGGCCAGCGCGACGCGCGCCGGCCTGGCCGACATGTCCCCGCCCAACACGTCGCTCAGACTCTTCACATCGACGGGACAGCGCACCAGGCAGAGGACCTTCAACACTTTCGCGTCTTCCCTGGTCACGGATAGCCACCTCTCTCATGCGGGCCCTGTAAGCCACGCGCGATGTGGCATTTCAGCTCCCATTCGCGTCAAGCGGGCCAGCGTCCCGGCATCGGCACCGTGGGACACCGGCCCGCCCGCTTAGCGCGTCAGAGTACCTGCGCGACGTCGGCCTCAGCCGACTTGATCACGTACTCACCGATACCGACGATATCGTCCACGAGGTCCACGAAATCCGATGTCTCTCGGGCAGCCCAGATCTTGCCCGCCGTAGCGCAGACGTGGATGCGCACCTGGCCATCCTTGCGCAGGTTCCGGAGCATGTCGAAGGGGTCCGGAATCGAGTTGCGCCGCAGGCCGTCCTCCATCGCGGAACGCAGTTGCGGATAGTCGTAGACGGCCTGATCGCTGCCGGCAACGTCCTTGCGGAACGCCCTGGCGCCACCCAGCAGTAGATAGACGTCCACCTCCATGTCAAGGGCGACCGCACCGCCGATCACCGTGGATGCGACGATGAGCTTCTCCATGCTGCCGCTCGCGAGGCCGATGACCATGTTCGACATTTCGGTACCTCCCCTTTCTGGATCCTCGGCTTCTGGCCGAGGCGGATCCGCACCGTCCTGCGTGCCGCCGGCGTGCGGGCGTCCGCGACCCGCACTGGTCTTAGGGCTCGTAGCCCCGGATCAGGTAGTCGGAGATATCGTCGAAGCGCATCCGACCGTTCGCGGCCTTCTGCAGGTTGACGTAGCAGAGCGGACACATCGTGACGCCACGCTCCGCCACGGCGTTCAGTTCCGTCACGCGCCGCCCGGCCTGCTCCGCGGCCTTCTCCGGGAACAGAGACTCCACAGGCCCGCCGCAGCACCACGTCATGGTACCGGCGTGCAGGGGTTCCCGCAACGTCAAGCCCAGACCCTCGAGCAGTTGCCGCGGCTCATGGAGCACGCCTTCGTAGCGGGCGAAGACGCATGAGTCGTGGATCGCCACATCGCCCTCGAGCTGGCGGGAAGGCGCCAGGTCGAGCCCTGACAGCACCTCGAGGTAGTTGCGGACCTCAAGGTCGTAGTCCTCGATCAGGGTCGGGTAGACGGACCTCAGCATGTTCGTGGTGTGGGGGTCGATCGTGACGGCCTCCTTGACGCCGTGCCTCTTGAGCGTGGCGTAGACCTTCTGCGCATGCTCCCTCAGGGTCTCGTCGGCACCAAGGTCGTAGGCGAGCGCACCGGAGTAGAGATCGTCCTCGTAGAGCGCGCCGAACGCGACGCCGGCGCGCTTCAGCAGCAGCGCGACATTGCGCGGGATGCGATCGTACGTCTCGAGCTGCTCGCGCGTAGGGTGGGCCATGAACCCCGACACGTTGACGAGCTTGTTGACCTGCCGGCCGATGCCGGTGAACCCCGAGAGCCAGGACTCGGCAAGCCTCGACTCGGCCTTGACGAGTTCCTCGATGTAGGGGATCAGCTGATACATCAGGCCGGTGTAGAGCACCCGCTCGCCACCGCGCGGCAGATCGAGTCCACGGGTCCAGCGGATGGCGCTCTCGGTGGGGATGGGCAGCACCGATCGGCGCAGGCGGAGATTGTCCGCCAGGATGCCGATGGTGTCACCGGTGGGCAGGGGCACAGCAACCGCCTCCTCAGATCCTGAACGCCTTGCGGTCGAAGTAATGCCGCAGGGAGCGGACATTCTCGGCGATGTGGACCCCCGCGGGGCAGTTCTCCTCGCAGAGCTTGCAGAGCAGGCAGGAAAACACCGTTTCCTGCTCCTTCAGAACTTCGTCCTCCATACCGAGGACCACGTAGCGGAATATCTCCCGCGGCAGGTGCTCGAGCCCCATCGGGCAGATCGCGGTGCAGACCCCGCAGTTCATGCACGCCGAGGCGTTGAACTGCTCGCTCTGCCGCACCTCGTCGATGAAGGCCGGCCTCGCGACGGCCATCAGGCTCCCTTCCTTTCAACCGCCCGGTAGGCGAACAACCCGTCGTCGTCCGGATCCGGCAGCTCGGCGACCCAGCCGTACTTGCGCATGTCCATGACCCAGTACATCGCCTCGTGCGTCGGGGCGCCGATCGCCTGCGCGATCTCCGGCACCGTGCGGGGTCCATCCTCGAGAACCTTCAGGATCTCCCGGCGCCTCAGGGGACCTTCGCGGATGATCTCGCGCACGTCCCGGTTTGCCGCCGCCATCTCAGACGACCTCCCTCGCCAGGCCCTCGATCATGGCCTTGATCTCGGCCTGCGTGTAGCCCTCCAGGTTGATCGCGCGCTCTGGGCACACGGGCGCGCAGCCGCCACAGCCCTTGCACGTCGCGGGGTCGATGACGGCGACGCGCCGCCCTTCGGGTTCCTCTTTGGGTCTGATGGCGTCGTAGGGACAGGTCTCGTAGCAGACGCCGCAGTCGGTACAGAGCCCTGGGTCGACGCTTGCCACCTGCGGGTCGAGCTCGGCCCTACCCTGCTTGAGCATCGCCGCGCTCTGCGTCACGGCGGCAAGACCCGACGCGACGCTCTCGGACGCGTTCTTGGGGAACTGGCAGGCGCCGCAGATCGTGACGCCGTCCACCACCGTCTCGACCGGGCGGAGCTTGGGGTGGATCTCGTTGAAGAAGCCGTCACGGCCCACCGGCAGTTTCAGGGCCCCGACGAGGCCGTCGTTCTCGCGCGGCACCATGCCGGTGACGAGAACGACCAGGTCCGCCGGGATCCGCACCTCCTTCTGGCCGGTCAGCTGGTCGCGGATCGTCACGACGAGGCGGCCGTCGGCGCCCTTCTGCACCGCCGGCGGCTCGTCTTCGGCAAACTTCAGATACGTCGAGCCCTTCTCGCGCGATTCCCGATACATGAGCTCATAGCGGCCGTAGGTGCGCATGTCGCGGTAGAGGTGGAACTGGCGAGCGGAGGGGTCGCGGCTGTAGAGCTCGAGCGCAGAGTGGACGGCGGCCGAGCAGCAGAAGCGCGAGCAGTACTGGTGCGGGCCGGCGTCCCCCTGCCGGCTGCCTACGCAATAGATGTAGGCGACATCCTTGACCGGGCGACCGTGGTATGCGAGGGGGCCCTCCGCGGCGTCCAGCATCTTCTTGTACTCCGGCAAGGTCACGACGCCGTCGATGCCGTAGCCGTACTCGCCCTCCTCGGGCCGGTAGGTGTCGAAGCCGGTGGCGACGATGATGGATCCCACGTGGATCTGCATAGTCATCGCGGACTTGCCGTGCGTCTTGATGTCGACCACGTAGTCGCCGAACGAGCCGGCCTTTCGGACGACCTCGGCGGACGTGAAGAGGGCGATGTTCTCGCGCTGCCTGACCTTGGCCTCGAGCTGGCGGACCAGTTCATGGCCCTCCTTGTCCCTCGGGTACATCGGGCCGAAGTCCTTGACCCAGCCTCCCACCTCCGCCTCGCGCTCGACCACGACGACGGAGAGTCCGATGTCCGCAAGCCCGATCGCGGCCCGCAGCCCCGCAATGCCGGCGCCGATCACGAGCGTCTTCGGCACCGTCTCGACGACGGTCGGCTCGAGGGGCCGTAGGAGCCTTGTGCGCGCTATACCGGCCCGCACCAGGCGAACCGCCTTCTCGGTGGCCCCCTGGCGGTCGTCGGTGTGCGCCCAGGAGCACTGTTCGCGCACATTGACCTGCGTGTACTGGAACGGGTTGAGGCCCGCGCGCTTCGCGACGCCGCGGAAGGTGAAGGTGTGCAGCTTGGGGGAGCACGAGGCCACGACGAGCCCGTCGAGGCCGAGTTCCCGGATGTCGTCGTAGATCTCCTGCTGCGTCGCGTCGGAGCAGGTGAACATGGCCGTACGGGCGACGACCACATCCTCCTCGCCTTTGACGGCGTCGACCACCTTCTCCACGTCGACGTAGTCCGAGATGTTGCCGCCGCAGTGGCAGACGTAGACGCCGATCTTGCGCCTGTTCATACGCTGACCCTCGTCTCCTCGATGTAGGCCGCAGCCTGCGCCACGGCCGCGCCGGCGTGCAGGATCGACTCCGGGATGTCCTTCGCACCGGAGGCCGCGCCCGCCACGAAGACGCCCTTGATCGACGTCTCGCCGGGGCTCAGGTCCTCGTCGGTCTCCTCGACGTAGTAGTAGGCGTCGTGGCTGAGCTCATCGCCGGCGAAGAGCCGACGAGTGTCGAGGTTCGGCTGTACGCCCACGGCCAGCACGACGAGGTCGAATTCCTCCTCGCGCGCGCCCCCTCCGTCCTCGATGCTCTCGTAGCGCACGATCAGGTTGCCGTTCTGGAGCTCCCGGATCTCGGAGATGCGGCCCTTGATGAAGTTGACGCCCATCGCCTTCGACTGCACGTAGAACTCGTCGTAGCCCTTGCCGGCGGTGCGCACGTCGATCGTGAAGACGGTGACGTCGGCGGTCGGCAGGTTGCCCATGATCAGCTGGTTCTGCTTGATCGAGTACATGCAGCAGATCTTGGAGCAGAGCGGGTTGCCCACGGTCTCATCCCGGGATCCCGTGCACATCACATAGGCGATGCGGTCCGGAATCCTGCCGTCGCCCGGGCGCAGCACCTTGTTGTAGGGCCTTGTCGGCGCGAGCAGGCGGTCCATCTGCATGCCAGTGATCACGTTCTTGAAGCGTCCGTAGCCGTACTGGGGCTTGAGATCCGCGGGGAAGAGCTTGAAGCCTGTGGAGACGATCACCGTCCCCACCTCCGCCTCGATCGTCTCGGGCCGCATGTCGAGGTGGATGGCATCCGCGGGGCAGGTGTTCACGCATTCGTGGCATTCGGAGCAGACGCCGCAATCGAGGCAGCGACCTGCGCTGTAGTGCGCCTCCTCCTCCGTGAGGGGGGCCTCGAGCTCGTGGAAGTCCGTGGGCTCTGCCAGGGACTCCTTGCCGGAGAGCAGCGGGTCCTTGCGGCTGTGGCTCTTCTGCCGGCGCAGCACGTCCGCCGGTTCGACCTTTGGCAGGCGGGCATCGAACGTGTCGGCCTCGAAGTCTTCGCCGCGCAGGAAGCGGTCGATCATGTACGCGGCGCGCCGACCCGATCCGACCGCCTGGGTGATCATCGTTGCGCCCGTGACCACGTCGCCGCAGGCGAAGATGTAGGGAACGGAGCTTTGCAGGGTCTGCATGTCGACCGCGACCGTCCGGTTGCGCTGCAATTGCAGGGTGCGCCCGAATGCCTCCGTGTCCGGGCCCATGCCGATCGCGACGATGAGGGCGTCGCAGGCGAGTTCCCTGCGCACCGTCTCGTCATACGCCGGGCTGAAGCGGCCCGACTCATCGAAGACCTGGGTGCAGCGCTTCAGCGCGATCCCCGACACTCCGCCTTCGCCCAGCACCGAAGCGACGCCCCAGCCATCGTGCAGAACGACACCCTCAGCGATGGCCTCGTCGATCTCCCAGTCGAATGCCGGCATCTCCCGTCGCTGCTCCAGGCAGACCTGCTCCACCGTGGCGCCCAGCCGGCGCGCCGAGCGGGCGGCGTCGATCGCGACATTGCCGCCTCCGACCACGACCACGTGCCTGCCGCTGAGGCTACCGGCACGACCCAGCTTCGTATCCTCGAGGAACCTGAGCGAAGGCAGGACCCCGTGCAACTCCTCGCCGGCGACGCCGAGGCGGCCGCTGCGCGGTGTCCCCGTCGCCACCAGCACAGCGTCGAAGCCTGACGCGTGCAGAGCCTCCAGGTCGTCGACGCGGTGCCCGACTTCGATCTCGACGCCAATATCCCGCAGGTTCTGGACGTCCTGCGCCACGACGTCGCCCGGCAGCCGGTAGGCCGGGATGGTGAGCGCCAGCGCGCCGCCCGGAACGGGTGCGGCCTCGAACACCTTGACACCGTAGCCCATGAGACGGAGCTGCCAGGCCGCCGTGAGCCCTGCGGGCCCGGATCCTACGATGGCGATCCGCTTGCCCTGGTCGGCCTGGGGTTGCACGCCTACCGGCCGGCCGGAAGCGTAGTGGGTGTCTGCGACGAATCGCTTGATGCGCCGAATCGGCAGCGGTCCCTCAAGGCTGCCGCGGGAGCACTCCTCCTCGCAAGGCGCGAAGCAGGCGCGGCCGAGGCTGCCCACGAGCGGCGTCGTCTCGAGGATCAGGTTGAAGGCCTTCTCGTACTCGCCGCTGCGCGTAAGCGAAACATAGCCGTGCGCCTTGATCCCGGCCGGGCACGTGAAGGTGCAGGGCGAGGTCCCGGGCCGGTCTACGACCGCCTTCTTCGGCACGGCCTGCGGGAACGCGATGTACGCGGCCCGCCGCGCCACAAGGTCGGAGTTGAACTGGTCCGGCACCGCGACCGTGCAGGCCATTTCGCACTGCTGGCAACCGGTGCACGCGTCCTCGTCCACGAACCGCGGATTCTTGCGGATGGTGGCGTGGAAGCGCCCGCTCGGTTCCCGCTCGATCCGCTCGACCTCGGCATAGGTCAGGACCTTGATGTTCGGGTGATGGATCGTCGCGGCCATCTTCGGCGTCGAGATGCAACTGGCGCAGTCCAGGGTGGGGAACACCTTGCTCAGCAGGATCATCTTCCCGCCGATCGAGGCCTCCTTCTCCACCACCAGCACCTTGTACCCCATGTCCCCCAGCTTGAGGGCCGACTCCATGCCGCCGATGCCGCTGCCGACCACGAGTGCGTCGTAGTCCATGGCTATTCCTTCCTGACTGGGCCAAGTTCGGTCAACGTCTGGCTGAACTCATGCATATACCTGGTGAACGGCTCCGCGCAGACGGAGCAGATCGCGGCCATCTGCAGGCGAGCGGGCGAGATGCCGCGTTCCTTCAGTTCCTTCTGCGCCGTCTCGAACATCTGCGCCGAGCGTTCCGCGCAGTCGCGCAGATACGCGCACTCCTCGCCGTCGGAGGCGATGAACACGCCGTCGAATCCCTGCTCGAGCGCGTGCACGATCCATTCCGGCATGATGGCGCTGGTGCACGGCAGCGCGATCGTCGTGACGGTCGGCGGGTAATGCATGTGCGCCGAGCCCGCCAGGTCGATGCCGGGGTCGGAGATGTTGTTGGTGGACAGGACGAGAATCCTCGGACTGAAAGCGCGCGCGTCTTCCCTGACCGCCGCCTGCTGTTGCACTGCCATGGTCTTAGTGAAGCCTCCTGACGAAGAGCTTGACGTAGCCGCGCCCTTCGACAATGCCCAGGAATTCGTGACCCATCTTCTCGGTCCAAAGAGGAAGATCTCTCTCGGTGCGGCTGTCGGCCGTCAGGACCGCCACGATCTCCCCGACCTTGGCGCCGACGATGCCCTGCTTGGCCAGCAGCATCGATCCGCTGCAGCAGCCGCGCGTATCGATGGTCTTGTGGGATTGCAGCATCCAGAATTGAGTCGTCGGCATCGCTACCGCTCCTCCCTGCGCGCCTACGCGTTGCCGTTCCGCAAGTCACTCTACGTCCGGCGACTGTTAGGGCCTAGAGACCGTACGGTGCCGCTTGCGGCTCCAGGCGTTCCGGTAAATCACCGTTGACTTGCGTCGGCCTATGTGAACGGAATAGGCGCAAAAGAGCCACAAGAGGGGAGTCTCGTGCCCCCACCGGGCTCGCCTGGACCCAAGCACAGCGTGCTCGCCTCGGCCGGCGGCAGACCCCTGACCCGTCGCGCGGCGCGGCTGCGCGAGCGCTGCGCGAAGCACCCACCGCGGAGGGCGCTCGCAAACCACAGCGCCAGCCACGTGTCGTTTCTCCGCATGCGTCCACGCACCGGGGCCAGCCACAGGGAGGGACGCGACGGATCAATTACGGCGCCGCAAATCGCCATAAAGCCAACAGTACCCACTCGGAGAGCGGTACAAGGTTTCACGTGGGCCGTTTGTCACGGTTTCGGTGCAATGTTCGCAGACAGTGCACGCCAAAGACGCCTCCAGAGCACCTCACTCCGCTCTGGGGACCGGTTCCAGGCTTCGATCAATTGCGGTGCAAAGAGCTTTGAGGAATGTCCCCGCCAACTGCCCCTGGGCGTGATCGATGTCACGCCGGGTGCGCCACGGCCAAGAACGTCGTCATAAGAACCAGCAGGCGATCGGGGCGGCCACCCGAGGCCGGACGGATCACCGGACCACGGGCCAGCCACCGTGCCGCCGGGGCGGCCCGCCTCGCGGTCCGCCCGTCGGGAGTCAGCGCGCGGGCGCCATGGTTAGGGCGTAGCGGACGGCGCGGTAGCCGAGAGCCAACACGGCGTAGCGGTCCCCTCCAACCGAGAATACCGCCTCCGACGGTACGTCCTGCCCCCCGGCAAACACAGCGATTCCGTCCCGGCCAGGTAACCTGGCGTGCAAGTAGGCCGCCGCCTGCTGGGCGGCCACCTTGACAGGGCTACCCCACTCGGCGGTCCGCCACGGACCCACCCAGAACGTCCAGCCACCCTCGTGCCAGGTCACAGCCTCCATGGTGCTCTGCCCGGCGCCACCGACGAACGTCGTGCCGAGGATGCCATATCCGAGCTGGACCTCGCCCTGCGCGGCGCCCGGGATCGGCGCCCGGCTCGGCAGCGGGATCCATTGCGAGAGATCGAGCTGGCCATTCGGCCCGGTGCCGAGAATCGTCATCAGCAGGTTCGCGTTGCCGAACTGCGCATTCGGCGAATTCAACGGCAGCGGAGCCGTCGGACCATAACCGAAGGTGACGGAATAGCCGGACTTCGTCACGTGATAGCTGGCGTCGATCGATGTCCGCGCAGCGCCCTTCCCCACCGAGCGCGGCAGATAGACCGGGATCGGCGCACCTGAGAGGCGGCGCGCGAGCTCCCTTCGCGCCATTGCGTAGGTGCGCACCGAGGTGGTCGCGTGCCCTAGGTGCCTTGCCGAAAACGGCTGCTGCCCCACCTGCGATCGCCCCAGCGCTGCGACCACCAGGAGCGCGACAAGCGTCGCGACGCCACCCAAGAGCCACCTGCGTCCCCCGGCCGGTCGACGCGCGGCGCGCGGCAGCCGGCGTGCAAGAGCGTCGAGGTCGGGAACGACGCCGGCACGATCCAGCACCTGCGGCAGGTCCCGCAGGATCTCTTCGATGCTTCTGCTCATCGTTCTCGCTCCTCCTCGAGCAGGCGTCTCAGCACTCGGCGCGCCCGCGTCAGGCGGCTACGCACCGTGCCGTCCGGCACGCCCAACATCCGCGCCGCCTCGAGCGTGGGCCTGTCCTCGTAATAGACGAGCACGATCACCTCGCGGAGGTCGGCTGGCAGTTCCAGAATGGCCCGGACCACGTCCCTCTCCTCGTACAGCCGGGACGGATCGCCGGCCGGGTCGGCCAGGCCATCCGGCAGTTCCGCCACCGGATGGCGCGTCCGCTCCCGCAGCATGTTGCGCGAGGCGTTGAGGGTGGCGCGCGCCAGCCAGGCGCCTGGGTTTCGTATCCCGCCCAGATGCCTGTAGGCGGCGATGAATACGTTCTGCAGGACATCCTCTGCCATCACCGCACTGCCGGTGTAGAGGTAGGCCTGCTGGTAGACGCTCCGCGCGTGGGACTCCATCAGGGTCTCGAGCGTCGTTGTCGCCACCTCCGCACCTTCATAGACCCCGCCGCAGCGCGAAATGTTCACGCAGGTCCGGGGATAGGACGCGCGCAGATCCGCGAATGTCTTTTGTCGTTCGCGCCTGGGTCGCCAGTTTCACCACGCTCCCATGGCCAGGAATCCGCGGTGCGAGGTTCAAGGGTGCGGGCGGGCCTGGCCGGTCCGGGAAGGGCCAAAGCGGCCGGCATACTTCCCTGCCCTCTCCTTAGCCATGCGCAAGCGCCTAGCCGGATATGGCGGTCCGGTCAAGCTTGGGGGTGCATTCCAGTCCCCATGAAGGCACGGTAGCCATGGTCCCCGCGGACGGCTACTGTCCGGAAAGATGGTACGGTAGCATCGCGACCACCGTGTCCTTGCGCGCCGTGAGGGCTGCGCGGAGCACGAGCGCCATCTGGTTGTGCAGGAAGTACTGCCAGCGCTTGCCCACCACAAACTCGGGGATTAGCACGACGAGCAGGGAGTTGTCGGCCATGTCGCGCCGCAGGTCGTCGACATAGCGCAAAAAAGGCTGGACGATCGACCGGTAGGGGGAGTCCAGGACGACGAGTTCCATCTGGGGGCTTTGCGCAACCGCGGCCCACTTGTCCTGGATAAGCTGGCGCTCCCCTTCGTCGTGCGCCACGTTCACCGCGACGACGCGCTGGGACATCGACATGGCGTAGGAGAGGGCGTCGGTCGTCATGCGGTTCACGCTCGCGATTGGCACCACGACGGTGATCCGCTTGCGGGTCGGCTGCTGGCTCACATCCAGGTGCAGTTCGCCCGCGATCGCCTCGTAATGCTTGTGGATCCTCAGAAAGCCCAGGACGAGCAGCGGGATCAACAGCACCACGACCCAGGCGCCTTCGGTGAACTTGGAAATGGCTGCGACCAGGACCACGATGGCGGTCAGGATGGCACCGAAGCCCGCGATCGCCATGGCGCCGAGGTCGCATGTCTTCTCGCGCAGGTGCTTTCGCACCAGCCCGACCTGGGCGATGGTGAAGCCAAGGTAGACGCCGATGGCGTAGATGGGGATCAACTTGTCGGTGCTGCCGTTGAAGATGATGACCAGGAGAATGGCGCACAGGCTCAGGAAGAGGATTCCGTTCTGGTAGACGAGGCGGTCCCCGCGCGACAGGAACATGTGCGGCATCCACTTGTCCTTGGCCATGATGTAGGCCAGCTGTGGAAAGCCGGCGAAGCTGGAGTTGGCGGCGATGGCGAGGATGGTCATCGTGGCGAAGGACAGGGCGTAGAAAACGATGCCCCGCCCCATCGTCTGCTGCGCAAGGGCCTGCAGGACGGTGCTGCTCGCCGTCGGCACGATGCCGAGCCGAAAGGCGTCAAGCGACACACCGAAGAACATCACGGCCAGGAACAGGCCGAGCAGCGCCAGGGTGATACGCGCCCGCCACGGCGACGGCGGTCTGAAGAGCGGTACTCCATTCGAAATCGCCTCGATGCCCGTGAGCGCGGCCGACCCGGAGCTGAACGCCCGCAGCAGGATAAGCAAGCCGAGACCCTTGACGTAAGGCGGCACGACGTAGGCATGCAGGGGCGTGACGATGGGTCCGGGATGGATCAACCCGGCCGCCACCACCAGCAGCACAAGAGCGATGAAGAGATAGAACGGCAAGGCGAAGACGCGGGCCGCCTCATGCACGCCGCGCAGGTTGACGAAGGTCATGACGAGAATTGCCGCGATCGACACTTCGACGCGCTCGCCCGCAAGCGACGGGAACGCCGAGACAAGCGCCGCCACGCCGGCGGTGACGCTGACGGACACCGTCACCGTGTAGTCGACGAGCAGGGCGGCTCCAGCCAGGAGACTCGGGATGGTGCCGAGGTTCTCCTTACCTACGACGTAGGCGCCGCCGCCGTTCGGGTAGTCGCGCACGACTTGCCGGTAGCTGATGACCAGGAAGACGAGGAGCACGACGATGATTGCGGAAATCGGAAGGGAATACCACAGGGCGGCGAGTCCCAGCGGAGCTAGGACCAGCAGAATCTCCTCGGTGCCGTAGGCGACAGATGAGATGGCGTTCGGCGCCAGCAGCGCCAGCCCGGCCCACTCGTTGACCTGTTCGTGCTGCCATTCGTCGCTTCTCAGGGGTCGGCCGAAGAGAATGGTCTTCCAAGGCATGACGGCGACGTTCCTCCGCGATGGGCGCAGCGCCCCGCTCCTCCGTGGATTGTATGTCGTGGCGCGTTCCGAGGCCGACGTACTTGCCGCCCATCTGAGGACGCACCGACCAGCGTCAGAGCTGTGGCCGTTCGCCTACCCGCGTTGCCGACCGCCCCCCGCCTGACCGGCCACCGTCCCGTGTCCCATGCGGGCTGCGAAGCCGGGCAAGACTGTTCAACCAGGGTCGCGCGTAACCGGGCCGACGTGACACGGTTCAGGCACCATCGTCATTGCCGCTCCCTAGGTGCTGCCCGCCCGCCGGCCGGTCCGGCTCATTTGGTGCCCGTCTTGGCCACGGTACCGGTGCTCCCGTTCGTGCCGCCGCCGATCGGAATTGTGATCCGCGCCATGCTGCCACCCGTCACCACCGTCGATGGGACTTGGCCCGCGAGCCACTCCTGCGCGACCGGTACCTGCACCTTGAGGGTGAACCTCGTCCGACACGAGCGGCACGATGATCCGGAGTGCCGTTACATGAAGTGAACACAGCTTAGATCAAAGAGTGGACGCCGGGCATGCGCTGCGCGAAACGCGGGCGGCTGGCTCCAGGCGGGATGCGGCGGGATGCGCCGCGAGCCAACCTAAGACCTCGGCTGCATGGCACTCAGGCGCATCAATCGGGTAGAAGGCGTGCTCCACGATCCCCTTACGAACAACGAGAGTGATGCGCCGGTAGAACCGCGTGCCTGCCACATCAAACGTTGGCAAGCCCATGAGCGCTGCGAGTGAGAGTTCCTGGTCCGAAAGCATGGCGAAGGGCAGCCGCAGCCGCCTAACGAGTTCTCGCTGATAGGCGGTGGACTGGCTGGACAGGCCGAAGACGCGCCGTACGCCTGCCTCGCGCAGGTCGGCGAAATGATCGCGGAAGCCCTTAGCTTCTGCCGTGCATCCCCTTGCGCCAGGGATCTCCTCCCACCCTCTGGGAAGGTCGTAGGTGGGACTTCCGGTCAAGGGGTAAAGGTAGAGCACCGTACGTCCTTCACCCGGCTCGTCGAGCCGCACCGCTTCCCCTGCGGTGCTTTCCAGCGCGATCTGAGGCATGCGCCGCCCGGCTAGCGGCCAGCGCCAGTTCGATCCGTCCGTGTCGGCCACAGCGGGACGTTCCAATGACCAAGGCGAGCCCGCATCCGAACGGCTGTCCGGTGCCATGCCGACCGCCGCCTCCAGGCAAGCGGCCAGCATATCCTTGCGCTGGCTGAGCTGCTCAATGCGCATGGATATATCGTCAATTGCGCGGCGATACGCAGCCAGGCTTTCCGGGCAGACATCCGCACGCGCGTTCCCTGCTAAAAGACATTCCAGGAACGGCTTTGTGTCGACGACCGCGAAGCCGAGTTCCATGAGGCCCTTTATCTCGCGCACCAGTGCGACATCCACGGGCTCATACTCACGGTAGGCATTGTCGGATCGGCGTGGTGTTACGAGTCCGAGCCTTTCGTAGTAACGCAGTGCGCGGATCGTAACGCCAGCCCTGCGCGCTGCTTCTCCCGCTTTCATCCGCTTCCCCACTCTCCATGTCGCCGCAGAGTTCCTCAGGCGGCCATGCAAGAATTCCCCACGCCTCGCAAATCTCTTCCCGTGAAGCACACATCACAACAACTGCGCCGGCTGCGTGACGGGGCGCTCTACGGCGCGCAGCGGCGAGCGCAGGAAGTAGGCCACCAGGATGAAGTTCACCGCAGCGCAAGCGACGAAGACAGCACGCACGCCAGCCTGCTCCGCAAGAAGGCCGGAGGCAAAGATCGCGAACGGCATCCCTAGTTTGAAGATGGAGCCGGTAAGCCCGCTGATCCTGCCGATCAGCTCCGGCGGCGTCGTCTCCTGGCGGAATGTCCATACCCCCACCGCGAGCAAGGCGGTGCTCGTACCCTCCAACAGCAGCGCCAGCACGGTCAGGACCGTAGCCTGCGTGAGGGACATCAGCAGGTACGCCGCCGCCGACCCGGCGATCGCGACCGCGAAGAGCCGGCCGATGCCGAGCGCGCCGCGCGCCCTGGGCGCGGCCGCGGAGCCGAGTGCCGCACCCACGCTCATCGCGGTTAGGAGGAGGCCGAGTTCGCCGTTGCCGACCCGCATGCCGTCCTTGGCGTAATACAGGAACATCGCCGCGAACGATCCGCCGGTGGAGTTCGTGAAGACGACGATAAGCGAGAGCGCGAGGAGCGGCCGATTACGCCGCAGTTCCCGCAGCCCGGCCCGAAAGTCCTCGCCGAAGCTGCTCGTGGCCGGGGCGGGGTTGTCGCGAAAGCGCATGACGCGCAGGAAGAGAAGTCCCGCCAGCGTCATCCCGCCGATCACGAGGAGACCGGCCTGGAGCGGCAGCAGGGTCAAAAGGAGCCCCGCCGTCGCGGGGCCCGCAATCGCGACCACCTGTTGGAGAAAGGAGAATACGGAGTTGACCTCCAACAGGCGGTCGCGCACGAAAACAACCTTCACGATGGACATGCGGGCGTTGTGAAAGGCGTACGTCACGGTCGAGAGCAGGAAGGCCGAGACCAGGACGGCACCCATCGATGCGGCCCCTGCGTGTAGCATGACGTAGATCCCGAGCAGCACCGCGACCCGCAGCGACGTCGCGCCGAGGAGAACGCGCCGGCGCGATACGCGGTCCACCACCACGCCGATCAGCATGGCCAGCATGAGGTTGGGCATGAATTCGATCCCCTGCAGGGTGCCGATCGCCACGGGTGACCGCTGCGAGAGCGCGTTCACGAGCAGAGGGAAGTCCAGCGCATACACCTGGTAGCCGAGTCCGAGCAGGAGGCTCGCGCCGCAAAGGCCGATGAAGTCGCGATCGGTCCAGATCGGCCGGGACCGGGTCCCCGCCTGCGTGCGGGCCATGTAGTCCTCTCCCTTCGGCTTAGCGTCAACTGAAGGGTAAGCCCGGACCCTAGGGTGCGGGTCAAGGAGTATGGCCGAGTTCGCGGCGGGAGATGTGCCGCGGCAGGAGCTTGGATGCTCCGCGCATCCGGAGAGCAGGGCTCGGCAATAACGTGACGTGCCCACAGCACCGCACCGCGGTGCGTCCTCGCGCAGGCAAATGTGGCAGCCGAGGGTCTCCCGTCGCCGGTGCTCCGGTCAGTCGCAAGCTTTGTCGCCGAAACTGCTTTTCGCCATCCGCAAATCTCCGATTGGGTACGTTTGGTTCGAGTGATGAGGCGCAGGCGTACCCACGCTCGACCGGCGACTCGCTCGCTGCGGCGCCTCTAGGCAAAGAGCCCCGCCTACTTGCTCCCCGTCTTGACCACGGTACCGGTGCTCCCGCTCGTGCCGCCGCCGATCGGAATTGTGATCGGCGCCATGCTGCCACCCGTCACCACCGTCGATGGGACTTGGCCCGCGAGCCACTCTTGCGCGACCGGTACCTGCACCTTGAGGTGAACCTCGTCCGACACGAGCGGCACGATGATCTGCACCATCGTGTCGGTGTCCAGGTACACGGTGAGCATGGTCTGGTTGTAGCCGGCCTGCTGGAAGGACTCGTGAAAGTTGATGGTCAGGGCGCCATAGGGAATGAGCGTCACGGGGATCATCGGGCCGTACGACGAGAACAGTTTCGAGCCGAGCGCCTGGCCCAGAGGGATCGTGATCGGATCGCGCGGCAGGTGGTGCAGCGCCGACTGGATGGCCACCGCCGCCTTCCCGACCTCGTCGTTGATCCGGGGCAGGTCCGGTTGCACGAAAGCGATGCCTCCCTGCACGTGCACCTGGAAGAGGTTCGCGTTGTCCTGGCCGAGATCGCGCTCCAGGGCCGTGGAGAGCACCCGCACCGCAAGCTGCTGGGCCTCGATCTTCGAGAGGTCGAGGACCGTCTGGTCGAGGTTGAGTTCGAGCAGCACGACGCTGCCCACCGCGAGCAGCACAAGGCCGCCCACCAGCCACGAGCCGAAGTGGATCGGCTGCAGGACAAAGCGTCGCAGCGTTCGATCGATCTGACGACGTAGATCCCCGAGGCGCGGCATGGCTCCACCTTCCCCTGGAGCCTATGCCGGAGGCTTTGTACGCCTTTCCGATGGATCGTGCCGTCCCGCCCAAAGACGCCTCCGGGGGGCACGCAGAACCAGCCTTGACCCGCCCGATTCCACGGGCGCCGGCGTTTCGCCCCGCGCCGGTTCCACGTTGGCCGCCGACTCCGGTACGTTCGGTGGTCACGCCAGCGGCTCCCCGCACGGCATCTGTTTCGAAGGCGACCGGCACCTACCCACCCAGGTCGAAGAGCCTCGCTCCGGGCCGGACGGCGCTGGAACGAGACTGATTCGCATCTGGTCGACGAGCATGGCGCCTGGTGCTGCGCCCCCTAGCCCGACGGCGATGGAGGCGTCCTGTCGCCGGCGGCGGCCAGCGCGGCCATCCGGGCCGTCCTGCCGTGCGGCGCCGGCCGCCCGCTCAAGCCTGGTGGCCGTCGCAAGACGGAGGTCCGATTCTGGCGGACAGTTGACCAGTTGCGCAGGTGCGCGACCATGCGGGGTAGAAAATGACAACTGCCGGAGAGCGGGAGGTGATGGGCGTGATCCCTCAGTTCCTTCCTGGACGCGGCAGCGACCTCAGGGAATTGAACCAGGCCCTGAGCGACCTGCTCGGCGTACCCGTCCGCACCCGCGAACTGCGACGCGGCATCGCCGCGATCGCGGAAGCATCCAGCCTCGCGGAATCTCCCGAAGAGCCCGAAGTCGGCGTGCACATCGCGGTGCGCGGCCAGTTCACCGGCCGTCTCCTGCTGCTGATGCGACCCGGGGACGCTCGCCGCATCGGCAGCCTCCTCGGCGAAGGGGATGCGCCGTCGGAAGAGGTCCTGGACGCCTGCCGCGAGGTGGGCATGATCATCGCCGGCCACTACCTTTCCGCGGTCGAGAAGTTTGCCGGTGAGCTGGGCATGCCCACGCCGCCCGCCTCCGGTGTCGACATGATGGCGGCGATCGTCCAGTCCGTGGTCGCGAATGCGGGCGAAGGCGCCATCGCGAGCCTCTTCGCGATCGAGCTCGAGGACCCGTCCGGACCGATGCAGCTGACGCTTCTCGTCCTGCGCGACGCGCCGATCGGCAACTAGGGCCCGTAGGAGGATGCGGGCGGGGCATCGCTGCCCCGCCCGCATCCTCTCGTCATGCGTGATAGCGTGCGATCAACCTGCCAAGCCGTCGATGCTCCTCCTCGAGATGAGGCACCCAGCTCTTCAGCATCTCCTCGCCTGCGGGTGTGAGCTCGTAGACCCGCCGGCCCCCGCCGTCTCCGGCCTCCCAGCGGGATGCCACGGCCCCCACCTCCTCCAGCTCCCCGAGCGCCCGGTAGACGCTGGAGACATCGGGCATCGCTCCCGGCCTCGGCAGGACGTCGCCGAGCTCGCCGAGCAGCGCGTAGCCATGCTGGGGACCCTTGCGCAACAGGATCAGAAGCGTCGGGATCAGGTGGTGGTGCCCGCGGCGTCCTTGCGCGAACGGGCCACCCCGGCGGCCGACCCGGGCGTGCCCCGGGCCATGCGGCCCTGCGAAGCGGCCGAACCCCATCCCGTGCATCACGTCCAGGTCGTCGCCGGTTCGTCTCATGCCGTATCCACGCATAGCCATCGCCTCCGAACCAAGTATATGCGTTGTGCAAATACTTGTCGAGTGCGCGCTTTTGCGTTTTGCCTATTCTGCGATGCGCAGGAAGCGGTGCTTGCCGACCCGCAGCGTCGCGCCGGCGTGCTGGCGGAGGTCCTCGTCCCAGCCGAGACGGGACTCGCCCGAGCGGACCGCGCCCTGGTCGGCCAGACGTCTCGCCTCCGTGATCGACTGCACGAGCCCTGCCCGCACCAACACTGCGGCGACGTCCGTGCGCTCGGCGTCGCCCAGGCGGATCGAGGGCGCGTCCGGCGGCACCTCATGGCGCGAGAACGTGGCGGCAAACCGGTCGCGCGCCGCGGCGCCGGCCGGCCGCCCGTTGTAGAGCGCGACGGTGCGTTCGGCCATCTCGGCCTTCACGTCCCGTGGGTTGGCGGCACCAGACTCGAGGCTCCCGAGCCGCTCGGACACTTCGCCTGGGGTCATGTCGGCGGCAAGCAGCAGGTATTCGCCGATCAGATGGTCGGGGATCGACATGAGCTTGCCGAACATCTCGTCTGGATTCTCGTTGATCGCTACATAATTGCCAAGCGACTTCGACATCTTCTGGCTGCCGTCGAGCCCCGTGAGGATCGGCATGAGCACAAGCACCTGCGGTTCCATGCCGTGATCGCGCTGAAGCTGGCGACCCATCAGCAGATTGAACTTCTGCTCGGTCGCACCGAGCTCCACGTCCGCCTTGAGCGCCACGGAGTCGTAGCCCTGCATCAGCGGGTAGATGAGTTCGTGCAGGTAGATCGGCTGATTGTCCCTGAAACGCTTCAGGAAGTCCTCGCGTTCTAACATCCGGGCAACCGTCGACCGGCTGGCCAGTTGCAGGGCGCCCGTGAAGCCCAGGGCCCTCAGCCACTCGGAGTTGCGCCGCACCTCGATCTGCGAGAGATCGAGGATGGCCCCCACCTGCTCGAGGAAGGCGGCCGCCGCCGCCTCTACCGCCGCCTCGTCGAGCGCGGGGCGGGTGTCGGAACGGCCACTCGGATCCCCCACTCTGCTGGTCTCGTCGCCGATCAGGAAGACGGCCCGGTGACCAAGTCGCTGAAATGCGGCAAGCCGCCTCAAGACCACCGCATGGCCAAGGGTGATCACGGGTGCGGTGGTGTCCACCCCCAGCTTGGCGACCAGCGGTTTGCCGCGCTCGAGCTTCCTTCTAAGTTCCTCGGTCTCGATGACTTCGGCCGCGCCTTGCGTCAGAATACCGATCTGCTCTTCGACAGACTTTATCGGGTCCACCTCCGGCTTGAACAAGGATTATACCACGGGCGGCCTCTCTTGGCGCCTTCCCGACCGCGTACCGTAAAAGGTATACTCACGGGGAGTCGCCCCGGCCAAAGGGGGTACACGATGTCCCGCCAGCAAGGTCCGACACGCCCAAAGCGCCGAGTGATCTGGTGGCGCCTCATCCTGGTAGTCGTGGCAAGCTTCGTCGTCCTGCTCATCCTCGCAGGTGCCGGGCTATTGTTCTACGAGGCGCGCAGCCTGCCCAGCGTAGCGAATTTCACGTCCCAGTCCGCGACCTCGTCCCGCATCTACGACCGCAACGGTCATTACGTGACGTCGATCGGGCTGCACAACGCGATCCCGGTCTCGCTGAACCGGGTACCCCACGATCTGGTCAGGGCCCTGATCGATACCGAGGACCGTACCTTCTATACCAACTGGGGCATCTCGTTCCGCGGCATCGCCCGTTCGCTCATCGCCGACGTCCTCCACCACAGCTTCGTCGAGGGCGCCTCAACCATCACGCAGCAGGTGGCGCGCGACCGTTATCTGACGGACACCAAGTCGATCACCCGCAAGATCCGCGAGGCCCTCCTGTCGCTCGAGCTCACGCGGGACTACACCAAGAACGAGATCCTGAACGTCTACCTGAACGAAGTGTACCTGGGCAATGGCGCCTACGGCTTCGGCCAGGCCGCGCGGGCCTATTTCGGCGTGCCCATTCAGAAGCTGGACCTCGCCCAGTCGGCGATGCTCGCCGGCCTGCCTCAGGCCCCGTCCTACTACGACCCCTACTACAACCTGAAGGCCGCCAAGGCGCGCCAGAAGATCGTGCTCGAGAACATGGTGGCGCAGGGCGACATCAGCCAGAGTCAGGCGACCGCGGCCTACAAGGAGCCGCTGCACCTGCAGTCCAACCTGGGCACCCAGAGCTACCCCTACCCCTGGTTCGTCGAGGCGGTCATCAACAGCTTGCAGGGGCACATCCCTCTGCAGAAGATCTTGAACGGCGGCCTGAACATCTTCACGACGCTCGATCCGAAGATCCAGACGATCGCGCAGAACTCCGTCTCGTCCGTGATGGAGAAGGCGTTCCCGTCCAGCGCCGAGACGCCGGAGCCGGAAGCGGCCGCCGTCGTCATGAACCCGAGGAACGGGGATGTCCTGGCGATCGTCGGCGGGCGCACGCATCCGGTGGCGTTCGCCTTGGACCGGGCGTTTGCGAGCCGCCAGTCCGGGTCGTCGATCAAGCCCTTGTCCGAGTACCCGGCGGCCCTGGAGCAGGGCATGACCGAGGCCACCGTCATCGATGACGGCCCCTGGATGAAGGTCGGTGGCAAGTGGTGGCCCAACAACGACAACTTCGTCTACAACGGCCGCATCACGATGCGGCACTCGCTCGCCATCTCCGACAACAACAACTCGGTGCACCTGCTCAACATGGTAGGTGTGCAGGCCGGCTTCGACATGGCCACGCAGCGCTTCGGGCTGCCGCTGATCGCACCCCCCGCCCAGCCGAACGACATGAACCTCGCCATGGGTATCGGCGGCCTTACGAAGGGCGTCACCCCGATGCAGATGGCGGACGCCTACGCCACCTACGCCAACGAGGGACTGAGGCCGAAGGCGATCCTCGTCCGCAAGGTGGTCGCGCCGAGCGGCCAGATCCTCTACCAGCAGAAGCCGCATCTCATGTACGAGCTCTCGCCGCAGATCAGCTACATCATGATCAACATGATGGAGGCGGTGTTCAGCGAGCCTGGCGCCACCGCGTACGGCGCGTCGATCGGGCGCCCCGCCGCAGGCAAGACCGGTACCTCGAACCAGGGTCGCGACGGCTGGTTCCTCGGCTTCACGCCGCAGCTCGTCACGGCGGTCTGGGAGGGCTACGACAACGAGCAGCCGCAGCCGAACACGTACGGCGCGACCTACGCGCTGCCGATCTGGGAACAGATCATGTCGCAGGCGTCGTCCGGCATGCCCGTCGAGAACTTCGTGCGTCCGCCGGGGATCGTCAGCGTCAAGGTGGACATGAAGAGCGGCCTGCTGCCCTCGCCCTTGACGCCGTCCCAGTACATCCGCTCGTACCTCTTCGTCCAGGGCACCCAGCCGACGCAGATCTCGAACGTCTGGGTCCAGCAGCAGGTCGACGCCCTCCATCCCAAGGAGCTCTGGTCGCCTGCCTGCCTTCCTGACCCGCCCGAGACGAAGCTCTTCCTGACCGTACCGACCGACATCAAGATCGGTCCAGGCATTCCGCTGCCGACCGACAGCAGCCTCTGGGTGCCGAGCACGTACTGCAACGGCTCCTCCTCCGGCTCCGGCGGTGGCAACGGCGGTTCGGGCGGCTCCGGGAGCGGCTCCGGCAGCGGTTCCGGGAATGGTGGCGGCGGCGGCAGCCCTGGCCAGGAGACGCTCAGCATCACGATCCAGCAGAACCAGATGAGCCCGACGCAGCTCTCCGCCACGGTCGGGACGCCCGTGACCCTCACGGTGCAGAACCTCGACACGGCTCCGCACCAGTTCCAGCTGCAGACCTTCATGCCGAGCGCGGAAGTGGTACCGCCGCAGGGCAGCATCTCGATCGGCTTCACGCCGACGCAGCCCGGCAACTTCACCTACACCCTGCAGGACCAGCCGCAGGCGGTCGGAACGCTCCAGGTCTCACCGGCGGCAAGTCCAACGGGACCGACGCAGCCGACCGGTCCCACTCAGCCTACCCAGCCGACCGGTCCCATACAGCCTACCCAGCCGACCGGTCCCATACAGCCTACCCAGCCGACCAGTCCCACGGGACCCACATCGCCCTGACCCAGAAGCCAGGGGACCGCAGTGCAGGCTGCGGTCCCCTTTCCTTGGCGATGAGCGCGGCGCAGCCGATCCCAGCGTCGCGTCTGTTCATGCCTTCCTGACTCCCGCAGGAGCGAAGCCGCCGCCATAGACCTGTGCATCGTCCAGGCCTCGCGTTGCTCGATACTCTATATGCAACCCCGAACGCAGCCCTGGAGCCATCGGTAGATGACGGAGAGTCCCTTGCCGACTGGCCACCGCATGGCGAGCATCTCGGTCGTGGCGCCTGTACCTTGGGGGCCGCTTCGTCCCGCAAGGGCCAAGACGCAGCACGTACGCAAGGCGGGGATCGGCACGACGTGGCCGATCCCCGCCAACCGATCCTTAGCTAGATCTTGCTGAAAAAGCCTGTCTGGACAGGAGGTGGGTGGCCCGGGCCACGGCGTTTTGCGGGGGTGTGGGTCGCCTTGCACCTTCGGCCGGGCTACCGGGTAGCTGCTCGGCGGAGGTTGTGGGCGAGGATCGCGAGCCCCACACCGGCGGCCACGCGGTCATATCCCCTGTAGCGGGATCGGCGGAGGCCGTACCCTCGCTTGAGGCGACTGATAGTTGCCTCACTGCCGGATCTCCAAGCCTGCGCTCTGCGGAAGGATCGACGCTGCTGGAATCGCCGGCGGTCAGCGGAGACTTTGCCGCGTTTGGGGATGGCGACGTTGCGTACACCGAGGTCATGGCAGCCGGTGTGGTTGGCGGCTTTGTCATAGCCGCGGTCGGTGGCGACGACCCAGGGTGGTCTACGGAAACGGGTTTTGTGCCGGTGAACGGCAGGTAGGAGAGCGTCGGCATCCGGTGGATTGCCCCGGTAGTCGGTGACAAAACCGCCCTCGGCCTCGATGATCTGGGTCTTGTAGCCGAACTGCACCGGCTTGCCGAGCTTGCCTTTGACGATGGGCCGGGCGTCGGGGTCGGCGATGCTCACAACCCGGTCTGGGATATGAACCTCGCCTCGGAGAACAGATCGGTGCTGGGCAATGACCCGTCCGAGGAGATCTTGCGTTCGTTCCAGGCGCTCAGCGAGCCGCCTTACCGGGCGGGCCACCTGGTCTGAGGCGGCAGCGAGCGCCTCTTTCGCCTGCTGCCCGACGCGACTTGTGGCCCGCATCTGGGACTCGGCGATCCGCGCGATCTCCGCCGTGACTTCGCGTACCTTCTGCACAGCCCGCCCCGTGCGGTGCCTAAGGTGCTTGGCGATCCGGAGCAGCCGCCGCTGCACGCTGCGGCTGTGATCCACCAGGCGCTCGACGCCGTCACCGAGCAGTTCCCGGATCCTGCGGCCGACACGGGTGACTTTGCGGAGGCCATCGGCGATCAGCTGACTGTCCGTCGGGTAGTGGATGTTCGCTTCCACCACGGTCGAGTCAATACGCATCCTGCGCCCGCGGATGACCTTCTGGGAGATTGGCTCAAGTGCTGTTGAAATTCTGAGTGATTGATGCCACTATACACCACTTAGGGGACGGTTGCAACACCGGAGGTCAAGATTAGATATCTGGACCTCTGGGCTTTA
>JAJZAT010000049.1 GCA_021799275.1 Bacillota bacterium
GCGCGGTAAGGACCCAATCGCAGCACTCGGCAATGCCTTCGCCAGCCTGCCGCGGGCTACGCAGGTCGTCGTTACGAGCGCCATGCGCAAGTCCCGCGAAGCCGAAGCAGAAGCGCGGGCCATCCTCGCAGAGATCGAGGAGATGCTGAAGGACGACGCCATGTTCCAGGCGATCCTGAGCCTGCAGGGTATCGGCCGGCTCACTGCAGCGGTCATCTGGGCTGCCATCGGCGACCCCACGCGCTTCCCGAACAAGAAGCGGGTCACCCGCTACGTCGGCTTTGATCCGACCGTCTTTCAGTCCGGCGAGATCAACCATAACGGTCACATCAGCCACCACGGTCCGGCGATCGTTAGGAAGTACACCGTCGAGGCGGTGAAGTCGATCATCCGATCGGGCAAGGGTTCTCTGGCGCGCTGCTGAAGGCGGTTTCGGCCACGGCGGTCAAGGCCCGAAGCCCGCAGGACAAGCCGTCAGGCTGGGGCCTTGACAGGAGAGGCCGGCCCGCGAAACTCCGCCTTGAGGGCCGACGAACTCTTATCCTGCCGACTCGAGAGCCGGCATGAGTTGCGTCCAGATGTCAACCGCCTGGTAACACTGTGTAGTGCCGTGGGGGCAAGCGCCCTTCGACATCTGCCCACTGTATCAGACCAGCTCGGCAACGTCGCGCGGCTGCTTTGTCATCGGGAGCCGTGACCGCCCGCACGCGATCCGACCAGCTTGTAAGCTCCTGCGGCACGCCACCGATCAGGATGGACATGATGCACAGGCCCCGATCCTTCTTAGAAAACATAGCTGGGCGAAGAACTCGCCTGACAATCATGCACTGGCCATCGGAGAGCGTCTCGATGTGCGCGTGGCGGAACTTGGACTCGGCCTGGAGGTCGAGCGCTCAAGCGACGGGCTGCAAATGATCCGCGCCGCCACGCGCACCGACGGTCGCGAACTCGAAGATATCTTGCGGCGTGGCTTCGCCATGCTCGAAGCGGAACGTCTGCAGTTCGGCATCCTTGCCCGAGAAGTAGGTGGCGAGGAAGTCCCGCTTGTGCAAGTTCGATGGCTTCCATTGCGTTCGATGGGCCTCTCAGGGAGCGAGATACAGCGACGCACGATCACGTCGGTCTGCGCTCGTTGCCATAGTCAGAGCCAACGGCTGCTTGCGTAAGTACATATCAGACGTATGCCAGGGGTGGTCCTACTTTGGAGGTGGGGCGAAAAGGGCAGCCCGGTGGCCGACACGGTGAGGTACCGGGGCGCGTTTGCGGGGCTTCTGGTCACCTGAAAGTGTGGTCGCCACCAGGAACGTGGAATGGGCGGCCACTCCGATGTGTGGCACGATCATCCTCCCAACCCGAGCCTAAGTGACGCAAGCTGAACCCGGCAGCCATTTCTCCACGTCTTCACGCATGTGGGCTGATACGCCGGGCCGGGAGAGGCCAAACAGTTGTACGGGGCTCAACCCATGGGGACTATCTGCCTCTCCCAATCCCACGCCGACGTGGCCGGCCCTCTGGCCGGCTCCATCCTGGCTACGCTCGTGGCCTGCTACCTGCTCCTGCCTCGCGCAGAGCCGACGCAAGCGAAGGCGCGCGTCCCCAGGGACGGCTCGGAAAGTCGCATTGGCGGCGTGCAGCTGCGCGCCTGACCGCCAATCCCCGGGGAAGCACGACCGCGACCGCACTCTGCTCGGCCCTCAAGTCAGGCTTCCTGCAGAAGGTCAGACTGCAACCGGAAGAGATGCGCGTAGGCGCCCTGCGCCGTCAGGAGTTCCCTGTGCGTGCCCCGCTCCACCACGCGGCCGCGCGACATGACGAGAATCTCGTCCATGGTCTCAAGCCCCGCCAGTCGGTGCGTCACAAGCAATAACGTGCGGCCCTCGGCGAGTTCAAGAAGCTCCTGCAGGACGCCCTCCTCGGTCACCGCGTCGAGTCCCTCGGTGGGCTCGTCGAGCAGCAGGACGGGAGCATCCTTCAGCATCGCCCTGGCGATCGCCACCCGCTGGCGCTCGCCACCGGACAGACGCATGCCCTGCTCCCCCACGACCGTGTCCATGCCGTCCGGCAGGGACGCGAGCAAGGGACCAAGCCGCACGGCCTCGAGCGCCGCCCGAACGTCCGCGTCGGTCGCATCCGGGCGTCCCAGACGAACGTTCTCCTTGAGGCTCACGTTGAAAAGCCACGTGTCCTGGCTGATCACGGCCGACTGCGCCCAGACGTCCTGCCTCAAGATCTCGGTGATCGGCACGCCTCCCAGGAGCACCGAGCCCCCGCTCAGGGGCACAAACCCTGTCAAGGCGCCGATCAAGGTCGTTTTTCCGGTGCCGCTCTCCCCCACCACCGCGACATGCCGCCCCGGCATCAAGGTGAGGTCCACTGCCTCGATCGCCGCGGCCTTGGCCCCAGGGTACCGCACCGTGAGTCCCTTCACCTCGATCGGCGAGCTCTGCGCGAAGGCCCTCGCGTGCCGCTCGTCCACCTGGGCGGGCGAATCGGCCAGTTCGAAGATGCGCCGGCCCGCCGCGAGACATTGTCCCAGGGCCTGAAACGCCTGCGGCAGAGGTACCGCAGCCTCGAACGCGGCGAGCGCGACGAGGGCCACGACAGCGAGGTCCCAGCCGGGCAGGCGTCCCGCGCGCACCAGGGGAATCGCCAGAACGAGCGCGGCAAGCATGGCAAGGTTGCCGAGCAGTCCAATCAGGGCCATAGACAGTGCCGCGTGGCGCCTCAGGCGGAGCTGGGCCGCAAGGAGACGCCCCTGGGACGTTGCGAGCAACTCCTGGTACACCTCGCCCGCACCATACGCCGCGAGTTCGCTCACGCCGCGTACGCCGTCCGCCAGGGTGGCGGCGAGCCTCCCCCGCTCCCGCAGCACGGCGCCGCCGAGGCGCAGACCGAGCCGGGCCTGCCACGCGGCCGGCAGGCTCGAGAGCAGCAGCGCCGCCGCAAGGACCCAAGCAAGCTGTGGCGCCATCGGTCGGACGACGAGCCAGACGAGGACGGCTGTCAGCAGGAGGACGACCGGCGGCGCCAAGGCCCGCAGGTAGAAGTCCTGCAGGCTGTCGATATCGTGGACTGCGCGGCTCAGGAGGTCCGCGCTGTGGAAGCGTGCCAGGACCTCGGGCGGCATGGCCTCGAGGCGCGCGTAGAACCAGACCCTGAGGTCCCTAAGCAGCCGGAAGGTGACGTCGTGCGACGCGAGGCGCTCGAGGTAGCGGAAGGACGAGCGTCCGATGCTGAAAAACTGCACTCCGACGATCGGCACCATCAGCAGGAGGATCGTCGATGGCCGCAGCGCCGCACGGCTGATGAGGTAGGCGGACGTGCCGATCAGCCCCACCTGCGCCGCCACGGCGAGAAAGGAGAGCAGGAGCGAGAGCAGAGCGAGTCCCAGATGTGGACGCAGGAAGCGCAAGAGCCTCGCCATCTACCGCACCTCCGCCGGGGTGTAGTAGGAGCGCAGGAGGCTGCGATAACCCACGCCGTGGCAGCGCAGTTCCTCTGGGGTGCCTTCCTCCGCGACGCTGCCGGCCGCGAGCACGGCGATGCGCGAGGCCCGTTCCGCGGTGGTGAGCCGATGCGCCACGATCAGGGCGCGGTGGCCCCGCGCCACGTCGGCGATGGCCGCCGAGACCGCGGCGTCGGACTCCGCGTCGAGCGACGCCGTCGGTTCGTCGAGTAGCAGGAGCGGCGCCCCGCTGCAAAGCGCCCGCGCGAGGGCGATGCGCTGGCGCTCGCCCTGGCTGAGGGCCCTCTGCCCGTCTCCCACATGCGTCTGGTAGCCGTCCGGCAATCCGAGAATGAAGTCGTGTGCCCGCGCTACGCGGGCGGCGGATTCGATCTCCTGCCGCGATGCGCCCGGTCGTCCCAAGGCGATGTTGTCCGCGACGCTGCCCTCGAACAGGGTCGGCTGCTGCGGCACGTAGGCGATCTGACGCCGCCACCAGTCGAGGTCGAGCGAGCGCAGGGGCACACCGTCGACGAGAATCTCGCCGCCCTGCGGCACGGCGAACCCGAGCAGCAGGCGCAGGAGCGTCGACTTGCCCGCCCCGGACGGCCCGACCACCGCAAGTGTCTCGCCCGGGCGCCAGGCGAGGTCGAGCCCCGCGAGCGCCGGCTTCGCGCCGCCGGGATAGCTGTAGGTGACGTCCTGCAGCCGGATCTCGAGCGGCGTCCCTTGGGGCAGTCGCCGCGTCCCGCTCGCTTCGGCCACGGCGGGTCCATCCAGCAGATCGAAGATGCGCTCCGCAGCGACCGCCCCCGCCATGCCGGCGTGGAAGTCGCTGCCGAGCCCTCTAAGGGGCAGGTAGAACTCGGGTACGAGAGTAAGGATCGCGAGGCCCGCCGCAAGGTGCAGCGTGCCGCCGAGCAGGCCGAAGCTGATCGCGACGGCGACGAGGCCCGTAGACAGCGACGCGAGCAGTTCGAGGGCGAAGGCGGAGAGGAACGCGATCTTCAGGGTGTCGAGCGTCGCGCTGCGATGGGCCTCGCTGACCTGGCGGATGATCTCCACCTGACGCCGGCTGCGGCCGAAGAGCTGCAGCGTGCGCATGCCGCGCACCACGTCGAGGAAGTGACCCGAGAGCATTTGGAGGAGCCGCCACTGCCGCTGCGTACGCCGCTCGGCCGCTCGGCCGAGCAGGATCATGAAGTAGGGCAGAAGACCCGCCGTCAGTGCGAGGATCGTGCCGGCCAGGAGATTCCGCGCGAGGACCGTCACGAGCACGGTCAGGGGAATGAGCGCCGCGAGAGCGGTCTGCGGCAGATAGTGCGCGAGGTAGGGGTCGAGTCCCTCGACACCGTCCAGCGACGTCGCGATCAGCTCGCCGGTCCGCTCGCCGCTTGCCCCGACCGGTCCCATGGCGAGGACGCGGGCGAACAGGCGGCTGCGCAGATCCTCGCGCACCCGTGCCGAGAACGCGTCGGCGGAGATCTGGCGCAGGTAGGTGAACCCTGCGCGCAGCACCGCGATGGCGCCGAGCGCGACCAAGGGGCCTGTGAGCCCGGCAAGCCCTTTGCCGCCGAGGAAGGCTCCGGCGATGATGTTCGCCATCGTCACCGCCTGGCCGACCACCAGGAGACCTCCGGCGATCGCGAGCGCGATCGTGGCTGCGAGGAGCGTCCTGCCGGACGCCGCCTCGCGAAGTATCCGCCTCACCACCGTGGTCCCCCTTTCCGGCCCGTGGCTCAGTAGTGCATGACCTGCTTGATCGATGTGCGCTTGCGGAAGATCCAGTACGTCCAGGCGAGGTACGCGAGCACGATCGGCAGCGCGGTGAAGGCCACGATCGTCATCACGTGCAGGCTGTAGGGATTCGACGAAGCGTTGTAGACCGTGAGGTCCCACTTGGGGTTGAGGCTCGAGACCATGACGCGGGGGAAGAGCGTCAGGAAGACCGAGGCCACCACGAGAAGGATGGCGACGCCGGTCGAGATGAAGGACCAGCCCTCGCGGCGACGGTCGAGGAAGAGGCGCGTCGCCACCAGGCTGAGTCCGGCCAGGATGGCCACGATGCCGGGCAGCATGCCGACGCCTGGCTTGTCGAACATGTCCGTGCGCAGGGCGCTGTAGGCGACGAAGAGGATGGCCATGCCCGCGGCGGCCCATCCGATCTTGTAGGAGGCACGACGGGCGCGCTCGCGGATCTCGTCCTCGCTCTTCATCGTCAGATAGACGGCTCCGTGCAGCGTGAAGACGAGCAGCGTCGCGAGACCGCCGACGAGGGCGTACGGGTTCAGGAGGTTGAAGAAGCCGCCGACGTAGTTCATGTGGGCGTCGATCGGCACGCCCTCGACGATGTTGGCGATCGCGACGCCCCAGAGCAGCGCCGGCACGAGGCTGCCGAAGAAGATGAGCCAGTCGAACATGCCGCGCCACCCGGGCCGCTCGTCCTTGCTGCGGAACTCGAAGGCGACGCCGCGGGCGATCAGACCGACGAGCATCACGAAGAGCGCCAGGTAGAAGCCGCTGAACATGGTGGCGTACCACTGCGGGAACGCGGCGAAGATGGCGCCGCCCGCCGTTAGGAGCCACACCTCGTTCGCATCCCACACGGGACCGATGGTCTGGATCACGGCGCGCCGCTCGACGTCGGTCTTGCCGACGAACGGCAGCAGGATGCCGACGCCGTAATCGAAGCCCTCAAGGAAGAAGTAGCCGATGAACAGCACGCAGATCAGGATGAACCAAAGCGTGTTGAGATCCATGTACACCCCTCCTACGCCGCTACAGCACGGCCGCGGTCTCGAGCGGAACCTCGGGCGAAGGCTCATGGCTCTCGGGCCCCGCCTTCGCGTAGCGGACCATCAGATAGACGTCGGCCGCCGCGATCAGTCCGAAGATGACGGTGAAGCCGATCAGCGTTGTCGCCACTTCGCCGGTCGAGACGGTGTTGGACACGCCTTGCAGCGTCTTCTGCAGTCCGTAGACGACCCACGGCTGACGGCCGATCTCCGTCATGATCCAACCGAAGGTGTTGGCCACGTACGGGAGGCCGAGCGCCGGCAGGAGCAGGCCGAGATAACGCCTGCGTCCCTCGAGCGCCCGGCGTCTCGCCATCAGGTAGATGCCGTACCAGGCGAGGAGGATCATCAGACCGCCGGCGAGCACCATGATGCGGAAGCTCCAGAAGGTGACGGCCACCGGTGGCACGTAGTTGCCCGGCCCGTACTTCTGGACATCCTGCTTCTGCAGCTGGTTGATGCCGAGGAAGTGGTTCGTGCCCGAGAGGAAACCGAGCACGCCCGGGATCTGGAGCGCGAAGGTGTTCTTGCCGGCGGCTTGGTCGATACCGGCGATGACGGTCCAGGGCGCCGAGCCGTTCCGGGTGTTCCAGACCGCCTCGGCGGCCGCCATCTTCATCGGCTGCGCCTGGACGACGTGCTTCGCCTGCGCGTCGCCGTTCAGGGCGATGAGGAGGCTTGCGATGGCCCCGATGGTCAAGGCGATCTTCATCGAGGAACGGAACATCTCGACGTTGCGGCGGCGCAGCAGGAAGTAGGCGCTGATACCGGCCACGAAGAACGCCGCGGTGGTGAACGCCGCGAGCAGCACGTGCGGGAACTCGACCCACAGCTGCGGGTTGCCGAGCAAGGCGCCGAAGCTCGTCATCTCCGCCCGGCCGTGGACGATGGCGTAACCGGTCGGCTCCTGCATGAACGAGTTGGCCGTCAGGATCCAGAACGCCGAGACCGACGTACCGAACGCCACGAGCCACATCGCCAGGGCGTGCGCCGCCGGCCGCAGGCGGTCCCAGCCGAAGATCCAGACGCCGATGAACGTGGACTCGAGGAAGAACGCCAGCAGAGCCTCGATGGCGAGCGGCGCCCCGAAGACGTCGCCGACGAAGCGCGAGTAGCTCGACCAGTTCATGCCGAACTGGAACTCCTGGATGATGCCCGTGACGACGCCGACCGCGAAGTTGATCAGAAAGAGGCGGCCCCAGTACTGGGCCATCGTCTTGAAGGCCGGGTTCTTGGTGCGGACGTAGATCGTCTCCATGATGGCGACCGTGAGGGCGAGGCCGATGGTGAGCGGCACGAACAGAAAGTGGTAGATCGTGGTGACCGCGAACTGGAGGCGTGCCAAGGCTAGTGCGTCCAAAAAGCTGTCCTCCCTGCTC
The DNA here is from genome assembly GCA_021799275.1 of Bacillota bacterium. Classification (GTDB taxonomy): domain Bacteria; phylum Bacillota; class Sulfobacillia; order JAJZYS01; family JAJYTV01; genus JAJZQO01. Next base: position 7,620 of record JAJZAT010000049.1, read on the forward strand.
GGATTTGAGCAGGCTAGGGTTACTTGACGGCCATCTCGGCATCCTCTCGCCAATGGGACCATCTTGATGGGCCCCAATGGCTTGTAAGGTATTTGCCTCGCCTTCCACTTTCTTTCATCTCCTGGACACAGGGACGGTGCGCATGCGAAACTGTTCACAGCAGTGGGCAGCGGCCGTCGGCCGCGTGCCGCAACTCAATCTCGCGTTGCGGGGCGTGCGCATGCTGGAAAGCCTGTACGAGCAGCTTTCGGTATCGTGGCAGCCAGTGATGGACCTCAGGCTCGGTACGCCCTGGGGATATGAAGCGGTCGTCAGCGGCCCGTCGGACACGGCGTACGCCAGTGCCGACTCCTTGCTCGAACTGGCTCGGCGGGAGGGCCGGTACAAGGACCACGAAGGGCACCTGCTGCGCGCAAGCCTCGAGGCGGCCGCCCGCGAGCTGCCGGAGGACACCATGCTGCTCCTGCGCGCCGACGCGGACCCGCTCCGTCTTGCGGACCTTGCGCCCAGTCTACCGTGGCCGCCGAGCCGCACCATCATAGAGATCTCGGAAGGATCGGCCATCTTCGAACGGCCTGACGACCTTGACGCCGCGATCGGGCGCCTGCGGCAGTCTGGCTTCCACATCGCCTTCGCCGATTTCGGCAGCGGCTTCCACGGCGCGAGCGCCCTGCTCGCGTGCAGGCCCGACATCGTGAAGATCGACCGCCTGCTCGTGCACGGCATCGACCGCGACCCTTGGCGACAGGAGATGGTCGCGTCCATCGTGCAGACGGCGACCGGCCTTGGCGCCGCCGTGGTCGCCGACGGCATCGACGACGTGGCGGAACTGCACGAGATCGTGCGAAAGAACATCTCGCTCGGCGAAGGTCCCCTGCTTGGCAGGCCTGTGGCGGCGTCCAAGATCGCGAAGTTCACGGAGGGCTGGCTGCACTCAAGGCTCGACGCGTCGGACCAGCTCGCCGCAGTCATGCCGACGACCGGCGCGGCCTACGCCGTCGACCGATCACGCCATATCGTCGCCTGGAACGAGGCCGCGGTCGACGTGACAGGTTACCAGCCCGGCGCCGTCGTCGGCGTCACCTGCTGGCTCAGCGGCCTCGACCACAAGGACGCGGCGGGAACGCGGCTCTGCTTCGGTCAGTGCCCGCTCGTACGCGCCATGCTGACGGGCCAGCCCCAATCCGACCTTGTCTCCCTGCGCACGGCCGGCGGCGCCCGCAAATGGGTGCGCACCGAGGTGACGCCCGTGACCGACGAGAACGGCCGGGTCATCGGAGCCGTCGAGTCCTTCGTCCGGGCGCACAAGCCCGAGACCGACCAGACGTAGAGACCCCCGCTCCAACCCACGGCTGGCGGAATATGCTGGACGGCAGGTGATGGGGATGCTCCGATGGATCATGACGGGCCGGTCAAGGCCGATGGCGGGCCTACTGGCGGGCGTGGCGGTTCTCTGGGCGGTGTATGGATTCTCCCACAACGCCGCCGCCGCGATCGGCTACGGTCTCGCGGCCTTTATCATGGTCGCGCTCGGTCGGCCACAGCCCGCGGCGCAAGTGCGACGGCCCCTGCCCGCAGTCCTCTTCCACCGCGTCGCCACGTTCGCGGTCTATCTCCTGGTGCTCGGCCTTGGCGCCGCCGTCTTCGGCAGCCTGCCCGCCGCGATCGGCTTCGCTCTTGCCGCCTACGATCTTCTTGCCTGGTATTGGCCCGCGCCTGCTGCCTCCCTCTGGGTAGACGTCGCGACGATGGCGATCTACCTGGCCCTGGCCGCCATATGGCTCTGGCAGGCGCGAGAGGGCTCCAGCCTCTTCGTCGTTTTGGCCGTCCTCGCCGCCGCCATCATCGCCCTGCCGCGCTGGGCCGCGCATGAGACAGGACAGGAGCGCACGGAGAAGCCCTGGCCGCGCCTGCTTGGTCCGAGGCCGCTTCCCTGACCTCGGCACACGTGGCTCCCACCTCCCGCCACGGCCCGGGAGCAAACCCTTCCAGCCTTACGCCGGTCTAGATGGCAGAAGGAAGGTGGCCCCATGCCGGGCAGATCCAACCTGCGCCTTGTCGTCGCCATCGTCGCCGTGGTCGCCGCCGTCGCCGTCGGCGTCACGGCCGTCTGGTCGGTGGCGGGCGCATTCTCGCGCTGGAACGTCCGCTCCGTGATCGCCGCACTCCATCGAAACGGCCCGCCGATCCAAACCGGCCACAAGGTTCTATCCGTGCTCGACCTTCAGCGTGTCGTCCTCGCCACCTCGGCGGGCGACATCCAGGTCTCCACCGCCAAGATGCACCGCATCCACCTCACCTGGTCGGTGCCGGGAAAACCGCAGCGGGCCATCGTCGTACACCCCGTGCCAGGCGGCGAGGAGATCGACTTCGTCCCGCCCGACGTGCCGGTCATGGTCGGCGACACGAACCTCCTGACCGTGACCCTGCCGGAAAGCCTGGCGGTCACGGTGGACAGCGACAGCGGGGACATCGACGCGGACGGCAACTACAACGCGCTTGCGACGACGTCGGACTCGGGGGACCTCCACGTCTCGGATTTTCGCGGCCAGCTCACGGCGCAAGCCGACTCGGGCGACATCTATCTCACCGATGCCGTCGCCGAGGGGCCCTTGACGCTCAGGACCGGCAGCGGCGACATCGATTTCTCGGGTGATCCAGGCCTCGCGGCGACCGTCTCGTCGGACTCCGGCGACGTCGACATGGCGATTCGCCCCGGCGGTCTCCTGAGCGTCGACGTCACGGTGGACAGCGGCGATGTCTCGTCCGGCTTCCCGCAAGTGCGCGGCAACCCGGACGGCACCGAGTTCCAGGGACGCATCGGCACGGGCACCCCAGGGACACTCGCGGTCACGACGAGTTCCGGCGACGTGCGTCTGCAGCCGCAGCCCTAGATCTATCCCCGATCGTCTTGCGGATCTATGGAGGCCGTGGCCCTGCGCCAGGACCAGCCGGTCAGGTCGAACCTGCCGTCGAGTCCGAACGCGTAGCCCGCCTGCGTCATGGCGAGGAGCGCAAAGCCGCCCACATAGATGATCGCGGAACCGATATCCGTAACCCCGTTTGTGTAGGGACCACCGAAGGCCTCCCCGGTCGACCAGATGATGAGCGAGAGCACGCTGCCCAGGACGGCGAAGGCCCGCACGCCCACGCCGAGCAGGAGGGCGATCGCGATCACCGTCTCGCCGAGCGCGACGAGGCGCGCGAACAGAGTCGGATCGATGTTCACCGTCTGCACCCAGAACCGGATCCAGTTGTCCACCCAGGCCGGCTGGGCAGGACTCAGATTCCCCGCGAGGTACGAGGCGAAGCCGCGCACGAAGGACGGCTGCCATTTGAACCAGGCGTCCACGAGCCAGATGAGACCGAATCCGACGCGCCAGAAGGCGAGCCAGCCGTAGGACAGATCGATGAAGAGGCGACCGCTACGCAGCCTTGGCACCAATGAATCCCCCCTGCCCTAACGACGCACAAACTGGACAGGTTCGTCAATCGCGAGCGTGGTGCCGTGCCTACGGCCGCAGCTGCAGGCGCTCGAACCTGGCCCTCGTCATGCGCATCAGCGCGACGTCCCCTCGCAGTGGGTCGCGCTCGAAGCCAAGGCTCGCGAGCGTCACCCTGCCGGCCTCGTTCGCGATCAGGACGTCGTCGAGGAGTTCCTGCCCACCGACCGCACCGAAGAAGAACGGCAGGAAGGCGCCCAGCGCGTCGCGCGCGTACCCGCGCCGCCGCACGCTGCCCATCATCTTGAGGTTGAGGTAGGCGGACATCGCCGGGCGGTCCAGCCGGTGAAAGGACACCTCCCCGACAGGCCGATCGGTCTGCCGCAGGCAGATGAGGCAGTAAAGGTCGGTTGGGCGGCCGGGCTCCACCATGCGCCGGTACCAGCCCCTGAACTCGGCCTTCGACCACCGGATAGGTCCCCCGACGTCCGCCATGGTCGAGGGATCCTGCCAGAGGTCTTCGACGAAGCCGAGGTCCTGCGGCTCAGGCAGCCTGAGGTACACCGTCGTGCCGAAGAGCCGGTCCCCCGCCGTCAGGTAGTAGGCCACCGCACGGCCCTCCCCTCTCCCGCCTGACATCTCCCGCGCCTTGGCCCGCATATGCTCCCCGGGGACAACATCCCTTTCGGATGCGGT
>JAJZAT010000005.1 GCA_021799275.1 Bacillota bacterium
TGCACGTCCTCCGTCGCCTTCAGGCCCGAGCCCCTCACCATACCCTGCTCCTCACGCCCGCCTGGCCACCTCGCCGGCCAGACCGTCACCCTGGGATTCGATTTTCAACAGGCTTCGGGCCATCCTCTTGATTACGCCAGCTGTTCTGGTGACTGGAACAGTTACAACTACCGGTGCAACCGTCCAATGGACATCCCCGGTCGCAATCGCTGGTTCTTGGAACGGGGGGCTTGTAGGATGGCCTTTGTCTGTACCAACCGGCGACAAACCGAGCTCAATTTCGTATCACACGACGCTACAGTACACGAACCCAGTCGTCGCGATCACGTCCGACCCCGTTTACATCCCCAGCGAGCCTCTGCTAGGCGGCGACCCCGCTGTGGCCTTTGGCGTCGCCGACGCAGACCACAGCCGAATCGTCCTGCTCGACCTGACAACCGGACAGTACAAGGCCATTGGCGACGGAAATATCTATTACCCTGTCGCGGACGCAGTGGTCTACGACTCCGCTGACAATGAGATCATCGCCCAGGACAGCCACGGCAATCTCTACGCTTTCAGCACGACCACGGGAGCGCTTCTGGCCGAGTACGGCCATGGCACCAGCTGGGAGTCCAGCGGCTATGTCCTCGGGCACGACATGTCCCTCGTGATCTCCGGTGTCGTGGGTGACCACCTGTTCGCCGTAGGCAGCGGAGGGGCCGTGATAGGCGACTTCAACCCTGCAACGCTCGCACCGGCGCACGAAACCTATTCGGGAGAGTACGGCAACGAGATTTCGTCGCTTAGTACCGTTCTCGGTACCGACAATGGCGCAACCGTTTACTTTGACACGACCGACCCGTATGGCACGATCGTCTGGGCTCAGGCGCCTTGTGCCCTGTGGGGAAGTGCCAGTGGCAGTTGTCTTAGCGACCGCGTGACATCCCAGGCTGCGATCGGCACCAGCTACTACACCGACTACATCTCCGTCACACCCGACTTCGGCCCGTATCACTGGCTTGCCACCTGGACCAATACGGATCCGCAGGGCAACCCGGCCATCGCAGTGTTTGTCCCGCAGCCGTTCGCGGTCGCCGCACATGTTACCTCGGACGTGTCCTCTGGTGGCACGGTGACCATTGAGGGCATGCCGAGTCCTTCAGGCGCTGTCTGGGCACACGGCAACCCCTACACGCTGTCCAGTGGCTCACCACTCCAGGCTCAGTTCTGTAGTGATGCGGCCTGCACACAAAAGATCGGTAGCCCTGTCGGCCTCAACTTTACGGCCTACGGGTCCAGTGCAGACGAATGGCAAAGCACTTGGATCGCGCCTGTCAACTCGACGAAGTCTGCTGAGACCCTATACGTGGAAGTCAGCGCCGTGAGTTCCACCGATCAGGTGGCAACGTCGCCGACCGAATCGTTCACCGTTGAACCACAGCAAGTTACTCCTCAGGCCAGTGGCAATCAGGGCACGTTGACGCTCCAGTGCTACGGCACCCAGAGCTGGACACACCCTCATGGCCCTCTTGCTTGCCAGTTTGGCGACTGGATCTCGGCGATGCTGCAGATTCCCACCCCGGAACCGCCATCTGGTCTTTACGACGCCAAGTTATCCAATGTAACCCTGTCGGGGAACATCTCCTACTCCCGCGGCTGGCCGAACCTCCCGGGCTACTGGGGTTACAACTCCTCGGACCCGGCGCTCTTCCACTACCAGACCCTTGTGGCGAACCTGGTACCACAGTCTGGAGCAATCCCAACACAAGCAAGTCTAGCACCGCCGGGCATCATCGAGTCGTGGGCGGGGTTCCCGGCAAATCAACCGCCAGGGACCGTTTACGACACAAGGAACCTTGCGGCAAACTGGGCTGCTACCGTGACCTACACCTACGAAGTAAAGACGGTCACTTCAGTCTGTGACGCGCCGCCTCCGACGGGCGTAACAGCCAACTGTGATGTCACCACAGCTCATCCGGGCGTCTGGACCACACGCACCCACTACACCACCAAGACAGGGAGTTACACAGAAACCGGCACCGCCACCGCAGAAGTGCAAGTCACCGGTAGCGACTGGTACATCATTACGACGCCGTACAACTAAGCACGGAAGGAGGGGCAGCAATAGCAAAGACGTTACAACCAGGTTGGGTGACGCTTCAGGTTGATGGTAGTGCCGAAGTCCTGACACGGTGCCCGTTGGCAGCCACTGGGTCCTTTGAAGCGGACCCAGTGGCTTGCACCGACGCAGACCTACGCGCCGCAGGCTACGTCCCCGCAAGCGAGTTGGACGCCCTCCGCGCCGAGGTCGAGGCGCTTAAGCAGACGCCGAGCGTGGAGGAGTTGGCGCAGGAGGTAGCAGACCAACTGACTGCTACCGCAGACGTTGCGCCGATCAAATTTCTGGTTGCTCAGATCGCCAAAGAGGCCGTGCGTGTCACTTTGCGGGTGCTGGGGAGGGGCGCGGAGTGATGTCGTTGGACAACATGGTCTTGCGGACTTCGGCACGGTCTTCACCTTCAGGTTGTACGACGCAAAAAGCCGCGAGTTCGTGCGCAACAGGCACGGGACTAACCGAAAGCGGGTGCTCGTTCCCTCCGTCATAGGCAGCCGCGGCATGGTGGAGGAATTGGTCTACGGGTCAGTCATCTAGGACTGGGATCTCTCAGGACTGGAGGTTGGAGATGCGGTCGTGTCGTTGCCGACAGGTGCGCCGTTCAGGTTCAGATTCAAGGAATATGGGAGGTAGAGATCGATGTCCAACGTTGTCACGCGAAAGATGTTAACTTACCTGGCCATCGGTGTGCCGCTGGGGGCCTTAGTGTCTGCAAGTGGGTCAAAGGACAACTTGTGCGGTATCCGTCGTGATGGGAAATACGTACAAATACCACTGCAGGCTTACGAGTTGTGGCACAAAGCTCTTGATGGGGTTGACGAGGACGGCCTGCGCGAAACCGCAGCGCAAAACTACGATCTCGAAGACTTCTCCGATAACTTGGCCTGGTTTGTGGAATCTCATCTTTTGCTTCCTTGGAGTGGTCAGGAAAGTGACTTTGGCAAGTTCGGGGACATTCGAGTTATCCCTTGCGGCATTGGAGCGGGCAACTCTGTTGACGATCCCGCAAGGTTCGCGATTCTGTCCCGGCACGATGCAGTACCTGCCCTATGGGTTGACTTCTTGGCTTATATAATCTGGAGCTTTTGCGACGGGGTAGCCACGCTCGACGAGGCATGCTTGGCGGCAGCGAACCACACCCATGTCGCGGCGAGCGAAGTACGACAGCGCGCATTGACGCTACTACCTGCATTGATGCGTAATGGCTTGGCGTTCATCGACTTGGCGGTTAGAGCGTGAAGTTTCGTGAAATCGCTTGCGAATGTGTGGGAGTTGCGTGCGGAGAAGCTGCGGCGCTGGCTGCACAGCATGCTGGATTGGGACCCGTTGAGTAAGACGCGGCTCGAACGAGTGGTCAGTTGGCGAGCTGCGCCGGATTCGATTACGTGGCCGACAAGTTTGGACACCATAAAGAAGCTGGCAATGAGACTGGAGATTTGAAGCATACCCAGAGTCAAGCACCGAAGAATGATATGGCCGACGAGCAAGGTCGGGACACCCATTCCTCAGATCCACCAAACGAGCACCCACTAGAACACCCTGAGCATGAGACTCAAAACGAGCACCAAGACCTTGAGGCTGGTGCTGGTCGGCCCCCTCCGCCGTCTCCCGCTCAATCCCCACCAGAGCGCCAAATCGCCCACCACGACCAGCACCAGAGGGACGTAACACACGTCATCACCTCGGCGCAAGGTTCGCGGCGGGCGAGCGTCGCAGCGTTGCGCGGGCCGAGCCCATACATGTCGAAACATAGCGCCTCGAGCAACTGCTCGGGGCGCTTCCTTGTGTTCGCATTTCTTGAAGGAGGTATCCCTACATGGCGGTTGTCGGATCTCAGACCCTCGTGGGGCGACTGCCTGAAGCGAGGCCGGTCGCGTCTCGGAGTGGGCGCTGGCTGAAGCGCCGCATCTTCATCCAGGAGTTGCGCAAAGCGGCCGGTAAGAGCCTGGTCGTGGCCCTGGCGCTTGTCGAGGTGATTCTGATCGTGACAGTGTTCCTCGCGCACGCCCAGCCGTGGCTGCAAACTCCGATGGATGTTGTGGCGGCCTTGGGCGTGGTCTCTTTCGCGGGATGGTACCTAGCACGTCTGAGCGCCAAGGAACGCCTGAAGGACAAGTGGGACGACGTGCTGGTCCACGGTCCCGTGTCGCTCGACATGCTGTCGCCTAAGCAGTTCCTGACCGTGGCCCGGCGGCTACTAGCCGAAACGGATTATCCCTGGGTTGCGTCGGCGCGCGTCCTCGGCTTCCATCACCTATTGGTCCAAGACCCCCGCAAGCACCAGATCCTCGTCGACGTGTTGTGGCGACTGGCACCTGTGGACAGTGAGATGGTCTACAACCTGGCGGCCTTACGCGACGAGCTGCACATGCCTAGGGCGTGGATCGTGACGAATCGCGCCCTCACCGAGGATGCGGCGATTCTGGCAGAGCGGTTCGGCATTGAGGTCTTTGATCGTGCAGGGCTGGATGATCTGCGCTGGACTCTGCGACCTTCCGATGTCTAGCGTCTCCTTGCCGCTCCCTTGGGGAGGTCGCCTGCTCGTTGAGCCATCTCAGGTACGCGAGGTGGTGCCTTCCTCACCACCGCGGATCGTGCTTCGGGACGGCAGTTTCTATGACGTGGCGATGCCTGCCGCCGAGGTCGGGCGGTTGTTGGCGGCGGCGCGGCCCACAGACGGTGAGCATCGTCGCCCTGCTCGCCGGACCAGGTCCCGTTTGTGGCGGTTCACTGAAACGGTCGCGGTATCGATGGGCATTGTCGGCCTTCTCGGATACGGGGCACTTCGCTTTGTGCCTGCGGTTCATCAACTAGCCCTCGAGGAAGTTGTGACGACGGGACACCGACATCTCGCTCTCTTGTTTGCTTCCGAAGACGAGGTACGGCACGCGCTTCAGGTGGCGGACGGGAACTCGCGGGTGCAAGTTGTGCGGCCGCTCAAGATCAAGCGGTCGAGTACCCAGGTAGCCGCGGCGAAACCGGTGCCGCCTTACACGACAACTCCGATCTCGGGGTCGACGTGGCAAGGGTGGCTCACAGTGATTCCCGACCCGACCACGGTGCATGTTCTGGTGTCCAATCTGATCGGGCGGTACGGCCAGCAGGTGAGCGCGATGGGGGAGGATGCCGGAGCAGTCGCCACCATCAATGCCGGCGGCTTTCTCGACATCAACGGCATGGGGAACGGCGGCCAGGCCACTGGAGCGCTCGTGTCCAACGGTAGATACCTTCAGGGGCCCGATGGCGAACTGGTGATCGGCTTCACCGCGAACGGTACATTGGTCGCTGGACACTTTACCCTTCAGGTGATGCACCAGATCGGCGTCGAGCAGGCGGTCTCCTGGCGCGGCCCTATCCTGGTAGCGAACGGGGTTGGGCAGATCACGGAAGGTGATGGGGGTTGGGGCTACGGTCCCAGGACCGTGATCGGACAGCGAGCTGATGGCACAGTGCTCTGGCTCACGATCGACGGCCGCGAATTGGGCAGCATCGGGGCCTCGATGCTTGAGGCGCAACAGGTAATGCTGCGCGAGGGCGCGGTGACGGCGGTGGCCCTAGATGGTGGGGCGTCCACCGTTCTCTGGGAAGCGGGCAAGGGGATTGTCAACGAGCCCTGTTCTCCTTACGGTCAGCGCTACGTTCCCGACGCGTTCGCGGTGATCCCACGCAAGACGGTTGCCATATCGGCAGCTACACGGTGAGGTGACGTCCGAAGTGAGTCTGTTGCAGGCGCCTGCTCCTGGAATGGCTGTCCCTGGTCGGGATCGGCGAGTCTTGTGGATTACTGCGGCTGCCGTACTCGCCGGGCTGGCCGCGTTCGCCGCGGCCGCCGCCGTCTTTCTTGGTGGGGGACTTGGTGCCTACGACTTCGGTTTCTACTGGCAGGCCGCTCACCTCATTTCCATCGGGCACCTGAACCCCGTAATCGGCGCGATCCCCGGCCACACCTACCTTTCGGATGACCTGGAGTTCTACATGTACCCGTTGGCCCTGATCTATCACGTCTGGTCCTCTCCATGGCTTCTGATCGTGACACAGGCCGTTGCCTTTGCGGGCGTCGTGGCACTTGCCTTGAGATACGCTGTTGACCGAGGGCTGGATGGTGCATGGTTTTGGCTCGCCACCGTACTTGTGGTGGCATACCCTCCGGCCAGTGACGCGGTCGGTGGCTTCCACTGGGACATCTTCGCCGGCTTGTTCGGGCTGGCGATGCTATTGAACCTTCTGCGCGATCGGGTTGTGCTGGCGGTGCTCTTTGGCTTTCTCTCGCTGCTCGTGCGAGAAGATGCCGGCCTTGTGGTTGCGGCGGTGTCTGTCTTCTATCTGGCTCTCGCGCCGGGATTCGGACGGGCGCAGAAGGCGGCGCTGATGCTTGGCCTGGCCGGCATAGCGAGCTCTGTTCTGGCAATGGGCTGGCTGATGCCATTGCTGTCGCCAGGGCATTTCGCAGTCATGCAGCACACCATGTTCGGCAACGCGTCCGGCATGGTGGGGAAGGCCAAGGCGATCCTGTTATCTTTCCTTTGGCCCGCGAAGTGGCTGTACCTGCTGCAACTGCTCCTTCCGCTACTGGTTATGCCCCTGCTCCGGCCGCGTCTCTGGCCGGCGCTCGCCCTTGCGCTTTCGGTTTCCTGGCTATCACTGGACGTCAACCTGTTCAGTGGTGTCTTTCAGTACCCGTCGGCTTACCTGTCTGTTCTCTACCCTGCCACTATTGAAGGTCTCATTGTCGCCCGGCGCTGGTGGAGAGGGCGCGGGCTAAGTATCAGACGAGTACCTTTGCTCCCCGCTATCATGCTGGTTTGGTTCATCGGTATGCTGGCTTACGGTAATCAGTTGGCCACCGTCGTGTTCTCCGCAGAGCAGATCGGTAACTCGAAGACGCAGGCCCTTGAGCAGGAACGTCGGCTGGTGGGGAACGCGTCCTTATTGACCACTGCGAACGACTACGTCTACGTCGGGAACGATCGCACTACCGTGATACCCACCTTCGTCCAGGGAAGCGCGTTGCCGGGGTTCGTCCGGTTGCTCGGCTCCCGCTATATCGAACTGTCCAACGTCTCTGACGCCAGCACGGCGACGGGCGGAGTGATTCCTTACGTTCGCCTGGCTGAGCGCGCCGGATACCGCCTGGTGGTGCGCCGCGCTGGAACGACGCTTCTTGTGCGCACGTCGAGATATGTCCGCCCTCGTGTCGTTAAGTGGGGGCATTTGTCGGTCGACGCACGCCCGCGTCTGGTCGTGCGTCGTTCCGGCTGGACGATTTACGAGGTAAAGTTGCCGCATCTCGCAACGGGATGGTGGCAGGCCGACCTTCGCCTGAAGGGGCGTGGCGAGGTTTATCTCTGCTCGATGGACGGATCGGACGGAGCCTGCGACATGACCGAGTACGTCGCCGGCGCCGCCGCCCGGCCCGTCGGCCTTTATGTGCGTCCAGGGCAGCCCAACACGGTCTATCTACTGGAGATGAGCAACACCATGTCCGATGTCCAGGTCACGAACGTTTCACTGGTACGCCTGCGGGTGCTTTGAGTCGCGGCCGTCAGAGTCCCACTGAGATCGTGTAGCCTACTCGGAAGTCGTGGGAGGACGGTGAGGCCGTGCGACGCATGCCGATCACAGACAAGGTCATTGGGAAGTACGCAGCAAAGACGATCTACGGGCGCAACCAGCGGATTCCTCTCGTGCGCGAAGGGACGATGATCCGCCCCAGCATGCTGGAAACGATGCGCCGTCAGGGAATCACCTGGGTATGGGTCCTGGATTCGTTATTCCCCGACCTCTATGTACGTGAGGCCGTGAAGAACGAAACGCTCGAGGTAGCCCGCAAGTCCTTGGAGGACACCTTCCAGCTGGTGCAGATGGATCAGCGTCCCTCAGAAAAGCGGGCCGCGGACTTGGTGGCTTCGGTCCAGGCCATGGTGGAAGACATCATCTCCAATAGGGATGTCGTGGCGAATGTGAGCCACTTGCGGGTCTGGGACAACTACACCTTTGAACACTCCGTCCATGTCGCCATCCTTACAGCGATCATAGCGAAACACTTGAAGATGACGCCGGACCAGATGACTCGCATCGGCGTGGGAGCAATCCTGCACGACATTGGCAAGCTCATGGTGCCTCAGGAGATTCTGCAGAAACCGGCGACGCTGACTCCGGAAGAGATGGACGTGATTCGGCAGCATCCTGTGCTTGGTTGGGACCTGGTCCACGAAGGCTTCAGCAGTATCATGCCGACCTCTTCGATCGTCGTTCGGCAGCACCATGAGCGGCTCGACGGCTCAGGCTATCCTGACGGTCGCAAAGGGGACGACATCTACCTCTTCTCCCGCATCGTGGCCGCTGCGGATGTATTCGACGCGCTCCGTGCTGAACGAGCCTACAGGCCCGTCTACACACCCAGGCGCATTCTTCAGACGATCCGCGAAGAGACGGGCCCCAAGCTGGATCCTCGCGCGGTTGAGGCCCTGCTAACGCATGTGGCAATCATCCCTGAAGGCGAGATCGTGCGGCTTACCAATGGTCTGCTCGGGATGGTGGTAACAACGAACCCGGGCTATGCCCTGCAGCCTGTGGTCCAGGTGGTAGCAGACGATCGGGACCAGCCCGTTGAGCGCGAAATGCTGGACTTGAAGGAGACGCCGGTCGAGGTGGATTGCGTGCTCGATGATTGGCCAGAGCTCGTGGAAGAGCGGGTCGCGGCGCGCATGTCTCGCCACTCGGATGCCGGGTCGACCGAGGCCACGGCGATTGGGGACTAGGGGGTGCCCGTATGCGGTCCATGGCTGACGAGGCTAAGGCGCTGATTGAGAACAAACTGCCCGCGCGTAGCTCTCGCGTCGTCAGGGACGTGGTGAGCCTGCTAGCAGAGCATGGGATCGATAGCTCGATTGACTGGCAGATCCTACGGTTCCCCGACAAGTCGTCGTTGACTATCGGCTCTGACGGCGTACTGACCGCACATCCGCCAACCAAGATCCGAATCAATAGGTAGAGCCCCGTGGAAACGCCCACTGACACGGAAGCCAAGGTGCTCGAGTTCGTCTGCCGTATGCGCGAAGAGCCCTTCAGCCCTGCGTGGTCGGCCGCTTATCGCGCCTGCGAGAGGAAAGGGTGGGTCTGCGAAACGCAGATCGCCTGGCCGTCGTGAGCCTGTTCCTTGTACACGCCGGCTTGGGGCTCGATCTCGTGACCGCCTGCATCCCAGACCGTGATGCCGGAACCACCCGAGACCAGGAGACCCACCTGATCATCGAAGCCGGTGGCCAGGTTCCCGTAGGTATCCAGGGCTCCCACGACGACCACTTGCGCCGGATTCTCACCGAAGCCCCGGCTCCCCACCGACGCCGAGGAGAAGACGTTGAGGCCGAGGGTGTCGGCGGGTCCCGGCTGGATCGTCTGCGTGAGCACGGCTGGACGCAGGTAGACCGACTCGTCGACAGCCGTGAACTTCACCTGGCCCGACGTGAGGGTGCCGTAGTAGAACTCCGCCTGACCCTGTTGCAGCGTCAGGGGATAGGTGCCGTCCAGGTTCGGTACGACCGGATCCTTGTTCTGGTCGTAGATCGTGACGCCACTACCCTGCACCGCGAGGGAGATCTGATCCGTAGCTCCGCTCACCAAGCTGCCCTGCTGGTCGTAGACCGCCACCCCGACCGCGTTGAGCGCAGCTGGTTGCGGCGCCCCTTGTGCCTTCAGGCTGAGCGTACTCTGGGGCACGACGCTCAAGGCGATCTCGGCAGGAGCCGTGGCGATCCAGGGTATCAGGTCTGCCGGGGCTGGGGCGGAGACCCACGCGTAGAACAAGTCGCCGACGTTGGCATCCGGGATAGAGATCAGCGTCGGCCCTGGACCCGGGACGTCGTAGGTCGCGGAACCTACCGAATCGGGGGTCGCTTGGATCCACGTCCTGCCGGAGTCCTGCGAGTAGTAGACGGCGGCGTTGACGGTGGCTACTCCGTCATTCAGGGTGACCCACCAGGACGAGGGCTGATCCCGAATGACGTTGCTGTTCGGATCGAGGACCTGCAGCGCGATCGGCACGGCCTGGCTCGGGTCATAGGTGGCCGTTTGCACCGTGGTTCCGTCGGTCGTGTCACCGAGCGGCGTGACGCTGTAGGTGACGGGGTCTCCCGGCAGGAAGTCGATCAACGCCTGCGCGGGCGCGACCATCGCGGGGTTCGAGGCATCCTGTACGATCACCCCGACCGGTCCGGCCGTCGGATCGATGGCGGCGAGAGGTTCGCCCGCCGGCACCACGTACTCGGGATAGCCCCACATGTCCGTGCCGTAGAGTGGCACCGGATTGACGTTGACCGGGTTCATGGTCACGTAGAGCAGTTGCGCCGAGGGAGATGTCAACGTGACGAGCACGTTGTCGCCGGTCTGCGTGAAGTCGTCGAGGGACGACGAGCCCACGATGGGCTGCTCAGGCGTCGAGAGCCCTGGAACAAAGATCGCCGCCGGCATCTCAAAGGGGATGCTGCCGCCGCTGAGGTACGTCTCGAGCGTGCGCACGATCGCACTGATCTCCCCGTTGGCGTACACGGCATTGTCGACCGAGTACTGGTCCACGGAGAGCGGTCCGTTGATCGTGGGCGACGCGCCGAGACTGAGGTTCAGAAGCGCGATTCCGGACTCGAGGGCTACGCTGGTGACGAGCGGCCGCGCAAGCCCTGGCACCTCGACCACCAGCTTGTAGATACCTGGGTTCGCGTTGATCGTCCCAGTGGTGTCAAGCGTGATCGCGTTCGACTTCCAGGCGACGACCGGCAGCGAGACCTGCACCGCCAAGTCATTGCTTACGAGGTAGACGGCGCCGGCCACGCTGCCAAAGCCACTGCCGGAGATCTCGGTCATGCTGCCCGCGACGATGGCGTCCGTGAGCGGTACGTTCATTCCCGGGGTATCCATCCCGATCAGCGGGTCCAAAATACCGCGCCAGGCGTTGGAACCGTCCTCGGCGCTGGGTGTCACCACGCTGATGAAGGGATCCGGGTTCGTGGCTCCACCTGCCTGCAGGTAATTGACGAGGTCCTGGGCAAGCGCTGCGACGTCCGGCGTGCCGAGACCTGTGACGGGATCCCATCCCGGTCCGGCGTTCCACTGGCCGTTGGTGCCCGACGTGATGTCATGGAACGGCGAACTCGCCTGACCCGCCACGCTATAGAGGGCTGGAGCGACAAAGCCGAGCCCCGCTCCACCGGTCTGCGCTTTCGCCATCTGGTCCATGTCGGCATAGATGCCCGCCCAGCTCGGTGCTCCGAGGCTGGTGCCGAGGAAGCCGTACCACGCGCCCTGGTAGGCTCCCAGGTAGCCGAAGGCGTTCAGGGAGACGTCAGGCACGCCGCGCATGCCAGGCAGGTAGGGCGCGCTCGGCGTGATCAGGGAGGAGGGGCTGTAGCTCTCCTGTGCCGAGAGAGCCCAAGGCGGCGCGGAGAACTGGGTCGAGTAACCGCCCGTACTTGCGGTGTAGAACTGGTTGAAGGGGGCCTGGCCCCACGCCTTCTCGGCGGCGATCGTACCATCCTGGTTCAAGGCCACCTGCGTGCCGCCGACGCCTAGCATGTAGGGGTCGGACGCAGGGAAGATGACGTTCATGTCCTGCACGTCACCGTCTCCCGCCGCGGCGAACATCGTGATGCCTTGCGCGGCGATCGAGGCGAAGAGCTCGTCGAGCACCTGGTTCGTCTCCGGCGGGGCCTCCCACTCTGGGTAACCCCAGCTGGTCGTGATCACGTTCGGTGTGACGAGCCCGGTGCTCGGATCGGACGTTCCCGCCGCGAGCGCCGAGTACACGTCGTACAACGAAAGCTCGAAGTCCTGAGCTTTCGGGGGCCCGAGGTCGCCGACCGCCACTTCCTGCTGCGCGCCGGGAGCGAAGGCGTGTGACCATTCGACGTCCACAGAGGTCTCGTCCTGGCCGGTCTGCTGGTCGGCGTAGCCCTGCGGGTCAATAACCTGGAAAGGCGCCTTGTTCACAAACTGGTTTTGGGGAAGTCCCATTTGCCCGTCGAAGGCAAGTACATCGTTGGGGTCGTACTCGGCCCAGGTTGCCACGGCGATCGTCTCGCCCTGGCCGTCGTAGCCGTTCTGGTAGAGCGGAGTGACGTGATACGCCGTCTGCATCTCGAGCGCCGTGTGGTTGAGCGCGTCAAACGACGATCCTTTCACCGCGCCCTCGAGCTTCAGCATGCTGACCGGCTGCAGCAGGCTGTCGAGGCCTAGGATACCGGTGACCATGCCTTGTAGTGCCGCCGGCACTGAGAGTCCGGCGGACGGCAGGTAACCCTTCTGGCCTTCGTACGTGTAGTTCTCGAGCTGTGTGCGGAAGGCCGAATCCACCTGCGCCGCGGTGCCTTCGAAGCTCAAGGCCAGGCCGTCCGGCTCTTCACCGATGTACACGAAACCCTGACCCTGCAGGTATTGCTCGACGGCCGCGGCATTGACCTGGCTCGCGCCGTACTGCTCGGCCACCTGCTGGCTTGTCAACTGCAGATGGTGCTGGGTGTCGGTCTTGGCGGCGCTCATGAGTCCACCAGGGTCCTGGGATGCCAGGCCGACCAGGAAGCGAACCTGCTGATTCCCAGGAACAGCCCCCACCGCTGAGGCGAGATGTTTCTGGATCAACGGGCTGAGACTGCCTGGCAGACTGGCGTAGCCGACAGCCGGTGCCGCTGCCGCCACCTGCATTCCCGCCGCGAGCACGAGAAGTCCACTCGCCACGCCCAGGAGTTTACGAATGACACGCAGAGCCGCTCCCTCCCTCACAGAGTCCTGCAACCTGACTCTGTCACGGAAGGCTATGACGGCTGTGTCACTCGTAGCCGCCGAACGGTGGGACAGCGGCCCGGTCGCCGTCGCAAGAGGGCCGATGTGCTCCGGGTCGTGGGCCATGAAGGGGAAACAGGGCTATCGACTGTTGTTCGCTACGGGTGTAACCGGTACGGTAGCGGGCGCCCACACACGTACCCAAGCGACAGGTCGCCTACCCGGAAAATACGGGGCACGCACCTCGCGGTGCGCGCCCCGATCCGCTCTCGTGCCGGCAGGTCAGTTCTGGTAGGTGAGCTGCAGGACCAGCTTGCCGGTGCCGTTGGTTGGCTTTGGAATCGTCAGTGTGTCGGTGTACGACGTGCTGCCGGTGCCTGCGGTCGTGTAGGTGAACGCGACGGCGCCGTTGGCCAGCGTCAGGTCGAGTGTGAGTGTCCCGCTGGTGCTACCTAGATATGATGTCGAGCTGGTCGCGGTGTCATCGGTGAGAGTCAAGGTGAATTGCTGCGATGCACCGCTGCCCGAGGTGATGGCGTTACCGTAGGTGTCCACCAACTGGATCACACCCTGGTACGTTGTGTTGTTGCTAAGGCCCGAGATGCCTGCGCCGTATGTGGAGCCTTCCACGGTGGCGAGCGTCCAGGGCCCACCCTGGTACGCCGGAGCCGGGAATGCCACCTCGGGACTCTTCGGCGCTCCACTCGGGGCCTCTAGCGCCAGGTAGGCGGCGTCGCTCGGCGCCGGTGTTTGCGATGCGCTTGCGGTCACCGCGCTGGAGGCCGTGCTCAATTCGAAGGTGAGGGTCTGCTTCGCGGTGGAGGTCAAGACCACCGGCAACGTTGCGGCCCCGTTCGTGAAGTTGAGAGAACCAAGCTGACCTGAGGAGGTCCCTCCAGGTATCACGACGGTCGTGGTCGGGTTCGAACCGGTGGACGTGGTCGCCGCGATGCCCAAGGCCGTCGGCTCAGAGCCGTTCGGCGACACCGCGAGGCCGCCAACCGTCAGGCTCACGCTCGACGCAAACGATCCATTGCCGAGGTTGCCAAAGGCGTCTACGGCATGGATCTGATAGTCGTAAGCGCTGCCCACCACCGTGTTGCCAGACGGCGCAGTCACGCTGGTGATGACCGCAGGTGCCGCGCTCACGACGTTCGCACTAAGCGTCTGCACGCTCGACGTACCGTTCACCTGGACGCTGAAGCTGGTGTTCGGTTGGGCGTTCACTGGTTGGATGTAGAGATCCGCGACACCGTTCTGGAACGTCAGGTCGATCGTTCCCGTTCCGGCCGCGTTGAGGTACTCACCACCCGTGATACTCCCGCTGTTGTCCACGGCGGCGCCCACGGTGGCGTCGTCACCGTTTGGCGACTGTGCCAGCAGGTCGGGACCGCTCGCGGGAGCGGATATCTCGACGGGGAATGTGCCGTTGAGGTTCTTGCCGTACTGGTCCTGGGATGTCAGCTGGATTTCCTGGACTGAGCCCGCCAGGACATTCGTCTGCAGGCTGGAGGGCGTGAGGGCAGTTGGGGTCTGCTGGTAGGTGGCGGTAAGGTAGTACGTGTTGGCCGTGGTGTTGACGTACCAGAACGGCTGGGACAACGCGCCCGCCGGGACCGTGTACGTGGTCACGTTGGCGTTGTAGGGATTGTCCGGCCGGAAGCTGCCGCCTTGGTTGCCGTCCGACAGCACTGCCGTCGACGCGAGCGATGCGATGGTCGGGTTGCCCTGGGCGTCCACTGGCTCTAGGTAGACCTCCACCGGGGTGTCGGCCTGGACGCTGATTCCTGAACCACCGCTGCCAACCGGCGTGGATACGTTCGCACCGGATGTCGAGAAGAAGTCGAACCCGGTGAGATTCCCGGCCATGATCACCATCGGCACGGTCGTGCTTGGCCCGGACCCTATGGAGGCGTCCTGGGCCGTAATCGACAGTTGACCCGCCGCCCAGGCCTCCGCGTCGATCGTCGCCTGTCCGCCCGAGAGCTGCACCGTCCACTGGTTTGTGCCGGTCTCAGGGACCGATCCACCTCTGGCGTAGGTGAGGGCTGTCAGCGACCCTGAGCCTGAGAACGTGAGGGTCACCTTGTCGTTCGTGCCGACGGGATTCTGGTACTGGTCGAGAGCCTTGATCGTCAGGCTCACCATATCGCTCGAGGTCGCGACATAGTTGCTGTTCACGTCGTGCCCGGCGGAGTCCGAACCTTGCGCGTAGTCGAGGGGCGTGACCGTGAGCTGCGTCGCCACGGTGTTCTGCACGGAGATCGTCGGCTCCGGCGAAGGGGACATCGCGGTGCCGTTAACCGTCGCGCTGACATCGATCGTGTAGCTTTGGCCCACGTAGGGCAGGACGCTGACGGTAGCCACGAACTGACCGTTCGCGTTCGTATAGCCGGATGTCTGGCTGATGGTCACCGGATAGGCATTCGACGCCGGGCTGGAAAGCGTGACGGGGATGCCGCCCTGATCCACGGGATTGCCGTAGGCGTCGATGACCTGCACCGTCACGGTGGTGCTGGGGTTCTGAGCCCCCACGAACGCGCTGCCGACGCTGGCCGTAACGCCCGTGACACTGCCTGCCGTCACCTGGAACGAATCGGTTCCGGACGCGGAAAGCAGGTTCGTCGGGCTTAAGGCCTGCACCGTGTACGAGCCCACGCTGCCGCTGCTGCCGACAACCGTAAGACGGAACGAACCCGTGGACATCGCGGTCGAGTCCAGGTAACCGCCGGCGGTCGAGCTCTGCTGGTGACCGTCGACGTAGATGTTGGTCGCAAGTCCACCCGAACTGTTCTTGATGCTGATCAGCACCGGAATCGCGTCGGAGACGGGGTAGCCGTGGGCGTCGATCGCGCCGATGCCGTAGACGATGCCGGATGCTCCTGTGGCCTGGGTGACGCTGGTGGTCGCGGGCGGGTAGAGCGCGATGCCCGACGGCACCCCGGCGATTACCGCTGTCACCGTGGCGGTGGTGCTGGCGAGGCCCGCGCCGCTCGCCGTCAATGCGATGGCTCCCGTCTCGCCCTGGATGTCCTGGATCGTCACCGTAGCATACGGAGCGGCGGTGCCGGACTGCCCGTTACCGGAATAGACGAAGCTCTGCGCGGCCGTGCTGCCGCCTGCGAACGTGCCTGGTCCGGTGATGGTCACGGTGAAGGGATAGACGCCGTACAGCATCGGCTGGCCGCTCTGATCGAGAACCTGGACCTTGACGACAGCCGTTGTGCCGGAGATGTTCGCCGAGATGTACTGCGGGGCCGAGATGGACAGGGTCGCTGCGGCCTGCATGGCGCTTGTCAGCGTCGCGGTGGCCTGGCGGCCCGTGCCTGTGATGTTCGCATCGGTGGCGGTTAGCGTCGTTGTCGCCCCCGGCACCGATCCAGCGGTGATCGTGAAGCTGGCCACGCCGTTGACCGCTGTAGCCGTGCCGGGATTGATGCCGGACACCGCTCCCCCGCCACTTGCAGCGAGGATGATCTGGTCCGTGTTGTCATTCGCGACGATGTTGCCGTTCTGGTCCAGGATGTCGACGGTCACCGTGTACTGCGAGTACCCGTTGGCTGCGATCTGCGCCGGCGTGACGATCTTGAGCGACGCTGGCGTTCCGTAGACGGCGATCTGGGCGGTTCCCGTGACCGCCGCGCCGCTTGCCTGGTAGGTGGCCGTCACCGTGTACGTGCCAGGGCTGCTCGCGACAAACGTACCGCCAGAGATCAGGGCCTGCGACGAGTTGACCGCGTAGGTCACGGTTGCGCCACTCACGACGGCCCCCTGCGGATTCTTGACGGCGGACGAAAGCTGGACCTGCTGGCCGACGCCGACGTCTGTCGCCGAGGGCGTAAGGCTCACGCTCCAGGTGCCCTGGGACACCTGGGACGCGGCAAACTTCTGCAGGAAGTGGGGCGTGTCCGCGACCGTGATCGCTTGGCCGGGTCGGAAGTAGCCGTCGGGATACCCCGAGACGAGCCCCAGCCTGACCGCCTCGTTGATGTAGCCTCTCGCCCAGGATGGAATGCCACCGTTGTCCCTGAACGTCGTAGCCTGCGTGGCCAGCGCCTGGGCCGCCGACCCGTCATTCAGGGCAAGCACCTCGATCTTGGCGATCTCCTCCCGGGTCAGAGAGGCGTTCGGCTCGAATTTGCCCTGGGTTACCCCTGAAATGATGCCGTTCTTGTATGCCGCTTCAATGTAGCCGTAGTACGGGCTGGTGGACGGAACGTCGGCGAAGTCGGGAACCTGGGGGTAGACAGGCTGGATGCCGGCCGTACGATCGAATTCGTAGATGAATTCCGCCCGGCTCACGGGTTGCGGTGGCCGCGCCGCCGCCCCTGCGATCGCAGGCGTGGTGGCGAGCATCAGGATCGCGGTCGTCAGGGTCGCGACAACGGCGCGCTTTGTTCGCATGGTGTCGTGGGCCTCCTCCTGGAGCCAGCTTGGTTCCAACTTTTATGTTATGCGCACAGGCGGCTGAAGTTGCCGGAAGCCGAAACCGCAAACGTCTGTCCGTAGCGAGCAAAAGGGGGAGGGGTGTCCCTCCCCCTAGCCGGCCTCAGTAGGCGGTGATGTGGTACGAGCCTGCGACAGGGTTCTGATAGTAAACTACTTGCCGGGCTTGGCCTGGAGACAGTTGGAAGCTAGTTATCGGTGCGCCGCCACTGCTAAGACTGAACGTCCCGTCCGAGCCATCACTCAACCGCACCGTTTCCGCCGTCGTAAGTGTTGTCTCATTGCCATACTCGTCAACCGGTGCGACAAAGAGCTCTACAGGCGTATTCGCCATCACCGTCTCGTTGTTGGTGGCCGTGTTGTTCCCTGAACTGTCCAGCACCTGATAGCCCCAGAATCGCCCTGGGACAACGGTGAAGTTTCCGACGCCGGTGGAACCGCCTGCTATGGACGTATCCGTGGCGGTCAGGCCAACAACGCCAGCCTGTTCGGCAATGGCGGTAACGGTGACGGTGCCGCCAGTTGCGAGCGTCGTGGACCATTCGTCTGTGCCTATCGGGGTCAACGTGCTACCTGTCGAATACTCAGGTACGAGGCCCTTGCTTGAAAACTGCAGGTTGACAGTGGAACTGGGTTCATTAGTCACGGGGTTGCCGTACTGGTCCACCGCCGCAATGGTAATCTGCACCGTGTCGCTTGCCTCTGCAGTCGTCGTGCTATGCGCAACCGCGTAGCTGCCCGAAGAGTCGCCGCCCTGGTAAGTGTCCTTGAAAGAGACGGAGAGGTTCCCGGCAACCGTGTTCTCCACGGTGAAGCTCGCAGATTGCGTTGCGAAGCCAGCCCCACTAACTTGGACCGCGTAAGTGTTCCCCACGTAGACCGGGGCGGTGGCCTTGATGCTCGCTATTCCGCCCACGGTAGTCGCGCTAGTTGCGCTCAGAGTGATTCCGGGGGACGAGTTGGTGGGTGCGTTGGCAAAGTCCACTACTGTGCCCGTAACCGGAACGACGTTTCCGTACAGATCCTCCAAAGTGGCACTGACGGTCGCCGTTGGATCGGAAAGCGGAACGTACTGTGGTGCCGTCACGCTCACTCTGGCGACTGGTCCCGGCGTCTCGATGAAGGTCGCCACCGTGGCAGCGGCCAGCTTGCCGTTTGGATCCGTAACGGAAACGGTGTAGGTTCCAGCGTCAGCGGTAGTCCCGGTATCCGTTATTGTAAAGTGGCCATTCGTAGCGGCGTTGTCGTCAAGAACACCACTATTACTCTGCGTATATCCGTCAATCTTGATGTTGTTTGCGACACTCCCGTTTTTATCCACCTGGATCTGCAGCACCTGGTTCGATCCTACGGGATATCCGTGAGCGTCAACAACTGCTACGCCGAAAGTCAATCCGGTGGCCGCGGCAGACTCGGAGAAAGAGGCGTTGGCGGGGGGAGCCACCTGGATCGTGGTCGCAGGGCCTGCCACCACAGCATCTAGCGTCGCCGTAGCGGGTTTGAGTCCGGTCGCGTTCACAGTGAACGTGACGGTGCCAGTCTTACCTTGCACAGCCTGGATGGGAACACTGACGCTCGCGGGCGATGCCGGATTGCCGGTCCCTGTATACAGGTACCCTTCTTGCCCGGTCGAGCCATTGGCAAAAGTGGCAGCACCGGCCAACGAAACAGAGAGGGGCACAGAGCCGAAGAGCATCGGTTCCGATGCCTGGTCGAGCACCTGAATCTTGACCGCCGTCTCGTTGCCCGAATTCGCAGCCAGATAGCCGGGGGCCGATATGCCAAGTGACGTCGGCTGTTCAGCTACCGACGTAAGCGTTAGCTGTGCGGGTGTCGGGTTGGATAGCAGCGTGCCGCCGGATGAGTACATCGCTGCATCCAGAGTGTCCGTCTGGCCAGGCACTAGGCCTGCCTGAACAGTGAATTTCGCAACGCCCTGTTGGATAGCTGCTGCCGTGCCCTCCTGCAAAGCCTGGACAGAGTTGAGCGGAACGGCCGGCACACTGGGCGTGACGATCGATGTTGCGCCGCCGTGCGCTCCATAGTACAAGACGACATTGCCTGTTGCGTTTCCGACTATGTTACCATTCTGATCGACAAGTTCTGCCGTGATGTTCTGTTGCGAGGCGCCGTCGGCAACGATGGGACCGCTCGGGACCAACCTGATTGCCACTGGGAGTCCGTAGACCGTGACAGAAACAAGTCCGCTAACTGTGCCACTAGTAGCCTTCACCGTGTACACGCCGGGGCTGGAGGCAATGAACTGATTACCGCTGAGGATCACGTCGGAGCTGTTCGTGGAGTAGGTGATGGGGGCTCCAGTGATGACCGTCCCGGAAGCATCTTCTACGGTGGCCGAGATCTGCACCATTTGGCCGACTGCGGCCGACGGGCTGGATGCCGTCACGGTGATGCTGGCCGGAACCGACCCGCTCGTCGGTGCTCCATGGTTGAGCACCGCGACGAACTGCCTGATGAAAGCGGCTTCATCGGCCGAAGTGATGTCCGAGCCTGGGTCGAAGGTGCCGTTCGTGTAGCCTTTGACCAAGCCGAGTTTAACTGCCTCAAGCACATAGCCGCGGGCCCAAGTAGGAATCTGAGCATTATCTTTGAAGTTGGAACGCTGGCCCATAAGCGCTTGAGCCTGCGACGTGTCACCCAGGGCGGTGACCTCTATCTTTGCCATCTGCGCCCGGGTGAGAAGGTCCGTCGGGCCAAATTTTCCATTACCTAACCCTTCGATGTAGCCTTTCTGATACGCCGCCTCGATGTAGCCGTAATACGGCGAAGACGCGGAAATATCCGTGAAGTCGGACTGAGCAGGAGACACAGGCGCAAGTCCAATGGCCCGATCCAAGTCATACACGAACTGCTGACGGGTCACGTGTACCGGCCCAGCTGCGAAAGCCCCAGCGCTTGTGCAGCCTATCGTCGCCAGGGTTATCAGGGCCGCAATCGCGATCCTTTGAGCCCTCCGCATGTTCGCCCTCCTTGTCACCCGCTAAAACTCTCGTTTTCCTGCCCCTCTTTGCCGCATGTGATCCCCCATTGGAAGGAACACCTGTGGATTGTCGCCGTGACGCATCGTCGTTGAACGGAACGGGGGGAGGAGAGCCTCGATGACCCCCCTCCCGTTCACCCAAATCCCTTACCAAGCCACCTGGAACGTTAATACCGAGTTGCCGCCCACTTGCAGGGCCAGGGTATCGGTGCCGGATCCAGAGGCTGGTGCAGTGAAGGTGTTGCCATTCACGTTGCCTGAGGTTGTAAGGTCGACCACGGAGCCGCTCACACTGGTGGAGAAAGCGATGGTGCCACCGTTCTGGACCACCAGAGCACCGTTGCTGTTCTGGCCGATGCCCGCCGTGTAGCCCACCCAGTAAGGTGCCGTAAGGTCGACTCCCGTTTGGGCCGTACCAGTTACGTAGTACAGGGAGACACCGCCAGAACCAGGGGAAACCGGAACACCTTGGGTTGCGCCCAAATTGGCGCCTTGGGCGCTTCCCACCCTGAATTGGCCGCCAGCCTGGGAACTCTGCGGCACAACGAGGAAGTTGGTTGTTGGGATCGCTACGTTATCCGCTACGTCGACGGCTTTGAGAACGAAGGACGCTGGGCTGTTGGCCGCCACGGACTCACTGCTGGCGACATTGCCGGAACTGTCAAATACCGCGAACCCAGCCACCTGTCCCGGCTGCACGCCAATAGTTGAACTTCCCGAAGCCGCCGGTACAACCGACTCGTCGGTCGCCTGAAGAGTGACTGTTCCAACCGCACCAGCCACCGCGGCCAGAACCGCTTGGCCACCAAAGAGTGTCACGGTGTATGTCCCGTTTGTGTTCGCGGTCACGTTGCCAAGGCCGCCGCCGCCGAGCACAGCTGTACTCCAGTTTGTTAGCGTGCCGGTACCACCGGTCCCCAAGACAACCTTGTCGGCCGTTTGGACAGTGTTGCCATACTGGTCCGTGGCCCTGATGATGACCTTTACCTGATCCCCGGACTGAACCATCGCGGGGTTTTGGTAGTACGGCCCGGACGTATTGTCCGCCATGGAGACCGACACACTCGTTGCCGTAGTGCTTTCGAGCGTGAACGAGGCGGGAGTCGTCGTGTAGCTCTGTCCGTCCAGCGTGGCACTTGCGGTTACAGGGTAACTGGTGCCAACGTAAGCGGGCACCGTAAAGGTGGCTTGCGCCTGCCCGGAACTGTTGGTGGTGACGGTTTGGGTGGCTGGACTGATGCCGCTCGCAGTAGACGTGAAGGTTATGGGTACGCCGGCAAGCGCAACCGCATTTCCGTATGCGTCAGTCACTTGGGCGGTATAGGTCGCGATCGGCTGTGCGGCACTGATGAACTGGGGCGCAGTGATCCGGATGATCTTGGCGGCACCAGCGGTCTCGGTAAAGCTCACGACCGCCGACGGCGCCAGCGCTCCGTCAGGGTCTGTGGCTTGAACGGTGTACGTCCCGGCGTCTGCACCTGCACCGTTGTCGGTCAGGGTGAAGTGGCCGTTCGTAACTGCACTCGGGTCGGTGGCGCCGCTGGTCGCAGACTGTGGGAACCCGTCCACGTGAATGTTCGTCGCGATTTGCCCTGAACTGTTTTTGACCGTGATCACAACCGAGTGCGCGCTTTCCACTGGGTAGCCGTGACTGTCTACAATCGCAACACCAAACTGCAACCCGACGCCGCCACTGTCAGCGCTGAATGATGCGGTTGAAGGTGCGGTAACTTGGATTGCACTGGGCGCACCAGCGATCACAGCCGTTACCGTTGCTGAACCAGACGTAAGGCCAGTGGCGGAGGCCGTCACAGATATGGTACCGGTGGACCCCTGGACGTCCTGAATGGTCACCGGCGTCCCG
Source organism: Bacillota bacterium (assembly GCA_021799275.1). Classification (GTDB taxonomy): domain Bacteria; phylum Bacillota; class Sulfobacillia; order JAJZYS01; family JAJYTV01; genus JAJZQO01. Next base: position 22,180 of record JAJZAT010000005.1, read on the forward strand.
TTGGAGTTCGCCCCTGTGCCGCTGTACACATAACTCTCGGGGGTTGTGCCGCCACCAGGGAAGGTGGCCGGACCCGAAATGCTGATCGTGAAGGCGTACGTACCGTAGATGATTGGCTGCCCGCTCTGGTCCAGCACCTTGACCATCAGAGTCTGGGTCGTCCCAGCCGCATTCACGGCTAAGTAGGGCGAGACCGGCGTTACAGACAGCGAACTGGCGGTCTGCGCCGCCGTGCTAACCGTGGTGGTAGCCGTCATGGTACCTGATGTGGCGGTGAGTGTGGCAGATGCTCCTGGCAGGCTCCCGCCTACTACGGTGAACGACGCCACACCGTTGACCGCAGCCACAGTGGCACCAGAACTTGCCACCGATCCAGACATTACACCGACCGCGGAGGAGTTGTTTGTTTGAAGCGTAATCATCCCACTGTCATTGCCAACGACATTGCCGTTGGCGTCCACGAAGCTCACTGTGACGCTCGATGCCGCACTACCGTTGGCGACGATACTCTTCGGTGCACTGATCTTAAGACCTACGGCTGACCCGTACACTTGAATGGACGCTGTACCAGTTGAACCATCAGCCGTTGCTTCAATTGTGTACAGACCAGGTTGGGAAGCAACAAATGAACTGCCAGAAACAATAGCACTGCTTGCATTGGCGCTGGTTACGGCGAAGGTCACCGGGACATCGACGGCCGCACCCGAAGAGTTTGTGACAAGCGCCACAAGGGTGACGAACTGGCCGGGGCTGACCAATGCAGGCGTTGCCGTAACCTTGATCGAGTAGGCCCCACTGCCGGAGCCTTCCATCGCAGTCGCCAGCTGCCCCAGAAGGTGCTGCTCTTGTGAGCTTGTGAGCTCTGCGTTTGGTTGGAAAGTTCCGTTGGGAAATCCCTTAAGGAGCCCGAGTGCGTTCGCCTCAGCGACGTATCCCACCAGTACGGTCGGTATGGTCGCGTTGTCGCTGAAGTTGGTCTTGGTAATCTGCTGTGCTTCGGCACCTTTGCCGAAGGCTATCACTTCGTACTTCGCGGCTTCAGCACGCGTTAACGGCAGCGTCGGACCAAAGGTTCCATTTGAGAACCCGTTGGTTATGCCGGCCTGCGCAGCAGCCTCGATGTAGCCATAGTACGCGTTGGACGCAGGCACATCACTGAACGTGGGCTTCGTGGGATAGACGGGTTTGATCCCAAGTTGCATGTCGAGCCTGTACACGAAGTCTGCCCTGGTCTCGTAGGCGGACGTCCCGGACGCCAACGCCGTTCCCGCAGACCCTGCCACCAGCAGGGCCATAGTCAGGGCGCCCAGCGCAGCCCGTAACCCTTTCACGGCTCACATCCCCCTCGTTTCACCTGACCGGTACTTTACTGAGGCACCAAAGGGGTAAACCTCGGTAGAGTTCCCTTTCGACCTACCGCGCTGGATACCTTTCTCACCGCGGCAAGGTAAGGCTGGTCGGCAAGTTCAGATGCAGCACGCTTAAAAAGAGAGGAGCCCCGGTCACCCGGGGCTCCAGAGGTTGTTGCCTAGTTGACTGTCAGCGTACCGGTGCCCGTGCTGGCCGGCACGAAGTAGATCGTCACCGCAGTGGAACCCTGCGGGAAGTCGTACGTCGTGACGCTGGTGCCACTGGCACTGCCGATACGGAAGTCGCCGCTGAAGCCGGTGCTCGGGTTGGTGACCGAGAGGTTGACAACGTTACTCGACGTGGTGCCGGTCGCCACCGTCGGGTTGCCCTCGGCGTCAATCGGCTCGAGCGTCAGGGCCACAGGCGTGTTGGCCGTGAACGACATCGAGCTGCCGTCCACCTCACTCCCAGAGGCGTTGAACAGGCCGTAGCCAGCCACCGGGCCAGGCGTGACCGCCATCGTGGCGTTCGCTGTCGGCTGCGATGCAACCGAGGCGTCCGTCGCCGTAATGGTGACGGTGCCACTGGTGTACGCCTTAAGCGTCAGAGTGTAAGCGCCGGTCGTGGAGTTGAAGTCCGAGGCGGGGATGGAGCTTGGAGCAGTTCCACCGCTGGTGGTCTCCAGGGTGCCAGTGCCGCCATAGGACAGGTCGATCGTGTCTCCGGTGAGGATCGGATCGTTGTACTGGTCCTTTGCGTAGACCGTGACGCTGACCGTGTCACCGGCCTGGGCAATGCCCTGGCTCTGGTAGTAGTTGCTGCTGCTGTTGGTGTCCATCACCGACGCAGTCACCTGCGTCGCCACAGCGCTTTCCACCGTGAAGCTGGTCGGGTAGGTGGCGTTGCTGATGGACGAGGCGGTGGCGTTGACGGTGTAGGCCTTGCCGGCATAGGTCGGCACGCTAGCCGTCACGGTTGCAAGGCCATCGCTGTTGGTGTCAACCGTAGTGGCCGACAGCGACACATTGCTCGAGGAAACTCCCGCCGGCAACGTGCCGAACGAGAACGTGACCGGTACGCCGGCGTCGGCGACGCTGTTGCCATCGCCGTCGATGACCTGTGCGGAGATGGTCACGGTCGGGTTGGCAGCAGACACGTAGGTGGCGCTGGAGACGCTGAGCGCGCTCGCGCTACCAGTGGTCTGCGTCAAGGTGCTTGTCGTAGCCGCCGTAAGTCCGAGGCTGCCTGCGTCAGAGACTGCCACCGTGTAGGTGCCAGCGTCTGCGCTGTTGGTGGCCGTGTCCGTCACCGTGAAGGTGAAGCCACCGACTGGACTTGTGACAGTGGCTCCAGAGGAGCTGTAGGAGACGGTCAGCGGAGTACCGTTGCTGTCCGCGGCGGCTACGCTGAACGTACCAGACGGCGTGGTGCCGCTGCCACCGTCGACAACGTTGCCACTGCCGTCGGTGATCGCGATCAGCACGGATTCCTGGGAGGTCAGGTTGACCGGATAACCGTGCGAGTCGGCAAACGACACCGTGTAGGAGCCGGAAGCCGAGTTCTGCGCGAAGGACGTCGAGGTCGGCGCTGCGAGCTCGATGGCAGCCGGGCTGCCTGAGATCTCAGCGGTGATCATGCCAGTCCCGGACTTGAGGTTCGTGCCAGACGCCGTGACAGTGATGGCGCCGGTGACGCCCTGCTCGCCCGCGATGGTCACAAGGCCATCCGAGTTAGCCGGAGTGTTCACGCTGGGGATACCAGCAGACGTGGTGTAGCTGGCACCACTGAACGCGTAGCTACCCGTGGTGTCGCTCGTACCGTTGATGGTTGCGGGCCCACTGAGGCTGACCGAGAACGGGTAAGTTCCGAACAGCATGGGCTGACCAGACTGGTCAAGAACCTCAACGTTTACAGAGGCGGTCTCGGTGCTACCGTTCACGGACATGTACTGCGTCGACGGCGATACGCTGAGCGACGTAGCAACCTGAGCCGTGTCGGATACCGAAGCCGTGGTGTCGTAGCTGGTACCGATGGTGCTGTTGTTGGTGGTGGCGGTCAGCGTCGCGGTGGCGCCAGGAACGACGCCGCTCTGCAGCACGAACGTGCCAACACCGTTCACCACAGTCGTTGTGTCGGTGGCCTTGAAGTCGCTGTTGGCGGCGTTGCTGGAATTGGCAACATCAGCCGCAAACGCGTTGCTGGTGGCCAGAGTGACCGAGTCGGTGCTGTCGTTCGCCACGACGTTGCCGTTGGCGTCGACGATGCTCACCGTAACGTTGGTCTGCGAAGCGCCGTTCGCCACGACAGACGTCGGCGCGGAGATCTTGAGGCCGGCCGGGTCACCGTAGACGCCGATCGTCACCGTAGCGGTGTTGCCAGCGGCGTCGGTGCCGGTCACGGTGTAGTTGCCCGCCGCCGAGGCGACGAACGAGCTACCGGAGATCAGCGCGCTCGACGCGTTGGCGCCGGTCACGGTGTAGCTGACCGAACCGACCGCTGTCGAGGACAGCGTGACGATCTGGCCGATCCCGACGTCGGTCGAGGAGGCCGTCACCTTGAAGCCAGCCGCGGCCTGGACGGCCTTGAGCTGCGCGATCAGGTGGGTCTCCTGCGCGGTCGTCAGGTAAGCCTCAGGGCCGAAGGCGCCGCTCGTGAAGCCGAGCATCAGCTTCAGCGAGTTGGCCTCGGCGACGAAGCCCACGAGGGCCGTCGGGATGGAGGCGTTGTCGGTGAAGGTCGTCGAGGTCTCGGTCGGGGTGTAGTTGCCACCCTCGTAAGCCTCGACCAGGATCTTGGCAGCCTCAGCGCGGGTAATCGGCATGGTCGGTCCGAAGAGACCCTTGGCGATACCGTTGATGAAGCCCTTCTGATACGCGGCCTCGATGTAGCCGTAGTCCGCGTTGGACGCCGGCACATCCGTGAAGTCGGGCGTCGACGGCGTGACCGGCTGGATGCCCAGCGACTGGTCAAGCTGCACAATGAAGTCAGCGCGTGTTTCGTTCGTCACGCTGGCTGCACTGGCCGCGCCCATCGTCCCGAGGACCATGGCGGCCGTAGCTACGACCGACAAGATGGTCCGGAACTTGTGCATGCATTCTCCTCCTTCTGCTCAGGATACTTAGGGAACAAAGAAGTGCCCGGGACATCTCTCAGGCCCCGCGGCATCCCCCCTTTCCCTGCGTGATGTTTCTTCCGCCTGCGCAACCCCGACTGGTATAACTTCGCAACGAAGCTCCCGGTTTCTGGGGACAGGCGGTACCTGGGGTCACAAGTAATTACGTGCGCACGAGGCGCCGAAACCCAGACCTGCCCTCGAGGAACTCGATGGACCGGGTCTGGCTGTTACAGGCGCTCCATGGACAACAGCGGGACTTCGCCGCGTTGGCCAGGAGTTCCTGCCGAGGCGCTCCTCTGGCGCCCCTGCAAGATTCCAGCCCGCGTGGCTTGCTTGACCACGCCATCCCCATAGACGCCGCTCGTGCCAAGTTCTTTCGCCCCAAGCGCGAATTTGCACAAACGGCACGTCCAAGGTCCGCTGGCTCAGCAGGTCGGTCCTTGACCCCCTGCCACCCCAGGCCACCTCGGACAATCTATGGCAGGGCCCGGGACGTGATGATTGTAAGGCAAGAGGCGCCCGGGGCCTAGCCCCGAACGCCTCCTGCAGGTAGCTTTAATGAGAACTTATCAGGACCGGCCTTCCCTGTGGCGCAGCGCGGCGCCGACGAAGGCCCGGAACAAAGGGTGCGGCCGATTCGGCCTCGAGCGAAGCTCGGGGTGGAACTGCGTGCCGAGGAAGAACGGGTGGTCTCTCAGTTCCATCATCTCGACGAGATTGCCGTCCGGGCTCTGCCCCGACGCGATGAATCCCACCGCGTCGAGTCCCTCGCGGTAGGCGTTGTTCACCTCGAAGCGGTGGCGATGGCGCTCGTAGACGAGTTCCTCACCGTAGGCCGCGGCGGCCAGGGTGTCCGGGGTGATCTTGCAAGGGTAGGCGCCAAGGCGCATCGTGCCGCCCTTCTGCTCCACGTCCGCCTGGTCCGCCATCAGGTCGATGACGGGGTCTGGCGTGTCGACGTCGATCTCCGTCGTGTTGGCGTGCCGAAGACCCATGGCGTCCCTCGCCACCTCGATCACCGCCACCTGCATGCCGAGGCAGAGGCCGAAATACGGCACCTTCTCCTCGCGCGCGTAGCGCACGGCCCGGATCTTGCCCTCGACGCCGCGGGCGCCGAAGCCCCCCGGCACGAGGACGCCGTCCGCCTCCGCCAGAAGCGTCGCCGCCTCCAGGTCCTCGAGGCGCTCGGAGTCGATCCAGTCGATCTCCACCTGCGCCCCGTGGGCGATGCCCGCGTGGTGCAGGGCCTCCGCCACGGAGAGATAGGCGTCGTGCAGGGCCACATACTTCCCGACCATCGCGATGCGCACGCGCCGCGAAGCCTGCTCCCGCCGCTCCACCATCGAGCGCCAGTCCCTGAGATCCGGCTGGCGCTCTGGGAGACCGAGCTTCTCGCAGACGATGCGGCCGAGTCCCGCTTCCTCCAGGATGAGCGGCGCCGCGTAGATCGTCCCGGGAGCGTCCGGATTCGGCACGACGGCTTCGCGCTCGACGTCGCAGAAGAGCGCGATCTTGTCGAGGAGATCCTTGGCGAGGGGCTTCTGGGACCTCGCCACGATGATGTCGGGCGTGATGCCGATCGACCGGAGCTCCTTGACGGAGTGCTGGGTCGGCTTCGTCTTCGCCTCGCCCGACGCCTCGAGGTAGGGCACCAGGGTCACATGGATGTAGAGCGCGTCCTGGCGCTCGACGTCGTACTTGAGCTGCCGGATCGCCTCGAGGAACGGCAGGGACTCGATGTCGCCCACCGTGCCGCCGATCTCGCAGATCAGGATCTCGGCCCCCGAGGCCTCCTGCGCCCGCTTGATCCAGTCCTTGATCTCATTCGTGACATGCGGGATGACCTGCACCGTGCCGCCGAGGTAGTCGCCGCGGCGCTCCTTCTCGATCACCCGGCCGTAGATCTTGCCTGTGGTCGCGTTCGAGAGCTTGCCGAGAGAGACGTCCATGAAACGTTCATAGTGTCCGAGGTCGAGGTCCGTCTCGGCACCGTCGTCGGTGACGAAGACCTCGCCGTGCTGGAGCGGGCTCATCGTACCGGGATCCACATTTAAATAAGGATCAAGCTTCTGCGCCGTGACACTGAAACCCCTGGCCTTCAGGAGCCGGCCGAGCGACGCGGCGGTGATCCCCTTGCCGAGGCCTGAGACGACGCCACCGGTAATGAAGATGAACTTGGCCACGCGAGATTCCCTCCGCTTCCCCAAAGCCCTTGGGGCAATAAAAAGAGCGGGCCGCCAGGGCCCGTAGAGCATTCTACGGAGCCCAGGCGGCCGGCGTCAATCCCATTCCTCCGTGGCGTCGCTGCCGTCGCTGTCGGCGTCATCGTCCGCCACCTGCTTCGCTCGATGCACCGCGACTGCCTTGCCCGCCCGTGAGGGCTTCGGCTTCGGCACCCACTCCTTGAGGGCCCACGCCCCGTGCTGCGCCGGCAAAAAGCGGTTGTCGAGACTGATCTCCGTCTGCAGCGCGGCGAGCTGCTGCGCGTCTTCGGGATCCCCACCGACAGCCCGAAGGGTGTCCGTGAGGAGCTGCCTGGCGGTGATCGGCGCGCCGCTCTGGCGCAAGAGATCGGCGGCGACGTCGAGTGGTTCGAGATTCCCGACCGCCTTTTCCATCGCCATTCCTCCTCGTGCCAAGAAGGCGCTTGGCAACTTCCCATCCATGTTATCGCCCGGAACCACGGGAGGCAAGAAAAAACCTCCTGCTCGCAGGCAAAGCCCGCACCGCGAACCGTCCACGCGCTTCGCCGCGAGTGCTGCTCATCCTGATCTGCCCGTCGGCACGTCCTGCGTACGTAGGAGACACATCCTTCTTCAGAGCCGGTTGGCGGTCCAGGCATCCGCCATCCGCCTACGCAGGTACATAGGGCAAGCAGCAACTTGCGGACGTCCAGGGGCTGCCAAATCTTTGTGAAAACTTTAACACAAAGTTCGCAAAGATGCGCTAGACTGGGTTCGGCGGCAAGGAGGACCCCTGGGCGACCAAGTGAGGCACCGCCGAGGCCCGCCAAGTTCGCCAATGCACAAGCGGCATGCGTTCGGAGATCTCAGTAGACCTCGAAGCTGTCAAGATGCCGCACGGTCTTAGTGATCTGCCGCACTGGATAGGTCCAGTCGGCAGAGGGGAGGGAATGTGTATGGTACACACAGAGCTTAGGGGACCGGTGGGTGCCCTCGAGTGGACCCGCAGGCTCCGCGTCGGCGAGGCCTGGACCGTGAACGGCGGCTTCCTGGCCGCCGGGCCGAAGGTCCTGCCGGCGATTCCGAAGGAGAGCCGGTCGGTCGAGCGGCAAGTCCGCCGCGACGACGGCGAGGGCTTCAGCATCGGCAGGCAGATCAGCCTGATGTGGCACCGGCCCTGCTGAAAGGGGCCAAATACCGGATCGAAGAGAAGAGCGCGGCCCACCCGATGAAGGGGGCCGCGCTCTTCCATCCATATCGTGCGTAAGGACCGTCGTCCCTGAGGAGGTCCTCCCCGTCCGCCTACATGCGCTCGGGCGCCGAGACGCCGAGCAGCCAGAGCAGCTGACCGATCGCCGCCTGCGTCGCCTGGGCGAGTCTCAGGCGCGAAGCGGAGAGGCTCTCCTCGACGCCGAGCACGCGGTTGCGGTTGTAGAAGGCGTGGAACGCCTGCGCGAGTTCCATCGCGAGCCGCGTCAGGCGATGGGGCTCGCGGTGCTCCGCCGCGTCGCGGATCTCCTCGGGGAGCTGGCCGAGACGGCGCAGCAGATCCTCCGCCTCAGGCGACGTGAGGAGGCCGTAGTCGGGCTCCGCCGTGACCTCTCCCGCCTGGCGCAGGATCGACGCGATGCGCGCGTGCGCGTACTGCACGTAGTAGACGGGGTTCTCGGAAGACTCCTCCTTGGCGAGCGCGAGGTCGAAGTCGAGCGGCGTGTCGTGCGAGCGCATCAGGAAGAGGAAGCGCGCCGCGTCGGTGCCGACGTCGTCCAACAGCTCGTCGATCGTCAGGATCTCCCCGGCCCTCTTCGACATGGACTGCACTTCGCCGTGGCGCAGGAAGCGCACCCATTGCACGAGCAGCACCTCGAAACTCCCGGGGTCGTGGCCGAGCGCCTCCATCGCGGCGCGCATGCGCGCGACGTAGCCGTGGTGGTCCGGGCCCAGGAGGTCGATGGCGCGGTCGTAGCCGCGGCTGTACTTGGACTCGTGGTAGCCGATGTCCGGCGCGAAGTAGGTGAACTCGCCGTCGGACTTCCTGAGCACCCGGTCCTTGTCGTCGCCGAACCCGGTCGTCTTGAGCCAGAGCGCCCCCTCGGCCTCGTAGGTGTGGCCGCCCAGCCTTCCCACCACTTCCTCGGTGCCGCCGCGGTCGCGGAAAGCCTTCTCCGAGAAGAAGTTGTCGAAGTGGACGCCGTAGCGCTCGAGGGTGCGCAGGCGCATCTGCTCCATCTGGCGCAGCGCCCAGGCCCGGACCATCTCCACCCGCCGCTCTTCAGGGAGGCTCTCGAAGTCCCCGGGCTCCTCGGCCTTGAAGCCCTTCGCGAGATCGATGACGTAGTCGCCGTGGTAGCCGTCCTCGGGAATCTCGAAGGGCCGTCCCAGAAGTTCCTCGCGCCTGGCCAGGATCGAGCGGGCCAGCATCTCCACCTGCCGGCCGGCGTCGTTGACGTAGAACTCCGTCAGGACGTCGTGGCCGGCGAGACGCAAGAGCCGCCCGAGCGTGTCGCCGACGGCGGCGGCGCGGGCGGAGACGACGTTGAGGGGTCCCGTCGGGTTCGCCGAGACGAACTCGAGCAGGATGCGCTCGCCGCCCTCGCAATCGGTCGCGAGGAAGGCTTTCGCGTCCCGGAGCAGCGCCTCGATCACCTTTGGGTAGAAGGACCGCGAGAGCCGGAAGTTGAGAAAGCCCGGTCCCGCGATCTCGGCCCCCGTGAAGTCCTCCCCGAGCTCAAGGTGGTGGAGGATCCGCTCCGCCACCTGGCGCGGCGCCATGTGCAGGGGCCTCGCGGCCTGGAGCGCGATGTTCGCGGCGTAGTCGCCCATCTTCGGGTCCTTCGGCCGCTCGATGGCGAAGGCGGGGGCGGGGGCTGTCCAGCCGGCCTCGGCCGCAGCCATCCTGTACGCTTCCTCGACCGCCAGCCTGAGCTCCTTAGAGAACGTCGCCATCCCTCCCGCTTTGCGCAATCAGGATCTCCCTGAGGCACTTGGCCGCGAGAAGCGCCGTGATGCCGGCGGGGTCGCGGCTTGGCAAGACCTCGACGATGTCGGCGCCGATCAGCTTCCTGCCGCCGAAGAGGCGCACGGCCTCGAGCAGTTCCCGCGAGGTCCAGCCGCCCGGCTCGGGCGTGCCTGTGCCCGGGGCAAAGGCCGGGTCCGCCACGTCGATGTCGATCGTGAGATAGATCGGAAGCTCCCCGATCTGCTCGAGCGCGTCGCGTGCCGCCCCGGGACTCCACTGCTCGCGCAGGAAGCTGGCGCGGCCGAGTTCCTCCTCGCAACCGGAGCGGATGCCGAACTGGAAGACGCGCCCCGGGCCGACGAGTTCCTGGCCGTGGTAGATCACGGAGGCGTGGCTCAGGCTCTCGCCCACGTACGCGTCGCGCAGGTCCGCGTGGGCGTCGAGCTGCACGATGGCGAACTCGCCCTGGCGATGGAGGGCCCTCAGGGCGCCCAAGGTCACGAGATGCTCGCCGCCGAGCAGGAAGGGGATGCGTCCCTTCGCCGCGATCTCGTAGACTGCCGCCTCGGTGCGGCGGAGCATTGAACCTGGGTTCCCGAACGACAGCTCGAGATCGCCAAGGTCCTCGAGGTAGCCCTCGGGCACCGAGCGGCCAAAGGCCGGCGAGTAGTCCTCGAGACCGTGCGTCGCGCCGCGGATCGCGAGCGGCCCCTCGCGCGAGCCGGGATTGAAGGAGGACGTGCCGTCGAAGGGGACGCCGAGGAGCGAGAAGCGCGGCGATGCGGGCTCGCCCTGCGCCCAGAGCGGGCGTCCCGGATGGATGAACTCCATCACTCCACCAGGGCCTTGGCGAAGGGCGGCAAGGCGAACGCCGCCTTGTGCATCTCGGCGGTGTAGTACCGCGTCGCGAGGCGCTCGGCCCTCGCCTTGTCGACGTCCTGCGGCAGCTCATGGTCCGCGCCGGCCGTGAAGCTCCAAAAGCCCGACGGATACGTCGGGAGCGGCGCCAGGTAGAGCTGGCAGGCGCTGAAGTTCGCCTTGACGCTCTGCGCCACGCGCCGCACCACGTCGCCGTTCACGAACGGAGATTCGGACTGCGCGCAGACGATGCCGCCCGGGCGCAGGGCCCGCTTGCAGGCGGCGTAGAACTCGGGGCTGTAGAGCCCCACGGCCGGCCCGACGGGGTCCGTCGAGTCGATCAGGATGACGTCGAACGCGCCTTCGTGATCCTGCACGAGCTTGATGCCATCCTCGTGCAGCACCTCGACGCGCGGGTCCGAGAGGCCCACGGCGACGCTCGGCAGGTACTCCCTGGCGACGGCCGTGACACGGGGGTCGATCTCGCAAAGCACGGCGCGCTCCACCTCGGGGTGCTTCACCACCTCGCGGATGGTGCCGCCGTCGCCGCCGCCGATCACCAGGACGTCCTTCGGACTCTCGTGGCTCATCAGCGGAAAGTGGGCCAGCATCTCGTGGTAGACGAACTCGTCCTTCTCCGTCACCTGGAACGTGCCATCGAGCATCATGACGCGGCCGAAGGCGTACGTGTCGACCACCAGGATCTCCTGGAAGCGCGAGACCTCGCGGTGCAGGACGGTGTCGGCCCTCAGGCCGAGCCGCATGTTGCCAAGCTGCAGCTCCTCGAGCCACAGCTCCATCGGTGGGCGCGACATCTCAGTACCAGAGGGCGGCGGCCGCGAAGGCGCAGCCGATCCGCTGGACGCGATGGGCCGAAGAGCGAATCTTCATCTCTTTAAGCGTGCGGCCGCGCTCGACGAAGGCGGCCTCGAGCATCCGCCGGATCTCCGCTTCGGCGTCCTCGGCCGAGCAGCGCCCGGAGAACTCCATGATCACGCCGCACTGGTCGTCGTCGCCAATCCCGACCCCGATCGCCGCGGCGATCAGCTCGCCGGTCTGCTCGCTCTCGATCGCGCCGTAGGCGGTCGGGAGGAGGCTGCCCTGCGGCATGTCGAGCTTCTCCGTCTCGACGGCGCCAGGCGGAAGGATCGAGGAGACGCGCAGAAGGTTCATGTTTCCGATCCCGGCGGCAAGGAGCGCGTTGTCGAACGCGTTGAGGCGCGTCGGGCCCTCCGCCGCAGCCGCCACGAGGGTGTACTTGGATGGAGTCTCGAGCAAGGGCGGGTGACCCCTTTCGGCAAAAGTCGCGATGCATTATAGCACGGATGGTCCAAGCTTGCGGAATAGCGGATCCTTGGGTCGCCCTCGGGCTTCCTGCACGCGGATCCATCCCTAGGTTCCGCCCCTCGGCAAGGGGGCCGCGCGCCATAGGTTTTGCTCGATCGCGGCCATCTCAAGCGGCCGCCGCCCTTGCCGGTGTCCAGACACACTTGGGGCGGCGCTCGCCTATCCTGCCGTGTGACCCGGGCAGGAGGCGATGGGGTGGCAGATCCGGAAAGCGAGCCGCTCGAGGAGGTTCGGCTGCCGGCCGGGCGTGCAGCCCTGCGCACCTTCGGCGCGGTCGCCCTGGCCGCTCTCGGAGCCGTTGCGCTTCTTCTTCACTACAGGCTCCTGCCGAACCTCTCGATCGCCATTCCCGCCCTCCTGCTCGGAGGCGTCGCGGTGAGCCTGCCGGGCGGGGCGGCGCTGCGCGAGAGCGGCCGGCGCAGCTATGGCTTCTGGCTGCAGGCGGGGGCGGTGCTGCTCGGCCCCTCGATCGACCCGGCCGCCTTGTCGGCCATGGGCCTCCAGGGTCTCCTGCTGGTCGGTCTCAAGATCGCCCTCGCGTATGTGGGCGCCCGCCTCGTGCTGCGACGCTTCCTGCCACCCCTGACGGCGCGCCTTCTCGGCATCGGCAACTCGGTCTGCGGCGTCAGCGCCATCCTGCTCGCGAAGACCCGCCTCGGCGCCACGGACGCCGAGGCGACGCCGGCCGTCGGCGCCATCCTCTCCGTCGGCACGCTCGCGGTCTTCCTGGCGCCGCTCGTGGCGTTCGGCCTTCAGCCTGCTCCCTACGTCGCGGGCGCCGTCTGCGGGCTCGCGGTCGACAATACCGCCGAGGCGATCGCCGCGGGCTCCGCCTTCGGTCCCATCGGGCTGCAGATGGCGTCGATGTTCAAGCTGACGCGCAACGCCCTGCTCGGCCTCGTGGTCGCGCTCTCGGGACGGGAGGCGAGGAGCCTTGGGGAACTCATCCGCGACTTCCCGCCCTTCGTCGCCCTCTACGCCTTGCTCGCGGGCCTGCGCCTCCTTGGCCTGCTCGGACCCGGACTCGCCGCATGGTCGGGCGACCTCAGCCAGGTCGCCTTCGCGCTCGCGTTCGTCGGCGTCGGCGCGATGCTGCGCCAGGAAGTCTCCGGCGGCAGCCTGCGCGACCTCCTGCTCGGCTCGGGCTACCTCGTCGTCACCATGGCCGTCAACGCCGGACTCGTGCTTCTGGTCGGCCCCTGAACCAGAAGCGCTGCGCATCCGGCCGTGTCGCGCGCCGCTCTTGTATTGGCCCGTCCCATCGTGCACGCTGCAAGGGTGCAGGAGGGATCGCCATTCAAACCGTCCTCATCGCCGCGGTCGTCTACCTGGTGCTTCACGTCGTCACCTCCCGGATCTTCGCGCGCCACATGCCGGAACGCATGATCACGCATCGTAGCCTCGTCGGCAGCGACACCACCTTGCCGAAGCGCTGGGGCCTCTGGATCGGCGCGATCGGCTCGCTCTTGCTAAGTCTCGTCAGCCTCGCGTCGCAGGGGTTCGGCGACACGGCGCGCGCCCCGTCGACCGCTCTGCTGGTGCAGGGCATCCTATACTTGGCCGTTCTCTACATGTACGCGCTCAACGTCGGCAAGAAACGCCGCGAGGACCGGGACAAGCGCAGGGCCTGACCGCCAATTGCCTGGCTACAAGTCCAAGACAGCCTGATCGCCCGCTCCATGAAGCCGCCCCCTGGACCGACCACCATCGGTCCACGGGGGCGGCTCTGGATCTATGCGGAATTTGGGCCCCGTGCTGGAATGGAGTCAATCGACGACATACCGTGGATTGGCCACATCATCGCCGCGAAGGGAACCTGGCATCCGGAGGAGGCCGCACCATGGATCTGCCACGAGCGGAAGTGCGCGATTCCGCGGGGTTCAAGGAGGACATGGCGGAAGCACTCGAGCGCTTCACCGCCACATCTCCCGACTATGCCGATACCAACCTGCTCGACGTGCTGCGACAGAGGGACTACGCCCGACTGGATGAGCTTGGCCACACCTATCTCGACTACACGGGCGGCAGCCTCTACGCGGAGTCCCAGGTGCAGGAGCACCTCGACCTCCTGCTGCACAGCGTCTTCGGCAACCCCCACTCGTCAAATCCGACGTCCTCCGCGGCGACCCACCTGGCGGAACGCGCCCGGGAAGACACCTTGCGCTTCTTTCACGCGGACCCGCGGGAGTACGCGGTCATCTTCACCCAGAACGCCAGCGGGGCGCTCAAGATCGTGGCCGAGTCGTACCCGTTCGGCCCAGGCTCGCGCCTGCTCCTGAGCGCGGACAACCACAATTCCGTCAACGGTCTCAGGGAATTCGCGGCAGCGAAAGGCGCCGAGGTCCGCTACATCCCGCTTGCCACCGACATGCGCCTCGACGGGGAGAGCCTCGCGGCCGAACTCGCCGCCGGGGCAGGCAGCGCGCCGAGTCTCCTCGCCTATCCGGCGCAGTCGAACTTCAGCGGTGTCCAACACGACCTCGGCTGGATCGCGAAAGCGCAGGAACGGGGCTTCGATGTCCTGATCGACGCGGCCGCCTTCGCGCCGACGAACGAGCTTCGCCTGGACCAGGTGCACCCGGACTTCATCGACATCTCCTTCTACAAGATGTTCGGCTACCCGACCGGCGTCGGCTGTCTCTTGGCCCGCTACGACGCCATGAAGAAGCTGGTGCGGCCGTGGTACGCGGGCGGCACGGTCGCGTTCGCGTCGGTTTCGGCCTTCTCGGGCCGCGGGACCGCGCATCGCCTCTTCGACGCACCCTTCGCCTTCGAGGACGGCACGATCGACTACCTGGCGCTGCCGGCGGTCTCGATCGGCCTCCGCCACCTCGGTGGCGTCGGAGTTCAGACAATCCACAGGCGCGCCATGCTGCTCACGGGCTGGCTCGTGCAGTCCCTCGGGGACCTCCGTCATCCAAACGGCAGTCCCGTCTGCGAGCTCTATGGACCGAACAGTCTTGAGGCACGCGGTGCCACCCTGCTGCTCAACGTGCGCGATCCCGAAGGCCGTCTCGTCGATTACGGTGCCGTCCAGCGGTCTGCGGACGCGCAAAACATTTCGGTGCGCAGCGGCTGCCATTGCAACCCAGGTGCCAGGGAGGCGGCCCTGCATATGGATCCTCTACTTCTGAAAGAGAGCTTCACGCATCCGACGCGATCAAGCGCTGAGTTTCTGGAGTCCGTGCACGACCGAATGGATGGAGGGGTGCGCGTGTCCTTAGGAATTGTCAGCAATTTTGCCGATGTCTACCGTTTTGTAGATTTTGTTCGGCATTTCTCAATGTAGGTCTTTACTGAAACATAGCGAATCTTGCATTTGTGGAAGGATGGGTAAATGTGCGTCCATTGATCGGAATTACGTGCGGGTACGATGCGGACGAGCACCAGTTCCGGCTCAATTCCCCGTATCAGCTGGCGGTCGAGGCCGCCGGCGGTCTGCCTGTGCTGATCGGCGTGAGCGCCGAACTCGCTCCGGAGCTCCTCAATCGCCTGGACGGAATCCTCTTCACCGGCGGCGCCGACCTCGATCCTGCCCTCTACGGTGCCGAACCCGCGGTCGGCCTCGGCGGCGTGAGCCCGAAGCGGGACGCCTTCGAGATCGCCCTCGTGCGTGAAGCGTACAGGGTCGGCCTGCCCACCCTCGGCATCTGCAGAGGCTGCCAGCTCCTGGCGGCGGCCGGCGGCGGCACGCTGTACCAGGACCTGCCGAGCGAGCGGCCCGGCAGCATCAAGCACTTCCAGTCCTCGCCGCGCAACCACCGGAGCCACGCCGCGGCGGTGGTGGCGGGCACGAGGCTTGCCGACGTCCTCGGGCAGCACGAGGTGCGGGTCAACTCCTTCCATCATCAAGCCGTGCATGATCTGCCCACCGGCACCATGCTCGCGGCCACCGCCCCGGACGGCGTCGTGGAAGCGTTCGAGGATCCGCGCCACCCGCACTGGCTGGCCATCCAGTGGCACCCGGAGGGATTCTGGCGCGAAGATCCCGCGGCGTTTGCCCTGTTCCACTCCCTGGTCGAGGCATCCGCGCGCAGGGCCGTGTCCGCATAGCAGGGTCCGGCAGGGGCCACCGCCCATTGCCGTTCATCCCGTGACGACAGACGTGGGACAAGCCTCCGCACCGACCCGGCTGGGCGTGCCGTAGGCGAGGGGGGTGACGCGACAAGATCCTTGGGGTCCACCGCACACGCAAACGGGTCTAAGGAGGCTATCGGATGGAGATTCGCAAGCTGCTCAGCGGAATGGTCGGCGCCGCCGCCCTTCTGCTCTCGACCACGGTCGGCACGCCGGTACAGGCCGCGGCCCCCTCCGCCAACATCACCATCGCGGTGAGCGGCGACGCGGTATGTCTTCTGCCGTACAACACGAACGACAACCTGTCGTTCGGCGTGGAGTCCAACATCTATCAGGGCCTCGTCGGCTACAACGGCAAGATGCAGCTCGTCGGGGAACTCGCGAAAAGCTGGAAGGTGGCCCCGAACGCCTCCTCGATCACGTTCTACCTGAACCCGGCCGCGAAGTTCTCCGACGGCACCCCGGTGACCGCCCTGGCCGTGAAGCAGAGCTTCACCTGGCTCCTCAACCCGGCGAACCACCTGGTGCGCACCGCGCTCTACTCGGTCATCAGCAAGATCAACGTGCTGAACAAGGAGACCGTGCAGTTCGTCCTGAGCAAGCCGTTCGGCGCCATCCTGCCGACGTTCGCCCACCCGGCGGGCGCCGTCATCGAGCCCAAGGTGCTGTCGAAGGGCGTCAACTACCTCTGCGCCAACCCGATCGGCGGCACGGGCCCGTTCGTGTTCAAGGACTGGGTCCAGGGCGACCACATCACCCTCGTCCGCAACACGCACTTCTGGAACAAGGCGGGCGCCGCCAAGGTGGCGTCGATCACCTACAAGCCGGTCGCTGACGCCAGCGCGCGCATCGCCGGTCTCGAGACCGGCCAGTTCCAGGCGATCTACCCGGTGCCGAACGAACTCGTGC
This sequence comes from Bacillota bacterium, assembly GCA_021799275.1. Taxonomy (GTDB): domain Bacteria; phylum Bacillota; class Sulfobacillia; order JAJZYS01; family JAJYTV01; genus JAJZQO01. The sequence goes on from JAJZAT010000005.1 coordinate 38,978, forward strand.
AATCCCTCAAGGGCCAGCCGGGCATCAACGTCCAGATCGCTTCGAGCAACGCGGCCTGGTACGTCGCCATGAACACGCAGTTCGGTCCGTTCAAGAACGTCCTGGTGCGCCAGGCGCTCAACTACGCCGTCGACAAGGGCACCTTCATCAAGGTGGTCTGGGGCGGCTACGGCTCCGTCCTGCACTCGCCGGTCCCGCCGGCTGACGCCTACGCGATCAACGCCGGCAACTACCCCTACAACCCCACGAAGGCGAAGCAGCTGCTGGCCAAGGCCGGTTACCCGCACGGCTTCACCTCGGTGCTCTGGGTCGGCAACAGCACGGAATCGATCTACGCCGCGACCTTCATCCAGCAGCAGCTGGCGCAGATCGGCGTCCACATCAAGGTGGAGCCGATGGACAACGCGTCGCTGAGCTCCTCCATCTTCACACCGAACGCCAAGCAGAACCTACGCATGAACTTCAGCGGCTGGTCGGCCTCCACGGGTGACGCGGACTGGGCGCTCCGTCCGCTGCTCGCCACGAGCTCCTGGCCGCCCTCTCTCTACAACCTGGCGTTCTTCGGCAACAAGACGTTCGACTCGTACCTTGAGCAGGGCCTGAACAGCGGCGCACCGAAGGTGCGCGCCGCCGCCTACGCCGCAGCCCAGAAGCTCGCCTGGCAGCAGGCGCCCTGGATCTACCTCGGCGTCTCGGACAACATCTGGGCGACCCGCTCCAACGTCAAGGGCATCGTCGTGCGCGAGGACGAAGTGCCGATCGTCTACGGCGCGTACGTGCAGTAGACCACCCGGTCGCCAGGGCAAGGGGCGCGCCATGCGTGCGCCCCTCCTTCCCCTAAGGAGTGACAGGTCTTGGCTGCCTACTTCCTGCGCCGGGTGCTGCAGATCATCCCCACGATCTTCGGCGTCTCCGTCCTGGCGTTTCTCTTTGTACACGCCATCCCCGGCAATCCTGCGATCTTCCTGGCCGGACCCAACGCCAGCACCGCGACCATCCACGCCCTGACGGTGCAGTTCGGCCTCGACAAGCCGCTCGCCGTGCAGTACTGGTACTTCCTCATCAACGCCGTGCACGGCGACTTCGGCAAGTCCCTGGGCGACGGGCAGCCGGTGCTGAGGATCATCGGCTACCACTTCATGCCCACCGTGGAACTTGCCTTCTTCGGTCTGGGCCTCGCCGTCGTGATCGGCATCCTCGCCGGCATCGCGTCGGCGGTGCGCCGCAACACGTCGCTCGACTATACCGTCATGACTCTATCCATGATGGGCGTCTCGTTCCCGGCCTTCTGGCTTGCCATGATGCTGATCGCCCTTTTCGCCGTACACTTCCACCTGCTCCCGTCGGGCGGCGACCAGGGCTGGAAGTCTTTCATCCTGCCCGTGATCTCGCTCGGCACGTCGGGCGCCGCCAGCATCGCGCGCTTCACCCGCCAGAGCATGGTCACGACGCTCACCTCGGACTACGTGCGCACCGGGCGCGCCAAGGGCCTGCGCGAGTCCATCCTGATCTTCAAGCATGCGTTCAAGAATGCACTCGGACCCATCATCACGATCATCGGCATCCAGTTCGGCTTCCTGCTCGGCGGTGCGGTCGTCGTGGAGGTTGTTTACGCATGGCCAGGTCTAGGGAACCTCTTGATCACATCCGTCGAGATGCGCAACTACCCGGTCATCCAGACACTGCTGCTCCTCTTCGCGCTCGAATTCATCCTGGCGAGCCTCCTGGTCGACGTCGCCTACGCGCTCGTCAACCCGAGGGTGCGCTATGACTAGCCCACAGCCGGCCCCGCCGCAGCTCGAGCGCCGCCAGGCGCTCGTCGACGTCCGCCTCTTCATGCAGCGCCGCTCCGCGGTCGTCGGCGCCGTGATCATGATCGTGATGCTCCTCGTGGTCCTGTTCGGGCCCCTGATCGCGCCCTATTCGCCGAGCATACCGGACTACGCGCACATTCTCGCGCCGCCCTCGCTCAAACACCTCATGGGCACCGACGAGTTCGGGCGCGACATCCTGAGCCGCATCCTCTGGGGCGCCCGCCTGTCGCTCGCCGTCGGCTTCATCGGGGCGTTCGCCTCCGCCATCCTGGGCACGCCGATCGGTCTCGCCACCGCCTACTACGGCGGCTGGTTCGACGACATCGTGATGCGCATCGTCGATATCATCCTGTCGTTCCCCGGCATCCTGCTGGCCATCGGCGTGATCGCGATCCTGGGGCCGGGTCTCCAGAATGTGATCATCACCATCATCGTGTTCGGCGTGCCGATGTTCGCGCGCATCGTGCGCGGCAGCGCCATCAGCATCAAGGACCTCGAGTACATCGAAGCCGCCAGGGCCGGCGGCGCGACGAACTCGCGCATCCTCTACCAGCACATGCTGCGCAACCTCGTCGGACCGATCACGGTGCAGCTCACGCTGCAGATGGCGAACGCCATCCTGGTCGCGTCGTCTCTCGGCTTTCTCGGCTTCGGCGCCCAGCCGCCGACGCCGGAATGGGGCGCGATGCTCGCGGAGGGCCGCATGTTCCTGACGATCGCCCCTTGGGTGGACATCTTCCCCGGCGTGTGCATCTTCCTGGCGGTTCTCGGCTTCAACATGGTCGGTGACGGTCTGAACGACATGCTCGACCCCAGACTGAGGCGATAGCCGAAGGCTTCGCCCCATCCCGCCCGGAAGGAATCGGGCGGCGGACGGCAAAGCAGGAGCCTCAGCCGGACCTTCGCCTCTCCCGCATAGCGAGGTGCGATCATGCAAGACGACCAGGAGGACCGCGGCGTGCATCCGGCGCAGGCTGGCGGTCCCCCCATCTACGTTCAGATCTACGAGCAGATGAGGACAGCCATCGAACAGGGCGAGTTCCGCATCGGCGAGCGCATGCCGTCGGAGCGAGAGATCCAACGCCGCTTCCACGTCAGTCGCATGACGGCCCAGAGTGCCTACCGCAAGCTCGAGGACATGGGCTACGTGCTGCGCCACGCCACCCAGGGCACCTTCGTCGCGGCGCGGCCGCAATGGCCGTCCGCCGTGCGCAAGGAGGCCCGCTTCACCCCCTCCAAGAGCTGGCGCCAACTCGGCGGCCACTTCCTCGAGGACTTGATGGAGTCCGGCGCGCACGCCTACCGCTTCGACTTCGAGGTCGGCAGGCCGGACATGGACCTCTTCCCGAACGCCTCGATGCAGCTCCTGCTCGAGGACCTTTTGACGCGCAAGCCGTCGGAAGTGCTGATGTACTCGGCCACGGCCGGCCTGCCGGCCCTGCGCGAGGCGATCGCGCGGCGTCTGCTGCCGCAGCGCGGCATGGACCGTCTCGGCGTCGAGCATGTGCTCGTCACCACCGGCGCCATGCAGGCGATCGACCTGATCGCCAAGCTGTTCCTCGAGCCCGAAGATCTGGTGGTGGTCGAGCGGCCCACCTTCCCCGGCGCCATCCAGCGCTTCAGGGCGCAAGGCGCGCGCTTCGCCGAGGTACCCGTGGACGACGACGGCCTGGATGTGGAGCGGCTGGAGCACATCCTGCGCGATCTCCACCCGCGTCTCGTCTACCTCCAGCCCTGCGCGCAGAACCCGACGGGCGCGACACTCTCGGCAGATCGACGCCAGGCCCTGCTGGCCCTCGCCCGGGACTACAACGTGCCCATCGTCGAGGACGACGCCGGCGGCTTCTTCGCCGGCGGCGCGGGAGCGCGGTCGCTGCAGAGCGAGGACCAGGACGGCCTGGTGCTGCACGTCGGCACGTTCTCGAAGCTGATCGCCCCTGGCCTGCGGGTTGGCTACATCGTCGCGCCCGCGAACATCGTGCGGCTGCTCACCTCGGTGAAGCAGATGACGGACCTGCACACCGGTCCCATCCCGCAGCTCCTGCTCGAAGGCTGGCTGATGGCGAGCGACGTCGGCGAGCATGTCGCCTTCGCGCGCCGGGTCTATGCCGAGAGGCTTCGGGCGGCGCTCGCCGAGCTCGAGGGCGGACCCTTGCAGCCCGTCCTGCGCCCGCGGTCCGGCATGTACATCTTCTGCCGCATCCAGTCCGGGCTGCCGGCGATCACCCTGCAGCAGCGCAGCGCCGAGCATGGTGTCGTCTTCGCGCCAGGCGACGAGTTCTCCCCGGGCGGGGAGCTCGGCGACCATTTGCGCCTCTGCGTGAGCGGACTTTCGGTCGCGAGCATCCGGGTAGGGCTGCAGCGCCTGCGGCAGCTGCTGCGAGAGATCACGCCCGAGGCCTGACGGGAGCCCTGCGCAGCGTGGGGCTTGACGTCACGTCTGTGCTGCCCTACTATTCAGTTACACTTAGTAAGTTCGATATACTATGGAGGTAGGACATGGCCCGGCAAGAGACCGGCCGCTTCTCAGGCGCGCTCTTCCTCGTGCTCTCGAGCCTCGCCGGCGGCCCGAAGCACGGCTACGCCATGATCGAGGACATCCGGGCCTTCAGCGGCACCGAGCTCGAGCCCGGCACGCTCTATGGCGCCATCGCCCGGCTCGAGCAGCGCGGCCTGATCGAGCCGCTGCCGATGGAGGAGCGCCGCCGTCCCTACCGCATCACCCCGTCCGGGGTGGAGGCCCTGCGGGCGCAGGTGGCGACGATGGCGCAGGTGGTGGAGGCCGGTCAGGGGCGCCTGCGGCTCCTCGGGGGACCGAGGTGATGGCCAGATGGATCCTGCGCCTCTACCCAAGCTCCTGGCGCCGGCGCTATGGCGACGAGATGGCGGCGCTGCTCGAGGATCGTCCCGCCACCTTCGTCACCTGCCTCGACCTCTTCATCGGCGCGCTCGACGCGCGTCTCAACTACGTCCCGCCCGAAAGGACGGTGGCGATGGCCGAGCGGCTCAAGGCCGACATCGTCGTCCGCTTCTGCGCCTTCGTGCTCTTCGGTCTCGGCTGGCTTCTCATTGCCCGCTTCAACGACCCCTCCGCCACCTTCGTTCCGGCGGCGGCCGCGCATCCAGGACTTGCGATCCTGCTGGACCTCTTTCGGCTGGCCGGCATCCTGGCGGCGATCGGCATCGCGGTCGGGGGGCTGCCGCTCGTCGCCCTCGCCGTACAGCGCGCGAAGCGGCGACGCGAGGGCGGGACGCTGCGCCTGTTCGCCTGGGCTGGCGGCAGCGCCCTTGGGTTCCTGCTGGCGACGCTCGCTGTCGCGGTGGGCCATCCTCCTCTCCCCTACGTCCTCGCCTACCTCGCCCTGTCGCTCATCCTGCTCATCCTGGGCAGTGCCGCCGTCTCGATGCTGGTGCTGCGGGCGGACCTCAAGGAGCGCGAGCTCCGCCATGCGCACCTGCCAGCCGTCCTTGTGGCCTACGGCATGCTGAGCTCGCTGCTCGCCGCCATCGCGCTCGGCGCCCTCGTGGCCGTGACGGGACCGGGGCTCTTCACGAGCCAGGACGTCGGACCTCTCATGTTCAGCCTAGGCGTCCTGCTCCTCGGCTTTGGCACCTTGGTCGCGTTGCTTGGCGGACACCGCGTCTCGCTGACGCCCGCGGGTGGCGGCCCGGCATAGCGGACGCGCCGCGAAGAGCGTCAAGCGGGCCGGGCGAAAGGCGCCCGGCCCGCTGCGTATCATGCCTCGGAGGCTCCAGCCTAGCGCCAGGAGGTAGGGATGGCGGGCCAGACCTCCTTGAGCGTGCGGCCGCCGTCGCTGGTCTGCCAAAGGCCGCCGTTCGCCGTGAAGAACGCCTGATCGGACGACAGGGCGGCGATCGACTGGAGGTAGAAGCGCTTCGCCCTGAAGCCTTGCCAGCTGCGCCCACCGTTCGTGCTGCGCAGGACGTCGGAATCCGTGGAACTCGCGTCGGTCGGGTTGCAGAGCAGCCAGATCGTTCCCTGCGCGACGGAAGCGGAGCAAAAGCTGAGGGACTTCGGCAGCTGCGTCAGCTGGAAGGCTCGCCCGCCCTTTAGGCTGATCGCGAGAACAGGCCCGCAGGTAGCGTCGGACGTACCCGTCACCGCGAGGGTCCGCCCATCGTACGCCACCTGCTGCGGATCGAGCGGAAGGCTTGCGACGCCCTGCCAGGAAGCGCCGCCATCGGCCGTGACGTAGACCTTGGCGTCCTGCGGGCCACTGATCGTGCAGCCGCTGCCCCCCGCGACCAGCACGCCCGTCTTGTGACTCGCCATGGCGAAGGGATCGGCCGACTGCACGCTGACAGGCAGGATTGCCGTCTTGGCCGGTGCCGTGCCCTCCTGCACCGTGATGGAGACGCTCCTGCCATCCTGGGTGAAATGCGGCTCGACGCTGAGGCCCGGCATGTAGGACGGGTTTCCCTGCGCGTCCGGCGGCGCCGGCTGGAAGCTGGCTCCCCCGTCGGTGCTGAAGAGCGTGCCCGCGTTTGCGGAAAGCGCCAGATCCATGGGCCCCATGGCGGTCACCTGCTGGTACGCGATCGAGCGCGCAGAAGAAAGGACCTGACTCTGGGCGCCGCCGTCGTCCGTGCGCCAGACCACGCCCGCGAAGAGGCCGGCCACGCCCATCGCGACCGACGGCGTGGGGACGGTCAGGTGATTCGCGCCACGCGGCATCTGCGTGAAGGTGAGGCCGCCGTCGTGACTCACGAGCGCCGCTCCGCCACAGGGGGCGCTCTGTCCCATGACGCAAGCCCCGACCGATGCCCAGATCGCGTCACCCGCGGTGTAGAGGGCGGAGATCGGCCCTTCCTTCTGGACCTCATAGACCTGCCGCCATGTGCTGCCGCCATCGCTCGACCGCCAGAGCGTCGCGAAGCCGCCGAACTTCGGCGACTGCCCTCCGCCCGCGTAGGCAACCGACGGGCCCTGGAACGCGACGGCATCGAAGCCGGCGCTCTGACAGCTCCCCGGGACCTCGGTCCAGGTCGCGCCGCCGTCGGTGGTGCGCCAGATGCCGGAACACTGCGGTCCCATACCTGTGGCGAGTCCCGTGCCGGGGCTCGAGAACGCGATGCCGCCAGTGGGCTGGCCGCCCGGGAGCGGCACGAGGCTCCAGCTGCGCCCGCCGTCGGTGGTGCGCAAGATTCCTTGCAGGCCCATCACCGTCTCACGTGGGTCCGGCACCGCGAACCCGAGCTCGGGCGTAACGAAGTCGAACCTGAGCCACTGCCAAGAGGTGAGGCCGTCCGGGTTGAAAGAGGAAGGGAGCTGCGGCCGCACGGCGCTCCAGTGGATGCCGTCCCTGCTCGTCAGCAGGAGAGGCGCGGCGGTGCTCGAGGTGCTGCTCACCGTGACGCCGCTCGCAATCCAGGTGGAGCCCGTCTGGCTGCGCCCGACCCAGAAGAGGTCCGCGCTTTTGTCTTGCCAGACCTCCTGCCAGCGCTGTCCGCCATCGGTCGTGAGGAACACCTGGCCGGGCACCTGGGTACGCAGGCCGCCGCTGTCGAGGGCGATCATGAACCCGCCCGTGACGGCGACGCCGAAACTCGGCGTCGCGAGCGACACGTCGAGCACGCCGGACGGCAGTCCGCCGGAGGGTGGCGGTGTCGCCTGGACCGTCATCGGGGCGAGGCTGAGTCCCTTGAAGGCGGCGGAGGGTTTCGCCGGCGGCATCGTGATCCGCTGCCCCCTGGGCTTCGCCGCAGTCTGCCGGCCCGATGCCGGCTTGACGGCAGGCCTGCCGCCCGCAGAGGTGTTTAGGCCGCACCCGCCCAGGAGCACCACCAAGAGTAGCAGCGCAAGCTCGCCTCGCAGTCGCACCGGACATCCCCCCGCTTGCAGAATAGATCAGGGAGGGTCGCTGCACATCACCCACCGTGGTCCAGGGATGGCAGGGAGCGGCCGGGCGGAGCGCCGCCCGGCCGCCGTCACTGTGCCCCGCGGGTCCTGAAGCCCACCAGCCTAGGCGAGTACGCCTCAGGGCAGGGCGTTCAGCCGCGATCCATGGAACAGAACCTTTCGCTCAGGAGGGCCATCAGGATGGCCACGACGATCACAAGGAGGGACCTTGCCCCGAGGAGACGGCGGAGCATCGCGTCTCCTCGTCGCGGCATCTCTGCCACCCTACGGATGCATTAAGTTCCGCTGACTTGGTCGACGACCGGAGCTGCTGTCAACGGGCGGGCCGCTACGACAGGGCGCGCGGCAGGCGCACCGTCACCTGCAGCCCGCCGTCGGCGCGCGCCTGGGCTTCGATGCTTCCCTTGTGGGCCAGCGCCACGGCCCGCGCGATCGCAAGACCCAACCCTGCGCCGCGCGCGGAGCCGGTGCGATCCGTCGCCGCGCGCCGGAACGGCTCGAAGAGATCCGCGACCGCATCTGCCGCGACGATCGGGCCGGTGTTCGTCACGGTGAGGAGCATCGTCGTCTCCTGCGCCTGCAGTCGCACCTGGACCCAGCCGCCTGGCACGTTGTGCCTTACGGCGTTCTCCATGAGGTTCGCGGCGAGTCGCCCGAGGAGCACGCGATCGCCGAGCACCTCGCCCGACTCCAGCTCCTCCTTGACCGTGATGTCGCCTGCCGCCGCCTCGGTCCCGATGGCCTCCACCTCCTCGCGCACGACGGCCGCCACCTCGACCTTCTCCGCCGCGCTGATGCCCTGTTCGCTCTTCGCGAGCTCCAGAAGGCCTTCGATGAGCCGGCGGCTGCGCTGGTTGAGCTGCCAGAGGCGATCCGCCATCTCCCGCAAGGTTGCGGCGTCGGCATCACGGTCCGACAGCCCCACCTCGAGCAAGGTCTTCTGCACCGCGAGCGGCGTGCGCAGTTCGTGCGATGCGTTCGCGAGGAAGCGGCGCTCCGCCGCGAGAGCCTGATCGATGCGGTCGAGGAAGGCGTCAAAGGTGTCGGCCAGATCCTTGATCTCGTCGCGCGGCCCGGTGAGGGCGAAGCGCCCGCCTGGTGCTTCGGTGGAGAGGCGCCGGGCGGTGCTCGTCATGATCTGCAGCGGCCTGAGAATCCTTCCCGCCACGAGCCATCCGGCCAGGAGCGCGAGGACCGTCACCAGCAGAAGCGCCACACCGCCCAGGATCAGCAGTGCGTGCCGGTCCATGGTCTGCTGGAACTGCGCCACTGTGCGAAGTGCACCCCTGATCTGCGATGCGTTGCGGATCGCGGCGGGTGCGCTCGATGTCCCTGATGCCCTGCCTACCGTCACGAGGTGCTGAAGTGCTCCGCCGCCGATCTTGATCTTCGGAAACAGCGGCAACCCAGGCGTCGTCTTGAGGATGCCGCCCGAGCGCACATTCATCGAGATCTCCACGGTCCCTTGCGAAGACACGAGGCCATACGTCACGGCGAGCATCAGGATGCCCGCCAGCAGCACAAGGCCACCATAGAGCAGCGCAAGGCGCAGGCGGATCGACGGGCGGATGCCACGGGCCGCCTTGGGACCCGTCCGCCTCCGAGCGAACCACGCCCTCAGCCTTCGCACGGCACTCACTCCCGGTCGAAGCGGTAGCCGACGCCGGTGACGGTCGCAATCGGGGACGGCTCACCAAGCTTGCGCCGCAGGCGCATCACGGTCACCCGCACCGTGTTGGTGAAGGGGTCGACATGCTCGTCCCAGACCCGCTCGAGGAGCTCTTCCGCGCTCACGACGCCGCCGTCCGCGCGCAGCAGGATCTCGAGAACCGCAAATTCGTTGCGTGTCAGATGCAGCGGCTCGTCGCCGCGCCACGCCTGGCGGCGCAGGGGATCAAGGCGGACGTCGCCGCATTCGAGCATTGGCCTGCGGCCGGTGCCGGTGCGCCGCGTCAGAGTCCAGACGCGCGCAACGAGTTCGCGAAAGGCAAACGGCTTCACCAGGTAGTCGTCCGCGCCCAGCGAGAGTCCTGCCACACGGTCGTCGACCGCCGCGGCGGCGGTCAGCATCAGGACGCGCGTCGTCGGCAGGTCGCGGACGACATCCTGGCAGATGAGGTCGCCATGGCGGCCCGGCAGGTCCCGGTCCAGGACGACGACGTCGTAGCGCGACGCCGCCAGGCGCTCGGTGGCGTCGTCGCCGTCGAGCGCGATGTCGACAGCCATGCCCTCGCGGCGAAGGCCCGCGGCCACGGCTTGCGCCAGGAGTTCCTCGTCCTCGACGACCAGTACGCGCATGCGATCCCTTCCCGCCATTCTTGTCGAAGCACGCCCGCGACCAGCATGACCCTCTCGTCATAACACCGGCGTAACAGCCCGAGGCGCACCCGGGACGTGGGCCTGGGAATTTCGGGTCGCGGTCCGGGACGCTGTTGCCGCCATGATAGCACCCGTGTCGACACCCCGAGATGGCCCCCGCCCGCCGCATAACACCGGCATAACAGCCAGGGGCCTTGGCGATCTCTGCCGTTACGCCCCTGTTAGAGCCGGGGTGGTACGGTCACGCTGCCGCCACGAGACATGGCGGCGAAGGAGGCCATCGACATGGCAGCATTCCCGCGCAGCTTCACAAGACCTCTCGTGGTCGGCATCCTTGCGGCAGCCGTCGCGGCCCTGGCCGCGGCCTGCGGCCAGTCGCCATCCGGGGGCAACCCGGCCGCGAGCTCCGGCACCGGCTCGTCGGTCGCCAGCCGGGCGGTTGCGTACGCATCGTGCATGCGGGCACACGGCCTACCGAAGTTCCCCGACCCGACCCCGGGCGGCCATGGACAAGGACCGGTCCTGGGCTTTTCGATCAACGGCCAGTCCGAATCGTTCAACCTGGCGGGCACCGGCATCGATCCAATCTCCTCACAGTTCGCCGCCGCGCAGAAGGCGTGCATCGGCAAGATGGGCATGCCCGGTGGAGGGCCCGGGAACGCGGGTCCGACCAGCCCGCAGATGAAGCAGGCGGGTCTCGCATTCGCCGCCTGCATGCGCAGCCACGGCTTCCCCACCTTCCCTGACCCGACGTTCGGCGCTGCGCCGAGTCCGCCGAAGAGCCCAGGCGGAGGGGGCGGCTTCGGGTTCGCCATCGCGTCGAACGGCGGCGGCTCCATGTTCTTCCGGGTCAAGGGCATCGATCCCAAGTCGGCGCAGTACCAGTCCGCGTTCAACGCGTGCCAGCCCAAGCTGCAGCTGGGTCAGGGCGGGAAGGCGGGTCAATAGTGGGCGGCAGCGCGCCCCGCGTCGATGGACCTGTCCCGCGGCGTCCGAGACTCCGCTTCGCGCTCGTGGCGGCCGCCGCCGTCCTACTGGTCGGAAGCGGGATCGCGGCCGCACGGCTGGCCGGCGGGGGCACCCGTCCGCCAGCCGCGACCGGCCAGGACCTTGGCATCGCCGTCGCCCGGGTCGGCCAGGGTACCTTGTCGGCACAGCAGCAGGTGTCGGGCACGGTCGGGTACCAGGGCAGCTACACGATCGAGGACCAGCTGCCCGGCGTGTACACAGACCTGCCGGTAGCCGGGCAGGTCATCCGCAGCGGCGAAGCGCTCTACAGCGTCGGCACAGGCTCCAGCGCCACGGAAGCGGCCCTGCTCTCGGCCGAGGCGCAGTTCGCGGCCGATCAGGCGAGCCTGCAGGAAGCCCTGAACCCGACGGCGGCGTCGAGGCCCGCGCTCGAGGCCGACGAGCAGCGTGTCGCCGCCGACCAGCAGAACATCGCGAACACCCCCGAGGAGATCGCGCTGCAGCAGGCCAGGATCACAGCCGACCAGCAGAAGATCGCCACAGACCAGCAGAACATCAAGCATCTCAGCGTGACCTCGCCGGTCGCGGGCACCATTTCGTCGGTCGCTGTCAGTTCGGGCCAACAGGTAGGGATGGGCGCAACCCTCTTCCAGGTGGTGCAGCCGGACAGCATCGAGGTCCAGACGAGCGTGCCCGAGATCGACCTGCCGAACATCTACGTCGGCGAGGGCGTGCAGGTCTGGACGCAGGATCAGGGCACGATGAACGCGGCCGTCAGCGCCATCGGCGTCACGTCGAACGGGTCGAATCGGCAGGGTGCGCTCTTCCCGGTGACGTTGACGGTCGAGAACCCGCCATCGGGCATGCGCGCGGGCATGCAGGCCACGGTGAACTTCACCCAGGCCTACCTGACGGAAGCAGGCATCGTCGCATTCGCCGACACGCGGACGGTGACGGCCCAGGTCTCAGGCATGGTGACAGGTGTCGCGGCGCAGGCGGGGCAGTCGGTGCAGGCCGGGCAGAGCCTCATCACGCTCTCGAACCCAGGGTTCGAGACCCAGCTCACGCAGGACGAGACTGCGCTCACCTCCGACGAGGCCCAGCTCGCGACGCTCCAGGCGCAGGTCACGTCGTCAAAGGCGCAGCTCAGCTCGGACCAGGCGAGTCTCGACGCGCTCCAGCATCCCACGCCGCCAAGTTCGGACCAGGTGGCGGCCCTCAGGGCCCGCGTCGCGGCCGATGAGGCATCGGTGCAGCAGGCGCAGGCGAACCTCGCGCAGGGTGACACCCCTGTCGTGCTGTTCTACGGCCAGATCCCTGCCTACCGCGACCTGAAGCAGGGTGAGAGCGGCCCCGACGTGCGCGAGCTGAACGCGGCACTGGCCGCGGATGGGTATCTCCCGCCGGTGCAGGTGGGAAGCACGTTCGGTCCCGCCACCACCGCCGCGGTGCGACGGCTGCAGGCGCACCTCGGAGGACCCGAGACCGGTGTCCTGACCCTGGGCGCGGTCGTCTTCCTGCCGACGGCGGTCCGCGTCACGACCGTGACGCCGACGCTTGGCGCGGCGGCCGGCAGTGGCCAGGCGGTACTGGGCGCCAGCTCCGACACGCCCCAGGTGGTGGCGCAGATCGACCCGAGCCTACAGTCCGACGTGAAGACGGGACAGGCGGTGACGATCACCCTGCCGGACCAGAGCACGGTGCGCGGCAAGGTGACGTCGGTGGGCGAGGCCGCGACGACAGGGGGCTCGTCCCAGAGCCCCTCGATCCAGGTGGACATCACGCCGTCCCATCCCGCGGCGCTCAGCCTGCTCGACGGCGCTTCCGTCAGTGTGGCCGTCACGACGGCCAGCGTCCAGGACGCGCTCTACGTGCCGGTCACTGCCCTTCTCGCGGAGCGCGGCGGCAAGTATGACATCGAGCTCGTGCAGCCGAACGGAAAGCGCCGCTTCGTGCCGGTCAGGCTCGGCATGTTCGACGACGCGGACGGTCTCGTCCAGGTATCGGGGCAGGGCATCGTGCCCGGCGAGGAAGTCGTGGTGGCGGGGTCATGAGCCTCGAGACGCCCAGGGGCGGCACTCCGCTGGTCCTCGAACTCGCGAGCGTCGACAAGACCTATCCGGGCGACCCACCGGTCCACGCCCTGCGGGACGTGAACCTCCAGGTGCGTCAGGGCGAGTGCCTGGCGGTCGTCGGGGCTTCCGGCTCCGGGAAGTCGACCCTTCTCAGCGTCATGGGCACGCTCGATCGCCAGTCGGCGGGTGTCGTGCGCCTCGCGGGGCTCGACACGTCCGCACTCAGCGACGAACAGCTTGCCGCGCTCAGAGCCCGGAGCATCGGCTTCGTCTTCCAGCAGTTCTTCCTGCTCGACAACGCGACCGCCCTCGAGAACGTCGAGAACGGCCTTCTCTACACCGGAGTGTCCAAGGAGGAGCGGACAAGGCGCGCCATGGCCGCTCTGGAGCGCGTCGGACTCGCGCATCGCCAGCGGTTCCTGCCCGTACACATGTCCGGCGGCGAGCGCCAGCGCGTGGCCATCGCGCGCGCCCTGATCGCGGATCCCGCCCTTGTCCTGGCCGACGAGCCGACGGGCAATCTCGACACCGCCTCGGGGCAGGACATCGTCGACCTGTTGCTCGATCTGAACCGCCAAGGCACGACGGTCATCGTGGTGACCCACGATCCGACCATCGCCGCACGCCTGCCGCAGCGCATCGATGTGCGGGACGGGCAGATCGTCGCGGACAGCGCCGCCCAGGGCGGGCGGGTGCCAGGCGGCCACAGGCCTACACTGCCGCCGCCTGAACGCGAGCTGGCCAGGACCTCCAGACTGCGAACCGCGGATCTCGCCCGCGTGGCGGCCTTCGGCTTGCGCACGCGTCGCCTGCGCACCGCCCTCTCAGCCCTCGGCATCGCGATCGGCGTCGCCGCGGTGGTGGCGGTGCTCGGCCTTTCGGCCTCGTCGCAGGCCCGCCTTCTCCAGGAGATCGACCGCCTTGGCACCAACCTCCTGACGGTCTCTCCGGGGTCCGGCATGTTCGGCGACATGACCGAGCTGCCCAAGACCGCGCCGGGCATGATCGCCCGCATCGCCGGCGTCGAGCACGTGGCCGACATTGGCAGCACAGATGCCGAGGTCTTCCGCTCGCCCCTCATCCCCAGTTACGAGTCCGGGGGCCTCACCGTCTACGCCACGAGCCTGGACCTTCTCTCCGCCGTCGGCACCAAGGTGGCCATGGGCCGCTTCCTGAGCGCCGCCACCGCCAGGGAACCGGTGACGGTCCTGGGCGCCGAGGCGGCGACCCAGCTCGGCATTGACCGCCTCTATCCCGGCGAGCGCATTTGGCTCGGAGGCCAGTGGTTCTACATCGCAGGCATCCTAAAACCCGCCGCGCTCACGCCGGAGATTGACAGCTCCGTGCTGGTGGGCTTCCCGGCGGCGGAGCGGTACCTCGGCTTCGACGGCCACCCGACCAACATCTATGTGCGCACGCAGCAGGACTCCGTGCAGTCCGTCTACCAGCTCCTTGCCGAGCAGGCGTACCCGGAGAGTCCCTCGTCGGTGAGCGTCAGCCAGCCGTCTCAGGCGCTCACCGCCCGCGCCGCGGCCAAGAACACCTTCACGGACCTCTTCGTCGGTCTGGGGGCGGTCGCGCTCTTCGTCGGCGGAGTCGGGGTCGCGAACATCATGGTGATCTCGGTGCTGGAGAGGCGCCGCGAGATCGGTCTCCGGCGCGCCCTCGGCGCCACCCGCCGTCTCATCCGCAGCCAGTTCCTCGGTGAAGCCATCCTGCTCTCCGTGAGCGGAGGCGTCGTGGGCAGCGGCGGCGGTGCCCTGGCGACACTCATCTACGCGTGGTCCCAACACTGGCTTGTCGTCGTGCCGCTCATCGCCTGGACCGGCGGCCTCGCCGCGGCCCTGGCCATCGGCGCCGTCGCGGGCTACCTGCCGGCGCGAGGCGCTGCCAACCTCTCCCCGACCGAGGCTCTGCGGGCCCTCTGACCGGCGTTGCCTTGCATTTATCCCTCTGCCCCTTGTCTTGGGCGACAGCGTTTGACAGGATAGACGCAATGTCCTGGACCAAGAGGAGCTGAGAGGATGGACAAGCGTCCGGCGCGGTACCGCCTGGGCCTGTTCACCTGGATCTTCATCGGCTTCTTCCTGGGCAGTCTCGTGTCGCTTGTCCTGATCGGGCTCGTGGTCCTGCGCAGCGCCGACGCCTCCTCGCTCGATGTCGCGAGATCCGAGATGACACGCGCGGTGGAGCTAGCTGCCCGTGGTGTGAACGGGCCGCAGTCCCAGGCGGCCTTCGCTCGGGATACCGCGCCGTATCGGCGCGGTCTCGTACTGTACGAGCCAGGCCCCCTCACCTTCACGCTGGTCGACTTCTCCGGCCACATCGACTACACGACGCCAACCGGTCTCGATGGCGAGCCAATCTCCCAGGCTTCTCTCCGGGATTTCCGCTCCGCCCCGCGCGGCAGCACGGTGCTGTACCTGCCGCTGCGCCGTAGCGCCTATCTCATCGCCTGGCGCCGCACCCAGAACGGCTACCTCTCTGCCCTGGTGCCCGAGACGCCCCTGCTCTCGGCCATGTTCACGAACCTCGTGCACGACGTCGCCTTCGCCATGATCGCCGTGGTGGCCGTGGCCCTCGGCACGGCGCTCATCGTCGGCCTGCTCCTTAGCCGCAGCACGAAACGCCTGCTCTCGGTGCGCGACGCGGAGTCCGCAGATGAGCTGAGGCAGCGCAGCCACACGCGGGAGGTGGCGGAGATCGCCGGCCTCTGGGGCGACGTGCTGCGCCGCGAGCGCCTGAACGCCGAGCAGATCCGGCGGGCCTTCGCCTGGCGCAACCGCCTGACCGGCTGGCTCGCGGCCGCCTCCGCCCACGCCGACCTGGACCTCCCGTCGCTGGCGCAGCGCGTCGTGGACCAGCTGCCGTTCCCGATCGCGCAGCTTTCCGTGGCCGACCCGACCCGCAACGTATCCTATCCGCTCGCCATGCGCGGCTACGGCAGCATGACCGCCCGGGACCTCACGCTGCCGCTCGACCCGCCCGCGGGTCTCGTCTCGAACGCCTACTACGAACGGCGCACGGTCCGCATCGCGCAGGACCCCGAGATGGCGCGCCCTGGCATGCGTGAGGAGCTGGGCGCGCAAGCGGCCGTGGCCGTGCCCCTGATCGCCGACGGCGAGGTGCGAGGGGTGCTGACGGCCGCCGTCAGGGACGTGAAGGATCTGCCACCGGAGGCGGTGCAGAGCCTCGAGCAGGTGGGACCCCTCCTCGGAGCGATGATCGCCAGCCAGGACGCCGTGGACCGCCTGCGCCGGCAGGAGCGCCTCTTCCGCTGGGTGCAGGACATGAACCCGATCCTCCTGATGGGGCGGACCGACGCCGGGCGCTGGTGGCCACCCGTCGAGCGCGCCCTGCAGCAGATCGTGGGGGCCCGCGCCGCCGTCATCCTCGTCCGCCAAGGCGGGGAGTGGCGGGTGGCGGGCTCGTATGGTCCGGGGTTGCCGCTGCTCTTCGCCGGCACGCCGATCGACGAGTGGATCCGCGAGATCGGCCGGAACCCCGGGCGCTTCCTGGGCTGGCGCGAGGAGGGGGCCCTCTGCATCGGCGGCGTCGGGACGGGCGACGTCCCGTACAGCGTCCTCCTGGTGCTCGCCGCCCAGGACGGGGATCGCATGCTGCTGCTGCGCACCCTGTTCGACTACCTCGCGCTCGCGAACCAGACGGCGATGCGCCGCGACGAGATCGAGCGGCTCGCCCGGACCGATCCCCTGACAGGAGTCCTCAACCGGCGCGCGCTCGAAGAGCAGTTCGAGGCCAGCACCGAGAAGGAGCCGGCAGAAGGCGAAGGGCTTCTCTTCGTCCTGCTCGACCTCGACAACTTCAAGGACCTCAACGACCGCGAAGGGCACGACGCCGGGGACCTCGCACTGCGCCAGTTCGGGCGACACCTGCGCGAGCGCCTGCGCGGGCAGGACGCGGTCGGCCGCATCGGCGGCGATGAATTCGTGCTGCTGCTGCAGGACACCGAAACGCTCTCGCCCCATCGCCTGGACGATCTCTTCACGGCCCCTGCCGCCGCGGGCCTCGTGGCCTCCTACGGCACGGCCCTGGTCCCGGGCGAAGCCCACACGTTCGCCGAGGCCTACCGCCTCGCGGACCGGCGCATGTACGCAATGAAGCGAGGTCGCCGCGCGGAGGCGGAGGAGCCCCGGGACCCCTCGCTCTGACCTCTCTCCCCCCGACCCGCCGTCCGCGGCGGGTCGGTTTCGTATTCCGGTTTCCCCCGCCCCCTTCTGGTAGACTCGTGCCACAGGACTCCTGGCTACTGGGGGGAGCGCTCAAGATGAAGAGCGGCCGCAGGTCAAGGCGTCACCTCGGCATCCTGGCGGCGAGCCTCGGGCTGCTCCTCGCGGGGTGCGGACAGGCTATGGCATCGTCGCATGAGGCACCGCGGGCGGCCGCCGCCCGTCCGAAGGCGACGCGGCAGGTGGCCGCCAAGGCGCCGGTGCCCTGGGCCACCTATGGCGGGGGCCCACGCCGCTGGGGCAGCTACCCGGAGGCCCGGGTGCGGGGCCTGCGTCCCGCCTGGACCACTCCGCCGCTCGACGGCGCCCTTTACGCGCAGCCGCTCTGGCAGGGAGGCCTCGCCTACATCGCCACCGAGAACGACACCGTCTACGCCGTCAGCCTGCGGACGGGACGCACGGTCTGGCGGCGCCACCTCGGCACGCCGGTGCCGCTCAAGGACCTCCCCTGCGGTGACATCGGCCCCCTCGGCATCACCGGAACGCCCGTCCTGGCCGGGGGCCGCATCTACGTCGCCGCGGAGCTGGAGCCCATCCAGCAGCGGCTCTTCGCCCTGAACGCCAAGACAGGTGAGGTGCTGGGGAGCTGGAGCCTCGACCTTCCCGGCACCATCGCGTACGCCCAGCAGCAGCGCGGGGCGCTTACCTATCTCGATGGCACGGTCTACGTGCCGCTCGGCGGCCTCTACGGGGACTGCGGCCCCTACGTCGGGCAGGTGGTGGCCGTTCACCCCGGCCGGGCCACCATCGCCTACCGCGTGCCCACGGCGCGGGAGGGCGCGATCTGGGCGCCCGCGGGCATCTCGCTCGCCGCGAACGGCGACCTCTACGCCGCCACCGGCAACAGCGCCTCGACCGCCGCCTGGGACGGTGGCGACAGCGTGCTGCGCCTCTCGCCTGCCCTGAAACTTCTCGGCTATTTCACGCCGCGGGCGTTCCCGTACCTGAACCAGTCGGACCTGGACCTCGGCTCGACGGCGCCGCTGCCGCTGCCGGGAGGATTCATCTTCCAGGTCGGCAAGGAGGGCGTAGGCTACCTCCTCAGGGCCGGGAGCCTCGGCGGCATCGGCCACCCCGTCGCGAGCGGGGCGGTCTGCAGCGGGGCGTACGGCGCCGACGCCTATGGCGGGCACCTCATCTTCGTGCCGTGCACGAACGGCCTCGTGGCCTTGCGTCCCGGCAGCCGAGGCTTCAGCCAGGCCTGGTCCCGGGACGGCTGGGACGCTGGTCCCCCGGCGGTGGGCGGTGGCGCGGTCCTGAGCGTCGACGAGTCCGGGGCTCGGCTCGACGTGTTCTCGGCCGCCACGGGGCAGCCGCTCGCCTCGGCCCCGCTCGGCGCCGTGCCGCACTTCGACGCGCCCGCCCTGGCACCCGGCCTTGTGCTGGTCGACGCGGGCAACCGGGTCAAGGCGTTCTCGCTCACCGGTGCGGCTGCCGCAGGGCGGCAGAGGACGGTGCGGTAGCTGTCCCTGCCTAGCCTGGAGGGGCGCCTGGTCCCGCCAAGGTGGCCGTAAGCTCCTCGATCTCCCGCTGGCGCTCCGTCGCCTCGCGGGACAGGCGCGCGACATCGCCCGCGAGACACAGGCGCTCGCGCTCGGCCGCCCTCGCCCGCTCGAGCTCGCTCTTCACTTCCACCGGGCGCAGATCCGCGAGATAGCGGTTGAAGAGGGAGAGCACCTCCAGCACCGCGACCGCCTCGCCCACCGTGAAGAGCCCTTCTTCCTGGCGGGTGTGCGCGGCGGCGGCGTCCACAGGGTCGCCCTCCACAGTGCTGAGGCAGGCCTCCGCATACAGAACGAGGCTCCGCTCCGTCGGGGTGTCGACTCCGTAGCGGGCAAAGGCCTCGCGAAACCTCCGGTCGTCCGTCTCCCGCATAGCGTTCGCGGTGACGTCCCGCAGCCGCTCCTCCGCGAGGTGCAGCCTCTGGGCGACGCCCTGCCGGAGCCCCTTGATACTCGCGTTCCCTCCCGGCACCTCAATGCCGTAGAGGTCCGCGAAGCGGCGAAAGCCATCCGCTAGTCCGTACCGTCGCATGCAGCCGATGAGCGAGAGTCTGCCGGTAAGCTCGATGACGTCGGCGATCCTCGCCGTCAGATCCGGGCCAGCCTCCCTGGCGGAGGACGTCCAGCGCGTGCGGGCCGGCGCCGGTTGGCCATCCATGTCTGCGTCGCCTCCCATGCTCCCGCATGGAAATTCGACAAGAATCCCCCTTTTCCCGCCATGTCGTTCCCGAATGTTCCAGTGAAGGGAATCTAACGTTCCGGCAATCGCCCAGACAGTACCTTCCCGAGCGGCCTCAGCGCCACGCCGGCCGTTTCGAGGGCCGCCCGCACCCGCATGGCGAGGCGGGCGGCACCCGGGGTGTCGCCGTGCAGGCAGATCGTCTCCACCCGCAGGGGGACCCACTCGCCGCCTACGCTCTCCCCTTTGTCAGCTGCGCACGCATCGCTGCCCGTGACCGGCCGGCGCGGGGTGCTGGCGAGTTCTCTTCAGGACCGTCCACACGGTAGACGCTCCCGCGATCTTGACCTCAGCCGCGCGAACACCGCCAAGGTCAGCAGGGCGCAGCCCACGGCTGCGAGCACGAGCCCGCCGACGAAGGTGCTACCCCAGGTAGCCACGTCGTTGTCCCACTGGCCCATCGACCACCGGGCAAACCACATCAGGTAGAGACCGACGACCAGGAGGAAGAGCGGAAGCTCCACCGTCCAATGATGAAGGGTCTTCGCCACCGCTCACCCCTCTCGGCCCAGCCGATCCTCCTGCAAAGCATTAGAGCCCTTCGATGACCGTCCCCGCGCCCCAGTCGAGCGAGCGCAGCATGCGCTGGCTGCGCCTTCTCTCACGCAAGGCGTCCTCCCGGTAGAGGCCGCTCGGGCTGAAGACGCCCGAGAGCGCCGCGAGGCCCCCGCGCTCGAGCGCCTCGCGCACCCGCTCCTCCTGCTTCGCGGGGATCACGAGGCAGGTCCCGCCCAGCACCTCGATCACCTCCTGGCGCACCGCCTTGAGGGCGAGCGCCGCGTCGGCGTCCTCCTTCGAGCGGCAGACCAGCATCGCCGCCTCGACGAAGCGGTAGCGGCCGACGCGCCCGAGCCACTCCTCGATGCGGAAGCGCACCGCCTGCGGCAACCCCGTGCGGCTGCCCCGCTCGAGTTCCCCCAGGATCTCGTCGGGCTTGATTCCGGCCTCGATGGCGTGATGCAGGCTTTCCTGCGAGATCTCGTAGGTGCAGACGACGTCCACCTTCGTCGGCCGCGCCACCGTCTCGAGCCAGGCGAGACGCGTCGGGTGGAGGTCCGGCGGCACCAGGATGTCGCCCTGGGGCAGAATGGACCACTGTCCGTCGAGTTCGGGCTCCGGGACCTCCCTACCGTAGAGCACCGCACCAGCGGGCAGGAGGTGCAAGGCCGGCTCGCCGCCCACGGTGCCGGCCTCGAGCGCGCCGATCTGGGCGAGCGAGCGCAGGAGCGACGCCACCTCGTAGGGCTCGCGGGCGCCGAAGAGGCCTGTGCGGGGCTTATGCACGATCTCGACCAGCCTCTTCGCCAGGAGCCAGTTGTCCGGCCCCATCAGCTTCTGCCAGTAGCTCGGGAGAAGCGTGCGCTCGTGCAGGTCCCAAACGGCCATCGCCGCCCGGCGGGTGATCTCCGCGACCGGCCTCCGCCCCAGGCGCCGCCGCCAGTCCCGCACGGCGTGGATCTCACCGTCGCGCGCCTCGAGCAGACCGAAGCCGAAGCCGAGCCAGAGCAAAAGGCCAATATCCGGTTCCGCCTCGGCGGCCCAAGGGCCGAAGCGGGTCGAGCCCGACCAGTTGGCGAGGATGGCCTGCCACGCGGGCGAGATGCTTTCGAGCCGGCGAGGACTCAGCAGGCGGCGCAGGCGTTCGCCGTCCCGGCGGTAGATCGCCCCGGCCTGCGTGATGCCGGCAGGCTTTCTCCCCGCCTCGCCCACGATCCGCACAAGGTCGTGGAGCCACTCCGCGCCGAGCGCAGCCCTGTCGGTGGGTGGCTCGTCCACGGTGTAGATGAGGTGGCGGCCTGCCGCAGCGGCCTCCTCTGCCGGTATGAGCGCGGCCGACCAGCGCGCGGTTTCCTCCGCCATGTGGTAGCCGGGCTCCGTCGCCCAGTAATCCCGCGTCCCGAGCGAGTGGAGAAGGCCGCGGCCGCGGAGTTCCTCGCAGAGTTCGCGGACTTGCCGCGTGCGCTCCGCGCGTACTTCGAGCTGGTCGATGGCGCGCCCGGGCAGCATGCCGAGGCCATGCCACGCGATGTCCAGGAGGAGGTCCCGCGCCCGCGGCGAGCACGCGCGAAGAGCCTTCTCGACGCCGTCCTGCGAGGAGAGCTCGCGCACGACCTTCTCGCGCAGGGCCTGCGGCGCGAGGCCCTGGACGTCGATGCCGACCTCCTTTGCGATGCGACGCAGGTCCGAGATCTTCGTCGACATGCTCCGCTCGAGGAGCGGCAGCTCAGACATCCTGGGAGCCTCCCCTGAGGCGGCGGCGCGCGTCTGCCAAGGGAATCACGATGCCCTCGTCCCGGGAGGCGTCGTCGCCGTAGCGCACGATGCGGTAGCGGTAGCCCTGTTCTGTCAGGAAGCGCTGGCGCTGGATCGAGAACTGCTGCTCGCGCGTGTCGCTCGAGACGAGGGCGTAGAAGTGGGCGGGCCTGCCGTCCTCCTTGGGCCGCAGGATGCGACCGAGCCGCTGCGCCTCCTCCTGGCGCGAGCCGAACGTCCCCGACACCTCGATCGCGACGCTGGCCTCGGGGAGGTCCAGGGAGAAGTTCGCGACGTTCGAGACCACGAGGACCGGCTCCTTGCCGCTGCGGAAGTCCCGCAGCAGTCGCTCGCGGTCCGCGAGCAGCGTCTGGCCGGTCACGAGAGGGGCGGAAAGCGCCTGCGCAAGGGCGTCGAGCTGCGTCAGGAAGCGGCCGATCACGAGCACCCGGTCGCCGTTCCCGAGGTGCTCCTGCACGATCTCCTGGACGGCGGGGATCTTCGCCGGGTTCTCGGCGGCCAGGCGGAACTGCTCGTGCTCCTCCGCCTCGGCGTAGCGCTGGCGCGCGCCGGGGGACATCTCGAGCCGCACCTCGGTGCAGGACGCCTTGGCGATCCAGCCCTGCCCCTCGAGCTCCTTCCAGGGCGCGTCGTACTTCTTCGGCCCGATCAGGCTGAAGACGTCGCCCTCGCGCCCGTCCTCGCGCAGGAGCGTGGCGGTGAGGCCGAGCCGTCTGCGGGCCTGGATCTCCGCGGTCATACGGAAGACGGGCGCCGGCAAGAGGTGCACCTCGTCGTAAACGATAAGGCCCCAGTCCTGGGCATCCAGGAGCGAGCGGTGCTCCTTGCGGCCGAGGATGTGGTAGGTGGCGACCGTGACCGGCCGCACCTCCTTGTGCACCCCCGTGTACTCCCCGACCTCCTCCGCTCCGAGCGACGTCTTGTCGAGGAGCTCGTCGATCCACTGGTGCACCGCGAGGGTGGAAGTGCAGAGGATCAATGTGGCGGCCTGCACCTTGGCCATCACGCCGAGGCCGACGAGCGTCTTGCCAGCGCCGCAGGGCAGCACGACGACGCCGCTGCCGCCGGAGGCCTGCCCGCCCGCCCAAAAGGCGTCGACGGCCTGCTGCTGGTAGCGGCGGAGCCCAAGCTCCTTGCCGCCCACGGTGCGTTCGCGCAGCGACAGCTCCAGCGGCTGGCCCTGGGCGTGGCCCGCAAGATCACGGACGGGCCAGCCGATGCGCAGGAGCGCCTGCTTCAAATGGCCGCGCTGCCCCTCGGCCACCTTGACGCCATCGGGACCCAGGAGTTCGAGCAGCGGCGAGACCTTGGGGTGACCGCGCACCTCGCGCAGCAAGAGGGGGTCATCCGCCCAAAGCACGATGCCGTCGCCCGAGGGCCGAAGCTCCAGCCGCCCGTAGCGGGCCATGGCGCTCCAGATCTCGGAGCGCACGTTCTGCGGCAGCTCGTACCTGCCGAAGCGCTCAAGCCCCGCTACCACCTCTTCCGCCTTGAGGCCGCTCTCGGCGGCGTTCCAGAGGGAGAGATGCGTGATGCGATAGGTGTGGACATGCTCGGGGCTCGCCTCGAGCTCCGCGAAGCGCGCGAGGAAGTCCCGGGCAGCCTCGAACTGCGGGTGATCGGCCTCGAGCAGGACGGAATGGTCGCTCTGGATGACAAGAGGCTTTTCGGAGTCGTACAAGGAATGCGCCTCCGCTGCATTGTACCCTTCCTCTATTTGCGCAAGACGGCGCAGTTCCCTGCGTGGCCCGTCCCAAGGGCTCCCCGGTGGCGGCAGGAATTGCCTTCGGGCTATGCTATCCTCTCGGCAGGAACGAACCACAATGGAGGGACTCGTCGTGCGCTACCTCGTGCCTTCCGGCACCAGCCTTCGCCTGCCCGTGATCGGCCAGGGTACCTGGGGCTTCGGCGACAACCCCGCCCGCCACAAGCAGGAGGTCGAGGCCCTGCGGAGGGGCTTCGAGCTCGGTATGACGCTTGTGGACACGGCGGAGCTCTACGGCGCCGGCGAAAGCGAACGGGTGGTCGGCGACGCCATCGCCGACTGCCGCGATGCCATCTTCCTGATCACCAAGATCTGGCCGAGCCACGCGAAACCGGACGCCATGCGCCGGGCGCTTGAAGGGTCCCTGCGCCGCATGCGCACGGACCACGTCGACGCCTGCCTCCTGCACTGGCCGACGAAGTCCCAGCCGGTCTCGCGGATCGCGCAGGGGCTGCGGGCCCTGCAGGAGTCCGGCCTGACCCGCGAGGTGGGCGTGAGCAACTTCCCGACCGCCATGGCCGAGCAGACCTTGGCGGCCCTCGGCATGCGCGAAGGCGACAGGCGGGGCGGCGTCTTCTTCCACGAGCTCCCCTACAGCCTCGAGGAGCGGCGGGTCGAGCTCACGTTGTTGCCGCAGACGCAGGAGGCAGGGGGCGTACTGCTCGCCTACAGCCCGCTCGGACACGGGCGCCTGCTGCGCCATGAGGGACCAGGCTTCGACGCGCTGCGGCAGGTGGCGGGCCGCCACCACATCACGCCGGCGCAGGCGGCGCTCGCGTTTCTCGCGGCGGAGGACGCGGTCGTCGTGCTCGCCAAGGCATCAAGCGCCGTACATGTGACCGAGAACGCCGAGAGCGGCGACGTCGTCCTCGATGGCGAGGACCTCGGCCGCCTGCGCGCCGCCTTCCGCCGCGGTCCAAAGGACATCGGCATCAGCCTGCCGCCGTCTCAGTCATTCTTCTCCTTGGCCTATGGCGGTATCAGCTTCATGCAGTCCCTGCGCGGGCGCAATCGCGCGTAGGCCCGCCAGCGGAGCTTTGCGGGCCTGCCTGCTTGAACGCCGCTGCACTTCACACCGGCGCTTAGGCGCTATGTAGACGCTTGTTCCTGTTCTTCGGGCGGCACAAGTTCCGATAGCGTAATCAACTCTTCCGCAGTCATGTTAGCCAGCGACGCAATGCGTTGCTCCGCGGTCTTGTGTACCGCGAAGCCTTCTCGCCTGCCAATAACCCTAATGATCACAGTGTCTTTGTCATCCACCGAATATATGAGTCGTATCCGCTTGCCGGCCCTGATGCTGTAAAACCCGAACAGGTCGATGCCCGCCTTGTTCCCAAGGGGTTCCCCGTATCCGCAGGCATCGACCTTCAGTTTTTCGATGGCCTTCTTAACCTCTAACAGGACGGACCCATCGAGAGCCAGGTAGTCCGCAGCCGCCGCAGGCACAAGTCTAATCGCTGACATGGCGGCGCGCCTCGACTTCCTCCAGGGGAACGGTGGGCCGCCCCGCCTTGACCCACTCCACCTCCTGGCGCAAGGCCATCACGGTCCAATACAGGTCTTCGGCCTTCTCTTCCATCTCGGTGAGCTTGCGGAAGACGTCGAAATCGACGAGAACGGCGACCGGACGGCCGTTCTTGGTCACAGTCAGCGGCTGCTGCTTAGCCTGAGAAACGAACGTGCTCACCCTGCGCGCAAACTCACCTAGCGGCACACGGATCTCGTCGTCCGACGCCACAGCGGTTCCCCCCATCGCTATCCACCACCAATCTATGTAGAATGTTATGAACTCTGTCCTGTTAACTTATACGGAAACCCGCTGTGGGACAATGCCCAGAACAGCCCAACTCGCGCCCGTTGGATCCGGCTCCCGCTTGAACGGAAAGCTGCCCCGGGTACGACGACCCGGAAATTGGGATCCCGGGCGTATGATAGGCCCAGAAGTCTCCAACCAAATGCTACCTTTCTTTCTTGCGATCTTCCTGGCCGTCCGTTACATTGGCATCGGTGACAGCAGAATTCTTATCATTCTCTGAGTAACG
Source organism: Bacillota bacterium (assembly GCA_021799275.1). Taxonomy (GTDB): domain Bacteria; phylum Bacillota; class Sulfobacillia; order JAJZYS01; family JAJYTV01; genus JAJZQO01. The sequence goes on from JAJZAT010000005.1 coordinate 64,608, forward strand.
CCTCGGCAGTATTGGTGGTTTTGCTCATTGAAATGGGTTCTGAACTGGCCCGAGCCGCCGCAGGCGGCGAACCCTGCGCCGCCCCGTGGCGCAACGGGAGGTACATTCCTAATTGCGCCGCTCCATCAGGGCCTCGTTTAGCATTCTTCTTCTAATGTCCACGTTTGTCGGGACGATGCTGGAGAGTCCCGCGGCTAGCCATGCCGCGGCCGCCTCGCCCAATGTCACCCGCCAGGAGTTCACGGTGGCCCTCGCGCAGCAGCTGGACCTGCAGCCGCAGCCTTCGGCCGCGCAGGTCTTCACGGACCTGCCGAACACGAGTCCCGCCTACGGCCTGATCATGGCGGCCTACGACGAAGGCTGGATCTCGGGCTATCCGAACCATACGTTCCAGCCGCAGGCCTCCCTGACCCGCGAGCAGGTCGCCAAGACCGAGATCATCGCGCTCGGTCTCGAAAGCGCCGCCGCGTCCCTTGCGGACCAGACCCCTTCCTACCAGGACGCGGGCGAAATCGGCAAGTGGGCCTGGGGCTACGTCAACGAAGCCCAGGCGATCGGCATCCTGCACGGCTTCACGCTCAATACCTTCGGCCCCGCGAGCACCTTCACGGAGGCCCAGATCAAGCACGCCCAGGCGCAGATGGCGAGCTACCTCGCCACGCTGCCCGTCAAGGCCTTCCCCGCCGCCCCGACCGCGGCGCCCGGGACCGCCACCGGCACCAGCGCCATCACCGTGACGCCTTTCGCGGCGGCGGACCGCATCGCCGTCGCGGTGTCGTCGATCCCGCTCTCCGTCCCGACCTTCGGCTCGGCCGTGCCGAGCACGGCCGTCGCCTACACCCCCGGCGACAACCTGACGGTCACGCCGGGATCCTACGTCGGGGTGTACGAGGTGGGGAGCCAGAACGTCGTTGCCGCCTTCTCGCAGTTGCAGGTGACGAGTAGCGAGGTGGCGGAGCCGCCCACAGGGATGTCCCTGACCGGGCCGAGTGGCGGCACCGCCTCGTCGTCCGCGACGGTCGGTCCTTTCACCCTGACGCTCCTTGGCTCGACCGGCCAGCCGGCGTCGGCGCCCCAAGGCGGCGAGACGATCTCGCTCGCCTCGAACTCCGCGGGCAGCTACACCTTCGCGACCGCCGCCTCCGGAGCGGCCATCTCCAGCCTGACCGTGCCGCAGGGCAGCACGACGGCCACCTTCTACTACGGCGACACGCTTGCCGGCGCGCCGGTGCTGCTGGCGACCAGCCCGACCCTCGGCAGCGCCACCCTGGGCGTGCAGATCGCCGCGGGCCAGCCGGCGAAGCTCGAGATCTCCGGCCCGACCAGCGGCATGGCCGGCTCGACGCCGGTGCTCGGCCCCTTCACCCTGGCCGTGACCGACGCCTACGGCAACCCCTCGGCCCCGGCGAACGGAGTGACGGCGAACCTCCTCTCGAGCTCCCCCGGTCCCGCCGAGTTCTCGCTCAGCTCGGGCGGCGCGACGGTGCCGAGCGTCACGATCCCCCAGGGCCAGACAAGCGCCACCTTCTACTACGGCGACGGCGCATCTGGCCAGCCGCAGCTCACGGCCTCCGCGGCCGGTCTCGTGACCGGCACCTTCTCGCTGCAGATCGCCGGATCCACCCCGGCTCCGTCGCCGACGCCGGCCGGCCTCACCCTGACAGGGCCCGCCACAGGGGCCGTCGGAATGACGCCGTCGAACGGACCTTTCACCATCAGCGTGACCGACGCGACCGGCGTGCCGGTGCCTGCGCCCGCCCAGGGCGTGGAGGTCACCCTCTACTCCAACTCGAGCGGCGCGCACGAATTCGCGGCGAGCGCCGCGGGCACGCCCGAGACCACTGTCTTCATCCCGGGGGGCAGCACGAGCGCCACCTTCTACTACGGCGACTCCCAGGCCGGTGTCGTCGCCCTCTCGGCGACGGCCGCGGGCCTCTCCTCCGCGAGCGCGATGCTGGAAATGGCCCAGACCGTGAACCTCACGGGTACCGGCTTCGACTCCTTCTCCCCGCCGGCCACGACCTCGCAGGTGCAGACCTGGTACGGGCAGGGCCTGCGCAACATCTTCCTCAACACCTTCGCGCCGACGTTCGCCCAGGAGTACGCGGCGAGCCTGCCGCTGATGGACGTGGTGCTGTTCCAGGGCTACTGGACGTCCGCGTTCACGAGCGAGACCGGCGCGCAAAGGGCGCAGGAGGCCATCAACGCGGCCGAGTCGGTCAACTACCCGAAAGGCGCCTACATCTTCGTCGACGTGGAGAGCACGGGCTCCGCGACGGAGCAGCAGATGATCACCTGGATCAACTCGTGGAGCGCGGCGGTGCAGGGCGCCGGCTACGGCGCCGGCGTCTACTTCGGCGTCCCGCAGCCGGTCAAGGCGGCGGACACCGCGTCGCTGCTCGCGGACCGCTTCTGGAAGTCCTATTCGGGCAACAGCATCACGCCGACACCGCGTGGGGTGTGCGTCATCCAGACCGGCACCACAAGCTCCATGGATACCGACACGTTCACCGTGGACAATCTTGGGGAGTATTGCATCGGTGCCGGCCTATAGGGGCCGGGCGAAACCGAAACCGTCCCGCAGCATGACAGCTCGCGCACACCGCCGGAATGCGGCCCATCGGGAGGCAAGCCAGTGAAGACGATGCGCCGCACGGCCCTCTGGCACGTGATCGCGCTGATGACCGCCGGACTGGTTCTGCAGGGTTGCGGCACCACGACCGCGCCCAAGGCGCAGACCACGCACCACCACCAGACGCCGCCGGCCGCGGCGACGCCCCAATACTTCAAGGGCGCCCTGCCCGCGCTCGACGCCGTGCAGTTCCTTTCGCAAAACCAGGGCTTCGTCGCCGGCCAGGGCATCGTGCTCTCGACGAGCGACGGCGGCCAGCACTGGACCCGCATCTACCAGGGAACAGGGACGATCACCGACCTCGCCTTCCCGGGCGCCACCCAGGGCTACGCCCTCACGTCGGGTGGCCAGGTGCTCGCCTGGCAAGGCGGCACGCAGTGGGAGCCCGTCTCGGGACTGCCGGGGTCCGTGTCGGGCCTCTGGCTCTCGGGCACGTCGATCGCGGAGCTCCTGACGAGCCAGGGTACGCTCTACCGTCCGGGCCCGACCGCTGGATCCTGGCAGGCGGAGAGCCCGAGGGGTGTCACCGCCGCAAGCTTCGACGGCGCCACAGGCTGGGCCGTCACGCAGGCCACGGGCGCCGCGCCGCAGGTCTACCTGACCCAGAACGGCGGCACGAGCTGGAGCCTCTCGTACAGCCCGAAGGTCAGTGGACCCTCCGGTTGGACCGCGGGCCTCAGCTCCTCGGCCGGCACCGCCTGGCTCCTGCTCACATCGTCCGCCGGGCAGGTCGAGCACCAGCCCTACGTCGCCTACGTCACCCATGATCTCGGCCAGGAGTGGCAGGAGATCCTCGGCGCTCCGCTGTTCGCCGACCAGGGCATGTACCCCCAGGCCCCTTCTAGCCTCTACGGCCTGCAGGCCGGCCCGCTCTTCGCCGGCGCCCAGCACGCCTACTTCGTCTCGTGGAAGCCGGGCAACCCGTCGGATGTCCTGGCCATCACCGCCAGCAGCGACGGCGGCCAGAGCTGGCAGCAGCTGCCCGTGCAGGGTGTGGCCCATGCCGCGACGCCGTACTTCTTCCACCCGATCGGCATCGCCGCCGTTCCTGGCGGCACCATCTGGCTCGTGGGCAGCCGCTCTGGCAGTGGCACGATGCTGGTGTCGCACGACGGCGGCTCGACATGGCAGGTCGTGGCGCCCTGAACGCAGGAGAGGAAGTCCCACGGAAGGGGCCGGGCGCTCTTCGTCCGGCCCCCTCTCCTATGGCGGTCCGCCGCGATGGTGGCACCTACACATTGGCGCCTCAATCCTGAGCAGCGTTCCTGAGTTTCTGTCAAAGCCTCAGGCCGCAGCTGTCCATAGGATCCCGACCCTTATGTAGTTGTTGCAACACCTTCCTATATAGGAAACGCCTATCTCGTAATTCATCTTACCGAATTCTCATGCGCCCAGATGTCTCCATCCACATCCTGCCTTTATTGCTTGCAATGGTCCTTGGCCTTGGTTACATTGGCTTCGGTTACAGCAGCATGTTATCTGCCGTCGTGGAGATGCCAGCAACCTGGATGTTCATCCCATGGGCCAATAGATCATCTGCTGCCGCCCCGACCGCCCTTGCCGGCGGCGATCACGCGCTGCCCGAGGGCGCTTGGGGAGGTATTTGCTCAATTGCGCCGTTCCATAGGTGCTTGGCTTTCGTGTGCCCTGACGCTCTTGACCATGCTGCCCACCCTCCTGCTCGCGCCAGCCACCGGCCATGCCGCGGTGGCCCCGGCGTATGTGACGCGCCTTCAATTCACCGTGGAACTGGCGCAGGCGCTGGACCTCGCGCCGGCGGTGGGGGCGCGTCCGGTCTTCTCGGACCTGCCGCCCGCCAACCCCGACTACGGCATCGTGATGGCCGCATATGAGGCGGGCTGGATCTCGGGCTTCCCGAACGGCACATTCCGCCCCTGGGTCCCCCTGACGCGCGAGCAGGTGGCGAAGTGCGAGGTGCTGGCCGTCGGCCTCGGGGCCCGGGCAGCAGCCTTGCGGGATCTGCGCCCCGCCTTCCGCGACGCGGGGCGGATCGGCAACTGGGCCTGGGGCTACGTCGACGTGGCCAAGGCGAGGGGTCTCCTGCAGGGTTACCGCCTGGACTACTTCAGGCCCCAGTCGACGTTCTCGCAGGCGGATCTTAGCCATCTGCGCTCGCAGCTCGCCAGCTATCTTCAGGCGGCCCCGGCGCCGGATCTCCAGGCGATGCCCAGGGCAAAGGCAGGCAGCGCCCTCGGCACGACCGCGATCACCGTCTCACCGAATGGTCTGGGCGACGAGATCGCCCTCGAGGTCTCGCAGAGCCCTATTCCGCGCCCGACCTGGCTGAGCCCCAGCCCCCCGGACGCGATGCCCTACGTTTCGGGCGGGAACGTCGAGGGCCAGACGGGGCTCTACGTCGGCGTCTTCGATCTGGCGAGGGGCATCGTGCGGGCCTTCTCGGAGCTCCGGCTGACAGCCGCCGACGTGCTGGGCACGCCAGCCGGGCTGCAGCTCTCGGGGCCGGTGGACGACCAGGCCCAGAGCGGGGCGGACGTCGGCCCCTACACCGTGTCGCTCATGGACGCCGGCGGCCATCCCGCGGTGGCGCAAGGGGCCGGCGTCACGGTGGAACTCGCCTCAACCTCCCAGGGGCCGCACCTCTTCTCGCTGACGCCCGGCGGGACGCCGGTCCGTGCCGTGACGATCGCCCCCGGCACAACCTCAGCCAGCTTCTACTACGGCGACGAGCGGGCCGGGAGCCTGGCCCTCCTGGCCTCGGCCCAGGGGCTCGGCCAGGCCACCCTGCAGGTGGACATCACGGGCGGCAGCCCGACGGCGCTCGATCTCGCGGGACCCGCACAGGGTTTTACGGGAGGCGAGCCGCTGGTGGGTCCGTTCACGGTGAGCCTCCACGACGCCTTTGGGAACCCCACCGTGGCGCCCGCGGGGGGCCTCTGGGTGGCCCTGGCCTCGAGCTCCACGGGCAGCGCCACCTTCTCCCTGTCGCCGGGCGGGCCGAGTGTAGAGACCCTCGAGATCCCGGCCGGTCAGGGAAGCCTGAGCTTCTACTACGGCGACACCATGGGCGGCAGCCCCACGCTCTCGGCGGAGGCGGTCGGTCTGACCCCCGCGACCTTGAGCCTCGAGATGATCTCGTCGACGCCGGCCGGGCTCGAGATGACCGGCCCGACGACCACCAGTACGGGTGCCGTAACCGGCCCCTTCCTCGTCACCCTGACGAATGCCACGGGCGACGCCGTCCCGTCGCCTGCCGGCGGCACCACCGTCAGCCTCGACTCGACCTCCCCGGGGCCCTATGCCTTCGCGGCGTCCCGCACGGGCACGCGGACAGAGAGCGTGCGGATCCCCGCGGGCAGTTCCACCGTCCGCTTCTTCTACCGCGACACCGAGAGCGGCCTCCCGACCATCTCGGCAACCGCCGCCGCCATCCGTCCGGCGACGCGGCAGGTGGCCGTGGCCGCGTCGGTGCCGATGGCGGGTCGCGGCCTCGACTCCGCCACCTCGCCCGCCACCCCCGCGCAGGTGCAGGCCTGGTACCAGGAGGGCATGCGCAACATCTTCCTCAATACCTTCGCGCCCGGCTTCGCCCGGCAGTACGCCGCCAGCCTGCGCCTTCTCGACGTCGCGCTCTTCCAGGGCTACTGGACCCCCGCCTACACCGACCAGACGGGCGCGGCGAGGGCGCGGTCCGCGATCGCCGCGGCCCGCTCCGTCGACTATCCCCAGGGCTCCGACATCTTCCTCGACGTCGAGAGCACCGGCGGCGCCTCGGCGCAGCACATGGTGGACTGGATCGACTCCTGGAGCAGCGCGGTGAACCGGGCCGGCTATGTCGCCGGCGTCTACTTTGGCGTGCCGCAGCCCGTGACGCGGACCGAGGCCTACCACACGACGGCGACCCGCTTCTGGAAGTCCTACTCGGGCTCGAGCATCACGCCCGCCGTGCGCGGCGTCTGCGTCGTGCAGACGGACATCCTGCGGACGATGGACACGGACTGGCTCGGCACGGACAATTTCGGCGAGCGCTGCCGCGGGGCGGGCGTCTAGCGGCTGGGCGCCGCACTCTTCAGGTTGGTGCTGTGCGGCAGGGCGCCCTTGAGCTCCGGGCGCAGGTAGCTGCGGATCGGCCCCATGGCGATCCCCACCTCGCCGAAGCCGGTCGCGATCAGCTTCACCTTGCCGGGGTAGGCGGCGATGTCCCCGGCTGCAAAGATGCCCGGCAGATTGGTGGCCATGCTGGCGGGGTTCACCGCGATGGCGTGCGAGCCCTGGAACTCGAGCCCCCACTCCTTGAGCGGTCCAAGCTGCGCGTGGAAGCCGAGGCCTGAGACGACGGCCTGGGCTTCGACCGTCTCCTGGCCGCCATCCGCGATGTGCTCGAGCACGGCGCCCATGAGGCGGTCGCCGCCGAGCACCGCCTTGAGTTCGCAGGACGTCTTGAGGTGTACCGTCTGCAGCTGGCGGATGCGGTCGAGGCTGCCGGGCTGCGCCCTGAACTCCTCGCGCCGGTGGACGAGATAGACGCGCCTCGCGTGCTGGGCGATCTCCCAGGCCCAGTCGAGGGCGGTGTCGCCGCCGCCGATGACCACGACGTCCTTGCCCTGGAACTCGCGCAGGGCGGGCGGGATGTAGTAGACACCGCGGCCCTCGAAGGCCTCGGCCCCGTCGGCCGGCAGGCGCCGCGGCACGAAGGCGCCGAGCCCGGCCGTTACGAGGATGGCCCGGGCCGCGAGGGGGCCCGCGGACGTCCGCAAAACCCAACCGCCATCGTCGCCCGCCGCGAGCGTCTCGGCCGTGGTGCCGAGGTACAGGGCGGGCCGGTAGGAAAGGGCCTGGGCGATCAGGGCCTCGGCGAGATCGGCGCCGGTCACGGCGGTGAAGCCGGCGACGTCGAAGATGCGCTTTTCCGGATAGAGCGCCGTCAGTTGGCCGCCGAGCTCCGGCAGGCTCTCGACGATCGCCGCCCGTATGCCGTGCAGGCCTGACATGGCGGCGGCGAAGAGCCCGACCGGCCCACCGCCGACAACCAGGAGATCGTATGCGTCCAAGGTCATCCCTCCGTGCTGACGGGACAGGCGGCACCCCTCAGGGCGCCTGGGGTCGGTATAAGTATACCGGCAACAGTATCAGCGACCAGGCGCCGCGTCAACGCCAGGGGAGTGAAACTTTCCTGAGGGGCGGCCGTCCGGACCGCGGCTAGGGGTCTCCCCGCCCCCCCAAGGCGCCCGTATTCTCCATACGGATGCCGCCGCTGTCATCTCGAGGGGCATTCTGCCGATTGCGATGGGCCGCTTTGTCCAAGACTACCTCCAGGGAGGGAAAGGTAGCCCTATGGCGGCCGGCAAAGGCAGGCACCGGGCGCGTCGCGCCTTCAGCGGGATTCGCTATCTCCTCGCCGCGCTGACACTGTTCGTCGGGCTCTTCATCACCGCGGGGCTCGGCGCCTTCGTCATGCCCCTGCCCTCCTCCGCCACCATCGCACCGACGCTCGTCTATGACCGCACGGGCCAGCTGATCGGCACCCTCTCGCCCCAGAGCCGCATGCCCGTCTCGTACCGCCAGCTGCCGACGTCCCTGCAGGACGCCATCGTCGCCACGGAGGACAAGACCTTCTGGACCAACATCGGCGTCAACCCGACGTCGATCCTGCGCGCCGCCCTCGTGGACATCACCCATGGCACCATCGTCGAAGGCGGTTCCACCCTGACGCAGGAGCTCGCGAAAAACCTCTTTCTGACAGAGGAGCAGACATTCTCGCGCAAGTTCGCGGAGGTCTTCCTCGCCCTCAGGCTCACGGCGACCTTCCCCAAGCGCGACATCCTCACGATGTACTTCAACACCGTCTACTTCGGCGAAGGCGCCTGGGGTATCGGGGAGGCGTCCCGCACCTACTTCGGCATCGCGCCCCAGCAGCTCAGCCTCGCGCAGTCTGCCCTGCTCGCGGGCCTCGTCGCGGCGCCGAGCGCCTACGACCCCTACCACTACCCGAGCCTGGCGCGCTCGCGCCGCGCCTGGGTCCTGTACCGCATGGAGTCCATGGGCTACATCACGAAGGCCGAGGAGCAGGCCGCAGCCAGCGCGCCGCTGAACCTCGCGGGGTCGGCGAACTCGGCCCCGGTCGCCCCCTACGCCTTCGAGGCGACGCTGCAGGAGCTGCAGGCCAAAGACCCGAGCCTCGCCCAGGACCTGCCGCTCGGCGGCTACAAGATCTATACGACGCTTGATCTCCACGACCAGCTCTCGGCGGACCAAGCCGTGGCGAACGCCATGCCGCCGGTTTCGAGCACCTGGCAAGGCGCGCCGGAACCGGAGGGAGCCCTCGTCTCCCTCGACCCCAGGAGCGGCGGCGTCAGGGCGCTCGTCGGCGGACGCGACGCGCAGACCGCCCCCTTCGACCGCGCGGTGGACGCCTACCGCCAGGTGGGCTCGACGTTCAAGCCCTTCCTCTACACGACGCTCCTCGAGACCAAGCACTACACCGCGGCCTCGATCATGAGCGACAGCCCGGTCTCGTTCGTCGGCGTCGACGGCCAGCGCTACTACCCGCGCAACGCCGGCGGGGAAGTGGCGGGGCCGATCCCGGTGCGCCGGGCGCTCGCCATCTCGGACAACGTCATCGCGATCAAGTGGGCGGACATGCTGGGACCCCAGGCGATCATGAACACGGCCAAGGCTTTCGGCATCCCGGGGCCCCTGCCGAACAACCTGACGATCACCCTCGGCTCCGCCTCGATCTCGCCGATCGAGCTGGCGCAGGCCTACCAGGCCTTCGCGAACGGCGGCGTCTGGCACGACGCGCACATCGTGAACCGTGTCGTCGGGCCGTCGGGCCGCGTCGTCTACCGGGCCAAGGTGACGTCGCACAGGGCCACCTCGCCGCAGGTGGCGTACGTCATGACGAAACTGATGGAGGCCGTCTTCAACCCCGGTGGCACGGGCTATGGCCTCTCGCAGAACCTGAACTTCCCCGTCGCCGGCAAGACCGGCACGACGAACAACCTCGTCGACGGCTGGTTCGCCGGCTACTCGTCGCGCCTCGTCACCGTGGTCTGGGTGGGAAACGACGAGCCGAACCGCTCGAACCCCGGCCAGGGCGCGGCGACGGCCGGCCCCGTCTGGAGCGACTACATGGCTCTCGCGGAGAACGGCAATCCTCCCCCGGACTTTAGGCGCCCGCCTGGCGTCGTGTCCGTGCCGATGTCGACGCTCGACGGCATGCTGCCGAACCCGACGGAACCCTCCTACTACGAGTGGTTCCTGCGCGGTACGCAGCCGAAGGCGATCTCGCCGATCCAGTACAGCGGCCCCTGGACGCTCTGGCCCAAGAACCCGGGGACATGGTATTACGCCTACCATGGGCCGAGTGGCCACAATCCGCTGTGGGTGAAGCTGATGGGCTTCCCGAAGGGCGCGGGCGGGGGCGGCGGCTAGGGAGAGCTGCCGTCTAGCGCCGCGCCTTCACCGTCCAAGCCCTACGGCCGCCGGATGTCCCCTCGAGCTTGAAGCCGGCCTCGCCCAGGAGGCGCTGCACCTCGCTCGGCGTGCGCCTGTCGGGATCGCCAAACTGCTCCGTCACCGACACGAGGCCGCCAGGTCGCAGGACCCTATGCAACTCGGAGAGACCGCCCTGGGCATCCGGCAGCTCCCCAAGTACCGCCACAAGCAAGGCTGCGTCAAACTGTCCGGACCTGAAGGGCGGGCGCATGGCGTCGCCCTCGACGTAGCGCACGTTGTGGACGCCCTCTCGCTCGAGACGTTCCCGGGCCATGGCCAGCATCTCGGGCTGGATGTCGAGGAGCCACAGGGTGCCCTCCGGGATGCCGCGCGCGATCTCGACGCTGTAGTATCCGGGACCCGGCCCGATCTCGAGCACCTCGGCATCGCGCGGCAAGGAAAGGTTCCGCCTCAGTGCCGCGGGTGAAAGGATCAGCCCTCGCAGCGGGTGCAAGAGATGTCGTGCCCGGGTGTAGGGCATCGGCCCCGCCCCGTGCCCATGATGACCTGGCATGTCCAAAACGCCTCCTCCGGCTCAGTCTGGCCGAGGGCGGCGCCGTTCGCCATTGGTCCCGGGAGCAGTCTTCCCGCTAGGCGGGCGGTCCGTCCCGGGCGGCCACCGCCGTTGTCACCACCAGTGGTGCTGGCGGAGCGGCCGTGCTTTTTGAAACCCGTACCGCTCGAACATGGCGATCGGGCCTTGTACCTGTTGGGTAGCGACCTTGGCACCTCGCGCCCGTCGAACCTCTCGGGACGGCCCTCGACCACGCCGCCGTGTCGTACCCTCCCGCAACCGCCGCCCCTTCGCCGCTGTGCCGCGCTGCGACCTGCATGAGGTCCGGCCAGGTCCCCTTGTCCAGAGGTCTTGCCTCCAAGCCCCCTATGGCGACCCCTCCGCCAAGGGCAATGTCGAGCTGACCCCGGAAGTTCCCCACAGCCGTGGCGGTCCTGCCGACTCGCCGCAGCCGGCAACCTGAGTAGAGCGGGTGCGTGGCGCCCGCATCTATTGCATGGTTCAGGCAATTATGCTTAGATCTAGCCAACACTCCGCGTGCCAAGGGCAAACCCGGTGAAAGCCGGGGACGCAAAGCCACGGGTCTATGGCGCAATGCGCTACGACAGCCGGGCCGCCATGCAAGGACGACGAAGACGTGTCGCGGCATGGCGTATGGGCCTGCCGCGTTTTTACGTAGGCGCGGAGATTACGGTCAGGGGGAGTTCTCATGGCGAGGAATCGGGCACTCGTCGGCGCGACGGTCGGGATCCTTGCGGGAGTGCTGTCGCTGGCGCCATCCGCGCTCGCCGACGGCCCCGGCGGCAGCGGAGCGGTGACAGGGACGGTGACGAGCTTCACGTTGCCAGGTTCGAGCACGTCATCGAGCAGCGGCGACGGGTCCATCGGCATCAGCGAGGCGAACGGTGCGACGGAGACCATCGCCATCACCCCCGCCACCACCATCGACATGCCTGCCGGCGTGCTGGCGGGGCTGCTGAGCGGCGCCGCGTCGACGCAGCAGGTCACCGTGGCGGTCTCCGGCACAGCGTCGGCGCCCGTCGCCCGTGAGATCCGCGCTGGCAAAGGCGGAGACCAGGGCAGCGGCGCAGGGCCAAGGGGCGAAAGCTACCGCGGCGTCATCAGCGCGGTGAGCGGCACCACCATCACGATCGGCCAATACACACTCACCTTTGCGTCCGGCGTCCGCGTCAGCTATGGTGATCGCAAGCTGACGACGGCGGAGATTCCGACCGGTGTCAGCGCAAAGGTCTCGCTCGACCACAGCGGCAACGTCACAAAGGTCCAGCTGCTCGCGGATCCCAGCGTGCCGAAGGGCGAGGCCGTCGCGGGCCGGATCACGGCCGTTTCTTCGACGAGCGTCACGATCGGCCAGTACACCCTCGCGCTGTCTCCGAAGGCCGCCATCAAGTACCACGACTTCAGCCTCTCCGCATCGCAGATCCCGACCGGAGTCGAGGCGAGGGCGCAGATCGGCAAGGACCTCACCGTGGGCAAGATCATTCTCGTGACCGATCCGAACCTGCCGCCTTCGAAGGAACTCCACGGCGCCGTGACCGCCGTGGGCACCGGAACGATCTCGCTCGACGGCTACACGCTGGGCGTCGACCCGAGCGCGGCCATCGCGTACCAGGGGACGGCGTACACGCTCGCAAGCGTCCAGTCCGGTTGGGACGTCGCCGTCCGCCTGAACAATAGCGGCGCGGTCATCGCGATCAAGATCATGCAGGGGCCGCAGCAGTCGTCTTCCCAGGGCAGCGCGGGGTCTTCGCAAAGCGGCGACTGATCAACCGGTCTCGGCTTGGCGGCGCCAACTCCATGCGAACGCTGCAAGAGCCGAGCCCCAGAACGCGGGAGGTATCGTTTTGCGGCAGCAGCGCGTGTTCATCGACCACATCGACCAGCGCGTGCGCTCTACGCGCGAAGCGATGCCGTTCTACGACGCCTTCATGGCGGCCCTCGGCATGCGCCGCATCACAGGCGACGACCAGGAGGACTGGGTGGGCTACGCCTACGAGGAGCAGGACGCCGACGGCCCGACCCCCACGCCGTTCTTCGGCCTGATTCCATCACCTGGCCACCGCCCCGACGAGACCAGGATCGCCTTCTGGGCCGAAACGCGGTCCGACGTGGACCGCATCGCGGACGCCGTGCGGCTTGCCGGCGCCGGGGCCGTCGAGGGTCCGGAGCTCTGCGAGGAGTACGGCCCGACCTACTACGCGGTGTTCTTCGAGGACCCGGGGGGAAACCGCTTCGAGGTCTGCTGCAGGCACCAGTCCGAATAGGGGGAGTCTCGCAGCCCGGCAACGCGAAGGAGCCCGCGGCCCCATGGGGGTCGCGGGCTCTCTGGCGCAAGCGGTCAGTCGTCGCCGACCTGCCCGGCCTGTACCTGCTCTTTTGGCGTACGTGCCGGCAGCATGGTGCCCAGCCCGCCTCCCACCACCAGCACACCGCCGAGCAGCTGAAGCGGACCGAGCCCCTCCGCAAGCAGCAGGGCCGATAGGAGCACCGTGACGACCGGTTCGAGCATGCTGAGGATCGACGCCCGCGCGGCGCCGATGCGTTCGAGGCCAGCCAGGAAGGAAAAGATGGCGAGGGCCCCAGGGATGAGCCCGATCAGGGCGGCGTAGAGGTAGCCGTCGAAGGTGAAGCGCCGGAAGTCCAGGCCACCGAGCACAAGACCGGCCACGGTCAGCGTGACGACGGCGGAAAGCGCGATGTGCGCCGCCGCGACGATCGGGTCGCTGCGCGCCAGCACCTGCTGGCCGAAGAGGATATACGTGGAGTAGACCGCGGCGGCGCCAAGCGCGAGCAACGCTCCGAGCCAGGAGAAGCGTCCACCGACACCAAGCACCAGGAGCAGGCCGATCGAGGCCGCGATGAGGCCCAGGACGCCCGCGCGCTGGATGGTGCCGCGGCGCAGGACGGCCGAGAGGATTACGACCAGCACGGGATAGACGTAGAGAAACAGCGCCGCGAGCGCGGGCGACCCCAGGCGCACGGCCTGCAGGAAGAGTACAGACTGCAGGGCGTAGAGGATGCCGCCGAGGATCCAGAGGTGCCAGACGCGCTGAGGCCAAAGCGGCAGGCGCCGTCGCCAGACGACCGTCCAGAGTACGGCCGCGGCGAGCGCGAAGCGCAGCACCACAAGGCCGAGGACGCTGGCGCCGCCACGGTAGGCGTAGGTGGCGAAGATCGCCATGGTGCCAAAGGAGGCCGCTGAGACGGCGACGAGGATGAAGCCGAGGATCTCCCGCGAGCCAACCGAGTGGCCACCGCCAGGCACAGCCTACCATCCCCTCAGCATCCGGACGCCGCACCGGCGGGCATCGCCCGGGCGTTACTGCTCAGAATACGGTAGCGGGCTGCGCCCGGCTAGAGCCGTCTTGGCAGGATCGGGAGGCTGTCGCTGCGAGGGCGCAATGCCGCGTAGGCGGCGGTCACAGGGGGACTCGCGAGCTCACCACCCGTTTCGCCACAACCCTGTACTTCGCAGGGCTGCAGCAACGGTCCATCGACAGCCGCATAAGCCTTGGCATGCAAAAGCATTTCACGCATACTTTTTCGAGGAGATATGTGCCTCCTCCTTGCGTATGCTACAATGTGGAAAGAGAGTTGATGGCAGGTGAAGGCTGCGATGGGGTTCGGCAGGTTGCAAGCACGAGGTCAGGTTACCGTGCCCCTCGGGATCCGGCGCGCGGCGGGCATGGGGCCGGGCGACACCATCCTGTTCCAGGTGGTCGAACCTGGTCGCTTTCTGGGCATTGCGTTGCCTAGGCACCTGTCCATGACGGACGTGGTCGCCAGATTCGGCGCCCAGGGTACCCTGGATCCAGCCATTTGGGATGAAGCTCACGAGGACATGGTCCGAGATGTTCTCCATGACAAATTTGAGAAAGGCGGCAAGCATGATTGAGCGGGAAGCAGTTCGACTTCGGCTGGCTTGACGCCAACATCTTTATCCATCCCCTGTTCACGAGCGATCCGCACCGCCCTGGCTGCATGGCGGTTCTCGACGCAATCCTACAGGGCCGAGCAACAGGAAGGCTTGATGCGGTAACCTTGCACGAGTTGACCTACGCCCTTCCTCGGGCCCTGCCGCGCCGCTTCGCAACGCGCCAGGACGTGTATGCCTATCTGATGGGCTACTTGACATGCGAGACACTGCAATGCGATGACAAGGAAGCCCTGATGGAAACGCTGCGGCTGTGGGTCGAAGCGGCTCCCCGCTTTGGGGACGCAGGCCTCCTGGCGCTGGCAAGAACACGCGACATGCCTGTCTGCACGGTCAACGGCAAAGACTTCCCAGGCGCCCGCAACACCTACGACGCGCAGGTTGGTGGCTGATCTCTCGAGACAGGTGTCGAGGCAGCCGGGGAGAGCTACCTGCTCGCTTGCCCTTCGAAATCCGTCAGCCTCCGGAAGAACTCCGGAGGCTGACGCCTAGATGCGGCCCATCTGCGCCGGTTCGTGGATGCAGCACCTCGTATCTACCAGCGCAGCAGCGTCGCTCCCCAGGTGAGGCCTGTGCCGAACGCCACCATCAGTACGACGTCGCCCTTCTTCAGCTTGCCTCGCTCCCTCGCCTCCGTGAGCGCCAGCGGAATGGACGCGGACGAGGTGTTGCCGTAGCGCTGCACGTTCGTATAGACCTTCTCCATGGGCAGGCCGAGCTGTTCCGCGATGTAGGTGATGATGCGCAGGTTGGCCTGGTGCGGCACCAGGAGGTTGACGTCGTCGAGCTCGAGCCCCGAGTCCGCGAGCACCTGCTTCGCGATCGCCGCCATGTTGCGCGTGGCGTGCTTGAACGTCTCGCGCCCGTTCATCTTGAAGTAGTGCATGCCCTCGTCCACCGTGTGGTGGCTGGCCGGGTTACGCGATCCGCCGCCCGGGATGTAGAGCAGTTCCGCCTTCGTGCCGTCGCTCGCGATGCGCGTGGCGAGGATGCCGCTCTCGTCCTCCGCCGGCCCGAGTACCACGGCACCGGCCGAGTCGCCCAGCAGGACGCAGGTGGCGCGATCGGTCCAGTCCAGGGTGCGGGAGAGCACCTCGCCGCCGATCAAGAGAATCCGCTTGTAGGCGCCTGAACGGATAAGTCCCTGGGCGAGGTTCAGCCCATAGAGGAAGCCGGTGCAGCCGGCTGCGATGTCGAAGGCAGCGGCGTTCTTGAGGCCGAGATTCGCCTGGACGAAGCAGGCGGTCGCGGGGAAGGGCATGTCACCCGTGACGGAGGCACAAATGAGGAGATCGATGTCCTCCGCCGTAAGGCCGGCGTCCTGGATGGCCCGGCGTCCCGCCTGGGTGGCGAGGTCCGAGGAGGCCTCGTCGTCGGCCGCGATGTGGCGCTCCGAGATGCCCGTGCGTTCGACGATCCACTCATCGCTCGTGTCGACCATCTTCTCGAGGTCTTGGTTCGTCAGGACCTTCTCGGGCGAGTAGGCCCCGATGCCGAGGACGCGCGCGCGCGTAGCCTCCATGTCAGACGGCACCTCCTGAGTGGGATTCGCCCGGCAGGAAGCGGGCGGCGAGGATGCGTGCGAGCCAGGCAAGCAGGAGTCCGACGATCGCGGCGGCGACGACGTCGCTCGGCCAGTGGGCTCCCAGGTAGAGACGGGACCAGGCGACGGCCGCCGCGTAGACGTAGCCGAGGTAGGTGCCGAAGCGCCCTTCGCGACCCCAGACTGCGGCGCCGGCGAAGGCGGCCGAGCTGTGCCCCGAGGGGAGGGAGGCGCCGCCGGGCACGGGGCCGAGCAGGATGCTCCGGCCGAGCACCAGGAATGGGCGGGGGCGTCCGATGACCGGCTTCAGCACAAGGTCGACAACGATGACGACGAGGAGCAGCGCGAGGAGGATGGCGATGCCGACGCGGCGTTCTTCCCCCTTGCGGAAGAAGAGCCTCAAGAGCCCCAGGATGAGCCACACGCCACCGAACGATCCGAGCCACGTGAGCCCCATCGCCACCGGGAAGAGCCAGTGGGGCTGACCTGCGAAGAAGCGCAGGATCGCGATGTCGGGGTGCATCAGCGAAGTCCCCACGGTGCCCTCAGCACCTGCCGTCCCTGTGCGGAGGTGAGGTCGCCCGCGGCCTCCATGGCCGCCACGACCTGCGCCTGGCGCTGGGCCGCGGCCTTCGGGTTCGCCAGCGGATCGTAGTAGCTCGGCGCCTGCGGCAGGCCGGCGAGCAGGGTGCTCTGGGCCAGGGTGAGCTGCGCCGGGGTGCGGCCGAAGTAGGTCTCGGAGGCCGCGAAGATGCCGTAAGCCCCATGGCCGAGGTAGACCTGGTTCAGGTAGAGGGCAAGGATCTCGCGCTTCGGGTCGAGTTGCGTGAGCGCGATGGCGAGCACCATCTCCTCGAGCTTGCGCGGGATCGTCTTGCGATCGGTGAGCAGCTGGTCGCGCACCAGTTGCTGTGTGATGGTGGAGCCGCCTTCGACGAACTGGCCGGATGCAAGGTCGACGAGGACGGAACGCGCGATGCCCTCGAAGCTCACCCCGATGTTGGTCCAGAAGCTGCGGTCCTCGGTGGCCAGAAGGGCCGTCACGAGGCTCGGCGCCACGCCCCGGACCGGCACCCACCTGCTGTGGTGGAGGCGGAGCACCTCGTGCACCTTGGCCGGCAAGGCCCTGAGATCGGGCAGCCGGATATAGGCGTAGAGGCCTCCCGCACCCAGGGCCACGACGAAGGTGAACGCCAGGGTGAAGAGGATCGAGAGCCCCTTCCTCAGTCCGCCTACCGGATGCCTCTGCGTGGCGGGCGCGATGCCTTCCACCCCCTGAGGTGCAAGAGAACCTCCACAGGTGCCGAGAAGAGGCCCTGGGCCAGGAGCACGGCGACCGCCGAGGTGATGCCGAGGATCAGGCCACCCGCCTCGTCACTGGGGAAGTACAGTCCGGCGAGCATCTGACTGAGCGCCGCCAGGGCCGCGTACAAGAACCCGAGCACCACCCAGTCCTCTCCCGCGCACCAGAGACCGGCCGCGGCCCCGAACAGGAATGCGCCGAGACGGGCCGGGAAGGCCGACGAGACCGGCAGCGGCACGAGGGCCCGGACGAGCCCGCCCGAGGCAGCTGGCGGACGGGCAATGGGGAACGAGCTCGACAGCAGGACGGCGAGCAGGTACGCGACGCCCCCTGCGAGTAGCGCATGGACGACGGCCCTGCGCACATCCACCCGCCCCCGCGGCCAGAGCACCAGCACCGCCAGCAGCAGCAGCACGGCGCCAAGGCCAGCCCAGCGGGACGCCAGGACAACCGTCGGACCGAGGCCCAGCGTCAGGGCTTCCGCCTGCAGCCAGTGCAACGGGTAGATTTCAACACCCAAGTACTATCACCTGCTCACAAGAAAGCTTTCCGCATTAGCGGTGCCGCCTGAAGGCATCGAGTTCCTCGCGTGTCGGCAAGGCTGCCTGGGCGCCCTTGCGCCGCGTGGCCAGGGCTCCCGCCGAGACGGCGAATTCAGCCGCCTCGAAAGCATCCCTTCCCTCGCAGAGCGCCGTAGCGAGCGCGCCCATAAACGCGTCGCCGGCACCCGTCGTGTCGACCGCCTCCACCCTGGGGGCCGCGATGTGCCGCTCCTCCCGGCGGGTTACGACCAAGGCGCCTTCCGCGCCCAGCGTGACGCACACCACATCAGGCCCCATGGCGAGCATGGCTCGAGCTGCCGCCGCGGGATCCGCGATGCCCGTCAAAAGCTCCGCCTCCAGGCGGTTCGGCACGAGCCAGTGCGACAAGGCTACCGCCTCCTGCAAGTCTTGCCGTGGCGGCGAGGGATTCAACAGCACGATGGCCCCCTTGCTCCTGGCCCGACGGGCCGCGGCCACCACGGCGGCCAAGGGCACCTCGAGCTGCAGCAGCAGGGCCCTGCAAGCGAAGAGGTCTTCCGGCAGCCCGAGGATCCCCTCCACCGCAAGCTCGCCGTTCGCGCCCTGCGCCACGGTGATCGCGTTCTCGCCGTCCGGTGTCAGCGAGATCGCGGCCATGCCGCTCATCGCGGGTACCACGTCGACGGTGTCCGTCAGGATGCCCTCTGCCGCGAGCCCATGCCGCAGCGCGGCGCCGATCGCGTCCTCCCCGACCATGCCCACCATGCGCACCCGGCTGCCGAGGCGGCTCGCCGCTACGGCCTGGTTTGCGCCCTTGCCGCCCGGGAGGAGCTCGGCCCTGCGCGCCAGGATGGTCTCGCCCGGCCGCGGCGGCGAGGCCACCTCGAGGACCAGATCCATGTTGATGCTGCCGACGACCAGGATGTCGTGGTCAGGCATCTTCGAGCGCTCCCGGCTCTACCTCGTCGCCGCTCTCCTTCGCCTGTTCCACGGCGCGGAAGTACACCGCTAGGCTGCGGGCCTCCCCTTCCGTCACCCGCAGGTAGGCGCGGCGCAGGGGATCGAGACGCAATGCGGCCAGTCGCAGCACCGGATGGCCGTCCTCCTCGATCCAGGCAGCGCCGAGCCTGCGCACCATCGTCTCGCCGACGTAGGCCCCGACTACCTCGGCCAGCATGTCGGGCTCGGCCGGCTGCTTGGCGACGTCACGGGTGATCAGCCCGTCGAGCTCCTCGAGCGATGAAAGGGTGAAGTCCAGGAGCCCGCCGCCCGCCTCGCGGGCGGCCCGCACCTGGATGAAGGCGAGTCCCTTCATGCGATCTGCAATGTCCAAAGCGATCCCCCGGCCTCTTGGCAGCGAAATCCTCCCGGGTCCACGATTGCCCGAGTGTCCCCATCGTATCCACTTGAGCGAGGGCCAGGCAACCTCAGGCGACCCTGACCGCTGTGCGCAATGGCTGCGTCTTTGCCACTTCGGCGCCTCATGGAGAGGAACGGCAGGCGGCTCCCTTGCCAGGAGTCCCCCGGTTTCGTACTTCGATCTGCGCCGGTGCCCCGCTCGGTCGGGAATCGTTCGACATCTTGCGTTCGGCCGCACGAGCATGGTACTGCCTGCCGCTTGGCCTCATCTCCGCGGTTCGACATGCGTCGACGGGTGTGGCGGCACGTCCAGTGCCCTGACGTCGTGCCCCAAGCCAGGGTTTTGCCCGCCTCCGGCGAATGCAGCCCCAATGCGAGGAAGGGGGCAACGCGTTGAAGGTTTCCTTTTCCGGGTTCCGGGTTCCGCTCGCGGTGCTGGGCGTCGCGGCACTGGGCTCATTCATGGGGCTTGGCTCCATCGCCCAGGCAGCCAGTGGCAACTCGGCGTCGATCGTGTACACCGCCAATCCGCCGCACGTCTTTGCCTTCAAGTCCCTGCCGTCCGCTACGAACCTGAGCGACCAGCAGCTCTGCGTCGATACCTACGGTTTGAACTGCTACGGACCGGCGGACATCCACGCAGCCTACAACATCCCGGCCGATCTAACCGGCGCGGGACAGACAATTGTCATCGTGGACGCCTACGGCAGCCCGACGATCCGCCAAGACCTTGCCACCTTTGACGTGGCATTTGGCCTGCCCGACCCAACCCTGAACATCATCTATCCCGACGGCACACCCACGTTCAACGGTGGCCACGGCACGGTCGGCGCCAACCAGGTCGGCTGGGCGGAGGAGACCTCTCTTGACGTCGAGTGGTCCCACGCCATAGCTCCTGCCGCCACCATCGACCTCGTGATCGCCCCGACGTCCTACGGCAACGCGCTGAACGTGGCCGAGGCGTACGCGGTGGACCACCACCTGGGCAACGTCATGTCGATGAGCTTCGGCGCGCCGGAGGCGGCTATCGCTGGCGGCGGAAACAACCTGCAACTGCAGCAGGCCGACCAGATCTACCAGAACGCGGCCAGGGAAGGCATCAGCGTCTTCGCTTCCGCCGGTGACAACGGCGCAAGCAACGGCTATGCGCAACCCAACGCTCTCTTCCCCGCGTCCGACCCGTTCGTCACGTCTGTCGGGGGCACGGATCTCTTCACGAACACGGACGGTTCCTACAAGGGTGAGACCGTCTGGAACGACTCAGATCCGACGCTGTGCCCTTACGGCTGCACCCAGGGCATATTCGGCGCCACGGGCGGAGCTCCGTCCGCCGTCTTCCAGGCGCCGTCGTATCAGTCCGCGCTGACGGGACAGACGATGCGCTCGACCGCTGACGTCTCGTACAACGCCTCCGTCTACACCGCGGTCATGGTCTACCTCGGCTTCCTCGGTCCAAACAGCGGCTTCTACTTCTTCGGCGGCACCAGCGAGGGTGCCCCGCAGTGGGCCGCGATCACGGCGCTCGCCGACCAGGCGGCCGGCCACGCGCTCGGCTTCCTCAACCCGACGCTCTACAAGATCGGCCAGAACCCCACCGAGTACGCGGCGGACTTCCACGACGTCACGGTGGGCCAGAACGGCTTCAACGGCCCGGGCTTCCAGGCCGGCACCGGCTACGACATGCCCACAGGTCTCGGCTCGCCGAACGTCGCGAACCTGATCCAGACACTCGCGGGCAAGTAGCCCGAGCCCTCCGCAGCCCTCGCCAACCGGCGAGGGCTGCCTCTCTGTCCCTTGCGCTGGACTACGGCTTCGGCTCTCGCCTGGTGGTTCGGCGCATCACCACGCGCCCTCTCGGAGACCGCCGAGCGACCTCACGAAACCCCGCCGCCAGGAACATGGGGGTCGTGCCAGTGTAGGTGCCGCTCGCGGTGTGCCGGCGGGTCGTCGCGGGATCGACAGGCACCCCCTCGACTGCCTGGGCGCCGTGGTCCTCGGCAAGCCGCACCGCTGCCGCGAGGAGCTCCTTGGCCACTCCCTGGCCGCGCCGGTCCTCGACGACGAAGAAGCAGGGAACCGCCCAAACCCCTGGCAAGTCGTCCACAGGCCCTGTCTCCGTGCCGGCCTGCAGGCGAGGATAGTCCTCTCGTGGGCTCACGGCCACCCACCCCACCGGCTCGTCCCCTTCGTAGGCGAGAAGGCCGATCGGGCACGCGGAGCGCTGGACGAGGCTCTCGGCCCGCTGCCTGGCCGTACCCTTGTGCTTCACGCCGTCTTCCCGCCACCACATGCACCAGCAGGAGCGGTTCGGGCCCATCTGCCGGCAGAGAGCGGCGAAGTCGTCCCAGCGCCCGGCCGTCAACGGGCGAATATCCACCACGCTCCGTCCCTCCTTCGCGGACTGCCGCGGGCAGGCACCTGCCAACCCGCATGACGGGCGAGCGTTGCAGCCCGGACTCCCTTCGGCTTCGACGCACCTTCGTGCCGCCCTTCAATGCCGGCGGCGCCGGCTCCTAGACCATGATCTTGCCTCCCGCCACGTCGAGGACGATTCCGGTCGTCCACGAGGAGGCTTCCGACGCGAGGAAGAGGGCGGCGGCCGCCACGTCCTCCGGCTGGCCAATGCGGCCGAGCGGAAACTCCGCCCCGAGCTGGTGGCGCTCCTGCTCCGTCATCCAGCGGCGCATGCGATCGTTCTCGATCGCCCATGGGGCGACACAGTTGACGCGCACCGGAGCCACTTCACGCGCAAGATGGCGCGTGAACGCGATGACGCCCGCCTTGGCCGCGGCGTACGCCGCGCAGGACTGCGCCGGCTGACGCGCCGCGGCCGAGGACATCGTGACGATGGCGCCACCGCCGCGCTCCACCATCTCGCCAAGGAAGGCCGAGACGGTGAGGAAGGTGGACGTGAGGTCAGACTCCAGCACCTCACGCCAATGCGCACCCGTCTCGCGCACGGTGGGTACGGGCATGCCATGGCCGCCCGCGAACGCCGCGAGGACGTCGACGGCACCGAAGCGCTCCTGCACCAGGCGATGAAGGCCGGCCACCGCCATGGGCGTCGCTGCAGTCCGCCGCGACGCCCATGGCGGTGCCTTTACCCGCCGCGATGGTGGCAACCACCGAGTCGATGGCCGCCTGATCCCGGCCGACCACCACGACCGCCGCGCCATTCTCCGCAAACGCCTGCGCAGTGGCCGCGCCTATACCCCGCGACCCGCCCGTCACCACGACAACCTTCCCCGCGAGATCCGGACATTGAACGGTCATGAGGCATGCTCCCCTTCCTACGGGTTGTTTGCCGGCGTCTGGTCGTGTGCCGCCCCGTCCTGGAGCCGCGCACGGTGCCATGGGACAAGGGCGATGAGCGCCAGCGCGAGGCTCACGCCCAGCACGGTGGTCGCGCCCCTGCCCGCTGGCTGCAGCGTCATCAGATAGACGATACCGATGCCGATCCAGCTCCTCGCGTAGACGGAGCGGCGCATGCCCTTGGAGCGCAGCACCGAGCGCAGTTCCACTGGCACCCCGTGGCCGGCCCCCAAAAGCCGGGCCGCCATCTGGGCTGGCCTGCTGCCGAAGGCGATGCCGAAAAGCGCAAGGAGAAGAAGACCGACCAGGGCCGCAACTGGCCAGCCTTGTCGCCAGAGCGAAGCGGTCTCGGCCAGGTAGATGCCGCTCAGGAGCACGAGGATCGTCGCTGGCAAGCCGATCAGCGGCAGCTTGGCGAACGGCCGGAGACTCGCGACCAGCTCCACGTCGCCCTGCGCCTGCTCGAGCCGCGCCACCAAAAACCACTCGACCGTCAAGGCAAGGAACACGCCGATCGCCCCGAGAACATGCAGAAAAAGAACAAGATCGTACATCGACGCCCACCTCCCACCCGCTCGAGCCGACCCGAAGCCAGCATAGAAGGCGCCGGTGAACTGGTGGTGGAGAGCGTATGGCGATTCGGGGGAGGCATCCGCCAGGAGGTCGGATCGTGGACGACGCTGCGGCACGTGAGCCCTCTCGTTCCCTGCTCGTGGCCCTGGGACTCCCCGGAACCGCCACGGCCCACCCGACGACCGGCGCCAGCGGCGCGCCGGTCTGGCGCATCGACACGCCAGCAGGACGCTACGCCCTGCGGCTGCGTCCGTTCAACGAGGAGATGGCGACCCGCCGCGAGGCGTCCGCCATGCGCGCGGCGCAGTCCGGGGGCTTGCCGGTGGCGGAGGTCGTGCGCGAAGAGACGGTGGGAGACGCCTCGTGCCTCCTGACCAGCTGGTGTCCCGGCGAGACGCTCGCAAAAGCCGTCCTGGAAGACGGGGCGGACGCCCGTCGGCTCGGCAGGGCCTGCGGCCGTCTGCAGGCGAGCCTTCATGCCATCGAGGCCCCGTCGGAGCTCGCGACCCCCCGCAGCTGGCTCACCCAGACGCCCGAAGAGGAGCGCGTCCTGGGCGGCGGCATAGACCCGCGAGCCGCACGCCTTCTCCACCTCGACTTCCACCCGCTCAACATCCTCACGGACGGTCAGGCGATCACAGGTGTGGTCGACTGGGTGAACGCAGCTGCCGGAGATCCGCGCCAGGACCTCGCGCGCAGTCTCGCGCTGCTGAACCTGGCCTTGCTGCCCATGGTGGAAGGCACGGCAGCGGTGGCGGCCGTCGAGCTCCTCACCGAGGCCTGGCTCGTCGGCTACGAGGAGGCCGCGGGCCCGCAGCCCCTGATGGACCGCTTCATGGCGTGGGCCGGGCTGCGCACCGTTCGGGACCTGCGCGGCAAGTGGCCCCAGGGCGCCCTCGCGGCCATGGAGGAGACCGTCAACGCCTGGGTGCGGGCCGTCGCAGACTGACCGAACGAGACGCAGGGGACCGCGGCATGGCGCCGCGGTCCCCTGGGTTCTGTTCGATCACTGCCCCTGCTGGGGCCGCCATACCTTCCAGACCGCGCCGGCGAGGTCCGGCGACGGGTGGAGCGCCGTCTGCCCTGGACGCCAGCCCGAAGGGGTCACCTCGCCCGTCGCGCGGACGTGCTGGAACGCCTGCACCTGGCGGATCAGCTCGTCGACGTTGCGGCCTACCGCCGGCGTCAGGACCTCCATCGCCTGAATGACGCCGTCCGGGTCGATCAGGAACCGCCCGCGCAGATCGACGCCGGCGGCCTCGTCGTAGACGCCGTAGATCTCCCCGATCCTGCCGTTCTGGTCGCTCAGCATCGGGAAGGGGACCCCTCCCGGCACCATGCGCTCGAGTTCGTCCGCCTGCCAGATCTTGTGGACGAAGCGGCTATCCGTGCTGACCGACAGCACCTCGACGTCGAGGGCCCGGAGTTCTGCATACCTGGCGGCAACTGCCGTCAATTCGGTCGGTCAGACGAAGGTGAAGTCTCCGGGATAGAAGCAGAGCACCACCCAGTGTCCGAGATAGTCGGAGAGCCTAAGGTTCTTGAAGCGGCCGGCCACCAGGGCGCTCGCCTCGAAATCCGGAGCCGCCGCTCCCACCCTCGCCGTCACAGCCGTTACCTCCCTCTCCTCCTGCCTGGCGGGTGCCGCCTTGGCGTTCCCGCCGATCGGTCCGCGTGCAGTGCTGACGCAGCCATCGTCGTTCTCTGGCATCTGCCCACCTCCCGGTACTCCTGTCCACTTCACGTAAGGCGCCTGCGCCGCCTGCGGCCGGATGTGCCGAAGGCGAAGGACAAAGGAAGGGCCACCACCCGACCGGTTGGACCTCCGCTTCGACGATTCGGCTCAGCGGTGGTACGGCGTTCCGTCCAGAATCGACACAGCCCTGTAGATCTGCTCGAAGAGAATGGCCGGCACCATCTGGTGGGAGAAGGTGAGCCGCGAGAGCGAGAGCAGCCTTGCCTGCCGCCGCAGCTCGCCGTCGAGGCCGAGATGTCCGCCGATCAGGAGCGCCTGCGTCTGCGACGCCTGCTGCCAGAGCGCCACCATGCGGGAGAACGCGAAGGAGTCCGGCTCTTCGCCCAGGGGATCGAGCGCCCAGAGCGCGGCATCGGCCGGGAGGCCCTGCGTCAGGCGCTCCGCCTCCTGGCGCTTCACGCGGTCCTCGTCGCGCTCGCCGAGGCGCGGGTCAGCGCGCACTTCGGACTTCTCCTCCCAGTGCAGCGGCAGGCGGCCCTGCAGCCTCTGCAGATACTGGTCGGCGGCGTCCCGCCAGGGGCCGCGCACCGGACCCAGCGAACGCACAAGGATCCTGCCCAAGCCGATCGCCCCCTGCACGACGCGATTCGCCCAGGCCTCCCTGCCTCCTGCGCCCGGAACTTTCCCCGTCAGCTCGGCATGCCGAGGCGATCTGGCAGGGCCTGCAGCCGGACCTGCCGCTCGAGGATCTGGCCGGATCGCGCGATCGTCACCCGCACGCTGGCGCCCGGCTGGAAGTTGCCGAGTTCCCGGTAGAGCTCGGCGAGGTTCGCCACCGCCCGCCCGTTCACGGCGAGGATCACGTCATGGGGCAGGAGACCCGCCTGCGCCGCAGGGCCACCGGCGTTCACCGCCGTCAGCGCGACGCCCTGCCGCGCCTTGCCCTGCACCTGCACGGGCGGAGCGTCGCTCGCCGAGATGCCGAGCCACGGCCGCGGCACCCTGCCATGCTGGATCAGGGCGTTCACCACCGGCGCCACCACCTGGCTCGGAATGGCGAAACCCATGCTCTCGAAGCCGATCGAGCTAATCTTGACGGAGTTGATGCCGATGACCTCGCCGTCCGCGTCGCAGAGCGGCCCGCCCGAGTTGCCGGGATTGATCGCGGCGTCGGTCTGGATCAGTCCGTAGGCGCGCTGCGCGTAGCCTTGCCCGAGGGAGCGGTCGATGCCGGACACGACGCCCACCGTGACGGTGCGGGCGAAGCCGAGGCCCATCGGATTGCCGATCGCGATGGCCATCTCGCCCACCTCCGGGCTGTGGCGCGTCAGGGCGGCCGCCTTGAGATTGCTCGCGGCGATGCGCACGACGGCGATGTCGGTCAGGGGGTCTTCGCCGACGAGCCTTCCGGGATAGGACTTGCCGCCTTGGAGCAGCACCTTGAGCCGGGAGGCGCCGGAAACGACATGGTCGTTCGTCACGATGTAGCCGTCGGGCCGGACGATGAGGCCGCTGCCGGAGCCGCGCGCGATCAGTGGGCCGTCGGGGCTGCCCTGCAGATTCACGATGCCGACGACGCTCGGCGAGACGTTCCTGGCGACCGCGATCGGCGGCCAGGGCACCGCCGAGGCGGTGGGAGACGACGAAAGAAGCGCAGCAAGGCCGAAGGCGGCGATGTTCAGAGAGGCACCTCCTGACTCCGCCTAGTCTGCCCTTTGCGACGCGAAAACCGCCGGGGCGGAGGCCCCGGCGGTCTTCCTCGGTTCAAGCGGTCTCGCAAGCCGCTGTCAGTGGTCGCTGCCGCCCTGCAGCAGGTTGAAGTTCGAGGTCGGCGGTGTCGTGGCCGTGCCGGTCGCGGTGATGGTCTGCGCGACAAGGCCGCCCTCGCCCGCGACACCCTGCGCCTGCACCTGCTCGCCGGCCCCTACGTCCTGCATCGTCGCGGTTTGCCCGTTCAGGGTGATCTGGGTGCTATCGTCCGCCACAACGCGCACGAAGCCGGTCTGCGTCGAGAGCATGAGCCAGTCGCCCCGCGTGCCGAGCACGGTGCCGCTGACGGTCAGGGCCTGCGCCTTGACGATGATCAGCGTGACCTGACCGCTCGAATCGACCACGAGCCTGACGAGGTCGCCCGGCTGCACGTTCGAGATGTTGCCGGCCATGCCGCCCAGCACCACGCCCACGGAGCTGCCCAGGGTGTAGGTGCCCGGCTGGAGATTGCCATGGTCCTCCTGCTCGCCGCCTGTGGGCCCTGCGATGGTGATCGAGCTCGAGCTCACTTGCGAGACGGTGCCGGTCACGGTCCCGGCCTGGGTCTCAACCTGCGTCGGCGCGGTGTCGACGATGACGGCCGCCTCACCGTCCTGGTCCAGGGTCATGAAGATCGGGTCGCCCGCCTTGAACGAAGCGAGCGTGGAAGCCTGGTTTCCGTAGAAGATCTGGGCAACCGGGGAAACCGTGAACGTCTCGCTCGTGCCGGTCTGTGTCGTCGTCGTCGTGCCGGTGCTTCCCGTGCCGCCAGTGCTGCCGGTGCTGCCCGGCGTGCCCATGGTACCGGTGCTGCCTGTGCTGCCCGTGACGGGCTGCGCGCCGTAGACGCTGACCGTCACCGTGGACTGCGTTTGGCCGCTCGCGTTGGTCGTGGTGCCAGAGCTGACGAACGCTCCGCGAACGGTCGAGCTCTGGACGGTCTGGCTCAGGCCGAGCAGCTGCTCAAGCCGCATCAGCAGGACGGCGAGCTCCGCGCGGGTGATGTCGCCCTGCGGCATCAGGTTGCCGCGGTCGCCCTTCAGCAGGCCAAGCTGCACGCCGAGCGCCATCGAGCCCTTGGCCCAGCCCGGCACCTTGCCCTTGTCGTGGAACTGGCCGAGCATGCTCGCCTGCACCGATGTGGCCGGTCCCTTGATGCCGAGCGAATCGGCGATCATGGCCATGGCCTGCGCCCTCGTCGCGTCGCGCCCAGGCGCGACGGCCTTGCCGAGGCTGCGGAAGTAGCCCTCCCGCTCCGCCGTCTGTACCTGGCCGGAGAAGGAGCTCTGCGCCTGCACCTTGCCCTGATAACGGAGCAGGATGGCGGCGAGCTGGCCCAAGGTGATCGGCGCGCCAGGGGCGAACGTGGTCTGGCTGACGCCATTGACGAGTCCCTGTGCCGCCAAGGTCGTGATGGCGGACTGCGCGAAGCCCGCGTCCGCGAGATCCTTGAAGTGGTATCCGGCGCTTTTCGGGCCAGCCGCAAAGGCGCTGCCCAGGCTCGCCAGCACAAGCGTCCCGGTCAAGGCGCCCGCCGCGAGCAGTTTGATCCGCATGCCTCATGCCCTCCCAAAAGGTGAAATAGGTTCGACGCAAAGAGCATTCGCCGGCGCCGAGGCACTTTCGGGGGGTACAGTGCGGGGAGTTTCGACATGGATGCCCCCGGAGAGCAAAGATGTCGCCTGTAGCGAGCCGCTTGTGTCGAAACGTCCCTGTACCTCACGAGGGATGGGGCAACGACTTGGAGCGGTCTCCTCGAGCCTGGTGTAGCCTAGGATCAGAGATGTAAGGCCTTTTGGCCGGAGGTGCCTGCCATGTATGAAGCGATCGGCTACCGCCACGCGGCCGCCACGGCCCACCCCCTGGCCACCATGGCCGCCGCCCGCATCCTGCGCCAGGGCGGAAGCGCCGTCGACGCCGCCATCGCGGCCAACGCCATGCTCGCCGTGACGCAGCCGGACGCCTGCGGCCCCGGCGGCGACCTCTTCGCGCTCGTCTACTCGGCCGCCGAGGGGGAGGTCCAGGCCTACGCGTCCGCGGGCCCGGCCGGGGCCAACGCGGACCGCGAGGCCCTGCGCAGGCGCTTTAGGCGCATCCCGCCGCGCAGCGCGATGGCCGTGACCGTGCCCGGCGCCGTGCGCGGCTGGGAGCTGCTGCACCGCAGGCACGGCAGCCTGCCGTGGCAGGACCTCTTCGAGCCGGCGGCGGACGTCGCCGAGCGTGGCCATCCCGTCACGCGCAAGGTCTCGGCGAGCCTCGTGACGGCGGAGGGCTTCGTGGACGCAGCATTCCGGGCCGCGTGGCTGCCCACGGGCGTGCCGCAGCCTGGCGACCTTCTGCGCAACCCCGACCTCGCCGCCACCCTGCGCAGGATCGGCGCCGAGGGCGCGGACTGGTTCTATCGCGGGCCCTTCGCCAAGGCGCTCGAGCGGGTGCTTGAGGCGGGCGGAGGCTTCGTCACGGCCAAGGACATGGCGGACTTTCTGGCTGAGGAGGTCACACCGCTCGAGGCCCGCTACAGGGGCAGAACGGTGACGGTGACGCCGCCGCCCAGCCAGGGCGTGGCGCTCCTGCTCGGCCTGCGCGTCCTGGAAGGCTTCAGCCCGTCGGGAGAGAGCTTCGAGAACCCGCGCTGGCTCCACCTGACGGTCGAGGCCAAGCGCCGCGCCTTCCTGCTGCGGGACAGCCTGCTCGCCGACCCGAGGGCCGTGCCACGCGATTGGCAGCGCCTGCTCGAGGATGCCCCGGTCGCCCTCCAGCGCGCGGACATCGACGAGTCTAGAAGCCGCCGGCCCTCGCAGACTCTCCTGCCCGGCGACACCACGTTCCTCTGCACCATGGACGGCGACGGCAACGCCTGCGCCCTCATCCAGAGCCTCTACATGGGCGTGGGCAGCGGCATCCTGGTGCCGGGCTACGGCGTGCAGCTGCAGAACCGCGGCTGCTACTTCAGCCTGGACGAAGGTCACCCGAACGCCCTCCAGCCCGGCAAGCGCACCGCGCATACCCTGATGGCCTCGATCGTCACGGACGAGGGCGGTCTCAGGGCGGCGCTCGGGACGATGGGCGGCGACGGTCAGCCGCAGACCCTCCTGCAGGTCTTGAGCCGCCTCTACGACTACGGTCAGGACGTGGACGACGCGATCGCCGCCCCGCGCTGGCTCGACGGCGGAGAAGCGGAGCCGGTGCTGCAACTGGAGGAGGGCCTCTCGACCTTCGCTACCGACCTTAGGGCGAGAGGACACGAGGTGCGGGTGCTCGGACCGCGCATGCACGCCATGGGCCATGCGCAGGGGATCGTGCGCCGCGAGGATGGCCTCCTGCGCGCGACGGCCGATCCCCGCGGGGACGGCATCGGCTGGGCGGAGTAGGCAGCTCCTTTGGGACTCGCGCCTGCGTCCGTGTCGTCTGAGAGCCGTGGAGGCGCGGCCGACGCAGTCCGCCACGCTACACCCTGAGCCCTACGCCCCGGAACGTACGACGGCGTTGGGAACCAGACACAGACTTGATCGAGGTTCATCCCACAGATGGCCCAAACCTGGGCTCCCTGCGCGGTCATGGAAAAGGCCATCTCGCGGGACCTATGTCCACGCCACTTGAACGTTCCGCCGATGCGCACGAGGAACATCGCGCTGTTCGGCGAGTTGTCCGTGACGGTGCTCGTGATGCGAACGATCTTCGGGTGCGCGTCTCCGTACATCGCCCCCACCCGGTTCGCCACCCGGGAGATTGCGAGAGCGCTCTCCACTCGTGTGCCCGCCATCCAGAGGAGCGCGACGGCCAGCAGGCCAAAGGCGGTCCAGCGAAGCCAAAGGCGTCGGCCATTCTTCATTCGAATCCGCCCTCCGCGCCGCGAATCGCTGCCTCGGCGTCCTGGGCACACCGTCCGCTGCGAGCGGCTGCTCTAACGTGCCGTGACCGAGCTCCCCTCAGGTACCGCCTGCTCGGCGGCGGCCAGTGGCTGCACCATGAAGAACGGGATGAAGATGTGCGCCAGAGGTCCGATGCCGAGCGCGTAGACGAGCGTGCCGATGCCGACGTTGCCGCCCAGCAGCCAGCCGGCGATCAGCACCGTCAGCTCGATCCCCGTCCTGGCCTTGCGCAGGGAATAGCCGCGCGCCGCGAGGCCCATCATGAGCCCGTCGCGCGGTCCGGGTCCGAGGCCGGCGCCGATGTACGCGCCGGTCGCGATGCCGCAGAGGAAGACGCCCAGGACCAGGAGCGCCACGCGCAGCCAGAGCGCTGCGGGCGGAGCGAAGGCGCCCAGGATCACATCCATCACGGCGCCGATCAGGATCGCGTTCAGCAGGGTGCCGATCCCCGGCCGCTGCCGGAGAGGGATCCAGAGGAAGAGCACCGCGACGCCCACGAGGATCGACCAGGTTCCGATCGGGATGCCGGTATGGCGTGCGAGCCCCTGATGGAAGACGTCCCAGGGGTCGAGGCCGAGGCGGGCCAGGACGAGCAGGGAGTCGCTGATGCCGTAGAGGACAAGACCGAGAAGGAGCTGGCTGAGCCGTCGCACGGGGCGGTTGCGCGACGCGGGTGGAACGAGCACCGTGAGAAACCAGACCGCGAGGCGGTTCCATAGGGACCCGGGTGACGCCATACCCATGGAACGCCTCGCCTCCCTACGCCCATGCCTCCAGGGCAGGGCCCGGCTCAGCGAATGGCCGAGCCGGACCCTTACACCTCATATCGCATTGAACATCGAGGCTGGCCGCAGGACAAGGCCTCGGCGCAAAATCGGTCAGCGCTTGCGCAAACGGATGACCCGAGTGGAGGATCCCTCAAGGGCGGGGGCGTTCGGACCGCCGAGAACGTAGGTCGCGGAGTCGGCCGATGCGGGGAACGCGGCAGCGATGCTCTGTCCTTGCTCGGTTGCCACGACGAGCGGCTCACCAGGGAATGGCCAGATCGTCAGCTGTGCTGCTTGGAGCCCTCTCGCATCCTGCCAATCGGAGATCGCCAACTGCTCCGCAGGGGGCAACTGGGCAAGCGGCGCCGACTCCACCGGGTGCTCCGCGGGAGGCAGTACCGTCTGCCAACCTGTCTCCTGCACGCCAGGCCTGTTGCCGAACACCGGTCCCGCCGCCTCGCTCACCGCCAGGACTGCGCCTTTGGGCCCGCCGAGGACGACCAGGACCTGGCTCAGCATGCCGCCGAACCCACCGCCCTGCCGCGTGAAGTTCGGTGCGCGCATGGTGTACACGCCAAGAACCCGGTAGGGCGGAAAGAGAACAGCGCTCTTCCGTCCGATGGCCCGAAGTTCCGCCCTGGACGGCTGCACGGTGTTCATGGTCACGGTCACGGGCCTTGACGCGTGCATCCCAAGCAGACCCGCCGCGATCAAAGCGACTCCAGCCCCGAGCGGCACGAGTCCTCTCCTGTTCAATAGCTGCTCCCCCCGCCCATCCCTCCGGTAGACCGGTTGACCGTCCAGGCCTCTCCCGCTGTTGGCGCGACATAGAGCAGGTAGCCGGGAAAGAGGAAGGGGCCCAGGACACCCTTGCCGGGACGATAGGTGGCCTTGAGCGATCCAAGCGGCAGTTCCCGCCCGGTTCCAGGTGTGTAGAGACTGTTCAGGTTCTGGTTCTCGATTCGGACCGTTCCGCCTTGCCACAGCGCCTGCAGGGCAAAGCCCGTCTCACCAGGCCGCTTCAGCCAGATCTCGTACTCGGACTGCGGAACACCGACGACGGTCCATGCCACGCCGACCGACAAGCCGGGGAAAATGCGCCGCAGCGCCTCCTGCGTCTTGGCGGGCAGGTCGGTGCGCCGCAGGCTGTTGCCGGGCGTCACACCGTTCTCACCCACCAGAATGGGCACCGGTCGCGTAAAGCTGGTCACCGTGTACCAGGGCTGCGCCGCGGCGAGCCCGAGCAGCAGCAGCAGGAGCCCGAGCCAGAAGATGCGTGGCAGGCGGCGGGGCTCACGCGGTTTCTGGCCGAAGATCAGCCAGAGCGCGCTCGGCACACCGATGATCGCAAGGAGGCCAAGGACCGTCCAGATCGGCGCGAATCCGATGCCCTGCCAGTGCCAGGCCAGCAGCGCGGCCGCCGCGAGCAGCAGCGCTGCCCCGATCGCCACCGTGCCCATTCGCTTCACGGTCCATCGCCGCGAATCGTCCGCAGCATCTCCTCGTACTCCGAGAGCGAGATCTCGCCGCCGGCGTAGCGACTCTTCAGGAACTCCTCGGGGCCCGGTGGCGTCTCCGCGGGGCGGAAGAACTGTACGAGGCCCACGATCACCAGAATGAGACCGACAGGCACCGCAAGGATGGCCAAGGCTGAAAGAATGCCGGTCAAGGCTACCCACGGAGTGACAGACGTCGTCACGGTCATCTTCGTTGCCTCCGCTTCGGTGGTCGCCTTGAGTGTACGCTCCATCGCCCGGGGGCGCTGTCAAGAAACGGTGAAGGATGGCCTTCCAGCCCGCGCTGGCGACCCGGCCGTGCCATAATTCTCTCATGGAAGCGCGTGAGGAGCCCGCCACGCGGGCCGTGCATCCGGCGGTCCTGGTGATCGAGGACGATGGCGTGATCCGCAAGGCCGTCGCCCGCCACCTCGAGGAGTCCCTCGCGGCGGACGTCCGCTCCTGCGCGGACCTCGAGGCCGGGCTCAGGGCGCCGAGTCCCGACGTCATCGTGCTCGACCTCGGCCTGCCGGACGCGGACGGGCTCGAGGCCCTGGTCCGGCTGCGGCATGCCATGCCGTCCGCCCTGATCCTCGTCGCCACCGCCCACGGCACTCTGGCGGATCGGGTGGAGGGTCTGCGGCAGGGCGCCGACGATTATGTCGTCAAGCCGTTCTCCCTGCTCGAGCTCGAGGCAAGAGTGCAGGCGCTCCTGCGCCGGCGTTTGCCCGCCGTGGCGCCCGAACCGGCGGAACTCCTCTGGGACGAAGGCGCGAGACACGTCTTGCGGCAAGGCGAACCACTTCCGCTGACGCCGCTCGAGTACCTCGTCTTTTCCGCGCTTGCGTCGAGGCCCGGCCAGGCCCTGTCCCGCCCCGAGCTCCTGCGCCTGGTGATCGGTCCGAACTTCTACGGCTACGAACGGCTGATCGACGTCCACGTCGGTCACCTGAGGCACAAGCTCTGCGCCTCGGATGCCTTCCGCTACATCGCCACCGTGCGCGGCTACGGCTACCGCTGGGATGGCCCCGAGCTGCGCCAGGAGGGCTCCGGCCGTGCGCGCTGAAGCGGGCCTCGCTCTGCTTTGCGCCGGGCTCCTCTACGGCTGGTGGCCGCCGGCGGCCCCGGAGAGGCCATGGTGGCTGCTGGCCTGGGTGCTCTTCGCAAGCGTCGCGCTATGGCTGACCCGTCCCCGCCTCGCGTCCCGCACCCCGACGGAACGTGCGGGGATCGCGGCCCCGGAGGCCGCGCTCGGAGCCGAACTCGCCCACGACTTCCGCACACCGCTCACGCGGCTGCGTCTCAGGCTGGGGGCCTTGGCAGACGGCAGGCCAGCCGAGGGCCGCGAAGTCGCCGCGATGGAAGCGGAGCTGCTGCAGCTCGAGCGGCTGGCGGACGACTTCATCGATCTCACGTCCGCAGACGCGGCGTGGCCGAAGAACAGCGAAGGGGCCCTGGACCTCACCGCCGCGGTGGCGGAGGAGGTGGAGCGGGTACGGCCGCTCTTCGACCTCCAGGGTCGCGGGCTCGATTTGCTGCTCGCGCCGACGAAGCCCATCCTCTGCAGCCCGTCACGCCTTGCCCGCATGCTGGGAAACCTCCTCAGCAACGCCCTGCGCTACGCGGAGGGCGACGGGCCCGTAACGGTGCGGCTCGGCATGGACGGTCCGCTCTTAGTGCGACTCACCATCGAAAATCCCGCGAGTCGCCCCGCGCAAGACCCAAGGAGCCTTGCGCAGCCCTTCGTGCGCGGCGAAAGTCCTAAGGGCGCCAAGGGCTTCGGCCTTGGCCTCGCCGTGGTGGCGCGCCTGGCGGCCGTGTCGGGCGGACGCCTGCGCCTCGACTATCGGGAAGAGGAGCGCCGCTTCGACGCGGCACTCCTCTTCCCTCGCCTGGAGTCGGGAGACATGGCGGCCGCCGCCGAGCAGCTCTGAGCGACACCAGAGAGGGCCCTGCCGCTGCGGCTCAGCCCCCGAACCGGCGCCTGAGATCCGGCACCTCGCCACTCGCGGAGGCGAACACGACGACGCGGTCCCCGACCTCGAGCTCGGTGCCGCCATGCGGGATGACGGCCTTGCCCTGGCGGCGGATGGCCACGACGAGAGCGCTCTGCGGCAGGCCGAGGTCGACGATCTTCTTGCCCACCACCGGCGACGCCGGACGCAGGTAGACGTCGAAGAACTGGCCGGGGTCGGCGGCGTCCTCGGTGAGCTCCTGGATCTGGCGACTGATCGTGAGGGTGCGCAGCGTCGCGTGGCGGTAGCCGTGCAGCACCGCGGTGCGGCTGATCACGCCGATCACCTGCCCGTGGTCGGTCACGGGCAGGGCATCGACGTCGTACTGGCCGATCTGGCGCAAGGCGTCGTCGAGACTCGCGTCCGCCTCGATCGGGCGCGGCATCGGCGCGAGAATCTCGCGCACCGGCTTCTCGGCGGAGCCCGGCTGGTTCAGGGCGTGCACCAGTTCGATCAGCGTCAAAAGTCCCACGACCTCCCCCGCCTCGTCGGTGACGAGCGCGTAGGGGCGGTCGGCGGAGGTCAGGATCTCGTAGGCCTCGCCGCTCGGCGTCTCGCCCGCGATGCGCTCGCGCGTCATGGTGTCGACCTGCGTGCGCACCGTCACCTGGTCGGTCGGGCGGACGTCCTGGCCGCGCAGGATGACGATGCCCCGCCGGCTCAGCTTCACGGTGTACATCGAGTAGGGCGTGAAGAAGCGGTAGAGGCCGTAGCTGATCGCCGCGGCCGCCATCACCGGCGCCGTCAGTCGGTAGTCGCCCGTGATCTCGAGGAGGATCGTGATCGCGACGAACGGCGCCTGGGCGGCGGCCGCGAACATCGCGGCCATGCCGGCGACGGCGTAGATCTCGGGGAAGGGCGCCAGGGCCGGCGAGATGGCGTGCAGCATGGCGCCGAAGGCGCCGCCCGCCATGCCGCCGATGAAGAGGGACGGCGCGAAGACGCCGCCGGAGCCGCCTGCGCCGATGGTCACGAGCGTCGCCACGAGCTTGGCCGCGAACAGCACGAAGAGGAGGCCGAGCCCGAGATTGCCGAGCAGGGCCTCGTGCATCGTCGGGTAACCGACGCCCAGCACCTGCGGCAGGATCAAGCCCAGGAGACCGACAAAGAGGCCGCCGATCAGGCCCTTCTGCCAGAATTGAAGCGGCATCCGCTCGAAGAGATCCTCGCTGAAGGTGAGGCCCGAGGTGTAGAGCCAGGCGATGAACGCCATGAGGACGCCGAGCGCGATCATGTAGAGCACGGCGAAGTGGTTCACGACGTGGTAGGCCGGGGTCACCAGGACCGCGCGGCTGCCCATGAAGGCGTTGAAGACCGAGACGCCCATGACGGATGAAAGGAAGACGGGCACCAGGGCGCCCATGGCGTAGGTGCCGAGAATGACTTCGAGACCGAAGAAGCCGCCGGCGATCGGCGCGTTGAAGGTGGCGCCGATGCCGGCGGCGGCGCCGCAGGCGAGGAGCAGGGAGATGTCGCGTTCCGAAAGGCGCAGGGCCTGTCCGAGGAGCGAGCCGAACGCGGCGCCAATGAGGGCGATCGGCCCCTCGCGCCCTACCGAGCCACCACTGCCGATCGTGATGGCCGGCGCCAGGATGCCGAAGAAGCTCACCCGCGGCCGGATGCGGCCACCGCGCAGGGCGAGCGCCTCGAGGATCTGCGGCACGCCGTGTCCCTTGACCTCGCGCGCCAGGTAGTGGCTGATCAGGTTCACCGCGACAAGACCGGCGGCCGGTGCCAGGACGATGAAAAGGTGCGAGGGCGAGACGGTGTGCGACGGTACGACCCAGGCGACGAACGCCTGGACGACCGAGATCAGCCAACGGAAGACAATGGCCCCGAGGCCACCGATGACGCCGGTCAAGAGCGCCAGGACCAGGATGTGGGGCGAATATGGCCTGGAACGCTGCGCAAGATTGCCGAGCACGCCGGATACCATGGCTGGACTCCCTTCAGTTTTGCCGGTTTGCGTGCTCCCAGGCGGCGGTCACGCGTCGAGCACGGTGACGGAAAGCCGCATGCCCTCCTCGCTGACGAGGCGCATCTCGCCAGCGGCGATCGAGATCTCGTAGCCCCCCTCCTGCGCGAGCGGCAGGTTCACCTCCGAGTAGACGACGGCGTCGCCGAGATCCGAGACGTCGCCGATCACCGTGAGGAACTCGTCGTCGAGGTCGACGTCCTCGACGTGCAGCGGGAAGCGCGCCAGGGCCCAGGTGCCGTAGCCGAGCTCGACGAGCGCCCGGCGGCCCTCTATGCCCTCGAGGAACGAGAGCGCGTCGCGCAGGGCGAGCGGCGTGCCACCGTCAGTCGAGGGCATGGCCGAGCTCCGCGACGAGATCTTCGAGCCGCTCGATGCCGAGCGACAGCCGGATGGTGCCGGGCAGGATGCCGAGGCGCTCCTTCTCGGCGGGCCCGAGTTGTCTGTGCGAGGTGGTGGCCGGGTGCAGCACGATGGTCGAGACGTCGCCGAGCGATGGCGCGTAACGGATGAGACGGAGGCGCTCGATGAAGCGGGCCGCCGCCGCCTCGCCGTCGAGGTCGAAAGCGAGGATCGCCGGCCCCTCGCCCGAAAGGAAGCGCCGGGCGAGCTCGGCGTCGGGGTGCCCGGGGACACTCGGGTGATGGACCCGCTGCACGGCCCCCTGCTGCGCGAGGAAGCGGGCAACGCCCTTCGCGTTCGCAACCGCGCGCTCCATGCGCACGCCGAACGTCCTCAGCCCACGCAGGGCGAGCCAACAGGCGAAAGGATCCGGCGTCGCGCCGAAGGTCGTGAGGGCGGACTGGCAGCGGCCCACGAGCTCCTCGTTGCCCGTGACGACGCCCAGCGTGACGTCGCCGTGGCCAGCGAGGAACTTCGTCACCGAGTGTACCACGAGGTCGGCGCCGTGCTCGTGGGGACGGCAGAGGTATGGTGTCGCGAAGGTGTTGTCGACGACCAGCCGCTGGCCATGCTTGTGCGCGGTGTCGGCGAGCGCCCTGAGGTCCGCGAGGCGGCCGAGCGGATTCGAGGCGCTCTCCACCAGCACCACGCCGGCCTCCTGCGGCAGCGATAGGGGGTCGTGGGCGTCGAAGCGCAGGCAGCGTACGCCGAGCGGCTCGAGAAAGCCCTCGAGCAGGGCCACCGAGCCGCCGTAGATCTCGTCCGCCGCGGCCACGGCCCGTCCGTCGCGCGCGGCGACCAGCGCCGCCAGGATGGCGCCCATCCCCGATGCCGCGACACAGGCTGCGGGAGCCCCTTCGAGCGCGGCCACCGCCTGGGCGAACATGTCCGCGTTCGGCTGACCGATCCGGGTGTAGGAGTAGCCCACCGCCTTGCCGCCGGTGACGTCCGCCGCGCTGTAGAGGTCGCTGAACGTGAAGACCGACGTCTGGTAGATCGGCGGCACGAGCGAGGACGGCGCCAGCGCGGGCTCCTCGCCCGCGTGGACCGCTGCGGTGTCCGGATGCATCTCGGCACTCCTCCGATCGAATCCCTCGCTACTGCATAAAAGGTGGGCACGCGCAAGGTTGGCCTGCCCCTGCGACAACTTTCGCCTGTCGGTTGCCGCCTCCTGCCCACATGGCCTATGCGGGCAGGTCAGCAGCGTCCTCTAGCTTCCCCCATCTCCCAGGATACGGCAAAGCAGGCCGGCCAGCAGAGCCGTGCGCGGCGCGACCGAATCGAGATCGATGAACTCGTCGACGCTGTGGGCCCTGCCGCCGACCGGCCCGAGACCGTCCAGCACCGGGACGCCGGACGCCGCGACGCGGTTGCCATCCGAGCCGCCGCCGGTGGCGACATCCTCGAGCGGCAGGCCGATCGCCTCGGCCACGGCTCGCGCCTGGACGAGCAGGGCCTCGGTTAGGGCCGTCTTCTCCATCGGCGGACCCTGAAAGCCGCCTTCGAGGCGCAGGTCGATCCGCTTGTCACTCGGCGTGAGGGCGGTCTGCCGCAGGAGGTCCTCCACCGCGGCCAGGTCCCGAAGGCGTGGCACGCGGACATCGATGAGGCATCTCGCCTCGCCGGCCACGACATTCGGCCTCGTGCCGCCCTCGATGCGGCCCACGTTGAAATGGACGCCCTCGATGCGGCCCGAGAGGTCCGCGATCGCCGCGGCGCGGCGCGCGATCTCGTGCACCGCGCTGGCGCCGCGCCACGGTTCGACACCCGCGTGCGCCTCGATGCCGGCTGCGGTGAGGGTAAAGCTGCCGACCGACTTGCGCGCCGAGACGATGGCGCCGCTCTCGCGGCCGGGCTCCAGCACGAGCGCCGCATGCTGGCCTTCGGCGGCTCGCGCGATCCAGTCCCGCGAGCGCTCGGCGCCCGTCTCCTCGTCGCCCGTGATCACCACCCTGAGCGGCCGGGGCAGGGCCCCGCGCTCCTTGAGCAGGCGAAGGGCCCAAAGCAGTTGGGCGATGCCGCCCTTCATGTCGGCGACGCCCGGCCCGTAGGCCCGTCCGCCCGAAACGGTGAAGGGTCGCCGCAGGGCCTCGCCGTGGGCGAAGACCGTGTCCGCATGCAGCAGGAGGAGTACACCCCGCGCCGCGCCGCCGCCGAGATCCGCTACGAGGATATCCGCGGCGGGCCTGCGCGTGTCGAAGCCCATGTCCCGGAGGCGGGGACCGACTAGGTCCAGCAGGATGCCGATGGCGGCGGGGTCGTCGCTCGGCGTGTCGATGTCCACAAGTTCACGCAGTTCATCGCAATAGGCATCAAGGTGCTTGGACATTTGGCGGAGAACTTCCCTTTCCAAAGCATCCCTGTCTCCTCTCGACGCCATGCGTGCCAAGGGCTTTCGCGAACCGATGCGCCAAAGCCTTTTGCTCAAGGGGGCTGTCCGACCTGCAAGAGAAGACTAAGTCCGGTGATTTGGGACAAGAGTCCGCGAGGCAATCCGGCTCCGGTCAGGATGCCCGCCACCTGCTATTCCGCTTGCGGCGGCTTTACGCGACCTTGTCCAGCCGCCTTGCGGCCGTCATCGCGGCGGAGACGAGCGAGAACCGCCGTGAACGTGCCGCCGAGCTACATCCAGCTCCCCGCCTTCCGCCCGGATGTGGAAGAGGGGCTCGGCCGGCACCCGACGCTCGACCGCAGCCGGATCGAACTGGGGACCACGGAGTCCGCGGGACTCGTCGACGAGCGGCCGTGGCTAGGGCGCCTCAAGGATTGCCGGGCGCTCGGCCCGGGCATCGCGATCGACGACTTCGGCACCGGCTACAGCTCGTCTGCCCGCCTGGTCGGGCTCGAGGCGGCGCTGATCAAGATCGGCCGCGGCTTCATCACGTTCCTGCCGTACGGCGCCCCCGCGTGCAGCCTCCTCCAGGGCAGGGTCGCCATCGTCCAGCCCACGGGCAGCCAGGTGCTGGCCGAGGTCGTCGAGACCGAGGAACAGGCCCGCATCCTGGGCGGCTTCGGCTGCGCCCTGGTGCAGGCAACCTCGTCAGCCCGCCGCTGCCTTCAGGCGCGGTGGAGGGCTGGTTCGCCGCCTGGACGGGAGCCCCGGGGCGGCTAGGGCAAGTCGCGGCCAAATCTCCGCTTTGATGCAGTAAAGTGTGCTTTGAGGTGACCTCCTCTGACCTCCCCCGGCGCCCGCGTCCACGTGCGCACGATCCTCTCGAGCCGCCAGCTCGGACACGTCTTCGCTCCGGTGTGGCATGCCCAATCCGGCGCGCTGTTCGGCTTTTACGCCATTCCCCGCTTCGTGAACGGCATGTCCTGGCATGAAGCCGTCTCTGCGGCCCGGGAGATGGGGCAACTCGGCGAGCTCGCTTCGCTGTCGCTGCTTTCCGCCGTGCGTGCGGGTTGGCGGCTGCCCGGGCGCCTCGCTGTGCCGGTGGGGCCCGCGCGGGACATGGACTGCGCGCTCCCCTGGGACAGGCTGCTGCGCCAGAGCCGGGAAGTCGTCGTCGACCTCGAGCTCTCCCTGGACGGCGCGGAGGGGGCCGGGACGCGGACGCTGGACGCCTGTCGCGAGGCGGGCGTCTCGATCGCCTTCTCGGCAGGGGATGCGCAGACGTTGCGCGTAGCCCTTCCCCGGTTGCGACCCGACATCGTCCGCATGGACGCTCCGCGGCTGCTGCAAGGCGATGCCGCGGCCGCCCTGTCCCAGGTCCACGACACGGGGGCGCTCCTGCTCTGCGACGGCGTCAAGCAACGCTCCGATGTGACCGCCCTCGCCCGCCTCGGCTGCGACCTTGTCGCGGGGCCGGTGGTTGGGCGGCCGGCTCCGGCGGACGCCTGGACCCCCGCGCGGATCGGCCTCAGCTGGCCTTTCGGGGCATCCCTGTGAGCCGGCATTTCTGGCGCGGCGGACGGCGGACGCGCTTCCCGGGGCGCAACGAGTGGCGCTGGCACCTCCAGCTCCAGGCGGAACGCCTCGCGTCGCCGCTGCGCATCGCGGCGATCCTCGCCTTTCTCATCCTTTGGCCCGTCCTGCGGCCGGTGAGTTCGCCGCCCACGAGCGGAATCGTGCCGGTCCTGCTCTTCGGTCTCTTCCTCTACGCGGTGCTCGATTTCCTCGTCCTGCGCCTGCGTCCAAACCTCGTGGCCCGCTTCCCCTACGGCTCCGTGCTGCTCGACTTCATCTTCGCGGTGTCCTTGAGCGCAGCCACGGGCGGAGGACAGAGCCCCATCTTCCCGATCGTCTTCCTTGGCGTCGCGAGCGCCGTCCTGCGGCTGGGCACCTGGCCCGGCCTTGTCAGCACCGTCCTCTACGCCGTGGCCGCCTACCTGATGGAGCCGAGGAGTCCCTTCCTCGTGCCCGTCCTTCTGCTGCTGGGCATCAGCCTCAGCCTTTGGGGCACGCAGATCCACGACGATCGCGTGGAGCACCTCAGGGATCCCCTGACCGGCGCGTTCACGCGCGCCTACGCCCTCTTCCACCTGGAGCGCCTGCTCGAGCAGGGCAAGACGTTCTGCGTCGGCCTGATCGATCTCGACCACTTCAAGTCGGTCAACGACAAGGTCGGTCACGTGGCGGGCGACGCCATCCTGCAGCAGTACGTGCACCGGATCCAGTCCGGGCTGCGCGCCGGCGACCTCCTGGGCCGCTTCGGCGGCGACGAGCTCCTGGTCGTCTTCGAGGGCGTGTCCATGGCGGAGGCCCTGCCGATCGCGGAGCGGCTGCGCGAGATGGTGGCGAGCCAGTCGATCCGCGTGCCGGATTCCGCCGAGACCGTGTCGCTCACCGTGTCGATCGGGCTGATCGAGGCATTGCCCGGCATCCGGACGCCCGATCTTCTGCGCCGCGTCGACGCCTGCCTCTACCAGTCCAAGCGGATGCGCAACGAGGTATCGGCCTGCTGAAAGGTCACTCTGGAGGGGCGTGCCGCCGCATGCGCTGCAGCAACTGGCGCGCTCCCTCCACCAATTCTTCGCGCATGGGGAATTCCGGCAGGTCGAAGGCGATGGAAAGCACCGCCCCGACATAGGCGGTGGGCCCGCCAAGGCGATGTACGAGGTCCAGCAGGATCGCGTCGGGCAGGTATGGCTGCGTGACCGTCAGCATGACGGCCATACCGGCAAGCTGATTTTTGGTGTCGCTGTCGGGTGCTCCCTGATCCATATCGCGCAAGGAGACCCCTCATTCCATGCCTCTTGTGCATTGGGCGGATGCCATACAGGCATTTGTTCCATGTCTTACGCGTCCTTCCTGCTGGCCTGCCAGTCAGAAATGATGGTCGCAGGGAGGACGAGACGTGCAAGACCGGCGCCGACAGCTTGGCGGCCGTATACGGCAGCTGCGGCTGGAACGCCATTTCACGCAGTCCAGGCTCGCGGAACTGGCAGAAACGGATCAAGCCCACTTGGCGCGCATCGAACGAGGCGAGCGCTGGCCGAGCGTGCCCCTCCTGTTCCGGCTCGCGGACGCGCTCGAGATCGAGGTCGCCAGGCTCTTCCGCCGCGAGGACGATGTGGAGGACCTGCGGGCCGATGTGCTCCTCGCCCTGCGCGACACGACCACGGAGCAGCAGGCCCTGGCGACCGAGATGCTGCGCATCCTGCGCAGTTCCTGGCGTCTCGGCCATGGTTCCGCACCGGCCGACCAAGACGAGGAGCCCTGAACTTCGGCGATCGAACCAGAGCGAGGCGGAGCGGCGCGAAGGCGCCCTCCGCCTCTTGCTGCCCGGGCACGATCGCGCGCCGGCCGGCGGCAGGTTTTCCCATAAGGCGGCAGGGAACGGCCCGGTCGCGAAGAAGGCGACCTAGGGATGGAGCCAAGGGAGCCGTCCCGCGGGAAGAGCTGCGAAGCGGAAGGTGAGATCGTGGCGGATGAAGTGGTTCGAGACGCGCTTGTCAGCCTGCACGTGCCGGTGCCGATGCGGGATGGCACCCGGCTGCGCGCGAACGTCTACCGACCGGCGGGAGACGGACCCTTCCCCGTCCTCCTGACCCGCACCCCCTACGGCAAGGACTTCGCCACGGGCCTGCTCGGCGTCGAGCCGCTGCGGGCGGTGGAACGCGGCTACATCGTGGTGGTCCAGGACGTGCGCGGCCGCTACCGCTCCGAAGGCGAATGGCTGCCCTT
This sequence comes from Bacillota bacterium, assembly GCA_021799275.1. Taxonomy (GTDB): domain Bacteria; phylum Bacillota; class Sulfobacillia; order JAJZYS01; family JAJYTV01; genus JAJZQO01. The sequence goes on from JAJZAT010000005.1 coordinate 107,895, forward strand.
CCTGCACGAGTTCGAGGACGGCTACGACAGCGTCGCCTGGGCGGCGAGCCTGCCCGGCAGCGACGGTCGGGTCGCGATGTTCGGCGGCTCCTACTTCGGCATGACGCAGTGGCAGGCGGCGGTGGGCCAGCCCCCTGGGCTTGCCGCGATGGCACCCGCCATCACCTGGGGCAACTACCTCAACGGCAGCGTTTACCGGGGAGGCGCCCGCGAACTCGGCCTGAGCCTGTACTGGTATCTCGGGGCCCTGGCGCCGGGGGACGTGCTGCGGCGCTACGAAGGAAGGCCGCTCGAACTCTTGACCAAGCTCCCCGTGCTCATCGGCGCCATCGACCATCTGCCGGCACTCTACGCCACCCTGCCTCCAGGGGACGTGCCGGACGCCGAGGGACTGCTCGCCTCCCTCAGGCGCTTCGCCGCATGGGCGCCGGACGATCCCGCCTGGCGGGATCTCAATCTCGACGACCTCTACGACAAGGTCCAGGTGCCGACGTTCCACACGGCCGGCTGGTACGACATCTTCCTTGGCGAGACCCTGCGGCAGTACGGCGCGATGCTCCGTCTCGCCGAGGCGCGCGGCACCCAGAAGCCGCGCCTGCTGATCGGCCCCTGGACACACGGGAATTTCGTGAGCTTCAGCGGCGAACTCGAGTTCGGCATGGCGAGCTCCGGCATGCTGCTCGGCTATCAGGGCGACATGACCGAGGTGCATCTGCGCTTCTTCGACCGCGCCCTGGGGCGTCCCGTACCCTTCCCGGAGATGCCCTCGGTGGAGGTCTTCGTGATGGGCGAGAATCGCTGGCGCTACTTCCCCGCCTGGCCGGTGGCCGAGGCGGAGGAGGAGCGCTGGTATCTCGCGGGCGGCGGCAACGCCAACTCGTCCGCTGGCGACGGCAGGCTCGAGCGCAGCCCCTCCCAGGACGCGCGGCCGGACCGTTACGTCTACGACCCCCTGGCTCCCGTGCCGACCATCGGCGGCAGCCTCCTGATGCCCGCGAGCTACAGGGCCGGGCCACGCGACCAAGGGCCAAACGAGGCCAGGCGGGATGTCCTCTGCTACACGAGCGAGCCCTTTGAGGATCCGTACACCGTGATTGGCCCGGTCTCGGCCACGCTCCACGTCTCCTCGTCCGCTCCCGACACCGATTTCGTCGCTCGCCTGGTGGATGTCCACCCGGACGGGCGCGCGATCAACCTCGCGGACGGCATCGTGCGCGCCCGCTGGCGCCGCACCTACGGCGTTCCGGGGGAGATCCGGCCCCAGGCCCCCGAGCTGCTAAGGCCGGCCGAGGTCACCCCCGTGACCATCGACCTCTGGGCGACCGGCGTCACCTTCCTGCCGGGCCACCGCCTGCGGCTCGAGGTGACGAGCAGTTCCTTCCCGCGCTGGGATCGCAACCTCAACACGGGAACCGACGAGTTCCTGGAACCCCGCAGCCCGCGCAAGGCGGAGCAGAAGGTGTTCCACGACCCGGAGCACCCGAGTTTCATCTCCCTGCCGCACGTGGCTCGGTGAGAAGAAGACAGCGGACGCCGTCCTGCGGGCGGCGTCCGCCACGTTCGAGGCCCATCGGCCACTCCACGCTCAGCAGTGCTGGGTCATGGCAGGGCGGGCGCCTTGGCTCCAGGGCCCGAGACAAGGGTCCAACGCCGGCCACCGTCCAGAGTCCGGAACATGAGAGACTTCAGCACCTGCTCCTGGTTCAGCAGCACGAAGCCGACCCGGGGGCTCACGAAGTCGATCTGGTAGAGATAGTAGGACCAGTTCGGCCCGAAGTACTTCGGGATCGCCGACTCCGCAAAGGACACCCGGGACCAGTGCTGTCCCGCGTCGTCGCTGAAGTAGAGCGCCTCGTCGCGGGGGCCGCTTGCGAGTCCCGTGGCGGCGACGACCCTGCCTGCTCCGTAGAAGTCCACGAGCGGGTCGTAGAGCTTCAGCGCAGGGCTGACCTCTTCCCCGCGCAGGATCCACAGGTACGCTTCGTCCGTCACGGCCTGCATGCCGTGGCTCGGCAGGGCCTGCTGGTCCTTCCGGCTCAGCTTGCCCGGCGGATAGCGGACCCTCCAGGAACGCCCGCCGTCGGTGGTCTCGTAGACGCCTGGCGCGCCGACGCCGTTCCCGTAGCCGTAGGCGTACCCGACGACGTGAACCCCCACATTCGGCGAACTGAACGCTATAGGCCCGGCCGCGCCGAAACCCTGGTAGCTGAGCGGGAAGAGCTCGTGCCACGTGCGACCGCCGTCGCGCGTCTGCCAGAGCTCCGCCCGGGCCGAGGCCCTGCCCGTAGGCTGCTGGAGCTCGATCCAGCCTGTCGAGGGACTTGCGAAGTCGATCTGCGACGGCCAGAGCGAGACATCCGTCGGGTCGGTCGGCGAGGCGACGTCGTGGCACCGCCAGTTGCGGCCGGCGCTCCGCGTGTGGCAGGCCTCCACCCGCCCCTTCTTGCTGACGGTGGCAACCCACGCAGCGGACTCCGACGTCGGATCCATGCTCAGGTGCTGCACCGGCGGCAGCTGCGGCGGCGTACCTTGCGACCAGGTGCGCCCGCCATCCCTCGTCGTGAGCAGAGCGGCGTCGCCGGAGGGCTTGACGCCCGTGGCCCAGCCGCTCTCCCGGCTAAACATGTGCAGCTCCAGGATCATGCCGGCGAAAGGCCTCGGCGGCATCGCCGGTCCCGAAGTGGAGGCGGCGCCGCAGGCGCCGAGGCTCACGCCGAGGACAATCAGGAAAACCAGAGGCACGAAACGTCGCATTGGGCAGTCCTCCCGGGAGGTCTATCCCGCCTCACACAGATATGCCACATTCTGCATGGTTTTCCTGCTGGCGTCCCAACCTAGGCACGGCGGCCAGGCTCTCGCGGAGATCTTGTGAGGTTTTAAGACGTCTCTAGTGCAAAGCGCCTATGCTGCCAGCGGAACCACCTGAACGCGAAGGGAGCTGATGGGCGTGAAGCTTGCGATCTTGGGCATCGCCGGGGTCGCACTGCTCATTTGGCAGGGGATGACCTCACCCTCCTCACCGCTACACGGCGCCGTCGCGGACATTGCCGGGCAGAGCGGCAACGCTGTGGCTTCAGCGAAGGCGAAGCCAGGCAACTACGCCGTGGCGTCCCAGAGCGTCTCCTCCAACTGGTCCGGTTATGTGGACCAGGCAGGCCCGTACGCGGGCGTTTCGGCTTCCTGGAAGGTCCCGACCCTGAGCCGGTCCCAGGGCGGCGTCGTGGCCGAGTGGGTCGGCATCGGCGGCACCGGACAGAGCGAGGCGCTCTTGCAGTGCGGGGTGCTTCAGCAGTGGTCCGGCGGACAGTCCGTGACCCAGGCCTTCACCGAAAGCCTGCCCGCGTCCGCGAAGCCGGGCAAGACCGTGCCTGCCGGCGCCACGGTGACCGCGAGCGTCACCCCGGCCGGCCAGAATCGCTGGACGCTCACCGTGCGGAGCGGTTCCACGACGCTCGCCTCGCAGACGGTCACGCTGACGGCCGACGAGGCGCAGATGGTCGAGCAGTCCGCGGAGTGGATCACGGAGGCTCCGAGCACCGGGCGCGGCCGCGTCGAACCGCTTGCCACATTCACGCCCGTGACCTTCGAAAGCGCCACGGTGCTGACGACCTCGGGCAGGACCGAGAGCATGGCGACGGCCGGCACACCGGCGCCCGTCGTGCTGGCGAGCATGGACGGCCTGCAGGCGCAACCGGGCGCGATCGGTGCCGGCGGCGCCACCTTCACGGTGACGGAGTCGCAAGCGACTACCCAGTCTCCCTACGGCAACTCGAATCCGTACGGCTACGGCGGCGGCTATGGTGACGGATACGGCGGCTTCGGCGGATACGGCCGAGGCAACGGCGGGTCCTGGGGCCATGGCGGCTACGGTGGCGACGGCTTCGGAGGCTACGGCGGATACCCTCGCCACGGTGGCTGGGACTGGTAACAACGGATGCAATGGCTCGGACCCCGCGGCGCCTGGCCGCGGGGTCCGCAACATTCTCGTCATAGCCCGGCCGGGACCGGTTCCTGCGGCGACGGCGTGCCGACGGGCCAGCGCACCCAGACCGTGGTGCCCTTCCTCGGCTCCGTCTCGAGGTCGACCGACCCGCCGCGCGACGTAACGAGCACGCGCGCCAAGGCGAGCCCGAGGCCGAGGCCGCCCTGCCAGTCGCCGCTGTAGAAGCGGTCGAAGGCGTGCTGCGCCACCTCGGCGGTCATGCCGACACCGGCGTCCCTCACGAAGACCACCGCCTGCTGGCCGTCGAGCCGCCAGCCCAGATCGATCTCCGTGCCGGGAGGATTGTGCCGTTCCGCATTGTCCACGAGGATCCCCAGCACCTGCCGCACCTCGGCGGCCGGGGCCGTCACCCAGAGGTCCCTCGGCCCCTCGCTCACCCTGTGCCCGTGCGCCGTCTGACGCACCGCCTCAGACAGGTCGCTGAGCGGGTCGCCTTCCTGCGTGTCGAGATCCCGGATGCGCAGCGCGAGGCGCGAGGCCTCGCGCTGCGCGAGCGCCGCCGCCTCCTTGGCCTCCTTGGGCCCGAGCCTGCCGCTCGCCAGCAGCTCAAGCGTGCCCAGCACCGTGGAAAGTGGCGTGCGCAGGTCGTGCAGCGTCATCTCGCGCAAGGCGCGCTCCCTCTGCTCGGATGCCTCGAGGGCGCCGAACATCTGGCTCAGCCTGCTCAGCATCTGCTGCAGGGCCTCCGCAAGGGAGCGGATCTCCCGCACACCGTGGTCCCTCGGCAGGTGCGTCTCGAGGTCACCGGTCTCGCTGATGCGGGCGGCCTCGGCCGAGAGCGCCGAGAGCGGCGCCGTCAGGCCGCGCGCGATGGCGACCGAGACCAGGGCGGCCAGCAGCACCGCCGCGAGGGTGACGAGCGCCAGCACCTCCTCGAGGACGCCGACAGGGCGGCTTACCCCTTGGAGGCTGACCTGATCGAGAAAGTAACCGCCAGGCACGATGAGCACGTCGCGCAGGTCCTTGGCCGTCTGGCTGAGCCCCGGCGGTGGCGCCACGAGCGGCGTCGCGCCAACGCTGGCGACGCGCTGCCCGTTCGCGTCGTAGATGGCGACCGCCTCGCCGGCGTCGCGACGGTCCCGGACAGCGCCGGTGCGCAGGTAGAAGCGGGCCTCCGTCTGCACCGACGTCTGCAGGTGAACCGCGAGGTTCTGCAGCAGGACATTGTGCAGGAAATAGACGGCGCCGATGTCGACCAGGAGGAGCGACGCCCCGACCAGCACCACCATGGCGAGCAGCAGGCGGCGACCAAGGCTCTCGAAGGCGTGCCTAAGCCTCCACATGCTCGTCCAGCTGGTAGCCGAATCCCCGCATGGTATGGATCAGGCGCGGTCCGAAGGCCTCGAGCTTGCGCCGCAGGTAGCTGATGTAGACGTCGAGCACGCCGCCTCCGACTTCCGTGTCGTAGCCCCAGACCCGTTCGAGGATCTGATCGCGGGTCAGCACGTGCCGGGGATTGCGCAGAAAGAGACAGAGCAGGTCGTATTCGCGCCGCGTCAGATCCAGGCGTTGTCCGGCCCGCGTGGCCTCCTGCCGCTCGAGGTGCACCTCGACATCGGCGAAGGACAGCACCGGCAGGGCCTGGCCCGTTGCGGTCGGTCGGCGCGCCACCGCCCGCATGCGCATGACCAGCTCTTCGAAGGCGAAGGGTTTCGCAAGGTAGTCGTCGGCGCCGAGTTCGAAACCGCGCACCCGGTCGGGGACACTGCCGCGCGCTGTCAGCATGATCACCAGGACGCCGCGGTCCTTGAAGCGGGGCACGAGCGAGAAGCCGGAGCCGTCCGGCAGGTTGACGTCGACAAGCGCCAGGGGGAACGCGGACCGCGCCACAAGGGCCATCGCGCCCTCCACCGTGTCGCAGAGCGTCGGCTCGAAGCCTTCGGCGCCGAGGCCGAGGCGCAGGGTCGCCGCCAGCGACGGGTCATCCTCCACCACGAGAACCCGCATCCTGAGCGCATCTCCTCAAGGCCACCAGCGCCGCGACGTCCGCCGCAGATGCGCCGATGCCCATTACTCGAAACGCCGTGTCTGCCACGGTTCGATTTTGGCTGTCACATCTTGTAACCGGTTTACAAAGGGCTAAGATCCGCTAAAGACCTCGGCGCTGGCCCCGGGCGCATCGTGTCCGGCGTCGCTGCAGGCTTTTGGACATGCCCTGGACGCAAACCATGGCCGAATTTTGAGATCTTTTTCAGGTACCCACGGATGATGCAGGTATCAGGCCGATCTAGGGGGCATCGCGCATGACCGTCCGCAAGCTTGGCTCGTTGGCTCTCGGGCTCGGAACTGCGGCACTGGTACTGGGCTCCGTAGGCCAGTCGGCGCACGCCGCCTCGCCCCAGTCCACGTTCAGCGCCCGCTACACGCAAAACGCGAACACGGAGGCGCTGCTGCTGCAGCAGGCGCAGACCGCAGGCGGCTCCAGTCCCGCCATTGCGACGTACAGCAATACCGTGCGCTCCATCGAGGGGCAGGTCGGCCTCTTGTACAGTTCGGAGCAGGCGCTCTCGCTCGCCAAGGCCGCCATCCCCGTCCAGATGTCCGATCGGAACAAGCTCCAGACCCAGGAGCGCACCCTGAACCATGAACTCGCGAACGCCAAGTCGAGGCTTGAGCGGGCGAAGAGGGACAGGATCGCCGCGACCGTACGCATGCTCGAGCTGCAGGTCAAGACATGGACAGCGCAGCTCGCGGAGATCAAGTACGAGCTTGGGCATCCGCTCCTCGACGGCACCTGGACCGGTCACCCGCTCGGCGGCGGGCTCACCGCCTTGCAGCAGTCGATCCTGGATCTGCAGCAGGCCGCCATCCACTACACGCGCCTTTGGATCGCCGTGGCGAAGGCTGCGCCTGTGCTCGGCAACCCCGCCTCCATCACCGGCCTCCGCTACGCATCGGCAAGCGTCCTGATCCCCACGCCCGGCTCGGCCGCGGCGACGGACCCCGTAGCCGTCAAACCGGTCGTCAAGGATGCGCGCGGCAACGTGCTGCCTGATACGGGCGCCTATTCGGTCACGGTGCCACCCGGTGCCGTCGGCGTGGCCATCGATGCGACGACCGGACTGCTCTACGTCTACCCCGGCGCGACCAGCGGCGTCTACGTGATCAGCTACAGCCAAGGCGGTGTCGTCGACCGCGTCGGCGTCGCCGTGTACCGCTAGCACATGCGCCGCCAGCGCATTTCATAGGACGGGATCGCGACTTCAATTCCCGGTTTCGACGCCTGGGCACCGCGCCTTCGGCTGCCTGGGCGCCGGATGGGAACCCGCAAGGTGGTGTTGCCCCCATGCGCGCGCCCGCAAAAAGTGGACCGTCGGGCCGTCTCCCGGCATGGCTTGCGCTCGCGGGCGCTCTCTGGCTCGTGAGCGCCGCAAGCGCCCAGGCCGCGCCCGACGCGACCTTCACCGCGCACTACGAACACGAGGCACAGGTCGTGACAGAGCTCCTGACCGAGGTCCAGGCACTGTCCCTTGCGCAGCAGGCCCGCGGAGACGCCATCGCCCGGTCAGTCGCGGAGCTGCAGGATGAGACCGCTTCGCTCTATGCCGATGACCAGGCAGTGTCCGCAACCGGAGCGCATCCTCTGTCCGCGGCGGCGTTGACGAAGGAGGTCCGGGCGGCGCTGAAGTCGGCCACGGCAGGTCTCGCGACGGAGATTCTAACGTGCAAGCCGGCGCCGGGCGGGAGCGCCGCCTTGCGCGCACGGCGGGCGGCGCTGCTCGCGTCGGCCAGACAGGAAAGGCAGAAGGTTGCGAAGGCGCTCGCGAGGCTCAACTCCGCGAGCCGCCAGCCCGCCTTCCGCACCTCGGCAAGCGCCCAGAGCGGTCTGCTCCAGGAAACCCTCCCCGAGCTCCAGTCGAGCGTGATCTTGCTGCTCGACGGCTGGCTGCTGCTGGCGGACACCTCGCGGGCCACGAGTCAGCCCGTCGCGATCCAGGGCCTCGCCTACACCCAGGTTGCGATCACGATTCCGGCCAAGGGCGAGCCGCCGGAGGCGGACCCGGTCGGATCGCAGCCCGAGGTGACCGACCAGAACGGCCAGCTCCTGCCTGATACCGGCAGTTACCGCCTGCAGGGCCCACCAAGGTGCCACGGTGTTGCGGTGGACCGCCTGATCGGCACCGTGACCGTTCGACCCGGTGCGACGCCCGGCACGTACACCGTTACCTATACTCAGGGCCGGGCATCGGAGCGGGTCACGCTTCGGGTGGCGCCCTGACCTCCGCGTGCCGGATCTCGATCGCGAAGCTGGTGATGGCGACCCATGCGCGTCCTGCTCGTCGACGACGAGGTGCCGCTCGTCCGCGCGCTTTCGCAGATCCTCCGCCAGCAGCAGTACGACGTCGACGCCGCCCTTGACGGCCTACAGGGCCTCGACATGGCGCGGGCCGGCATCTACGACCTGCTGCTGGTGGACGTCATGCTGCCCGGACTTCCAGGGACCGAGCTCGTCCGCACCCTGCGCGAGGATGGCGACGCCACGTCCGTGCTCATGCTGACCGCCCGCGGCACGGAGGACGACAAAGTGCTTGGCCTCGACAGCGGCGCCGACGACTACCTCGTCAAACCTTTCGGTACGGCGGAGCTGCTGGCCCGCATGCGGGCACTCACGCGGCGAGTCGGGGAACTCGCAGGTGTCCGGCAGTTGACAGCCGGCGACTACACCCTGGATCTCGTGCAGCGCTCGGTAGAGCGCCGTGGCGAGACCATTCGTCTGACCCACAAGGAGTTTCAGCTGATGGAACTCTTCATGCGCCACCCTGGGCAGGTCCTGTCCCGTGCCGCGATCTACGACCGGATCTGGGGCTACGACGCGGACGTCGACAGCCAGGTCGTCGACACCTATATCCACTTTCTGCGGAGGAAGCTCGAGCAGGGTGTGACGAAACCCGCTCGAGCTTCCTCCATGATCCGCACCTTGCGCGGCGTAGGCTACATGTTTCAGGCAACCCCCACCTCGCCGCGAGGCACCCGTTGATCGGGACTGGAAGGGCCGTCCCGACGGCTCTCCGATCGAACCAAACCGTCGGCCGGCTCCTGCACGGCCTCCGCTTGCGCCTTGCAGTCCTGCTTGCCGCCGTGTTCCTCGTCTTCTACCTTGTAACGGCGGGCCTGATCTACGGCCTGACGGCACAACTCACCCAAGACGACGTGGATGCCGTCTTGGGCGATACGACCCGACCCCTCGCGGCCAGGGTCCTCAAGGATCTCGACCGGGGCATCTTCCCGCAGGAATTCGTGACCTTGGCAAAGCTGTCCGAGATGTACCCCAAGGTTTCGGCGATCGTGTTGCGCGACGCCCAGGGAAATGTGATCGCAAGCACGGCGCCGCGCGTCACGCGAACGCTTCCGTACCTCTCCGCGGGTGGAACACAGCGATATTCGACGGAGCGGGTCGACTCAAGCTGGTACCGCGTCCTCACGCTGCCGCTCCGCGATCCCTACCGGCACATCGTCGGCTACCTGCAGATGACCTTGAACCTCGACCACGATCGCAGTTCGCTGGCCAGGTTGGCGTACGCCCTCCTGCTGGTGGGCGGTCTCGGCATTCTGCTCGCCGCCCTTGCGGGGTTCTTTCTCTCGCGCCTCTGGCTCGATCCGGCCGTGCGGGCATGGCGGCAACAGGAGCACTTCGTGGCGGACGCATCGCACGAACTGCGGACGCCTCTCACCGTGATGCGTCTGAACCTCGACCTCGCGCTCAGTCGGCCGGAGGCGACGGTCGCGGAGGCGCATCCTTGGCTGCAGGCGGTCGAGGAGGAGATCCGCCGGCTGCACCGCCTGTCGGAGCAGCTCCTCGCGCTGGCCCGAGGCGATGCTGCCGGCTCCGCTCGGCGCCAGTTGGTGGACTTGCGATCTGTCGTCAACGACGCTGCGGCGGCGCATCGCATGGCGGCTGAAGCGAAGGGGCTCACCCTTGCGGTCGAGATTGGCTCCATCGCATCAACCATGGCGAGCTTTGCGATGTATGGGGACCCGGACGCCCTTTACCAGTTGGTCGCCATCCTGCTCGACAACGCGGTCAAGTACACCCCAGCCGGCGCCATCCGCATGGTCCTGACGCGGCAGGCGAACGCGCTGCGGCTCGAGGTGAGCGACACGGGGATCGGGATCGGTCCCCAGCATCTTGAGCGCGTCTTCGACCGGTTCTACCGCACCGACGAGGCGCGCGCAAAGGCCAGTGGCGGCACAGGCCTCGGCCTAGCCATCGCCCGGGATATCGTGCTGGCACACGGCGGACAGATCGGCGTCACCAGCGTGATCGGGCAGGGGACGACGTTCTCGATTGTGCTGCCGGTCAACTGACGAAGCGGCCAAGCTGACACCCTGTGCACCGGTTGCGCCTCGTGAATGAGACCCGCACGCGAAGCGGGCTTACCGAGGCTGCTCCATCTGATCCGAGTAGCGTCCGCAAATGGCCATTTAAGCTCCCCGCGCTTACTGACCCCTACCTTCGTGGTTGTGGTCGTGTTCGGCGCACACATCGCCCGTCGACGCGAGTTCGCCGCGCAGGTACGCTTTCACGGCCTCATCGGCCGATCCGGACGCGCCCAGGACGACCTCGATCCCGTGCTGGTTGAAGATATCGACGGCGGCTTGGCCCATCCCACCGGCGATCACGACATCGCAGCCCATGTCCTTGAGGAAGACGGGCAGAAACCCTGGACGGTGGCCAGGGTTCGGCACGATCTCCGAAGCAGCCACGGTGTTGGCCGGGTTCTCGTAGATGGCAAAGGACTCGCAGTGGCCGAAGTGTCGGCTGACCTCGTTCCCATCGCACACGGCAGCAATCTTCATGAACACGAAGCCTCCCTCATGCTGAGCCTCAGCCCGGCCAGACCCTACATCTTTGGCAGATCGCCGGCCTTCCAGGACGCGATCGCCTCACCTACGGTCATCCCGGCGTGCAGAGCGTAGCCTTGGATTCCCGCCGCATTTGTCACGCGCGCGGCGTTCGGCCCGAGACTTCCCGTCAGCACGACCTTGACTCCGAGCCCGCCGACGAACTGGGCAGCCGCGATGCCGGCACCCGAAGCGCCCGCAAGCGCCGGGTTCTCGTGGGACTCTACCGAGGCCTCGGGATCGTCGGCGTCGCAGATGACAAAGTGCGTGCACCATCCGAAACGCTCATCCACCTGGCTGTCGAGTCCCGGTCCCATCGCCGAAACGGCAATCCGCACTGCTCCTGCCTCCCCTGCCTTCTCACGCATCCCAACGGAGGGCTCCCCGGTCCCGGCACGGCCGGCCCCCTCCGACTCCCCGCCATAGTGCACGTGGTGCCCACCGCCGATGCGAATCGCCTTGCCCGTCGTGAGCGCGTCGGCGATCTTCGCGTGCGCCGCTCGGAGGACTCGGTGAAAGGTCGGGCGGGAGATCCGCATGCGGTCGGCACAGCTCTGCTGGTCCAGGCCCTCAAGATCCTTGAGGCGGATGGCCTCAAGTTCCTCGATCGTCAGGCCGACCTCTTCGAGACTGCGTAGAGGCACGCCGCGCGGCTTGAAGTACGTGACGTCGGTATCCCACCCCACCCAGCGACACTTCGTCGGACGTGGCACGCCTCAGACCTCCTTCAACGGCAGTTGGCGCGGTCGCTGCGCGGAGATGTCCGCCCAGATCGCGCGGATGGCGTCCGCGGCGGGACCGCCCACCCGCGTCACCGGCAACTGCCTGGCCATGGCCTCGGCGACGGCCGGATCCCAGGGGATGCGGCCGACGACCCGGACCCCGCGCTCGGCACACCGCCGCTCGATCTCCTCGGTCATCTCCGGACTGATATCCCACTTGTTGACCGCCACGAAGCTGGCGATGCGGAAGTGCTCGGTGACATTGAGGACACGCTCGAGATCATGCCAACCGGACTGCGTCGGCTCGGTGACCGCGAGAACCGCCTGGCAGCCCGTGATGGTCGAGATCACGACGCAGCCCATGCCGGGAGCCCCGTCGATGATGACGTTCCGGCCGCTGGCTCGCGCCTCGCCCGAAGCGAGCTGCCTCACCTGCGTCACGAGCTTGCCGGACCCGTCCGCGGCAAGCGCCAGTTCCGCATGGGCGAAGACGCCACCCGCCGCCTGCGAGAGCATCAGCGTACCCGTACGCAGCGGCTCGAGCGTCACGGCATCCTGAGGACAGACGTACGTGCAGGCCCCGCAACCCTCACAGGTGGCGCTGTCGATCCCATATTCGCCGTCCTGGCTGTGGACCGCTCCGAAGCGGCAGACGCTCTCGCAGGCGCCGCAGTCGATACAGGCGTCGCGCTCGATCGTCGCGACGTGGTTGCCGGAGAAGTCCCGGGCCTGCAGGGTCTCGTGCGGCAGGACGAGGTGCAGGTTCGGCGCCTCGACGTCGCAGTCCGCCATCACGACGGCACCGGCGAGATCGGCGAACGCCGCGGCGACCGTGGTCTTCCCGGTGCCACCCTTGCCCGAGACGACCGCAAGCTGGTAGTTCATGCGGTCCTGCTCCTTCCAGCCAAGCCGGACACCGCCGCCGCGAGTTCGATGAAGGTGTCGGCATAGCGCCTATCGTCCATGAGAAGCGCGCCGCGGGCGGTGACGCGGGCAATCTCGAGGTCGAACGGGAGCCGCCCGACGATCGGCAGGCCCGCCTGGGTCGCATAGCGGTCGATGAAGCCTGAGCCGTCGTCCTTGTTCACGAAGATTGCGGCGGGCAGCTCGAGATGACGCGCGAGCCGCACGGCAAGGCCCAGGTCGTGGAGGCCGAACGCCGTCGGCTCCGCGACGAGCAGGGCGAGATCGCTGCCCTCCGCGGCGTGCATCACCTCGCAGGAGCTCCCCGGCGGGCAGTCGGCGATCACGATAGAACCCTGGGCGCCCCTGCCCGCATCACGTTCGGCGAACTCGCGCAGGCGCTGGATGACTGTCGTGGCGAGCGTTTCGCCTTCGCGCAGGATCCCCTCGGAGCACGCGAGACCGTCGCGCGCCGTGCCGGAGCGGAGCTCGCCGATGGGGCGCGCCTTCTCACGGATGGCACCGCGCGGACACGCCAGCGTGCAGGTACCGCAGCCGTGGCAGATCTCCGGGAACACCAGGACGCGCCCGCCCACCTCCGCAAGCGCATGCGAGGTGCACGCGGCGCTGCACACGCCGCAAGGCTCGCATTCCTCGCCGATCACGGGGTAGGTCGACGTCACGACGCGCGTGCTGACGATCTGCGGCTGGAGGAAGATGAACCCGTTCGGTTCCTCCACGTCGTAGTCGGCGTAGACCGTGGCACGCGCGGAGGCGAAGGCCACAGCGAGGTTCACCGCCACGGTCGTCTTGCCGGTCCCGCCCTTGCCGCTGAGAATAGCCAGGCGCAAGCTGCTCCCTCCGCTCAGACAGATATGGACGTATGCCCATATCCGCAGAACGGAGCGTAGCACCGTTTAAGAACGTATGTCAATAATCCGCCCGACAGCCAAGCTGCGGGGATCTCCCGACAGCGCAAGCGGCCGCACACTTGGCGAGGCTCCCTTTCACGATCTCAAATCACAAAGTCCGCGACCGACACGACCTGGCACCATGCGACGGGAAAATCCGGAGGGTAAGTAAGCTTGTGGGGCGAACCTGACTGTTGCAGAGCCGATGACCAGCGGGGCCGCCACGGGCGCCGCTTCTCCACTGGTGAGGCAATGGCGCGACCGGCTGCCTAGATGAAAGGAGTGGTTCCCATGCGACCCATCAGGCGTCTACTCTTGACAACGGCAACCGTTGTCGGCGTCGTGGCCATCTCCGCGTCGGCGGCGTTTGCCTCGGGAAATCCAACGTACAACGTCTCATTCATGGGCGAGTACGGCGGCATCGCAACCTGGGTACCTGGCCACGCTGCAATTAGAATGTATCTGCCCGCCTCTCGTGCGGACGCCATCATCACTCTTCATCACTTCACCTCTGTGGCGCCCGCTGAAGCCCCGACCTTCGCCACTACCACCTACCAGTCAGGGTCACCACGCTGGTACATCCAGTTCTCTGCCCCGAAAACGAAGCCTTCGTGAGAACGCCCGAAGGGCATAGAAGTCTGGAGGCCGCATTGGGAGGCCTCAGGACGCAGGTTACGCTGTCGGGAGGGCTTACGCCGCCGTGTCGGGCTGGAGGA
>JAJZAT010000050.1 GCA_021799275.1 Bacillota bacterium
CATGTCCCTGCCTTGCAATCTCGCTATTCCGCCACTTGCGTGGGGTAAACACATGCTCGCCCTGCCCGCGAACCCGCTCCCCAGGCGGCTTCCAACACAGCGAAATTAGCTCGAAGACGAGAAGGCGCGTGTTACGCAGCATCCGAGTCATTTCGAGCCTGAGGAGCGCCATCATCGGTTGTCGCCACCTTCCCGCCCCTGCAGGAGCGCCGCTTCCCGGCTCCCCGCCGCCACCTCGAGTCCCTGGAGGGGCACGTCCCGGGCGATCAGGCGGCGCAGCGCCGGCTGGGGATCCCCTGTCACGACCGTGACCTCGGCCCCCCGCACCTGCACCCCGCAGTCTTGCAGCAGTGTCGTAACGGCCTCGGCCCACTCGGGGGAAGTGCGAAAGTGCACGGTCGTCTCCCCCGTCCGCCTGCGCAGCTGCTCCGGCGTGCCATCCGCCGCGATCTGACCACCCTGGAGCAGCAGGATGCGCCGGGCGTGGCGGTCGGCCTCCTCGAGGTAGTGGGTGGTGAAGAGGACCGTCCGGCCCCCTTGGGTGAGTTCGTCCATCTCGCGCCAGAAGAGCGTCCTCGATTCGGTGTCCATGCCGGCCGTAGGCTCGTCGAGAAAGAAGATCTCGGGGTCCCCGGCGAGCGCCAGCGCAAACAGCACCCGACGCCGCTGGCCGCCAGAGAGGCGCTCCACGCGAAGACCGAGGAGATCACCCACGCGGCTACGCTCCACCGCCGCGTCGAGAGGTAGCGGCCTCGGGTAGAGGCTACGCTGGAACGCGAGCAGTTCCGAAACCTTGACGCCCGCCGGCAGCGCCGTCTCCTGCAGCATGGCGCCGATACGGCCGCGAGCGCTCTCGCGCCTGGGATCCACGCCCAGCACCTCGACGTGGCCGGCGCTCGGCGCCCTCAGGCCGAGCATCAGCGATATGGCGGTCGACTTGCCGGCCCCGTTCGGGCCAAGCAGCGCGACCGTTTCCCCCTTGCGCACCTGGAACGACACGTCGCGCAGGGCCTCCACATGGCCGTAGTTGCGGCTGACGCGGGTAAAGCCGAGCGCATCGTCTTCCACCCTGATCCCTCCTGTCGCCCCGAGTGTCGCGCCACGAGATCACTCCTCGTAGTGCGACCGGTAAGGTACTTGGGATGACAGACGTCATATCATTGTCCGTGGCGTGTTCTCAGGACAGCCGCGCAGTTCGTGTCGCGGCCTGTCACAGGGCGGGTGTTCCTGCCGATTCGTGAAGAAACGTGCTATGGTGGTCGCATGGAAACAGAGATCGGTGCCCCTTCGAACAACGAAAAGCCGCGCCCCCGGTTCGACTACGTCGCCGTCCTCGGCTATGTCGTCGCGCTTGTGCTCGCTCTCTATCTGGCCTGGTGGATGCCGGCGCGGGTGTCCGCCGGTTATGTCATGCCGACCATCGAGGGCAGTGTCGCCACCCTACCGCAGGACCTCCCCGTTATCTGGGTGCGTACCTGGCCGTGGCAGGGCACAGCGCCCGCGGTCGACGTGACGTTCGTTTTACCGAACAACATAAAGGTCACCGTCCCCGCCAGCGTTTCCGCGAGGCCAGGCTTCTACGTCCGCGCGGTGCCGGCGACCCTGGCGCTCACGCGGATTCCGGTGATCGCCCCCACCGAAATCGTCGCGATCAACCTGCGCTGGCCGGGCGGCTCCTCTTCGGCCAGCGAATCGGCGCTCTGGGTGACGGCGCGGCCAAGCGACGCCTTGGCGAGCGGTGCACGCACCATCTGGTCCACAAGACTGCCGGCAGGCGCCCGACCCGCCGTGGAACTGTCGCTCGCGACCCACCCGGAGGTCATCTCGATCTCCTCGCCGGCGCCTGGAACGACGCCATGGATCGCGGCGCGCTGCCTCGCGGACACGAGCCGGGGCTCCGTTGCCGCGACGTTGCTCCGTGGCCGCCTGCCGGGCAAGCCGACGGCGTGCAGCCGTGTCCAAGGCACCAAGGCCGCCATCGTCACTCCGGCCCTTCCTGGCGGCTACTCCTTCTTCGTCTGGCAGCCCGCCCTGCAGGAACTTGTCAACTCGCACCTGCGTACCGTCATCGTCGGCAAGCCTCTCTTGGCGACGGGCGAGGCCCTGACATCCTCGAACTGGTGGCAGTTCTCGGCCGCCGCGTTGACGCCTGGCTTCTGACCGGCCGAAGGCAACGAGCCCGGATCCGCGCGGCCGCGCCGCATGGATCCGGGCTCGTCTCTCAGGTCCCTCAGTGCTCGAGCCGACTCGCGCGCACGCTCAGCACCATGCGCTGGGTCACGAGTGTCAGGCCGAGGTACAGGAGGTCGGTGGTCGCGGCACCATGCGCCAGAGACTCGACGCCGATGTGGAGCGCGGTGCCCACCAGCCACAGGAGCACCGTCACGTAGCTCCCCTGCCGGAGGATCTTGTCACCGTCGCGCCAAAGCCGGACGGTATAGGCGCGGGCCGCGCCAAGTCCGATCGCCAGCAGCAGCAGGCTGGCAGCGAGGATGGCGATGTCCGACGATGAGAACGGGTGCCGGGCGGTGTACTGCGTCAGGTTCGCGGCGCCAAGAAGCAGAAGGATAACCGGCAATAGCATGCTGCTGCGGACGATCCGCACCTGGAGCTGATTCCAGAGGATGTAGCCGAGGACGACCAGCGTTACGACCACGCTGCCGCCCGATGACAGAGCCAGTTGACGCACCCCCGCGTAGCCGATCCATGCGTGGAAACTATTCGAGGCGGGCCCGTTCACACCTGTGGCAGTGACACGGTGAAGGTGCTGCCCTGCCCCATGGCCGAGACGACCGCGATGTTGCCGCGGTGCATCTCCACGATGCTGCGGGCGATCGCGAGGCCAAGCCCGGACCCTCCGGTCTCGCGCGACCGGCTGCGATCGGTGCGGTAGAAGCGGTCGAAGAGGTGGGGGAGATCCTGGGGCGCAATGCCCGGGCCCGTGTCCGAGACGGCCACCAGAACGCGGTCAGCTTCTCCAAAGACCCTGATCGCGACCTGGCCGCCCTCGGGCGTGTAGTGGAGAGCGTTCGCAAGGAGGTTCAGGATTACCTGGCGCAGCCGGCCCCGGTCCGCCAGCACGTCGGGCGTCCCGGGTACCACGTCCACCGTGAGCGTGATCGCCCGGCTATGGGCGAGGGGCTCCATCGTCTCGGCGAGGTCCTGCGCAAGTTCGGCCAGGTTCACTTCTTCGAGCGACAGGGTGAGCTGTCCGACGTCGGCCAGCGAGAGGTCCCGGAGGTCCCCGACGAGGCGGCCGAGCACGAGCGTCAGATCCTGCAGCCCTAGCACCTGCTCCATGTCGAGCGGCGCCACTCCGTCCTGGATCGCCTCGAGCCTGGCCTGCAACACGGCGATCGGGTGGCGCAGCTCATGCGCCGCATCGGCGAAGAACTCGCGGCGGACGCGCTCCTCGGCCTCGAGGCGCCCGGCCATCCGGTTGATCGCGTCGGCAAGCGTGGCCACCTCGTCGGATCCCTCGACCGGCGCGCGACGCGTGAGATCCTTGAGGTCCATGGCTTCGACGGACTCGATGAGGTGCCTGAGCCGTACCGTGATCAGATTGGCCGTGACGATGCCGACCACGGCCGCCACCGGCAGCGCGATGAAGAAGACGTGCCAAGGGTTCGCATGACCCCAGCGGATGGCGCCGATCGCGAGAAAGAGCGTGAAGCCCGTGGTCAGGACGAAACCTCGCGCCAGCCTGCCGCGCAGGCTGCGCATGTAAGGGCGCCGCGAGGCGCAGTTTCCGTCCCTTGGCATGGTCCTCACCGCACCGGCGGCACTAGCTTGTAGCCGATGCCGTGGACCGTCTGGATGAGGTCCTGGGTCTGGAGTTTGTGGCGCAAGTGGCTGATGTGGCTGTCGATGGTTCGTTCGTAACCCTCGAAGTAGTCGCCGGTCGAGGCTTCCATGAGCTGCATGCGCGTGAAGACCCTGTTGGGGCTTTGGCCGAGTGCCAGCAGGATCTTGAATTCCGTGGCGGTCAGGGGCAGCGTGTCGCCTGATAACCGCGCCACGTGCCCGGAGGGATCGATCGTAAGGTCGCCAAGTTGGATCGGTTCATCGGTATCGTGTCGTGCGCCGGCCCGGCGCAACACCGCCCGGATGCGCGCCACCAGCTGGCGAAGGCTCACCGGCTTGATGAGGTAGTCGTCGGCACCCAGTTCGAGCCCGAGCACGACGTCCGCTTCCTCGCTTCTGGCCGTCAGCATGATGATGGGGGTCGAGGCTCGGGCCACGCGGATCTCCCGCGCGACATCGAGGCCGCTCCTGCCTGGCAGCATCCAGTCGAGCACGATGAGATCGGGGTGTCCTTCCCGCCAGCGCACGAGAGCCTCTTCACCGTTCCCCGCCTCGGTCGGGATGTAGCCCTCGCTGCGGATGTAGGCGACGATCAGGGCGCGCAGTTCGCGCTCGTCTTCCACGACCAGAATGCGCTCGCCGGACATCGCCCTCACCTCGTCCCGCCGGGTGCCCAGACCATGCTGTCCGCATTGTAGCATCCGCCTCGGATCAGGCGAGCGAGCCAATCCGTCCTTCGGACAATCCGCACAAAAACGACACAAAAGCGGCTCCCGATGCGCCAAAGCCCAATCCTCGCCCGTCCATAAAAGCCCCATACCCCCTCCACGACCCGTCCAAGCGATGGACCTACGATGGGCACGCGAGGGAGGTTCGCAAGATGTGGCATTACGCAGGCTGGGGCTGGGGACCGGGTTTCTTCTTCTGCATCCTGTTTGTCATCGTGATCGTCGCGTTCATCGCCCGGCTGATCTCGTTCCGCCGCTGGGGCGGATGCGGCTGGGGACCGGGCCGCTTCGGCTACCAGGACCACGAGGACGTGCTGAAGCGTCGCCTGGCGGCGGGCGAGCTCTCGGAAGAGGAGTATAACCACCTCAGGGACGTGCTGCGCCGCTAAGGGGCAGCCCCGCTTGGATCAAGGAGCCCCGCCACGCCCGGCGGGGCCGCTTGGTCTTGGGCGCGTGCGTAGCACGCCATGGACTTGACCTTCATATATCTTACCGTATAGTAATGTGTAGGAGGTGCTATTCTTGCCGGAAGTCTCGCGCTCCATCGAGATCGATGCCCCGCCCAGCACGGTCTGGCGGTGGCTTGCCACACCTGAGGCCTTGCGCCGCTGGCTAAGTCCCAACCTCGACATCGACCTGCGCGTCGGCGGCGCCTACCGCCTGCGCAACCCTGGCGAGGATACCTGGATCAGCGGCACCGTGCTCGAACTGATCCCCGAGGGTGCCCTGATCCTATCGTGGTTTGAGGAGGGTGGAGACTGGGTCCATCCCGCCCGCCTCCTCATCACACTTTCGCCCACCCCGGCGGGCACACGGGTCGCGGTCGTCCACGACGGCTTCGCCGGCATCGGCAAGCCGGGTTGGCCCGACACGCAGCGGGCCTACGAGCGCGGCGCCGACCGCCACCGGATACTCGAGCGGCTGGCGGATCTGGTGGCTCAGGGTGCCGCCTAGCACCGACGAGCTCTTCAGGATCCTGGCCGATCCGACGCGCCGCCGCATCCTGGACCTGCTCGCGGAGCGCGGCACCATAACGGTCGGGGAACTGGCCGCGCAGTTCCCCGACCTGGTCCCGTCCGGCATCTCGAAGCACCTGATGGCCCTGCGGGCCACGGGGCTCGTCACCGCGACGCGGCAAGGCCGCCAGCGCCTCTACCGCATCGACACGGCCGCCTTGTCCGCCGCGATGGGCCCTTGGCTCGCCAAGTACGAGCGGTACTGGTCCCAGGCGCTCGATCGCCTGAAGAACCTCGCCGAAGGTCCAGAGCCGCCTCCCTGAACGAACACCGGCCGGGCATACTGCCCGGCCGGTCCTCGCGCCACCGACTCGATCGCCATGCTTGAAAGGTCAACCGTCCTGGCCCTCGGGCGGCAAGAACTCGTGCGCCCGCAATGCGGCACGCGTGCGGTTCGGCACCTGCAGCTTGCCGAGGATGCTGTTGACGTGGTTCTTGACGGTGCTCTCCGAAATGTGCAGGCCCTCGGCGATCTCGCGGTTGCTCGCGCCGCGGGCCAGGAGTCGCAGCACATCGAGTTCGCGTGGTGTCAGTTCCTCGACGTCCGGCCGCTTCGCCTGCGCGATCTGCCTCAGATACTTCGCGGCGACGCTCGGCTGGACGAACACCTCGCCCGCGGCGATGCGCCGAATCACGTCGCAGAGCTCTGCCGCGTCGACGTCCTTCAGGAGATAGCCCGCGGCGCCGGCGCGGATGGCGTCCAGCACGTAGTCCTCGGTGTCGAACGTCGTGAGGATCAGGACACGTCCGAGTCCTTCCTGGATGATCTCGCGCGTCGCCTGCACGCCGTCCAACTGCGGCAACTGAAGATCCATCAGGACGACATCAGGCTGCAGGCGTCTTGCCTGGGTGACGGCCTCCACGCCGTCCGGCGCCTCCCCGACCACCTGGAACCCTGGCTCGAGATCGAGCACGGTGCGCAGTCCCCTGCGCATGAGGGGCTGATCCTCGGCGATCAGGAGACGAATCGGCTCCTTCAACTCATGCGCCCCCTGTCGCCGCGGCCGCGATGGGCAGGGTACCGGTCACGCAGGTGCCCTGTCCAGGACTGCTCTCGACCGCCAAGTCGCCACCGAGCTCCTGGAGCCGCTCGCGCATGCCTGCAAGGCCGAAGTGGTCCCGGGCGACACGGGCAGGATCGAAGCCGCAGCCATCATCCCGCCCGTGCTCCGACACGTCGACGTCCTGGATGTCGGCCACGAGCTGCCAGCCGTGCTGGGTGGCCGCGGTCGCCGCCATCTGACGCAGGGCCTCGGCGAGGTCCTCCGGCGCGCCAGGCTCCCGCAGTTCCGCAAGATGCACGCGGAGGTCGCGCATGGCCGCGCGTGCCGTCTCCTGCGTCTCGCGCAGGAGAACGTCCGCCTGCCCTGGCTCGCGCGGCATCAGTCGGCGCACCGCCTCGAGCTGCACGGTGATCGCCGAGAGCGCATGGCCGAGCGTGTCGTGCAGGTCGCGCGAAAGCCGGGCGCGTTCCCTCAGGGCCGCCAACTCCTCCGCGGTCGCGGCAAGTCGCTGAAGTTCTGCATGAGCCTGCTGAAGCTGCTCGAGCGCCGCCGTCTGTGCTTGGCGGGCGACGCGGCTGTCGCTGGCGAAGCGGCCAAGCAAGAGGACGACGCCATAGAGGAAGACCACGTTGAAGAACTGCGCCGTGCGGAGGATGTCGAACACGTTCGCGGAGCCGACCTGTCCTGATGCCAGAACCGTGATGGCGCATGCGAAGAGGACAGTCAGGACACCAAGCGACCCCATGCGCTTCCAGGGTATCTGCGCTCCCGCCCAGCCCACCGAGACGACCAGCATGGTGTTGAGGCCCGGTTCGACAAGCGTGCCCGCCGCGCTCAGCAGCAGCGCCACGACGACGGCCACGTAGCGCCACTTCGGCCGATTCGTCATGATCAGCATGGCGGCCCAGCCGCCAGCGAAGCCGAGGCCCAGGCCGAAGTGCGGGCCTGGACTCTCGGCAGGACGACTGGCAGCGGCCCAGACCGTCAAGGCCAAGGCGATCAGTACGAGGACGCGGATGCGCCAACCGCTGAATAGGCTCATAGGCCAAGTGTAGCGCCCGCCGCAGCCTGGATACAGCGGGTCCCGGCCGGGCCGTCAGACCGCATTCCAGCGGAAGCGCGAAATGCCGAGGTAGGCAAGGACAACGATCCAGACCACAAGGCCGAGCAGGTAGTGGACGTCCGTGGCACCCCAGTGGACCGTGACAAGTCCGTCCTGCATCAGGCTGGTCGCGAGGCGTACAGGTGTCCACTTCGCGACAGTCTGCAAGGCGGACGGCCACTGGGCGGCCCGGAAGAAGAAGCCGTCGAGCAGCATCAGGGCGATGAAGAGCACGCGCGCCAGGGCCGAGACGCCCTGGGCAGTCCCCACGAGGGCGACCATCGCCTGCCCAATGGCGAGCGAGCATAGGCCGGCCAGGAGCGTCACCACGAGCGCATGGCCCGCACCCGCTGCGCTCGGCGCGACGCCATAGGCCGCCCACGCGACACCGAACAGCAACACCGCCTGCAGGATCACGGCGAGCAGCTGCACGAGCAGCCGCGCGCCGAGGATCTGCCACGTGGGCACCGGAGCGCAGCGCAGCCGCTGGAACACTCCGCGTTCGCGGTTGGTCGCGAGCACCGTCGCATAGCCAAAGAGGCCGAGCGTGAAGATGCCAAGTGCCAGCGCAAGCGAGACGATGTCGTACGTTGCTGCCTGCAGGGGAACGCCCTTCGGCACCTGGCTCTCACCGAGGAACAGGATGAGGAGCGGCACCGCGACGGTCCAGATCAATGGGCGCACGCTCCGCAGAAAGGCGTGCAGCTCCGCCGTCAGCAGCGCAGTGAGGGTCCCGCCGGGCGAAGGCACCGCGAATCCCTTGATCACTTGGCGACCTCCTCTCCCGCGAGCAGCAAGAAGACGTCCTCGAGCGTCACGCTGCCGTGCGCGAGCCGCACGGCACGAGAGTCCTGGGCATAGGTCTCCACCAGCTTTTTCGGCGTGTCGAGCGCAACGATCTCGCCTTGCACCAAGATGGCGATGCGATCCGAAAGGGCGGCCGCCTCCTCCATCGAATGCGTCGTCAGCAGGACACTGCGGCCGGCGGCCCGCTGCTGCTCGACGTGGCTCCAGAGCTGGCGCCGGGACTGGGGATCAAGACCGGTCGTGGGCTCATCCAGCAGAAGAAGCGGCGGTTCGTGCACGAGCGCGATCAGCAGCGTAAGGCGCTGCTGTTGGCCGCCCGAAAGCTGGCTCGCCCGGCGTCCCGCCTCCTCGAGGAGGCCGATACTCTCAAGGCGCCCTGCAATCTCTGCCCGCCCCAGGCGCACACCATAGAGCCCCGCGTACAGGGCGACCAGTTCCCGAACGCTGAGGTCCGGCTGAAACGCCGTGGACTGCAGTTGCACGCCAAGGCAGGTCCGTACCCGCAGCGGCTCGCGCACAGGGTCGAAGCCGAGCACCCGAATCTCCCCCGCGGCGGGTCGCAGAAGGCCCTCGATGGCCGCGAGCGTGCTCGTCTTGCCTGCCCCGTTCGGACCGATGAGGCCCAGTACTTCGCCGCTCCCGATGCTAAAACTGATGCCGCGCACGGCCGTGTGGCTGCCGTAACGCACCTCCAGTCCCTGGACACTCAAAACATCCAAGGGGCCCACCTCCGCAGCCCATCCTACCGGCGGGCGCAAACCTAGACGAGAGCAGGAAGTGCGAACCGCTCTAGATCGAAAGGCCTAGCATCCGAACATCGTCAGCCAGCCGTAGCGTAGAGCGAACTCAAGGGCGAACCGCGTGTCTGCCTACTCCTCGGCAGATTGCATGTTCCGCAGCAAAGGGAAAGACCCCCTGCTGGTGCAGGGGGTCTAAAAGTTTCCCGGCGGCGACCTACTCTCCCGGCTCCTTTCGGAGCGAGTACCCTTGGCGCTGGAGGCTTTCAC
>JAJZAT010000026.1 GCA_021799275.1 Bacillota bacterium
CAGTCCTGCGGCTTCAGGTGGCTTCAGCCACTGGTCTTCCAGCAGGCTTTAGCCTGAACCGCGACTTTCAGTCGCCGAAGAAACCCACCGGCTTTAGCCGGTGGCCGGTTTAGTTTGGCAAGGCCGCAGAAGGTATGGAGCTCAAACCCGAAGGAAACGCCGAGGCGGCTGTTCACTCGCTCCACGGCAGTGCGCCCCTTGTAGAGCCGCTTCCAGGTATAGCTTGAACGGTCGATCGGTGGGAAGGTCCGCTGGCTAGGGACAACCCTAACTTCGAGACATTGCACTATTATGGATGCAGATGTACACTCCTGACAGATTCCCCCCTTGACTCAGGCAAACTCGGCGAAAGCCGGGGACGCAAAGCCACGGGCCTACGCCTTCACGGGTATGGCAGCCGGGTTGCCGACGCGGGGCAGGGTCAAAGACCTTCGCCGGTTCGGCGGGGGTTTTCGTGTTATTCGAGCATTTGGAGGCTTGGTCGTCAAACAGCCCGTGGCCCGCGTGTCGGCGTTGGGACTCCCCCAGGGTTCTACCGCTGCCGCTCCCAAAGCGATGATGCATGCCCTCTGAGCGCATGAAGTTGGGGTAGGCCCCAGGGCCAATACGCAGCGTCCCAGTCCCGCAGATTCACCGCAGTGGCGGCCGCAAGGTGGAGGTTTGCTCAAGCCAACCGTCGTCGAACCGGCGACATGGCAGCCGTATCGCGGAGCAGTATCATCGAGTGGAATACCTCGAAACCGAAAGCTTCAACTCTGCGAACGCCGTGCATCCAGATGAGCACATTGTGCACACAGCCTTACCACTAGCGTTGTGTTCGGCGCAATGGCATGAAATAGGTCCTTGCCCAAGCGCCCTGGGGGCATCAAGCGAAAGGGAGCGACAAAGATGGCGCAGTTCGAAGACGCTATAGCGGGAAGCTATGATGACCTGGCTGGATTGCGCAGAAAGGTGCGCTTGTGGAACGTTGTGGGCATCGTCCTATTTCTCCTACCCGGGCCGGGATGGTTGCTTCTTTTCTTCCTATCGGTCCTCTTTGGCAGTCGGGTAAAGAAGATGCAGACCGAACTTAAGATACGCGAAGCTGGTCAGGAAGGCGAACGAAAGACCCGAGCGATTTTTGAGAAACTTGACCAACGCTATTTTGTATTCTCGGACCTAACGATAGAAGTGGATGCCCAGCGTAGCCAGATTGATCACATCGTTGTCGGGCCAACAGGAGTGTTTGTGATTGAGACCAAAAATCTTAACGGTTATATCGAGGGCCAAGCCAGTGATCATCAGGTGGTACAGTATAAGGTCGGGCGCAAAGGCGGTGAATACCGGAAGCAGCTTTATAACCCTGTCCGTCAGGTAAGTACGCATGTCTACCGTGTAGCACAGTTACTCAAGAAACATGGCCTCAGAACATGGGTGACGGGCGTAGTATACTTTTCAAATCCGGACGCCGAGGTTGCGCTGGACGGTGGAGCGATCGCGGTGTTTTGCGCCGCGGACGATGGTGAGGAACAGGTCTATGCCCTGATTGCTGGGGCCAGGGGCAATGTCTCGTCATCTGAAGTGCAGTCGATTGTCCGGTTAATCAGGTCGGCCAGGTTGGATGGAAAGGATAACGGAACGGCCCCTCCCAGAAGCCGGCCAACACCTAGCCAAGCTAGGCCGAGACGTGGCTCCGTCGCGGACGCAAACTCCGACGACCTTGGAGACGAGGCGTTGCGTCAGCACCTATTGAACATCGCTGTGACATCCCTGGATGAGAATCAGTTAGTGTTGCAAGGGTTGTCGGCTGGCGAACTCGAGCAATTGGTCCTTGAACGGAATCTCCTCGATCAGGAGCACCTGAAGGAGATTGCCGAACGGATGCATGCTGAAGCGGACCAGACGCACCAACTCATGATGTCCGAGCACCAGGAGGCTATGTCGATGGCGGATCCTTACCTGCATCCAGGCATCGACACGGCCATCGACCATGATTATCACGGTATCCCGAACGGACTAGACAACCCTGGCAACTTCAGCAGTGGAGACTTTGGCGGGCTGTGAGAGTGACCCTGGCTGGGGTGGTGTGAGCGCGGGACGTACTTCCCGTCGGAGCGCTCACTGCGGACGATCTTGGCCTCGTCGATCGCGATCGCCATGCCCTGGACCCGGAGATAACTGCGATAGGATGAGTTGCGCAGAGATCCGACCCGGAGGGAGTCTTCTTCACCATCTCGCAACGGCACCTTCGACTGCGCGGTACTTGGCATAGGCCCATCGGCCCTGTAGTGAACCAATAGAATAGGAATAAATCTATGACGGAACGTACGTGATATGGTCTGGACCAGCCCTCCTGGTCGCGTGAACGTTGGTGTATGCTGGTCGCGGACCGGCACGGCTCGCGGGGGGAGACAGCTTGCGCCTAGTCGACGCGACCGGGGATGCGAGGCTCTGGCAACTGTCGCCGGCCCTGGCGGAGACGGTGGCCGTCGCGGTGGCGAGCGGCCGTGCGCCCGAAACCTTCGGGGTGCGCATGAACGCTCCGTACGT
This sequence comes from Bacillota bacterium, assembly GCA_021799275.1. Taxonomy (GTDB): domain Bacteria; phylum Bacillota; class Sulfobacillia; order JAJZYS01; family JAJYTV01; genus JAJZQO01. The sequence continues at coordinate 2,530 of JAJZAT010000026.1, forward strand.
GCTGCTTGGCCCGCAGGACATGCGCCTGCCGCATCCCGAACGAGGCGTCGCTTGGCTGGAGGCGCAGGGCCTGCCGGTCTACGTCCGCGTTGGCGGCGGCTCGGCCGTTCTGTTGGACGAGAATTGCCTCAGTTTCTTCTGCGCGGTGCCTTGTCGTGACATCTCGCGCCTCGATAGGAACTTCCACGAGCTCACGCGCCCGGTGCGCCGGGCGCTGGCGACCCTTGGCACACCTGTCCGGTTCGGGCGGGCGCAGGGTTCCTACTGCGAAGGTCCGCAGGATCTCGTCACCGAGGGCGGGCGGAAGCTCCTCGGTGTTGCCCAGGCCTTGCGCCAGGGCTATGCGCTGGTCTCCGGCATGCTGCTCGTGCGGCAGGACCCTACGCGCACGACCGCCCTGCTGCAGGAGTTCTACCGCCGCTCCGGCAGCAATCGCGTGTTGCGGCCCGAGGCCGTGACATCGCTGAGCTTGGAGGCGGGGCGGGACATTCCGCTCGCGGAGGTGAAGAATGCGATCCTGCGTGAGGCGGCCGCGCTTGGCTGGGGCCCCGATCCATCGCCGCTGAGCGCCTGGGAGGACGATCTCGGGCAGCAGTTGCTGGGTATGCGGCGTTATCCTGCGCAGACACTTGCGCAGCCGCCGTTCATTCGTTCACTATAGGATTTGGCAACTGCATATTGCAGGGTTGCGGGTGCCCTCCCACGGGAGGGCGAAGAGGGAATCAGGTGAGAAGCCTGAGCGGTCCCGCCACTGTATGCGGCCGATGAGCGCCAAAGGAGCCACTGTCGAGAGACGGGAAGGCGGCGCGAGGACACCGCGAGCCAGGAGACCTGCCCGCGCCATGCCGGCGATCCTCCGGAGAAGAGGCCACGCCGGAAGGCGGCGCAGCGCTGCCTTCTTGGGGGCCGCCCGGAGCAATCCGGGCGTTTCGCATTTCCCGGGAAAGGGAGTGTCCCAATGCGCCGCCTTGTCGGTCTGGCTGTCCTCACGTGCGCGGGTGCCCTGCTTGCAGCCGGTTGTGGCCAAGTCCCAACGGCCACGGGTCCGATCCACCTGACCGATGACATGGGCAAGCACCTCGCGCTCAAAGCCCCCGTCACCCGCATCGTGTCCCTTGGTCCCTCGAACACCCAGATCCTCCTGGCGCTCGGCCTCCGCAAGGACATCGTGGGCATCGACGACGAGAGCATCCAATACGATCCCGAACCGTACAGTCGCGAGGCCAAGGGGCTGACGGTCGTCGGCGATTCGTACACGGGCCTCAACGTCGAGAAGATCGCCGCGCTGCACCCGCAGCTCGTCCTGGCCATGCAGGGCGTCAAGAACATCTCCGAGGTCGAGGCGCTTCACCTGAAGGTTGCGACGCTCGACCCGAGCAGCGTTCAGGGCATCTATAAGGACATCGCGTTTGTCGGCAGGGCCACGGGCCGGTCGGCCAAGGCAGCGGCGCTCATCGCCTCGATGAAGTCCCAGCTCCGGGCCATCGCCGACGCCGTGCGCAAGCTCAGCCATCCCAAGGTCTTTGTCGAACTCGATCCTACGCAGTATTACACCGCCGGTCCCGGCAGCTTCCTCGACGGGCTGATCAAGATGGCGGGAGGCGCCAACATCGCGGACAAGGTGACCACCGAGCAATACCCGGCCCTCTCCAGCGAGACCATCATCGCGCAGGACCCGCAGGTGATCGTGCTGCTCGACACCCCTTACGCGAGCGCCAAGACGGTCGCGGCGAGGCCCGGCTGGTCCGAGATCTCCGCGGTGCGCCACGGGCGCGTCGAGCAGAACATCGATTCGAACCTCCTGTCCGAGCCGGCTCCCGCCATCGTGCAGGGCGTCAGGGAACTCGCGCAGGACCTCCACCCAGGGCACCGCATCCCATGACCGCACGGCTCACGGGCACGCGCCCGCGCGGCATCCTGCTTCTCGGCCTGCTGGCCCTGGAGATGCTGGCGGCCGTGCTTGTGGGCCCGACGGGCATCGCACCTGGCACGGTGCTGCAGAGCCTTGCGCATCCCGAATCCAGCAGCGTCGTGGCGGCGATCGTCTGGCAGGTGCGATTGCCGCGGATCATCGGCGCCGCACTCGTGGGGGCGGCGCTCGGCCTCTCGGGGACGATCCTCCAGGCGCTCCTGCGGAACCCTTTGGCGGATCCTTATCTGATCGGCACGTCCGCCGGGGCGGGACTCGGGGCGACGGTGGTCGAGATCTGGCTGCCGCAGTTCGGCCTCATGCCGGTCGGCGCTTTCGCCGGAGCGGCGCTCGCGGTGCTGGCCGCGTCCTCCGCCTCGCGCATGCGCGGCGCGGGCAGCGTCACGATCGTGCTGGTCGGCTACGCGCTCTCTGTGATTCTGGGCGCCGTCAGTTCGCTTCTCCTGGCCTTCGACCATACGGCGCTGCTCTCCGTATATTTCTGGTTTCTCGGTGGTCTGGGCGGCGTGACGTGGGGACAGATCCTGACCCTCGCCGTGGTGCTCGCCGTCGGTCTCGCGCTCGGCGTCTACCATCGCCGCGAACTCGACGCCCTGGCGATGGGCGAGTCGCAGGCGTATTACCTGGGTGTCGACGTGCAGCGCACGCGCATCGTGCTGCTCCTGCTGGCGGGACTCACGACCGCGGTGGCGGTCGCGGCCTCGGGCCTCATAGGTTTCGTCGGTCTCGTGGCGCCGCACGTCGCGCGCCGCCTCTTTGGCGCCGCCCATGACCGCTCGCTGCTGGCGAGCGCCGCGGGAGGCGCAGGCTTTCTCGTGCTCGCCGACACCGTCGCCCGTTCCATGCCGTTCGGCGAGGTGCCGGTCGGCATCATCACCGCCCTGATCGGCGGGCCGTTCTTCATCTGGCTGATCCTGCACACGGACAGGCGGCACAGCCCATGACCATCGCGGCGCAGGACGTGCGCTTCGCCTATGGGCAGCGGACAGTGCTCGGCAACGTGAGCCTTGGCGTTACGGGACCGGGGCTCATGGCGCTCTGCGGCCCGAACGGGGCGGGCAAGAGCACGCTTCTGCATGTGCTCGCGGGCAGGCTGCGGCCCCAGGCGGGCAGTGTCACGCTCGACGGGTCTCCGATCGGCGACCTCAAGCCAGCCGAACGCGCGCGTCGCGTCGCGGTCGTGCCGCAGACCGTTGGCCAGGCCTTCGACCTGACGGTGGAGGACCTCGTCACCCTCGGCCGCCTGCATCGGTTGAGCGTGCGGGACCGCCTGCTGCTCAGGTCCATGTCGCCGGAGGACGAGGCGGCGGTCTCGGCGGCGCTGCAGGCGGTCGACATCGAAAGCCTGCGCCAAAGGCGCCTTTCGCAGCTCTCGGGCGGCGAGCAGGCCCGCGCCATGATCGCCACGGCCCTGGCCCAGCAGGCGGACCACCTGCTGCTCGATGAGCCGACGGCGCATCTCGACCCCGCCTTCCGGCGGGACATCCTCGAGATTCTCGCGCGGCTGGCCGTCAGCGGCCGGACCGTGCTGATCGTGCTGCACGATTTGATGCTCGCGGGGCTCTACGCCGACAAGGTCGCCTTGCTGGCGGGAGGCCGTCTGGAGGCGACCGGCCCGGTAGAGGACGTCCTGACGGAAGGGAACCTCACATCCGTGTTCCGAACGCCGCTGCGGGTGGAACGGCACCCGGCGAGCGGGCGCCCTCTGGTCTTGCCGGGCTGACGCGCGGTGCCTACCGCACGTATTGGACGCACGAGCTGGCCCCTGCGATGAGAAAGTCGGCCAGGCGATCTGCGAGCCCGGTCAGGGAATGATCACTAGCACGACGTAGCCCGTCGGCTTCGGGAGCGTGCCAACCCGCCCAACGCCGGTCAGCCCTGCGGCCCGAACCGCCTCCTCGGCCCAGGAGGCGGCGTTGCGCGAGCGGTCCGGAACATGAGTGGATGCATTTCGCCGTTGACAGGAGTCGCCGGGCGGCGTAGGATGTGCGCAATAGCGCAGGGCGATGCGCGGGCGGAGTACTGGTGGACCGCTGCAAAGAGAGCCGGCGAGGGTGAGAGTCCGGCCAGCGGAAAGCTGAGGAATGGGCCTGCAAGCTGCGGACCGAATGGCCTTAGGGCCGAGTAGGCTCCGCCGGGACCTCCCCGTTATCTGGAGGGCGGTATCGGACCTTTGTTCCCGTACCGGCAGAGTGGGCCTCGGCCAATTGGGGTGGCACCGCGGAAGTTGCTTCCGTCCCGATCAGGACGGAGGCTTTTTTGTTGTTGCTGGGAGGGTTGGCCCCATGGTCGTGGCGGAACGTCAGGGTATCGTGTATCACCATCGCGCCGTGCTTTCCGACATGCAGACGCCGATCGGCATCTACCAGGCGGTCGCCGGCCGACCCGGGGCCTTCCTGCTCGAAAGCGCCCCTACGCGCCAGAGCGTCGGCCGGTACTCCTACATCGGCTGGGACCCGCTCTACCGGCTCCAGGCCAAGGAGGGATTTATCCGGCTGGAGCATGACGGGCGCACCGAGCGACGGCATGCTCCCGCCTTCCAGGAACTGCGCCAGCTCTACGCCCGCATCGAGAGCGCGCGGGCAAGCGACGAGCTGCCCCCGTTCTTCGGCGGTCTCGTCGGCTATATCGGCTACGATGTCGTGCGCGAGTTCGAGCGGCTTGGCACGGCCCCCGCGGACGATCGTGGGCTCCCTACGCTGCACTTCGTCGTGCCGCGTCATGTCGTCGCCTATGACCACGTGACCCGCATGGCGCACCTCGTGGTGGCGGACGAGGATGAGAACCCGGGCGAGGCGCGGGTGCGGCTCGACCAGATGGAGCGGCTGATCCGGCGCGCCAGGCGTTCGAGCAGCCGGACCGGGGGAGCGCCCGAGCTTCTCGCGAGGTCGCTGACGCGGGAAGCGTACATGGCGCGCGCCCTGCGCGCCAAGGAAGCGATCGCCGCCGGCGAGGTCTTTCAGCTGGTGCTCTCGCAGCGGCTCGCCTATCGCACCGGGGCATCCCCTCTGGACGTCTACCGGGTGCTCCGCTCGATCGATCCGTCGCCCTACATGTTCCACCTGCGCCTGCCGGGGTTCGCGTTCTACGGCAGTTCGCCCGAGACGCTGGTCCGGGTGGACGGCCGGCGCGTGATGATCCGGCCGATCGCAGGCACCCGGCCGAGGCCACAAAAGGCCGAGGACCTCGAAGAGGTGGCGCAGGAGCTCGCGCTGGACCCGAAGGAGCAGGCGGAACACCTCATGCTGCTGGATCTCGGCCGCAACGACGTCGGCAGGGTGGCGGCGCCGGGAAGCGTCAACGTGCGCAGGAGCTTCGCGGTCGAGGAGTACGCGCGGGTGCTGCACCTCGTCTCGGAAGTCGAGGGCGAGCTCAAGGAGGGAGCCACGAGCCTCGATGCCCTCGTGGCCGCGTTCCCCGCCGGCACACTCACGGGCGCGCCGAAGATCCGCGCCATGCAGCTGATCGACGAGCTCGAGCCGGTGGCGAGGGGACCTTACGGCGGGGCTGCGGGCTACATCTCTGCGGACGGCAACCTCGACTTCGCCATCGCGATCCGCTCGATCGTGCAGACAGGTGACATCGCCTACCTGCAGTCCGGTGCTGGCATCGTCCAGGATTCCGATCCGGGGCGCGAGTACGAGGAGTGCATGCACAAGCTCGCGGCCCTGAGGCAGGCGCTCGAGCTGGCGGGGGGTGCACTCCAATGATCCTGGTCGTCGACAACTACGACTCCTTCACCTACAACCTCGTGCAGATGCTGAGCCCCCATGTCGAGGTGGAGGTCGTGCGCAACGACCGGCCGGACCTGCCGCGGCTCATGCGCACGGCCGATGGGATCGTGATCTCGCCAGGCCCCGGCCGGCCGGAGGAGACCGGCCTGCTGCCGGGACTGCTGCCGGGGCTCATGGGCAGCGTACCGATCCTCGGGGTTTGCCTCGGCCACCAGCTGATCGGCCTTCTGGCCGGGTGCGACGTGCGCCGCCAGGTGCCCGTCCACGGCAAGACGTCCAAGGTCCACCACGACGGCGAGGGGCTCTTCTCCGGGGTCGCCCAGAACTTCCCCGCGACGCGCTACCACTCGCTTGCGATCGCCCGGGAAACCGTCCGGCCGCCATGGCGCATCAGCGCGACAGGAGAAGACGGCACGGTGATGGGGATCCGCTCGGCGGACGGCCTGACCGAGGGCGTGCAGTTCCATCCGGAGTCCATCGCCACCGTCGAGGGCCCGCGCATCGTGGAGAACTTCCTGGGGAGGTGCCGGTGATGATCAAGGACGCGATCGCCGCCATTCTACGTGGACAGACGCTCAGCGCGGCCGAGGCCGAGGCAGCCCTCGACGAGGTGATGCAGGGACAGGCGACGCCGGCACAGATCGCTGGCTTCGCCATCGCCCTCGCCTTCCGTGGCGAGACGGCGGAGGAGGTAGCCGGCTGCGCGCGTTCGATGCGGCACCACGCGACGGCGGTGCCGGTGGGCCGGACCGACGCGATCGACAACTGCGGCACGGGCGGCGACGGCCTCTCCACCTTCAACATCTCGACGACCGCGGCGTTGGTCGCGGCCGGCGCGGGCTGCGCCGTGGCAAAGCACGGCAACCGGGCCGCGTCCAGCCGCTGCGGCTCCGCCGAGGTGCTCGAGGCCCTCGGCGTGGCCCTGGACCTGCCGGCACCCGCGATCGGGCGGGCCGTCGACGAGGTCGGCATCGGCTTTCTCTACGCCCCCGTGCTCCATGGCGCCCTGCGCCATGCCGCCGCCCCGCGCAAGGAACTCGGCGTGCGCACCGTCTTCAACCTCCTGGGCCCCTTGGCGAACCCCGCGGGCGTGCGTCGGCAGGTGATCGGCGTCGCGCGGCCCGAGCACGTCCGGCTGGTGGCGCAGGCCTTGAGGGAGCTCGGCAGCGAGCACGCCCTGGTGCTGCACGGCGCCGGAGGGGCCGATGAGCTGACGCTGGCCGGGGAGAACCTGATCTGCGAGTTGCGCCAAGGCGAACTCCATGAGACCACCCTCGACGCCAGGGAACTGGGACTCGCTCCGGCGCCGGTCTCGGCGCTCGCCGGCGGCGACGCCCAGGAGAACGCCCGCATCACGCAGGCGGTCCTCGGCGGGGAGCGCGGTCCGCAGCGCGACGTCGTGGCCCTGAACGCGGCGGCGGCGATCTATGTCGGAGGCCGCGCCGCGGACCTTAAGGAGGCGCTCGCCCTGGCCGAAAGCGCGATCGACAACGGCAGCGCAGCGGATCGCCTGCGTCGGCTGGCAGCCTTCGGACGCAAGGAGATGGTCGGATGAACCTGCTCGAACACCTGACCGAGTCCGAGCGGCTCGCCTACCTGTCGCGACAGGAGCGGCCGCTGCCGGCGAGGCGGTCCCCTGTGCGGCCATTCCTGCCACAGAGCGGCGGGAGAATTCGGCTGATCGCGGAGTACAAGCGAAGCTCGCCCAGCCATGGCGCGTTTCCCAGGCAGGAACTCCCGGACGTGGTGCGGCGCTACACGGCGGGCGGTGCGGCGGCGGTCTCGATCCTGGTGGCACAGGAGGGCTTTGCCGGACATCTTGAGGACCTCCAGGCGGCAAGGGTCTCAACCGACTTGCCGCTCCTCTACAAGGGCTTCGTCAGCGAAACCGGCCAGCTGGACGAGGCGTACGCCTTCGGCGCCGACGCGGTGCTGCTGATCGCGGCCGTGCTGGGGGCGAAACTCGCGACGTTCATCGCGAGGGCGCTGCGGCTGGGCCTCGCGCCGCTCGTGGAGGTCCACCGCAAGCAGGAACTCGTGGAGGCTCTGGCCGCGGGGGCGACGCTCGTCGGCATCAATAACCGGAACCTCGCCACCCTGGCCTGCGATCCCGGGGTCTTTCTCGGACTTGCGCGCACGGTGCCGGCTGGCGTGACGCTGGTGGCCGAGAGCGGCTACAAGACCTTGGCGGACATCGACGCGGCCGAGGCCGCGGGGGCCGGGGCCGTGCTGGTCGGAGAGGCGCTTCTCGAGCAAGGAGGCGCGCTGCTCGAGGCATTCGCAGCAACCCGGGCCCATGTGGGTTAAGGTCTGCGGCTGCCGCACGCCCGAGGGCGTGGAAGCCGCCGTGGCGGCGGGGGCCGACGCGGTGGGCTTCATCTTCGCGGAGAGCCGTCGGCGCGTGACGGTGGAGGAAGCGGGTCGCCTGGCGGCGCTGGTGCCCTCGCATGTCGCGGTGGTGGGCGTGGTGCGCTCGCCCAGCCTTGGCGATGTGCGCGAGCTGCGCGAGCGCATGCGGATCGACATGCTGCAGGTGAGCGGCCGACTGCCGGCGGGACGCATCGGTCTTGAGATCCTGCGCACGGTCTACCTGGGTCCGGAGGATCGCCTGCCATCGGGACGCCTGCCCCGCGGCGACCTGCTGCATCTCGACAGGCGCCATGCCGGCGGCTACGGCGGCAGCGGGCTCGGCGTGAACCAGGGCGCCGCACGGCGCCTCGCGGCCAGGCAGCGCATCGTGCTGGCGGGAGGCCTGAATCCGGACAACGTCGAGGCGGCGATCGCGGCTGTGCGGCCCTACGGCGTCGATGTGGCGTCCGGCGTGGAACGCGACGGCCTGCAGGATCCAGGGCGCATCTGGCGGTTCGTGCGACAGGCGAAGGAGGCGGGGCGATGAAGGGCCGGTTCGGAGCGTATGGCGGGCAGTATGTGCCCGAGACCCTCATGCACGCCTTGGGCGAACTCGAGACGGCGTTCCGGGAAGCCCAGGCGGATCCCGGGTACCAGGCCGAACTCGGTGAACTTCTTCGGCGCTATGTCGGCCGGCCGACGCCGCTCAGCGAGGCCAGGCGACTCAGCGACCGCTTCGGACGGCGCATCCTTCTGAAGCGCGAGGATCTCGCACACACCGGTGCCCACAAGATCAACAACACGCTCGGCCAGGCGCTCCTGTGCAAACGCATGGGCAAGCGGCGGCTGATCGCCGAGACGGGCGCCGGACAGCACGGCGTCGCCGCCGCCACCGCTGCGGCCCTGTTCGGCCTCGAGTGCGACGTCTTCATGGGCAGCGTCGACGTGGAGCGTCAGGCCCTGAACGTCTATCGCATGCAGCTCCTGGGCGCCAGGGTGCACCCGGTGGCGAACGGCTCCGGCACCTTGAAGGACGCGACGAACGCGGCCCTGCGCGAGTGGGTGGCCACCGTCGAGGACACGCACTACGCCATCGGTTCGGTGGTGGGGCCGCATCCCTTCCCGCGCATGGTGCGGGAGTTCCAGTCGGTGATCGGGCGCGAAGTGCTCTCTCAGTGCCAGGAGCTCCTCGGCGCAAGGCCCGAGGCGGCGATCGCCTGCGTCGGCGGCGGCTCGAACGCCGCGGGGCTCATGGCGCCGATGGTCGACGAGGACATCCGGCTCTATGGCGTCGAGGCAGCCGGCGGCGGCCTCGAGGGACTCGAGCACGCGGCGACGCTGAGCCGGGGGCGGCCGGGAGTGCTGCACGGCGCCTACAGCTATCTTCTGCAGGACGACGAGGGCCAGGTCCGGGAGGCGTATTCGATCTCCGCCGGGCTCGACTACCCCGGCGTCGGCCCCGAGCACGCCTACTGGCGCGACAGCGGGCGCGTCACCTACCTGACGGCCACAGACCGGGAGGCGCTAGAGGCCCTGCACTTGCTGTCGCGGCTCGAGGGCATCATCCCGGCGCTCGAGAGCGCGCACGCCATCGCCCGCCTGGACGAGGTTGCGCGGGCGACGTCGCCCGGCGACACCATCGTGGTCGTGGTATCCGGTCGCGGCGACAAGGACCTCGAGGCCATCCGCCGACAGGAGGGAACGGCATGAGTCGGCTTGTGGACAAGCTCCATGCGGCGACGGCCACGGGGCGCACTCTGCTCATGGCCTATCTCTGCGCCGGCGACCCTAGCGTCGAGGCGAGCGTCGAGGGTCTCCTGGCAGCCGCAGCCGCGGGGGCCGACATCGTGGAGATCGGCTGGCCGTTCAGCGATCCAGTCGCGGACGGTCCGGTGATCCAGGCCGCGTCGCAGCGGGCCCTCGGACACACAGGCAGGGCGGAGGTGCTCGAGGTGGTCCGGCAGGTGCGGCAGGCATCGGATGTGCCGATCGCCTTGCTTGGCTATTGCAACCCCCTGCTGAACCGCGGCCTCGAGGCGACGATCGGGGAACTCGCAGCGGCCGGCGTCGACGCGCTGGTTGTCGCGGATCTGGCGTTCGAGGAGAGCGAGCCCTGGCGCGCCATCTGCAGGGCGAGCGGCGTCTCGCTCGTGCCGTTCGTCGCGCCCACGACGCGGGGCGGAAGGCTCGAGGCCATTGCGAGGGCGGCCGACAGATTCATCTACGCGGTCGCGCTTCTGGGCGTCACGGGTCAGCGGGCCGAGCAGTCCACCTCCATCCTGCCGGTCGTCGAAGAATTGCGCAGGCATGGCAGCGCTCCCGTTCTCGCAGGCTTCGGGATAGGCGATGGGGAGCAGGCGGCACTCTGGCGCAGGCGTGGACTGGATGGCGTCATCGTCGGGTCGGCCCTCGTTGCGGCGATGGCCGAGGGTGGCCGGACGGCGGTCGGGGACAAGGTTCGATCGATCCGCTCCGGACTTGACAATCTGGGGTAGTGTTAAACGGAAATGGGGAGTGGATCGCAAGTGGTCGTGGTGATGAAGGCCGGCGCGACGCCGAGGCAGGTGGAGGAGGTCGTCGGGACGATCCGCGGCTTCGAGTTCGCCGCGCACGTCTCGGAGGGACTTGAACGCACCGTGGTGGGAGTCGTCGGACAGGCGGCCGGTCGCGACGAGGTGATGCAGGCGTTACTCGCGCTGGAGGCCGTCGAGCGCGTGGTGCCGGTCGGGGCTCCGTACAAGCTCGCGAGCCGCGTGCACCAGCAGAGCCGCACCAGGGTCCAGATCGGACCGCAATGCGTCTTTGGCGGCGAAAGCTTCACGGTGATCGCGGGACCGTGCAGCGTGGAGGACGAGGATCAGATCGTCAGCACGGCGATCGCCGTGCGCGAGGCCGGCGCCAGCGCCCTGCGCGGCGGCGCGTTCAAGCCGCGCACCAGTCCGTACAGCTTCCAGGGCCTGCAGGAGGAGGGACTGCGCCTGCTGGCGCTGGCCCGCGAGGCGAGCGGCCTGCCCATCGTCACGGAACTTCTGGATCCCCGCCACCTTGAGATTCTGGACCCGTACGCCGACATGTTCCAGATCGGCGCCCGCAACATGCAGAACTTCGAACTGCTCAAGGAGGTCGGCCGCAGCCGCAAGCCGGTGCTCCTGAAGCGTGGCATCTCCGCCACCATCGAGGAGTGGCTGATGGCGGCCGAGTACGTCCTCTCCGAAGGCAATGCGCAGGTGGTGCTCTGCGAGCGCGGCATCCGCACCTTCGAGCCGGGCACGCGCTTCACGCTCGACCTCTCCGCGGTCGCCCTGGCGCAGCAGCTCAGCCACCTGCCCGTCATCGTCGATCCGTCGCAGGCCGCGGGCAGGGCGGCGCTCGTGGCGCCCCTCGCGCGTGCCGCATGCGCCTTGGGCGCCGACGGCCTGATCGTGGAGGTGCATCCGGATCCGCTGCACGCCCGGTCGGACGCCCAGCAGCAATTGCGTTTCGACCAGTTCGCCGACATGATGCAGGACATGACGCACATCGCTGCGATCAGCCAGCGCCTGTCCAGATGAGGGTTTCGCTCGGACCGAGACGCGGTTTCCATTTCGCGGGACCTGTCCCAGGGGACAAGTCCGTAACGCACCGTGCCTACCTTCTGGCCACGCGCGCCAGCGGCGAGACCCTGATCCGGGGCGCCCTGCGCTCCCGCGATACGGACGCGACGCTTGCGGTCTGCAGGGCCCTCGGCGCAGATGTGCGCGTTGATGGGCAAGACGTTCGCCTCGCGCCGCCCACGCAGTTCCAGGAGCCGTCGGCCCCTCTCGACTGCGAGAATGCCGGCACCTTGATCAGGCTGGCCACGGGCTACCTCGCCGGTGCCGGCCTCTTCGCCGTGCTGACGGGTGACGACTCGCTGCGCGCGCGTCCGATGCGTCGCGTGGTGGAACCCTTGCGCCTGCTTGGCGCGCGCATCGAGGGCCGAGACCAGGGCGCAAGGGCGCCGCTGGCCGTCCTGCCGGCGCAGCTTGCCGGCTGCACGATCTCGCTGCCTTTGCCGTCCGCACAGGTGAAGTCCGCGGTGATGCTCGCCGCGCTCGACGCGGCGGGAGAGACTGTGCTCCTGGACCTCATGCCGACGCGCGACCACACCGAGCGCATGCTCCGCCAGTTCGGCGCCCGGGTGGACATCCAGGGCGACAGGGCCAGCATCGTGGGCGGACAGCAACTGGTCTCGCCGGGTCGCCTCGACGTGCCGGGGGACATTTCGCACGCGGCCTTCCTGCTTGCGTCCGCCGCGCTGTCGGAGCGCGGGGAGGCCAGGGTGACCGGCGTCGGCTTGAATCCGGGCCGCACCGGCATTCTCGCGGTGCTGAGGCGCATGGGCGCGCGGATCGAGGTCTCGGCCGGGGAAGACGACGGAGTCATCGAGCCTTCCGGCGAAGTGCTCGTGCAACAGAGCGACCTCGCAGGGGTGGAGATCGGACCAGACGAGGTGCCGTCGCTCATCGACGAACTCCCCGTGATCGCGGCCCTCGCCCTCTGCGCGGAGGGCGTCACGACGGTGCACGGCGCGGGTGAACTGCGCGTCAAGGAGACCGATCGCATCGCCGCCTTGCGGCAGATGGCCGAGGGGGTCGGAGGCGATTTCGAGGAATTGGCGGACGGGTTTCGCATCCGGGGGAAGCGGAATGTCCAGGGCGGGCTGGTGCAAAGCCTCGGCGACCACCGCATCGCGATGGCGGCCGCGGTTCTCAGCCTGCGCAGCCGAGAGGGCGTGGAGATCGCCGACGCCGAGGCTGCGGCGGTGTCGTTTCCCCGCTTCTTCGACCTCTTCGAGGCGGCGTCCGTCTAAGGGCCATCCTCTCCGGACCGTCGCCCGAGCAGGCGACGGTCTTCATGTTGCTCGGTGCGCAGGCTGACCTCACCCCTGAACTCCAGCGCGTCTCGCAGCCGCTCGAGAGCGAAGGATGTCACGGGCCAGGGAATGTCCTCAAGGCGGAAGTACCTGGCCGCGTCGATCTCGTCGTCGTCGGGCCTCAGGCTGCCCTCGAAGGCCAGCGCCCGGAAGATGAACACGTAGCTGTCGTTCCAGGCCCGATGATAGATGCCGCTCAGGTGCGGGGCGAGCGGCGTCACGCCGATTTCCTCCCGGCACTCCCGCACCGCCGCGTCCCAGGCGCTCTCGCCGGGGGCCACGATGCCCCCCGGCACTTCCCAGAGCTTGTCGCGGTAGGTCTGGTGAACCAGGAGCACCTGCCCTTGTGCGTCGAGGATGGCGCAGCCGGCGGCGTCCAGTCCCCGCATCAGGCCCGCCGCGCGAGGCGGTCCAAGAGGACCGCGGCAAAATTCAGACCATCCACGAGGGAGTCTACATCCAGCCACTCGTTGGGCGTGTGCGCGAACCCACCCCTGCCGACGCCGCAACAGATGCCGGGAATGCCCTGGCCGAGCGCCGCGTTGGCGTCGGTGGAGCCCGCGCTATACATCGGGCTCAGACCCACATCGGCCAACGCGGCCGCGGCGGTGGTCACCAAGGGGTGGTCGCGGTCCACGGCGCCACCGGGACGGTCGCCGATGCACTGGCAGTGGAAGCGCACGGGCATGTGGGCGAGGTCTTGGAATACGGCGCGCACGTCACGTTCCAGCCGTTGCAGCGTGCGCATGTCTTCCGAGCGCAGATCGATCAGGCAGTGGGCTTGCCGCGCGATGGCGTTGACCGCGCTGCCGCCTTCGATGACGCCGACGTTGAGGGTCGTCCGGGGGACGTGCGGCACCGCGAGGTCGCCTAGCCGCGCGATCGCCTGGCCGAGCAGATGAATGGCGGAGGGGCTGCCGAAGTCGCTCCAGCTGTGGCCGCCGAGCGTCTCGAAGCCTGCGTCGAGCCGCCTCGAGCAGATACCCTGGTGCACGATGTCGCCAAGCCGGCCGTCGATCGCGACCACCGCGTCGAGCTCGCGCTGGTGATCCGCGACGAAGCCGCGGGCGCCGCGCAGGTCACCGAGCCCCTCCTCGCCGACGTTGAAGACGAAGTAGAAGGGCTGCCGCGGCTCGACGCCGCTGCGCCATGCCAGCACCGCGAGGTGTGAAAGCACGCTCAGCCCGCTGCCGTTGTCGGCTGCGCCGTGCCCGTAGAGCCGGCCGTCCTCCTCGCGCGGCACGACCGTGCCGACGTCGAGAGCCGTGTCGATGTGCGCGAGGAACGCCTTGGCCCTGCCCGAGGACGGACCCCATCGCGCGACGACGTTGCCGGTCTGGTCGATCTCTGCGGGAACGCCCTGCGCGACAAGCCAGTCGCGCAGTGCCATGGCGCGGCGCTCTTCGTGGAGCGGCGGGGCGGGGATGGCGATCAGGGCCGACAGATCCGAGATCAGTTCGGATAGGGGTGGGGGAGAAGGTAGCCAGGTAGGCCAGGCCAAGGAAGTTCCTCCTTCGCGCGTTTGTCAGGCTGGAGGCCGCTGACGCCGGACACGCAACCTGGGTACGTAGAGCTTCACGTAAAGGAAGCTCAGCGCCGCGATCACCAGGAGCAGGACCAGGACCCACGGGACGGGTCCCGGGATCCCCGAGGGGCTCGTGGCGGCGCCGACGGCCAGCACAAGGAAGAGTACGATGGTAACGATAGGCAGTATGATCCCGAAAGGCAATTTGAAGCTGCGCTCAGCATTGGGCTGACGCTTTCTCAGCCCGATGACCGCGAACGACGCGACGACGTACATGACCGCCTCCAGAGCGGCTCCCGCGTTGATCAGGACACGATAGTCGCCGGTCGCGAACACTAGAACGGCCAGCACCACCGATACGCCGAACAGCACGTACAGGGCGCGCATCGGCACGAAGCGGTCGTTCAGGGCCGCGAACCAGTTCGGCAGCGACCGTTCCCGCGCGAGCGCATACAGCAGGCGCGACGCCGAGACGAAACTGCCGTTGAACGTGGTGCCCGCGGTGATCACCGTGATGGCCAGCATCCACCAGAAACCGAATTCGCCGAAGGCGGCCCTCCCGACCAGAAGCTGCGGCACGAGCGACCGCGTCAGGATGCTCGAAGGCAGCAGATGCGTCGCCGCCAACGAAAACAGGCCGAAGGCGATGGCGATGAGTCCGATCGCGATGAACATGCCGCGGGGCATCAGGCGCGAGTCCGTGACCTCCTCGGCTAGAGGCGTGACCCACTCGAAGCCGACGAACACGAAGACGCCAAGCGCAACGGCTTGCAGGTAGCCGCCGCCGGGGGCCAGAGGCGTATGCCACGGGTGGTGCACGTGGATGATCGCGGCGATCGCGATGAGCGTCAGGGAGCCGAGCAGGACGAAGGTCGTGGCATCCTGCACGCGTCCGGCGATCTTGACGCCGCGCAGGTTCGCCCACAGGGCGAGCGACAGGAAGAGCACGATCCAGATGATGCCGGGGATCGCAGGCATGCCCGCCTCGATCGCCTGGGCCAGGATGAAACTGTCGGCGGCGATGACGGCCAGGATGGTTGTCAGATAAAGCAGCGTGAAGACCAGGGAAAAGCCGTCGCTGATGCCCTGCCGCGTCCACAGGCGGATGCCTGCGGCGGACGGCAGCACCGCATTGAGTTCGCCGAAGACACCGGCGGCCAAGAGACACAGCACACCGGCGGTGACGATCGCAAGCCACGCGGAGTCTCCCGCCGCGAGGTCCGCGACCTGGATGACCGCGAGAAAGTTGACCGCGGCGAAGGCGAGACCTGCACTGGTCGAGACGATGGTCGGCAGGCGCAGGACGCGCCGTAGTTCGGGCAGGGAAGCCACCTCCCGAGATGCTGCACTTCGCCTTGAGCGGGTTGCCTCCTGCCGCTCTTGGGCGGCTTGCCCACATCCGCTACCGGTGTCCAAACGCGTGCTTCTGCATGCAATCTCCGCGCACGGGCAGACTAGGCGGCCGGAGGCGATGCGGTGCCCAGCTCGCGTACGGACCTGGCGATCGAAGCTCACCGGGATGCCCAGAGGGCTGCCCGCCGCCTGCCCGGAGTGCGGGCGTCGGAACGAACGGAAGACGGGGTCACGATCAGCGAAGTCGTGGTGGAGACGACCGAAGGCGCCGACGCGGTGGGCAAGCCCGTTGGGCGCTATGTCACGTTCGAGTCGCGTCAACTCAGGCGGCATGACCGCGAGCACGCGGCCAAGGTGGGCAAGCTCCTGAGCGAGACGCTCGAGAGCATGCTGCCCAAAGGCGAGGAACTTTCGGAGGCGCTGGTGGTCGGCCTGGGCAATTGGCAGGCGACACCCGACGCCCTCGGCCCACGCGTGGTGTCGCGCCTGCTCGTGACGCGACACCTGAAGTCCGTCGTCCCGGAGGACATCCAGCGCCGCATGCGCCCTGTCGCGGCGCTCGCGCCGGGTGTTCTCGGTATCACGGGAATCGAGACGGGCGAAATGGTGCGTGCCGTGGTCGACCGGCTGCGGCCCGGCTTCGTCATCGCGATCGACGCGCTGGCGGCGCGTTCCGTCGAGCGCATCGCGAGCACGATCCAGGTCTCCGACACGGGCATTCAGCCCGGGTCAGGCGTCGGCAACCATCGCGCGGCGATCAACAGGGAAAGCCTCGGCGTGCCTGTTCTGGCGATTGGCGTACCGACGGTCGTGCACGCCATCACCATCGCGCGCGACACCATCCAGGGTCTGATCGAGGAACTCAAGGACGACGTGCAGTTCTACGAGGTCCTGGACGAGCTCTACGACAAGCAGCGCGACGCGCTGATCACGCAGGTGCTCGGCGAGTCCGTGGGAGACCTCATGGTCACGCCCAAAGAGATCGACGCGCAGATTGAGGACCTTTCGCGGCTCATCGCAGGCGCCCTCAACACAAGCCTGCAGCCCGCCATCGACATCGGCGAGTTCGGCCTCTACTCCTAGCCCGGGACTGATGTGTCGTCATGCGATGTTGCAACGAAATGGTGAGGAACATGACGAAAACGCCGCCGAGCTGTTGCTCCGCGGCGTTTTCCCGCTGCCGGACGTTAGTGACGGCCACCAGCAAGCTGCTGCTCCGCCATCTCGATCATGCGACGCACCATGTGGCCACCGACCGCGCCGCACTGACGGGCCGGAAGGTCACCCCAGTAGCCGTCCTGCGGGTGCAGGCCGAGCTCGGAGGCGATTTCGTACTTGAACTGGTCGAGCTGCTGCGCGGCGCCCTGAACCATCACGCGGTTGCTCGTGTTCGATCCCTGTGCCAATGTGTTCACCTCCCCTGTGCGTTATCGTTTCCTCGCAAGCCGGTCGTATGACGCCAAAATCTGCGCCGGCATCCTTTGGGACGAGCGTGCGCACAATAAGGCAAGGCAGGGTGGATCGCTCCACCCTGCCTTTTGGTTCATATTATCGCGTGGTGCCGCCCATGCCGCCGCGTCCCGCCAGGGACTGCTCCGCCATCTCGATCATGCGACGGACCATGTGGCCACCGACGGCGCCGCACTGACGGGCCGGGAGGTCACCCCAGTAGCCGTCCTGGGGGACGTTGAGGCCGATGTCGCGCGCCACCTCATACTTGAACGAGTCGAGAGCAGGCTCCGCACCGCGAACGATCGCGCGGTTGCTGGTGTTGCTGCCTTGCGCCATTCCAGTCACCTCCTTCGAGATTACGGTGATAGTGTTCGGCCGCCAACGCGCTTCGCATCCTAGAACCATCTGGGTCAGCGTGAAAAGACTTGCCAAAGACCCATGGCAACGGCAGTGACGCCTGCGGCGAAGAGCGGCCCGATTGGCACGCCATTAAAGAAGCTGGCCCCCAGCACCGAGCCGATGACCAGCCCGATGGCTACCTGCGGCTGGCGCTGCAAAAGTTCGATGCCTCTCCCGCTCATCCACGAGGCGAAGATGCCGCCTGCGATCGCAAGGAGGCTAGGGATGCTCCAAAGCTCGCGCACGAGGCTCCCCAGCGGGACTCGGCCGATCGCCAGCTCGGCGAGAACGGCGATCATCAGCAAGAAGATGCCGACGCGAATGCCGTTGTCTGCCAGGAACTCGAGAATGGCATGCAGCGGCAGAGCGGCTAGGATCAGAGCGGCGATGGCGCTGACGGCGACCATGTAGTTCCTGCCGAAGGCGCCCACCGCCAGGATCAGCAGCAGCGCAGCGGTTTCCTGGCTCATACTCAGGCACTCCCTGTGACAGGCTACGCTCTGCGTCAGCCGGTTAGAAACCTAGCGCAGAATCCGCCACGCCAGGGGGGCGCCAAGAACCGATGAAGAGCTCGATGCGCGCCACCACCGCACTCCTTGGCGCGGTTCCCTTCATGATGGTGCTCGGCAACTCCATGCTGTTTCCGGTATTTCCGCGCATGCAGGGCGCGCTCGGGCTATCGGGCCTGCAGACGTCGCTTGTCGTCACGTCGTTCTCTGTACCTGCTGGACTCCTGATTCCGTTTGCCGGCTATCTGTCGGACCGGTACGGCCGCAAGCCGGTCATGGCGCCAGCCCTGATCATCTTCGGGATCGGTGCGCTCATCGCGGGGTTCTCCGTGTCGTTCCTCGGCCCGCTGGCGTACCCAGGGCTGCTGGTGGGCCGGATCATCCAGGGGACGGGAGCGGCTGGCATGGCCCAGCTTGCCATGGCGCTCACGGCGGACATCTTCAAGAGTGGAGAGCGCGCGCAGGTGCTCGGCTGGCTGGAGGCGGCCAACGGCCTCGGCAAGGTGGTCAGCCCGATCTCCGGCGCGGTGGTGGGCATCATCCTCTGGCTGCTGCCGTTCTACATCTTTGCGGCGCTTTCGATCCCGCTCGGCATCGCGCTCTGGATCTGGGTGCACGAACCCAAGGCGAAGCGCTCCAGCCAAGGCTTCGCAGCCTACTTCGCAGGGATCATGCAGGTCTTCGCCCGCAAGGGAATGTCGCTGTCGGTCCTCCTGCTGTCCGGGGCCGTCGTGATGTTCATCCTCTTCGGAACGCTCTTTTACCTCTCCGAAGTGTTGGAGAAGCGCTATGGCATGGCGGAGCTGACGTCCGGCTTCATCCTTGCCCTGCCGGTCGCCGCCCTCTCCGCGACCTCCCTACTGACGGGCGGCTACCTGAGGCGCCGCCCGTCCTTCGCCAAGACGGTGATCGTCGCGGGGCTCGCGGTGGTCGCGGCCGTGATGGTGGTGAGCGCGTTCTTCACCGACCGGTGGGTACTCTTTTCCGCCATCTTCTTCATGGGCTTCGGCGGTGGCCTCGTCCTGCCGACGCTGACACTGCTGATCACGTCCTCCACCGCGCTCAAGGAACGCGGCATGGTCACCTCGCTGTACGGCGGGGTGCGCTTCTTCGGCGTGGCCCTGGGACCGCCCACATTCGGCTGGCTGATGCACATCGGCCATCAACCGCTCTTTTGGTCTGCGGCCGGCTTGATCGTCCTGACGACCGTGCTCAACCTCCTGCTCATGAACCCCGTCGCCATGCTGGGCAACCAGGCCATGAAGTCCGATCGGGACCGCTACGTGATCGCCTTCCGCCCACCGCGCCCCCGTCCGACTTCCTGATAGGCTGCCGCAAAGCCCGACGCGGCGTCGCCATCTCCTCCGGTGCTACATAGTCTGCGCACGGAGGAGGGGGTGCGGTGATCCGGGACTGGAAAGGCGCATGGCACGACGTGATCGGGGACCCGCTGGGCGAGCGTAGCGTAAAGCCGCGCACAGACGGCAGGACCATGGTGATCGACAAGGGCATGGGACTCGGCCCGACCGAAGATCTGCTCACAATAGCCTGCGAGTATATCGACTATTGGAAGCTGCCGTTCGGCACGAGCGCGCTCTATCCGCCCGACATTCTGCGCGAGAAGATCGCGCTCATTCGCCGCTACGGCGTCCACGTCTATCCAGGCGGAACATTCCTGGAGATCGCTATCCTGCAAGGGCGGCTACCCGCCTTCATTGACCGCGTGGCAGAGCTGGGGTTCGACGGTGCCGAGGTATCGGACGGCACGGTGACGTTCTCATCCGCGCAGCGCCGCGAGGCCATCCGCCTGGCGAGGTCGGCAGGGCTCCTGGTTCTGACGGAGGTCGGGCGCAAGGATCCGGAGGAGCGACTCGGCGCCCTGCAGATCCATCGTACGATCATGGAGGACCTGAGTGCCGGCGCGGAGCAGATCATCGTCGAGGGGCGGGAAAGCGGCAAGGGCGTCGGCATCTACGATCAACAGGGCGACATCGCCGAAGAGGAACTGCTCAAGATCATGCGCGCCGCGGGAGACATCCACCGGCTGATCTGGGAGGCGCCCCTCAAGTCCCAGCAGCAGGAGCTCATCCACCGCTTCGGCGTGAACGTCAGCCTCGGCAACGTGCCGCCGGCGGAGATCCTTGCGCTCGAGTGCCTGAGGCGCGGCTTGCGTGCCGACACCCTGCGCTACGCCCTGCAGGAGGCCGCGACCGGCGAGCAGCCCGGAGGCCCTATGGTATAATCCACCTGAGGTGAACCGGGTGCGGGTGATCGCGGGTTCGGCCGGCGGCATCCGTCTGCTCACGGTTCCCGGGCGGAACACCCGGCCGACACTGGACCGGGTGCGCGAGTCCGTGTTCGCGATTCTCACGCCTCGTCTCCTGGACGCGAAGGTCCTCGACCTCTACGCAGGCACTGGGGCACTCGGACTGGAGGCTTTGAGCCGCGGCGCCGCCTCGTGCGTTTTCGTTGAAAACGATGAGGCGGCGCTGCGGGTCTTGCGCGAGAACGTCGAGCGCACAGGTCTCTCAGACTGCGCGCGCATCCGGCGCGGCCGCCTGCCCCAGGCACTCGGAACACTCGCAGGCGAAGGTCCGTTCGATCTCGTCCTTTGCGACCCGCCGTATGCGCAGGCGCAGTGGGCGGCCTTGCTGGCAGGGCTTGTACCGCTGCTCGCGCGAAACTTCCTCGTGGTGTGGGAGCATGCGCGTCAGGACGCCCCTGTCTTGCCGGCGAACTATCAGGTCCTGCGGCGGGCCGAGTACGGGCAGACGAGCGTGAGCTTTCTCGGAAGGGGAGACGGTTGAGTGGCGAGCGCCCTCTACCCTGGAACATTCGATCCGGTGCATCGCGGGCATCTCGACGTGGTCGAGCGTGCCGCCCGCATTTTCGACCATGTCGTAGTGGCGGTGCTGGAGAACCCCGACAAGCGGCCGGTATTCAGCGTCGACGAGCGCGAAGGGTTTCTGCGCGCGGCTCTCTCGGATATTTCGAACGTGACCGTGACGCGCTTCGGCGGACTCACGGTCGCCTGCGCGAAGGAGCACGGGACGAGCGTCATCCTGCGCGGGCTGAGAGCGGTGCTCGACTTCGACTATGAGGTGCAGCTCGCCATGATGAACAGGCACCTCGAGCCCACGGTGGAGACGTTTTTCATGCTTACGAAGAGCAGGTACGCCTACCTGAGCTCCTCCTTGGTCAAGCAGATGGCGAAGTTCGACGCGCCCGTGGAGGAGTTCGTCACGCCACCCGTCGCCGAAGCCCTGCGTCGGCTGGCGGTGCCCAAGGCATAGGATCTTCGCGCCGGTTCAAGGCTAGATCCGACTTTCTGCTGCGAGGCGAGGGTGCGATGCACGATGGCAAGGGCGGCGTCGCACTGGCACTGGGCGCGGGAGGGGTCTACGGCTACGCCCACGTCGGAGTGCTGTCGGTGCTCCAGGAGTTCGGGCTCTGGCCCGATTTCGTCGTCGGCTGCAGCATTGGCGCGGTGATCGGTGCCTTCTACGGTGCAGGGCTGACGGGGGACCAGCTCCTGCAACTCGGCCTCGGTCTGCGCCGCAGCCACCTGCTCGATCTCAGGCCGACGCGCATGGGACTCATCGGGGGACAGCGTCTGGAAGGCGTGGTGCGCCTCCTGACGCGCGACAGGCGCCTAGAGGAGATGCGGCCGCCCTTGGCGATTGTCGCCACGGATGTCGAGCGGGGCGAGAAGGTCGTCTTCACCCGTGGCGCAGCGGCCAAGGCGGCCCGGGCGTCGAGCGCCATGCCAGGCATTTTCGCTCCGGTGCGGATTGGCGAGCACCTGCTGGTGGACGGCGCGGTTCTGGAGCGCGTGCCCGTGCGAACCGCCCGCGAGCTTGGGGCGGAACGGGTCGTGGCAGTCGTGCTGGGCATGATGGAGCCCGGGCAGAGGGTGCAGGTTCGCAACGCCTTCGATGTTGTCACGCAGTCGTTCGACATCATGCAGCGCGAGATCAGCCATGGACACACCGGGGCGGACGTCGTGATCGCGCCGCCCGTGGCCGCTGCAAACGCGTCTGCGGCTGGAGGCGCCGAGCGCCTGATCGAGGCCGGACGCGCCGCCGCCATGGCACAGCTCGACGCCTTGCGCTCGATCATGCACAGAAGGGAGATGGCGCAGCATGACTAGGCGGCTCAAGTGGTTCCTGGGCGTCGTGATCGCCCTGGTCGTGGTGGCCGCAGCCCTGTGGTTCACGCCCACCGGCGACTACGTCATCCTGCCGGGCATCACCGAGAACCTGAATCAGATCGTCCAGGTCCAGGGTGTGAAGAAGGCTCCTGCCGGCCGCATGCTCATGGTCGCCGTCGACATTCAGCCGGCGAATCTTCTTTACTACCTGATCGGGCGCTTCACGCCCTACGGCGAGATCTACCCGGCAAGCGAGCTGTTGGGCACGGGCGTGTCGGAGCAGCAGTACGAGCAGATGAACCAGCAGCTCATGTCCGAGAGTCACCTGATGGCGAAGGTGGCCGCGCTCCGGGCCATCGGACTGCCGGCCCGCGAGACCGGCAAGGGCGTCATCGTCTATGGTACGGAAGCCGGCACACCCGCCGCCGGCAAGCTCAAGGCGCGGGATATCATCACCGCCGTCGACGGCCACCGCATGCAGATCGACCAGCAACTGCTGAACTTCATGGGAACCATCAAGCCGGGGACCAAGGTGGACATGACGGTGAAGCGCAAGGGCAAGGTCGTGCACGTCGTGGTCGGCACCGTGCCGAGCACGTCCATCAAAGGCCACGCCATGGTCGGCGCCTTGATCGGGACCGACTCGCCTGGTTTCGTCGTCCCGCTGAAGATCCACATCCAGACCGGATCGATCTCTGGACCGTCCGCGGGCATGATGTTCAGCCTGTCGATCATCAACCAGTTGCGGCCGCAGTGGCACCTGACGCATGGTGGCACGGTGGCCGGGACCGGGACGATCGACGCGTACGGCGACGTCGGCGCGATCGGGGGCGTGCGCGAGAAGGTCGTCACGGTCTACGAGTCGGGAGCGAAGATCTTCCTGGTACCGCGCGGCGACTACGCCGACGCGGTGAGCGAGGCGCGTGCCATCGGCATTACCAAGAAAATGCGCATCATACCTGTCGGGACGCTCAATCAGGCACTCGCAGCCCTACGCAAGAGCTGAGCAGCGTCCCCACCTGAAGTATGGCAGGGGGATGCAGATGCAGGGGGCGGACGAACAGCAGGTTCAAGAGATGGTGCAGCAGGAGATGCGAAGGCTCCTGGCCGGCGTGGCCGCTCAGCAGAGCGCCGGTTCCTCGAGTGGGTCCAGCCAGGCTTCGAACGGAGGGGGCTCGAGCGCGGGCGGATACTCCGGCAGCCAAGGAGGCGCCAACGGGCACGCCAGCGGATATGGAATGAACGGCGCGTCGGGCGGTGGCATGGGGGGCGGCCAGTCCAGCGGAGGTTCCCAGGCGAACGGCAAGGCGCAGGGCGGATTCGGCCCGGGCATCCCATCGGGCGACGTGCCGCAGCTGCTCATGCAGCTGGCGCTTGCGTGGCAGCAGCAACTGGTCAGCGGCAGCGCCCAAGGCGCGGCGCAGCAGAACCAGCAGGCGCAAGCGGCGCAGCAGGGCCAGCAGGTCGGCCAGGGACAACAGAGTCAGCAGAGTCAGCAGGGTCAGCAGGGTCAGCAGAGTCAGCAGGGCCAGCAGAGTCAGCAGAGCGGCCAGGCGCAGCAGGGACAACAGGCGCAGGGACAACAGGGACAACAGGGACAACAGGTAAACCAGGGCCAGCAAGCCGGCCAAAGCCAGTCGTCGCAGCAGAACTCGGGCAGCCAGCAGTCGTCTCCTGGGACCGGAAGCCTGCGCAAGCTCGCCCGGCGCGCCGCGGGGAAGGCCGGAAGAGCTGTTGGCTCGGCGGCGCAGGCGGAACTGATCGCGCAGGCACAGCAGGAGTTCACGCAGGAACTCCGCCAGAATCTTGAACGGTTGCGCCAGGTGATCTCGGAGAGCCAGGAACTGGCGCGCCGCATGCAGATCGTCCTTGGCGAAGGAGATGGCAAGAGCTCGAGTTGACGCTCCTCAGGGTCAACCGTATACTAGGCAAAGTTGAGGTGGTGCCCATGCTCGGCATAGCCGTCGGCGACCTTCAGGTGCGTCCGGTAGGCTCCCAGCAGGCCGTCGAGCTGCGGGTGTCCCCCGAGGATCTGCCAGAGCTCGGCCTCGCCGACTGGCTGGAGGCCGAGGGACAAGCCACGAACCTTGGTGAGGACGGCGTTCGGGTCGAGCTTCAGGTATCGGCCACGCTGCGTCGCTCCTGTGCCAGATGCCTGCAGGATGTGGACCTGGCGGTGCGGGCAGAGGCGGAGGAGACCTACCACGAGAGTGGGGAGGGGCCGCTGATCACCGCGGACACGATCGACCTGGAGCCGATCATCCAGGAGGCGATCGTGCTCGCCGAGCCGATGCGGGTTCTCTGCAAGCCCGACTGCCGTGGGCTTTGCCCGCGGTGCGGCAAGGATTTGAACGAGGGACCCTGCGAATGCACCGACGACGACCAGGATCCTCGCCTGGCTCCGCTCGCCAAACTGCTGCGACCGAGAGAGGAGTAGTACCGTGGCCGTTCCGAAGCGGAAGCACTCGAAGGCCCGCCGTGACGCGCGGCGCGCCAACTGGAAGCTGAGCCCGATCACCCTGGTGCCGTGCCCGCAGTGCAAGAAGCTGCACACTCCGCATCAGGCATGCCGCAACTGCGGCTACTACGATGGGCGCGAGGTCGTCAAGGTCGACTAGCGTCTCATGGTGGCTCTGTCCCCCGGGGTGTTTCCCCCGGGGGATTCGTGTTTTCGGGCGTCTGGTTGCCATGGATTCCTATGGGCTATATACTTGGTGCTAACACTAGGTAGGAAGGATCACACGGTGGAACGGCAGACCCGAAGGTCTCTCGTCCGGGCCGCACTGAGGGAAGATCCCTTCATCACCGATCGTGAGCTCGCTGACCGGCTCGCCGTGAGCGTGCAGACCATACGTCTCGACCGCCTGGCCCTGGGCATTCCAGAGATGCGCGCGCGGGCCCTCGGGGTGGCCGAGCAGGCGTACGGGGCGACGAGGCTTCTTGCGACACGCGAGGTCTTCGGCGAGATTCTAGACCTGGAACCGGCCTTGCGCGGCCTGAGTCGCATCGTGACCACGCGCGACATGGCGTTCCGGGACTCCGACCGCGTGCAGGGACATGTCCTCTACGCCCAGGCCGAGACCCTTGCCCTTGCGCTGGTGGATGTCGAGCGTCCCGTGATCCCGCTGGCCCGCATGCGCTTTCGGCGTGGCGTGGCGGTCGGGGAGACGCTGATCTGCAAGGCTACGGTGATTCGGCGCAGCTCCGGTCGGCAGGTCGTACTGGCGATCATCCGTGCCGGTGGCGACGAGGTGTTCCGAGGCAAGTTCGAGGTGCTTGCGGAGGAGGGGGGGCAATAGATGCGCATCGCCGTCGACGCCATGGGCGGCGACCACGCCCCGGGGGATGTCGTGCTCGGCGCGCTTGAGGCGTCGCGAACGTTCGGCATTCCCGTGGGTCTGGTGGGCAAGGGAGATCGCATCGAGCCCTTCCTGACGCAGGCCAACACGGCCGGGGCGGATTTCGTCCTGATCGAGGCCCCCGAGGAGATCGGTCCGCATGAGAAGCCGGCGCAGGCCGTGCGCCAGAAGCGCCTTTCGTCCATCGTGGTCGGTGTGGAATCGGTGCGCCAGGGACAGGCGGATGCGTTCGTCAGCGCCGGCAACACCGGTGCCCTCATGACCGCCTCGCTGCTCGGCCTGGGCAAGATGATGCGCCGGCCCGCTCTTGGCGTGGTGCTGCCGACCCTATCGGGCAATCCCCTGCTGCTGCTGGACGCGGGAGCCTCCGTGGACGCCCGTCCGGAGGACCTCGTCGAATACGCCCTGGCGGGGAGCCTGTACGCGGAACAGGTCCTGCACCGCCCGCAACCCAGTGTCGCCCTGCTCAACATCGGCGTCGAGGAAGGTAAGGGCAACGAAATGGTGCGCGGTGCATACGACCTCTTAAAGCAGCAGCCGCTGAACTTCACGGGCAACATCGAGGGCCGGGATCTCATCGCCGGCAACGTGGACGTGGTGGTCTGCGACGGGTTCGTCGGCAACATCGCCTTGAAGGTGATCGAAGGGGTAGGAACGGGCGTGTTCAGCCTGCTGCGCGAAGAACTCGCGAAAGGGTTCCAAACGCGCCTGGGGGGCCTTCTGGTGCACGAGCGCATGCGCTCGGTCGCAAGGCGCCTGGACTACGCCACCTACGGCGGAGCGCCGCTCTTCGGCGTGCGCGGTCCCGTCATCAAGTGCCACGGCAGTTCGCGTTCGCTCGCGGTGCGCAACGGCGTGCGCGTGGCCCACGACTACGTTGCCTGCGGCGCGGTGCATTCCATGGAAGATGCGCTGCGCCGGGAAGGAGAATCATGAGCGGGATCGCGCTGCTCTTCGCCGGACAGGGAGCCCAGTATCCCGGCATGGGCAAGGAACTTTACGAGACCTACCCCGTCGCCCGGGAAGTGTTCGAGGGAGCCGAGGAGGCGACAGGACTGCCTTTGCGGCAGATCTGCTTCGAGGCGTCGCACGAGGAACTGAGGCGCACCGAGTGGACCCAGCCCGCCATCCTGACCGTGTCGGTGGCCACCTGGCGCGTGCTGCAGCAGCACGGGCTCCAGGTTGACGCGGCGCTTGGCCTTTCGCTCGGGGAGTACGGCGCGCTCGTGGCGGCGGAGAGCCTGGACTGGCGCACTGCGGTGGCACTTGTGCGACTGCGCGGGCGGCTGATGCAGGAGGCCGTGCCCGAGGGGACCGGCGGCATGCTCGCCATCCTGGGCATGGAGGACTCGGTGGTGGAGGAGCTCTGCCGGGCCGCACCCGGCACCTGCGAGCCGGCCAACTACAATGCGCCGGGCCAGCTTGTGGCCGCTGGCACCGTGCCTGCTCTCGACTGGCTCGAGCAGGAGGTGCGCCGTCTCGGCGCGCGCAGCGTCCGGCTTTCCGTGTCGGCGCCGTTCCACTCGTCGCTGCTGCGCCCTGCGGGCGATGCGCTGCGGCCGGCCCTCGAGCAGGCGCAGTTCCGCCCGCCGCGCTTCCCGGTCATCGCGAACCTGACCGCGCGGCCGAGTTCCGTCGAGAGCATGGTGGAGACGCTTGTCGGCCAGGTGTCGCACCCCGTCCGCTTCGCGGATTCCTTGCGCTATCTTCTCGCGGAGGGCTTCGACACGTTTGTCGAGGTGGGGCCGGGTCGGGCGCAGGTGGGCTTTTTGCGCCGCATCGACCGGGACGTGAGGATACTTGTGACCGACAAGTCCACCGATCTTGCGGCCACGCTTGATTGGGTCAAGGAGGTTTGCTAGCATGATGCCTGCTTTGGCGGCACTGGTTACCGGCGGCAGCCGGGGCATTGGCCGCGCGTGCTGCCTGCGGCTGGCGCGCGAGGGATTCCATGTCGCGGTGAACTACCGCCAGGAGGAAGCCCAGGCCCTGCAGGTGGTGGCCGAGATCGAAGCGGCGGGCGGCAAGGCGTTCGCGCTGCAGGGAGACGTCTCGATGCCCGGTGAGGCCGAGCGCCTCGTGCAGGCGGTACTGGCCGAAGCCGGCCGTCTCGACGTGCTGGTCAACAACGCGGGGATCACGCGCGACAATCTGGTGCTGCGCATGTCCGACGAGGAATTCGCCGTAGTTCTCGAGACGAATCTCGTCGGGGCATTCAGACTGGTGCGTGCCGCATTGCGCCCGATGCTGAAGCAGCGGGGCGGGCGCATCATCAACATTTCCTCCATCGCCGGCATGGTGGGCAACCCCGGTCAGGCGAACTACTCCGCCGCCAAGGCGGGGATGCTGGGCCTGACGCGGTCGGTGGCGAAGGAGGTGGCGTCGAGGGGGATCACGGTGAACGCCGTGGCACCCGGCTTGATCGAGACCGACATGTCGGAAGCGATCAAGGGACGCGAGCAGCTGATTTCCCAGATTCCGCTCGGCCGGGCGGGGACGCCAGAGGAGGTGGCTTCGGCGGTCGCATTCCTTGCGAGCCCGGAAGCCGCCTACATCACGGGCGTGACGCTGCCTGTCGACGGCGGCCTGGCGGCCGGTTAGCGAAGGGGGGTGACGAACTAGATGGCAGACGCGAATGAGGTTATGGAAAAGGTCCGCGGCATCATCGTCGACCAGCTCGGCGTGGAGGCCGCACAGGTGACGCCGGAGGCGTCCTTTATCGACGACCTGGGAGCGGATTCGCTCGACATTGTCGAGCTGATCATGGCTTTTGAAGAGGAGTTCGACCTCGACATCCCGGACGAGGACGCGGAGAAGATCGCTTCCGTGCAGGACGCGGTCGACTACATCAAGGATCGCGCATAGGCCGATTGAGGCGACGGGGGGCTTGA
This sequence comes from Bacillota bacterium, assembly GCA_021799275.1. Taxonomy (GTDB): domain Bacteria; phylum Bacillota; class Sulfobacillia; order JAJZYS01; family JAJYTV01; genus JAJZQO01. Next base: position 31,075 of record JAJZAT010000026.1, read on the forward strand.
GCTCCCCGTCGTCCTGTGGGGCTATGGGCAGGGGGTGCAGGATTGCCGAAGCGCGTAGTGATCACCGGCCTGGGGGAGTTGACCCCGCTCGGGCTGGACGTGGAAACAACCTGGAAGGCCGCGCAGGCGGGCCAGTCTGGAATCGCCACCTTGGAGCGACTCGATTTCAGCGAGATGGATGTCCGCTTCGGCGGCGAAGTGCACGGGTTTGACCCCGCGCAGTACCTTGACCGCCGCGATGTGCGCCGCACGGACCGCTTCGTGCAGTTCGGCATCGCCGCCTCCGAAGAAGCCATGCGCGACGCGGGCCTGAGCGCGGGAGACTACGACCCCGACCGCTTCGGTGCGATCTGCGGCACGGGCATTGGCGGTATCGAGACACTCACGGAGCAGCACCGCATCTTCCTGGAGCGTGGTGCGAACCGCGTGTCGCCGCTCTTTATACCTATGATGATCGCCAACATGGCCGCGGGGCAGATCGCGATCCGATTCGGATTGCGCGGACCGAACATGACCTTCGTGACGGCCTGTTCCTCGTCCGCCAACGCCCTTGGTGATGCCTACCGCGCTATCCAGCACGGAGAGGCCGATCTGATGCTGGCCGGCGGCGCCGAGGCGGTTCTGCTGCCACTGTGCTACGCGGGATTCATCAACATGAAGGCCCTCTCGACGCGCAACGACGACCCTGAGCGGGCGTCGCGACCGTTTGACCGCGACCGCGACGGCTTTGTCATGTCCGAAGGCGCCGGTATGCTCGTGCTCGAGGAGCGGGAGCACGCCCTCGCGCGCGGAGCGAAGATCTACGCTGAAGTAGTCGGCTACGGCACCACCGCGGACGCCTACCACATCGTGGAGCCCCATCCGGAAGGCGAGGGCGCGGCGCGCGCCATGGAGCTGGCGCTGCGTGACGGCAACCTGCCGCGCGAGGCGATCGGCTACATCAATGCCCACGCGACGGCGACGCCCAAGGGCGACATCGGCGAGGCGCTGGCGATCCGGCGCGTCTTCGGCGACCATGCCGACCACTTGGCCGTCTCGTCCACGAAGTCCATGACGGGACACCTGCTCGGGGCCGCCGGGGGGGTGGAGGCCATCTTCACGACCCTCGCGCTGCGCGACGGCGTGCTGCCGCCCACGATCAACCTTGAGCACCTGGACCCCGAAATCGACCTCGACTGCGTGCCGCAGACGGCCCGCAAGGCCGAGGTGGAGTACGCCCTGACCAATTCGTTCGGCTTCGGCGGACAGAACGTCTCCCTGGCGCTGAGGCGCTACGATGCGGCTTCCTGAGGACTCTCCGCTCTTGCGCCTTGCCTTCGTCCACACGTCCTACGCGAACGAGCAGGGACGCAAGGAGACCAACCAGCGGCTGGAGTTTCTCGGCGACGCGGTGCTAGGGCTGTTCGTCGGGGAAATGCTCTACCGGCACTTCCCGGACCTTCCGGAGGGCGACCTGACCATGCGTCGGGCGGCGCTGGTCTGCGAGGAGAGCCTCGCGAAGCTTGCGTCACAGATGGAACTGGGCCGCCGGCTCCAGCTCGGTCGCGGTGAGGAGCAGAGCGGCGGACGGGCGAAGCCGTCCGTCCTGGCGGACACCTTCGAGGCCGTGATGGGCGCGCTCTACCTGGAACTCGGCATCGAGAGGACGCGCGAGTTCGTCCAGGAACTCTTCGGGCCGCTCCTCGACGATCCGCCGCTGCCGCTTAGGGATGCCCGTTCACGCCTGCAGGAGTATGTCCAGGAGGCGGGACACCAACTGCGCTTCGAGCTCGTGGGGCAGGAGGGCCCGCCCCACCGGCCCGTGTTCACCATCGCCGCTCTCGTCGATGAGCGGGAACTGGGACGCGGCGAGGGCGGCTCGAAGCAGGAGGCCACGGCCAAGGCGGCGGCCGAAGCGTATCGCGTCCTGCGCCAGAGCAGGGCGGACGGGGACTGATCCGTGCCTCGACCCTGCGCGCACGAGAAGGATCTCTTTGGCCTGGACGACGCGCCCGCGGATGTCATTCGGCGGGCGCTTGTCGTGCGCGAGCCTTGGGCAGGCATGATCGCGGGTGGGAGCAAGCGCTGGGAGATCCGGGGCACCTGCACGGCTATCAGGGAAAGGATCGCCATCGCGTCCGCTGGTACAGGCACGATCGTCGGTGTCTGCAGGCTCGTCGACGTGCGGGGTCCGCTCGACCTGGAGAGCTATGCGGCCGCCTGGCGGCTCTGGGGCGCAAGGGAGCGCCCGCCAGGACCGCTGCCCTACCGCCGCACCTATGCCTGGGTGCTGGAGGACGCGCGACCGATCGAGCCACCCATGGTCTACCGCCATCCTCCCGGCGCCGTCATCTGGGTAAGGCTCGACGAGGCTTTGCGAGAGCGGCTCATGGCCGCCATGGCGCAGGGGCGACAGGAACCGGTCTGATGGAGCCGGCGCGCCGCCTCACCCTACCTGCGCCGCGCGATACGTCATCTGCTACCATGAGGCCCGACGTTGCCGTGAACGGGGGCCGTGGCCATGGCGGAGCGAAGCGGGCAAGGCTCAGCACCTCAGGCTGTCGCGGATCGCGTCTGGCGGCTCCCGCTGCGCGGCGTGAACGCGTACGCGCTCTTGGCGGAGCAATCCACTGTGCTGGTCGACGCGGGCAACCGCGGAGATGGCCAACGCATGCTCGCCATGCTGCGGGCCGCGGGCGTCGAAGCGCCTCGGCACATTCTGCTGACGCACGCCGACATGGACCACGCAGGTGGTGTGCGCGCGATCGTCGACGCTACATCGGCGGTTGTCCACGCCTCCCCCGAGCAGGCGGAGCTGCTCGCGGGGCACGGTCACCCGCCCGCCCTGCGTCGCTTCGGCCGCCTCTTGACGGGCCGCCTGGCTTGCGTGCCTGATCTCGTGGACGGGGAGCGTGTCGCCGGCCTGCTGGTCCTCGCGACGCCAGGCCACACCGCGGGTCACGTGGCGCTGCTGCGGGAGGCCGACCGGGTCCTGTTCGCGGGCGACGCCCTCGCGGTGCGCGGGGAGAACGTTCGCCTCCTGGGCGCACCGCTGACGGAGGACATGACGCAGGCCACCGCGTCGCTCAAGCGTCTCGCCGATTTGCGACCGAGCCTCTTGCTGCCGGGCCATGGGAATCCCTTGTTGTCGCCGCAGAACGCGCTCGAGGCGGCGGTGCGGATGGGTGAAGGCAAGCGGTAGGCGGGTGTTCCGGTCCCATGCGGAAGGCCCCGACCGCTTGGGAGCGGCCGGGGCCTTCTCAGAGTCTTCTGAACGGCCCAGTGCCTACGCCTTGCGCGGCTGGGACTCGGGTCCGATGAGTGGGGTGTGGATGGGGACCTCCTGGAGCTTGCGCCTGGAGAGCTCGTAGCCGGCGTCGGCGTGGCGGACGACGCCGATGCCGGCGTCGTTGTGCAGGACGCGCCAGACACGGCTTTCGGCCTCCTTGGAGCCGTCGCCGACGACGACCATGCCGGCATGCAGCGAGTAGCCGATGCCGGTGCCGCCGCCATGGTGGAAGGAGACCCAGTGGGCGCCGGACGCGGTGGAGAGGAGGGCGTTCAGGATGGGCCAGTCGGCGATGGCGTCGGAGCCGTCGCGCATGGCCTCGGTCTCGCGGTAGGGGGAGGCGACGGAGCCGGTGTCGTGGTGGTCGCGGCCGAAGACGATCGGGGCCTTCAGCTCGCCCTTCCTGACCATGTCGTTGACGCGGACGCCGAACTCCTCGCGCTCGCCGAAGCCGAGGTAGGCGATGCGGGCGGGCAGGCCCTGGAAGTGGATGTGCTTTCCGGCGAGGGTGATCCAGCGGCGCATCGCGGCGTTCTCGGGGAACATCTCGAGGACGAGCCGATCGGTCTTGTAGATGTCCTCGGGGTCGCCGGAGAGCGCGGCCCAGCGGAAGGGGCCCTTGCCCTGGGCGAAGAGGTCGCGGATGTAGGCCGGGACGTAGCCGGGAATGTCGAAGGCGTCCTTGACCCCCTGGTCGTAGGCCTCGCGGCGGATGTTGTTGCCGTACTCGAAGCTCTCGGCGCCGCGGCGCAGGAGCGTGAGCCAGAGTTCGACGTGGTGCGCGATCGAGGCGCGGGCGAGCCTGAGATACTGCTCGGGGTCCGAGGCCCGCAGTTTCGCCGCCGCCGCGACGTCGTAGCCGTCGGGGATGTAGCCGACCAGGGGGTCGTGGGCGGCCGTCTGGTCGGAGAGCACGTCGGGCGTGATGTTCTGGTCCACGAGGTACTGCAGGAGCTCCGAGGCGTGGCACTGCACCGCGATCGAGCGGGCCTCGCCCTTCTTCTTGTACGCGAGGGCCGCCTTGACGCCCGCCTCGATCGACGGCGCCACCTCGTCGAGGTAGCCGGAGTCGAGGCGCTTCTGGATGCGCGAGGGGTCCACCTCGGCGAGGAGGGCCACCGCCTCCATCATCTTGCCCGCCAGGGGCTGCGCGCCACCCATGCCGCCGAGACCGGCCGAGACGTAGAGCCTCCCGCGCAGCGTCTCCTGGCCGAACTTGCGCGGCGCCATGGCCGCCATCGTCTCGAAGGTGCCCTGGATGACCCCTTGCGAGCCGATGTAGATCCAGGAGCCCGCCGTCATCTGGCCGAACATCGTGAGGCCCATCGCCTCGAGCCGGTTGAACTCCTCGAGCGTCGCCCACTTGCCGACGAGGTTCGCGTTCGCGATCAGCACCCGCGGCGCCTCGGGCTGGGTGCGGAAGACCGCCACCGGCTTGCCCGACTGCACCAAGAGGGTCTCGTCGTTCTCGAGCTCCCGGAGCGTCGCGACGATCGCTTCGAACGCCTCCCAAGAGCGCGCCGCGCGTCCCCGCCCGCCGTAGACGATCAGCTCGTCCGGCTTCTCGCCCACCCGCCGGTTCAGGTTGTTCATCAGCATCCGCATCGCCGCTTCCTGCGGCCAGCCCTTGCATGTCAACCGGTTGCCTGTCGGGGCCTGAACCTCTCTTGGCTGAGACAAGGAAAAGCCTCCCTGAACTAGATGTTCCCGCTTTCCGGACGCTCGCTGAGGCTTGCCAGGATTCCCTCGATGCGCGCGGCACTTGCCTGGAGGAGCGGCAGCACGCGCTTCACCTTCTCGTCGGTGAAACGGAACGCCGGCCCGGTCACGGAGAGGGCCGCCCTGGCCCAGCCCCGGCCGCCGGGGCGGAGCGGAACGGCGAGCGCCCGCACCTCGTCGTCCATCTCGCCGACCGAATTGGCGTAGCCCAGCCGGCGTACTTCGGCGAGGTTCTCGCGCAAGCGCCCGGGGTCGGTGATGGTGGCCTCCGTGTAGCGGCCGAGGCCGCCTGCGATCACGGCCTCGAGCACGTCGTCCGGCAGGAATGCCAGGAGCGCGCGCACCGTGGCACCGGCGTGGAGCGGCTCCATCCGTCCCTTGGCGAACGAGAGCCGTACCGGCTCCTGGCTCTCGACCCGCTCGACGCAGACGCCGAAGATGCCTGCCGCCTCCACGAGCAGAACCGTCTCGGACGTAAGCCGGCTGAGCTCCCGCATCACGGGCCGCGCCAGATCGGGTAGGGGATCGCGAAGTTGCAGGCGCCGCGCGAGCGCCGCCACCTTCTCGCCGAGGCGCACCGCGCCGCTGCCCGCGCTCTCCAGGTATCCCGCCTCGCGCAGGCCCTGGATGTAGCGGTAGGCGGTGGACGGCGGCAGCCCGGCCTGCCTCGCGAGGTTCGTGACGGTCAGCTCGGGTTCGTCCGCGGTCGCGAAGACCGCCAGAAGGCGCAGCCCCCGCTCGAGGCTGGATCCGCTGCGACGCGCCAACGTGCGAAGCCTCCTTGCGCATTCCCGTGGAATGAGAACTTTCCCGTAGAATGCTGCAGAGAGATTCGCCCGACGGGCCACTCTTCCTGCCGTTCGCGGCAAGGGACACATGGTCCGAATGTCGCAAGTTGTCGGTCTCAAGGCACACGGGACTTTGGCCCTGTGGCGCGCGAAAGTGTAGGACCTGAGGCCTACGACCCGGGGTGGACGCGGGCAGAGGCCAGAGCGGGTACGCTTCCCCTGAATCCAGGCAGAGGAGGCGTTCCTATGCGGACATCCACCGAGTGGCCCCAGGGGCTCTCTGTCTTGCTCATCACCGGTGCGTCGAAGGGACTTGGCCTCGCCATGAGCCGGGCCTGGGCGGGCCCGGGCAGAACGCTCGCGATCGCGGCGCGGGACGCCAGGCGCCTTGGGGAGGTACGGGATGAACTCGCGTCCCTGGGCGCCCAGGTGCTAGCCGTGCCAGGCGACGTGGGCGAGCGGGGATTCCCGGAATTCCTCGTCGAGGAGACCCGGCGCAGGCTCGGGCCCGTCACGCATCTCGTCACCTGCGCATCGTCGCTCGGTGCCCTGCCGCTCGGACCGCTCGCCGACGTCGACGACCGTGGTTGGGACGAGGTCTGGCGGACGAACGTGCTGGGTGTCGTGCGGATCTGGCGCGGCGTGCTGCCGGCCATGGAGGGCGAACTCGGAGGGGGACGCATCCTCCATGTCTCGTCCGACGCCGCCGTCGAGGCCTATCCGCACTGGGGCCCCTACGGGGCGACCAAGGCCGCGGTCGATCACCTTGCCCGCATCCTCGCGGCCGAGCTTGACCTGCATGGGCACCCAAACGTACGTGTGTACGCTGTCGATCCGGGCGACATGGACACGGAGATGCACCGGGCAGCGATCCCCGATGCCGATCCGGGCGAGCTCCTGCGGCCCGAGCATGTGGCGCCGGTCCTGAGGGATGTTCTGCTGCGCAGACCTGCCCTGCCCTCGGGCCGCTACCGGGCGGCGGAGATCGCCCTGAGAGGAGGGGCACGATGATGACGGCGGTGCCATCTCTGCTGCCCGAACCCGATCTCGACCTCGGCATCGCCGATGGGCGCCTGCTTGCGGCCAGCGAGCCGGCGGAGATCCGAGGCGGCGGGCGCGACGACGTGCGGCTTCTCTTGCAGGAGCGGGAGTCTGGTCGGCTTGAGCACCGGCACTTCAGGGAACTTCCGGATCTCCTGCGCAGGGGCGACCTCCTGGTCGTCAACCGGTCCGCAACGCTGCCGGCGAGCCTGCCGGCCCTGGACGCCGCAGGGCGGCCGCTCCGCTTGCACGTCGCCCAGCGACTCGGCGCCGGATTGTACCGGCTCGAGGCGCGCGGTGCGGACGGGCTCCAGCCCGCCGAGCGCGTGCCCGCGGCGGGCGAGCGGCTCTCACTCGCGCGTGGCCAGGGAGATCGGCTCGGTCTCAAGGTCATGCGCAGGGCCAGCGCCACATCGCGGCAGGTCGTGGCGGCGGTCGACGGGTCTCGCAGTCTTCTTCCATGGTTGGTGGAGAGCGGCCAGCCGATCCGCTACGCCTACGTGCCGCGCGCATGGCCGATCGAGTTCTACCAGACCGTCTTCGCGGGACCGCCGGGATCGGCGGAGATGCCCTCGGCTGCGCGTCCCTTCAGCCAGGGCACGCTGGCGGCCCTACGCAGGCACGGCGTCCGAGTCGTCGCCCTCACCCTGCACTGCGGCCTTTCGAGCGAGGAGGTGGCCGGGTCCCTCACCCAGCATTACCTGCCACCGGAGTTCTATCGGCTGCCTGCCGCCACGGTGCGGGCCATCCTGGAGACGAGGGCGTCCGGCGGCAGGGTGATCGCGGTCGGGACGACGGTGGTGCGCGCCATCGTCAGCGCGACCCGCGGCGGAACGCTCGCCGCGGGTCGCGGACTCGCTGGAGCCGTGGTGCGCCCGGGCACCGACGTGCGCCTGATCGACGGACTCCTCACCGGCCTGCACACGCCGCGGAGCTCCCATCTCGCCATGCTTGAGGCCTTCGCGCCGCCGGAACATCTGTGGCTCGCCTACGAGGCCGCGATCGAACGGGACTATCTCTGGCACGAGTTCGGTGACGTGCACCTCATCCTGCCGGGCGGACCCGAGGCCTGATGCGGTACTCTGCAGAGGGGAGGTGACGGTGTGGCGACGACGCCCCTTGGGCGAAGCGAAGCGCTCAGGCGCGTGGCGGAGGCACTCAACGAGACGCTGGACGCGGAAGCGGCGATCGCGGCTCTCCTGCCGCAACTCGAGCAGCTGCTCGGCCTGCGTACGGCCTGGGCGTTCCGCTACCGGCCCGAGCGCGGCGACTTCGTCAAGATCGCCGCCACCGGCCTGCCGCCCGCCTTGGCGAGGGACGACCAGGCCGCGCTCGAGGAGCAGGGCTGCGAGTGCCAGCGCCGCTTACACGCCGGCCAGTTGCCGCAGGCCGTCAACATGGTGACCTGCTCTCGCCTGCGCGACGCGAAGGGGGACAAGCAGGGCCTCGTGCTGCACGCCAGCGTGCCGTTGCGCCGTGGCGAGCACACGCTCGGCATCCTCAACGTGGCGGCCCCAGGGCGGACGCACTTCGATGAGGAGTCGCTCGCGCTCCTGTCCGCGGTCGGCAGCCAGTTCGCCGTGGCGCTCGGCCGCGCTGAGTCCCAGGCGGCCGCGGAGCGCCGGGCCGGGCAGCTGGCCGCGCTCGCGGAGGTGGCGACGGCCCTCACGGCGGAGAGCGAACCCGGCGCGATCCTGCGTCTCGCCGCCACGCTGGGCGTCGATCGCCTTGGCATCCCCGCGATCGCCATCGTCCAAGCACATGGCGGGGTTCTGGCGGCGGCCTCGCGCGATCTCCAGCTGTCGGCCGCGCGGGATCCGGAGAACGCGGGCCCTCGCCTCTTCCCTGGCAGCGGCGCCGTGGTTAGGTACCAGATTTCGGCATCCGAGTACCTGCAGGCGGAGACCGGGGAGTGTCAGTTCGAGCCCGTGGACCTGTCGGTGCAGGAGGCGTACCTAGCTCTGCTGCGCAGCGTGCTTGCCGCCGCACGGCGGCAGGAGGAACTGCGCCGCGGCGCGGTCATCGAAGAACGCCAGCGTATCGCCGCGGATCTGCACGACGCCGTGAGCCAGCGGCTCTTCGCCGCCATCCTGAACTTGCGCACCGCGCGTCTGGCGACGGCGGACAGGCCCTTGAACTCCGAGGCGCAGCTTGCGGCCGCCGAACAGCAGCTCCGCACCGCGCAGGCCGAACTGCGCACCCTGGCGCACACGCTGCTCTGGCAGGCCCCGAGAGACCTGGGCGCGGCCCTGCGGGACCTCGTCCACGCCTTCTCGGTCGGCAGCGGGCCGAAGGTCTCGGCGCGTATCGGGGCCATCCCGGAGATCCCGCCGACTTCCGCGCAGGCCATCCTGCGGGTGGCGCAGGAGGCCCTGCACAACGCCGTGCGGCACGCCGGAGCGTCGCGCATCCACCTCAGCCTTGGCGAGCGCCAGGGCGCCATCGTGCTCAAGGTGCGAGACGACGGGCAAGGTCTACCCCCGGAGCCTGGCCCCGGTGCCGGCCTTGCGTCGATGCGGGCAAGGGCCGACGCGGTGGGCGCCGGACTCAACATCAGCGGTCCAAGAGGACGCGGTGTGACGGTGGAGCTGAGGCTGCCCGCGCGGGGAGGTGACGGGCGGTGAACGAGGGCGCGATTCGTGTGATGATCGTCGATGACCATCCCATGGTGCGGGAGGGACTTGCCGCGTTTCTCGGCCTCGCGGAGGACCTCAGCCTGGTGGGCGAGGCGGGTGACGTGGAAAGCGCCTCGGAGATGGCCATGAGGCTTCGCCCGGACGTCGTCCTGCTCGACCTCGTGCTGCCTGGCGCTAAGGGGGCCGGTGCGGTGGGGGCGATCCGAGAAGCCTCGCCCGAGAGCAGGATTCTTGTGCTGACGTCGTTTGCGGAACCCGAGCGGGTTCTCGGGGCGCTCGCCGCAGGCGCGGCAGGCTACCTTGCCAAGACCGTGGCGCCTGAGGATCTGCTGGCCGCTGTACGACAAGTGGCGGGAGGGCGGTCCGTACTGGACGAGGAGGCCCTCAAGGCGGCATCGCGGCACGGGGATAGGCGCTTGCCGACCGGCGAAGCGCTTACTGGCCGCGAGATGGAGGTTCTGGCCTTGATCTCCGAAGGCTGCGACAACCAGGAAATTTCCCGGCACCTCGCCATCGCCGAAAAGACGGTGAAGGTGCACGTCGGCCGCATCTATGCGAAGCTCGGCGCGCAGAACAGGGCGCAGGCGCTCGTGCTCGCGGCGCGCCTGGGCCTTGTTTCGCTGGCGCCGCCCGATCCGCCCTAGAGGCTTTCGGCCAGACTTTGCAGCCTCGCTGCGATCTCGTCGCGCACCTGCCTGAAGATCTGCAGGCGCGCTTCTCTTCCGCCCTGGGCCCGTGCCGGGTCCGGCAGTCCCCAGTGCAGCCGCCGCACTTCAGGCGGGGTGACAGGGCAACGCTCCTCGGCGTCGCCGCAGAGCGTCACGGCCATATCGGCTGTGCGCAGCCGATCGACGTCGATCGGCTTGCTGTACTGGCGCGAGATATCCACCCCGGCCTCGGCCATCACCCGAACCGCCAGCGGATGCAGGCTGGAGGGCTCGAGGCCGCCGCTCAGGATCTCGAACCGGTCGCTGAGCAGCTGGCGCGCGAACCCTTCCGCCATCTGGCTGCGGGCGGAGTTTCCGGTGCAGATGAAGTAGATGAGAGGTTTCATGATCTGCCCCCAATGGAGGAGTGCAGGAAGTCGAACCCTGCTGTCTTGGACGCTAAAGGGCGCGGCGCAAGGACACAAGTTAAGATTTTGTTGCGTCACGGCTCCTGGCCGGAGCTCTGATTGTTCTCTTCTATTTGGCGGTCATCACCCACTGGCCTCCCTTCTTCGCTGTGGTGATCTTCGATTATAAAGCGGCAGCAGGGATCGGCCTGCCCGCAGACGTGACCAAGGGTGCGGTGCATATCTGTGGTGGTGCGCTAACCCAATCTAGGCAGCATCTTGGGCATCCCGCCTGATGAGTGCAACGCGAGGTGCATTGCGGAGCGGACGGT
>JAJZAT010000051.1 GCA_021799275.1 Bacillota bacterium
ATGCACATGGGGGCCTGTGGCCCAGCCGGTCATGCCGGCGTAGCCGATCACCTGGCCCTGCTGCACCTCCTGCCCGACCGATACGGCGAACCGCTCCTGATGGGCGTAGAGGTTCGCAATGCCGCCGCCGTCGTCGATGATGATCGTGTAGCCGTATCCGTTCAGCCACTGCGCCACGATCACCTTGCCGCTGGCGGACGCATGAATCGGCGTACCCATCGGGACGCCGATGTCGATGCCGCTGTGCAGGGCGTACTGGTGCGTCACCGGGTCGACCCGGTAGCCGAACGGCGACGTGATCGGACCGACGACGGGCCAGATGAAGTGAATGCCGTTGATGCCACTGCCGGTGCCGTGGCTCGCGAGGCTCTGGATGATCTGCTCGATCTCGGCGGAACTGCCCTCGTCGGAATGGACGGTCGACTGCTGCTGGGCGTAGGTCTCGTCGAGGGCGGCGATCGCGTCCCGCTGGTAGGTGAGCTGCTGGCTGAGCGCCGACTTGGCCTGCCGCTGCACGTCCGCAGCCGCCGCATACTGCCGACGGGCAGAGGCGAGCGCGTTTTGCTCCTGCTCGAGATTGGTTTCGGCCTTCTGCACGTCGCCCAGCACGGCGACGTCTGCGCTGATGATCTGGCTGAGGAGCCCGACGCGGGCCTCGAAGTCGCTGAAGGACTGGGCGCCGAACACCACGTTGAGGTATCCGCCGGGCCCCTCCTGCTCGATCGCCACCAAGGCGCCGGAAAGTGTCGCCTGATCGTGGCTGAGCTGACGCCGTGTCGTTGCGATCTCCTGCTGCTTGTGCGTGAGGCGGCGTGTGAGCGTGGCCTCCCAGTTCAGGGCCTGGTCAAGCTGCTTCGTGGTGCGGTCGAGGCTTTGATGCATCGCCACGATCGTCTGCCGCTTCTGGGCAAGGGATGTCTGCGTCTGGGCAAGCACCGCCTTGTCGTTCGCGAGGCGCTGTTGCAGGGCCTTGAGCTGCGCCTGGGCCTCCTTGAGGGTGATCGCCCGAGCGGGCTGGGCCGCTCCGACGGCGCCTGCGACAAGGGCGGCGGCAGTCAGCACGGCCACCGCCACCGACTGCCTGCGTCTCATACGCGCGCGAGCCTCCTGACCGAGATCCTGAAGCCTACGGCGCCGAGGAGGATCCCGAGCACGAGCAGCAGGAGGGCGATATCCCTCGCCACGGGGCTGGGAGATACGAGCGGCAGGAAGGGCAGGGAACGCACGGCGCTATGGTACGCGGCGACGTAGCTCCAGTAGGCGAGGCCCGATGCGACGATGGCGCCAATGCCGCCCAGGATCAGGCCTTCGAGGATGAACGGCCAGTGCACAAGCGATTCGGTGGCGCCGACGAGGCGCATGATGGCCACCTCCCGGCGTCTGGCCGCCATGCCCAGCCGGATGGCGTTGGTGATCACCAAAAGCGAGCCGATCAACAGCAGGATGCCGATCACGAGGCCGACGACGCGAATGTCGTTGATCAGCGCGAAGAGGCGCGAAACGACGGCGCTCTGGTAGGTGGTGTGCACGACGCCCGACAGGTGCGAGAGGCGGGTCGCAACGGCCTTCACGTCCTGCGGCTTCTGCACCGCGACCGAAAGCGAGTCTTCAAGCGGGTTGGCCGTGCCCAGGCTGTCGAGCACCTTGGCCTGGTCCCCGAATTCCTTCTTGAGCTCCGCGAGCGCCTGCGCCTTGGTCACGAGCGTGGCCGTGCGCACCTGGCTCCAGCTTCGTACCGTCTGCAGTTCCGCGGTCTCCTGGCTTTGGGGCACGTTCTTCGCGAAGAAGGCCCGCACCGCGACTTGACTCTCGACCGACGTGGCGATCGCGTTCACGTTGACGGTCAGCAACAGAAAGACGCCGAGCACGAGCAGCGAAATGGCGGTGGTGGTAACGGAGGCGATCGCAAGCACGGGATTGCGCAGAAGGTTCTGGTTCGCCTCGTTCAGGCAGAACACCCAGGTGCGCAACCTCATCGGTTCACCTCCACGTGGTACGAGGCAGCCAGCTCGTCGCGCTGGATCATGCCGCCCTCCATGGCGACCACGCGCTGGCGAGCGCGGTTGACGAGGTGCGCGGCGTGCGTCGCCATCACCACGGTGGTGCCGAGCCGGTTGATCTCGAGCATGATCCGCACCATGTCCTCGGCGTTTTGGGGATCGAGGTTGCCCGTCGGCTCGTCGGCCAGCAGCATGACCGGTCGGCCGACCATGGCGCGGGCCAAGGCGACGCGCTGCTGCTCGCCTCCCGAGAGCTGCGCCGGCAGGGCGTGGCCCCGGTCGCTGAGTCCCACGAGTTCGAGGACCTGGGCCACCCTGCGCTTGATCTCGCGGGGGTGGGCCTCGATCACGCGCAAAGCGAAGGCGATGTTCTCGTGCACGTTGCGCTGCGGCAGCAGGCGAAAGTCCTGGAAGACCACACCGATCTGGCGGCGCAGAAACGGAATCTGGCGCGGGCGCATGCGCCCCACGTCGTGCCCATTGACAATGACGGACCCGCTCGTGGGTACCTCCTCGCGGAACAAGAGGCGCAGGAGCGTCGTCTTGCCGGCGCCGCTGGGACCCACGAGGAAGACGAATTCGCCCTTGCCGATTTCGAGGTCGACATCCTGCAGCGCGATGACGCTGTTGGGATACTCCTTCGTCACTCTTCGCATGCTGATCATTTAAACTGACACACCTACCCAGACAGCCTGTACACCCTCGCTCTTCGACTGCCTGAGGTCGGTTCCTGCCGAATCAGGATCGGCATTTCTTGTCACGACGTAAGTTGTCAGCTCGAACGGTGCAATCCAGGGCGTCTGCGCGCCTCGAGCTCCTTGAATCCTTCCCCTAGCACCTCATGCACGGTCGAGATGATCAGGAAGGCGTTCGGGTCCGCGTGGTACACGATGTCCTTGACCTCCTGCACCTCGCTGCGCGACACGACGACAAGCAGCACGGGCCGCTCCACCTGGGTGTAGCCACCGCGGCCCTGAAGTTCGGTCACGCCCCTGCCCAGCTGCTTGAAGACCTGCTGCTTGATCGTGTCGCCGTGCTCGGAAATCACCAGCACCGCCTTGCGGAAGTCGAGCCCCTCCTGGATGAGATCGACCACGCGCGTACCCACGAAGAGGGCGACGGCGGAATACATGCCGAGGCGCAGGCCGAAGAAGACCGCGGTCAGGGCGATGACGAAGAAGTCCGTGCCCAGGAGGCCGGACCCCATGCTGAGGTTGACGAAATGGCGCAAAAGGCGCGCCACGAGATCCGTGCCACCGGTGGAGCCGCCCCCGCGGAAAACGATGCCGAGGCCGGTGCCCGAGAGCACTCCGCCGTAGAGCGTCGCGAGCAGAAGGTCGTGGGTGACGGCATGGGTCGGCAGGACTGAGAGCCAGACCGAGAGCAGCGTGACACCTATGAGCGTCCTCGCCACGAAGGGGACGCCGATGAAGTAGGTTACCGCCATCAGCAGCGGCACGTTGAGCACGAACACAAGCACGCCGACAGGCCAGCCGAGCAAATAGTGAAGGACGACGGCGAGACCCGTGAGGCCGCCGTCGTTCATGCGGTTCGGGATGAGGAAGAAGTTGAGGCCCGCTGCCGTGATCAGGGTACCGATGGCCGTGCCCAGGATGTCGCGGACCTTCGGCATCGCGGTTCCCCCTATTGCGCCGGCGCGGCCTGCACCGTGTATTGGCCGATGACCAGGACCAGGATGCGCGCCTTGCCCACGGGTAGGATGCCACGTCCGTCGGTGCGCGCGGCCAGAAGCAGCTGGTTCTGCGGCACCGTCGCGCCCTGCGCGAGGTTCTCACCGGAGGTGAGGTCCGCGAATCCGCCGGCCGACGACGGCGCCAGCTGGACGACGGCCGAACCGCCACGCAAGACGAACTCCGTCCCCTGGTCGGCCAGGAGTTCTTGCCCCGGCGGGACGGAGACGACCGCGACACTCTCGCTGCCGCCCGTCGGCAGGTTTTTCACGGCGGCCTGCACGTCCGTCTGCACGGTGGACTGCACAAGCGGCGTGACGACTCCCGGTAAGGCCGACTGGATGCCCTGGCTGACCAGCGACGGCACCTGACCCTGCAGGGCCGAGGAAATTGCCTGCGTCACATAACTGACCGAGACCAGGGGGTCCTGCGCACTGCCCGGTGCCGCGCCCGTCTGCGCCGACGCCTGCCCGAACCAGAAGCCCACGCCGAGCACACCGAGAGCGGCGACCACGAGCAGAGCGATACGGCGCATGAAAAGACCTCCCGGGGTGCTGAAGGCTCCGAAAACACGCACTCCAGGAGGCTCTTCGACAAGCCCGCCGGGAATCCTCGCCAGGTCAGACCGCGTGCTGGGCCTGCTGGCGCAGATAGGCTTCGATGAAGCCGTCGAGCTCGCCGTCCATCACGGCCAGCGCATTGCCCATCTCGAACCCCGTGCGGTGGTCCTTGACGAGCGTATACGGCTGGAACACATAGCTGCGGATCTGGTTGCCCCAGGCGATCTGCCCCTGGTCACCGCGCAGGTCGGCGACCTCCTGGCGCTCCTGCTCCTCTTTCAGCTCAAGTAGGCGCGCGCGCAGCATGTGCATCGCCGTCTCGCGGTTGGAGTGCTGGGAGCGCTCCGTCTGACAGGCCACCACGATACCGGTCGGAAGGTGCGTGATGCGCACGGCCGACTCCGTCTTGTTGACGTGCTGGCCGCCGGCCCCGCTGGAGCGGTAGGTGTCCACTTTGAGGTCCTCGGGATTGATCTGGATCGATTCGTCGTCGTCCGAAAGCGCCGGCAGCACGTCCGCCGACGCGAAAGAGGTGTGTCGTCGGCCGCTTGCGTCGAACGGCGAGATGCGCACGAGGCGGTGCACGCCCTTCTCCACGCGAAGGTAGCCGTAGGCGTACTCGCCGCGCACCTCGAAGGCAACGCTCTTGACGCCCGCCTCCTCGCCCGGCAGGATGTCGAGGATCTCCACCTGGTAGCCGCGGGACTCGGCCCAGCGCTGGTACATGCGCCAGAGCATCTGGACCCAGTCCTGGGCCTCGGTGCCGCCGGCGCCGGCGTGCAGTGTCACGATCGCGTCCATGGTGTCGTACTTGCCGCGCAGAAGCTCCCGGAGCTCTAGCCCGGCCACCTCGCCGGCAAGGCGATCGAAGTCGCGGCGCACCTCTTCGGCCGTGCCCTCGTCCGCCTCGGACGCGGCAAGCTCGTCCAGGACCAGGAGGTCGCGCAATTCGCGGTCCATGCGCTCGACGACCTCCAGCGGTCCTTGCAGCTGCTTCAGCTTGCGGCCGACGTCCTGTGCCCGCCGCTGGTCCTGCCAGAGGTCAGGCGACTCCATCTCACGGCTCAGCCGCTCGATCTCCCGCCTTCGGCTCTCGGAGTCAAAGAGACCCCCTAAGAGCGAGGATTCGTTCGTGAAGCTCCGTCAGTTCGTCGTGCACGTGATTCCTCCGTCTTAGGAAGCGTTCCTGCCGTGGCAGTGCTTGTACTTCTTGCCCGAGCCGCACGGGCATGGGTCGTTGCGTCCGACCGTCTTGCCGCCGTTGTGGTGTGGCGTGTGGGACTCCTCGCTTCCGCCTGCCGCGAGCAGGGCGGTCGGCAGGAAGATGGGCGGCGGCGGCGGGGGCGGCGGGGCCTCCTGGACGATCTGCACCTTGCAGATCATGCGCACCGCGTCTTCCTGGATCGCGTCGGTCATGTCCTGGAACATCTCGTAGGCCTCGCGCTTGTACTCGACCAGCGGATCGCGCTGGCCGTAAGCGCGCAGGTTGATGCCCTCGCGGAGGTCGTCCATGGCGTCGAGGTGCATGACCCACTTCTCGTCGAGGCTGTGCAGGAGGAACATGCGCTCGAGCTGGCGCATCACCTCAGGCCCGACCAGCGTCTCGCGACGCTCGTAGCTCTTCTGGGCCTCGTCGAGCACGATGGTGCGGATCATGTCCTTGCTCTGGCCATCGAGTTCCTGCGGGTCAAGCTGACCCGGGTCGAGGAAGATCTGCTCCGCGAACTGCACAAGTCCCGCGCGGTTCCACTCGTCGGGGTGGACGCCTTCCGCGCAGAAGCGCGCGACCACATTGTCGACCGACTTCTCGAGGAACTCGAACACCTGCTCGCGCAGGTCCTCGCCCTCGAGGATGCGGCGGCGCTCGGTGTAGATCACGTGACGCTGCAGGTTCATGACGTCGTCGTACTCGAGCACGTGCTTGCGCAGATCGAAGTTGCGGCTCTCCACCTTGCGCTGGGCGTTCTCGATCGCCCTCGTCAGCATCGGGCTCTCGATCGGCTGCTCGTCGTCCATGCCGAGGCGGCCCATCAGGCTCTGCATGCGGTCGGAACCGAAGATCCGCATCAGGTCGTCTTCGAGCGAGATGTAGAACTGCGACGACCCAGGATCGCCCTGGCGGCCGGAACGGCCGCGCAGCTGGTTGTCGATGCGGCGGGACTCGTGGCGTTCGGTGCCGAGGATGTGCAGGCCGCCCACAGCCGCGACGCCCTTGCCCAGCACGATGTCGGTGCCGCGACCGGCCATGTTGGTCGCAATGGTGACGGTGGCCATCTGGCCGGCCTCGGCGACGATCTGCGCCTCGCGCTCATGGTGCTTGGCGTTCAGCACCTGGTGCGCGATGCCGCGCTTTTCGAGCATGCGCGAGAGCATTTCGGACTTCTCGATCGAGATCGTGCCCACCAACACCGGCTGCCCGGTGGAGTGGCGCTGCACGATATCCTCCACCACCGCCTTGAACTTGCCCTCTTCCGTCTTGTACACGAGATCCGGCATGTCGTCGCGGATCATCGGCTTGTGGGTCGGCACCACGACGACGTCGAGGTGGTAGATCTTGCGGAACTCCTCTTCCTCGGTCGCGGCCGTACCGGTCATGCCGGCGAGCTTCTCGTACATGCGGAAGTAGTTCTGGAACGTGATCGTGGCGAGGGTCTGGTTCTCCTCCTGGATCTTGACGCCTTCCTTGGCCTCGATCGCCTGGTGGAGCCCGTCCGAGTAACGCCGGCCGAACATCATGCGCCCGGTGAACTCGTCGACGATGACGACCTCGCCGTCCTTGACGATGTAGTCCTTGTCAAGCTTCATCAGCGCCTTTGCGCGCAGGGCCTGCATCAGGTAGTGCGAGAGGTCGGTGTCGGCCGAAGCGTAGAGGTTCTCCACCCCCAGGAGGCGCTCGACGCGTTCCACGCCCTCCTCCGTCGGCGCCACGGTGTTCGCCTTCTCGTCCACCGTGTAGTCGCGGCCGGACTCGAGCTTGCGCACGACGTCCGCAAACCGGTAGTAGAGCTCGTTCGACTGCGTGCCTGGACCGGAGATGATCAGCGGGGTCCTTGCCTCGTCGATCAGGATCGAGTCCACTTCGTCGACGATGCAGTAGTTGAACCCGCGCTGGACCATTTCTTCCACGGTCCCGAC
Organism: Bacillota bacterium; assembly: GCA_021799275.1. Lineage (GTDB taxonomy): Bacteria > Bacillota > Sulfobacillia > JAJZYS01 > JAJYTV01 > JAJZQO01. The sequence goes on from JAJZAT010000051.1 coordinate 7,387, forward strand.
CATGTTGTCGCGCAGGTAGTCGAAGCCGAACTCGTTGTTCGTGCCGTACGTGATGTCGGCCGCGTAGGACTCCTTGCGCTGCGCCTGGTCGAGGTCGTGCACGATCAGTCCGACGGAGAGGCCGAGGAAACGGTAGATCTGGCCCATCCACTCGCTGTCGCGGCGGGCCAGGTAATCGTTCACGGTGACGATGTGGACGCCCTTGCCGGTGAGAGCGTTCAGATAGGCCGGCAGCACCGCGACGAGCGTCTTGCCTTCGCCGGTCTTCATCTCGGCGATGCGTCCCTCGTGGAGCACCACGCCGCCGACCAGCTGCACGTCGTACGGGCGCTGGCCGATGGTTCGCATGGCGGCTTCCCGCACCGTCGCAAACGCGTCGACCAGAATCTCGTCGAGACTCTCCCCCTGCGCCAGGCGCTGGCGGAATTCGTCCGTGCGCGCGCGCAGCTCGTCATCGCTCAACTTCTCCATGTCCGGACCAAGCGCGTTGATCCGTTCCGTTAGTTGCCGCGCACGACGGATCTCGCGCTCGTTAAAATTGCCGGTCAGCACGTTCTGTACCAGCTTGAGCACCCTTGGAACCTCCCTACGCAGCAAACGCAGAACATCGCGCCCCTAAGGGCGCTATGCGTTAGTGTACCATCGCCTGTGACCAGGCCGCAATCGCGACCGCGCTCGAATGCTGTCGTTTGGGGCCCGCGGCGCGAAAGGAAGCCGGAGCGGCCTCGCCGCCCCGGCTCCCCTTACCGCTCAGCTCTCGGGCTCCAGCAGGCCGTAGTTTCCGTCCGCGCGCCGGTAGACGACATTGATCAGGTTGGTTTCGGCATTGGTGAAGGCGAAGAAATCGTGGCTCACGAGGTTCATCTGCAGGATCGCCTCGTCCGGCGACATCGGCTTGCGGGGGAAGGTCTTGGTGCGCACGAGCGCGCCCTCTTCTTCGTCCCCGTCCTCCGGGTGTGCGTCCCCTGCCTGCGCACCGTCGCTCGCGGCCGCGGCCTCCGAGCCGCCCGCGTGCCGGTGCAGCCGCTGGTTCAGGCGTTTGGCCTGTCGCTCCAGCTTCTGGACGGCCTGGTCCACCGATGCGTACATATCCTCCCCACGGACCTCGCCGCGCAGGATGAACCCGCCGACGGGAATCGTGACTTCCGCGATGTGCCTGCCACGCTCGACCGCCAGGCGGACCTGTGCCTGGCTGGCACCCGACAAGAATCTGTCGAGTTTGCGCACCTTCTTCGTGACATGATTCTTGAGGGCAGCGGTGAGGTCGATGTCGCGTCCGCGAACGACGACTTCCATCCCGGTCACCTCCAGCGGAACGTAGAGAGATCTTCCCCTCGGCCCCTCCGCGATCCTGCCTAGTCCCATTCCGTCAGCCCCGACCAATCTCTTCATATTGGTGAGTTCAGTGGTTATTTGGCGTAACGAGTGGCGAGTAGCCGGTCAAGCGGATAAAAGAGGATGAAGATCATGTTGATAAGGTTCTGCACGCGGCGGTACCCACGGGCACGGCTCTTGGCCGCCTGAATTACGCTGT
>JAJZAT010000052.1 GCA_021799275.1 Bacillota bacterium
GGTATCAAGGTCCCAGACGAGGCCATGGCTGACCTCAACCTCTCCCGCGACGACTTCCAAGGTGGCTGGAACTACACGCTCCGTCCCCGCCAGCAAAAGTCAGGTTGATGTCGTACGACGCCTAAGGGCGATTGGGCGAGTCCGCCCTGGAGGTAGAACGTGAGCAGGAAGGTCGTCGCGAAGAAGCCGATGCTCGCGAAGGTGACGACCGTCTGGGCGGCGCCAAAGGCCTTGATCCCGAAGAGCCGCAGGTCGAAGAGCGGCTCGCTGGTGGTGAGTTCCCGGCGGATGAAGAGGGCGGTGCTCACCAGGACGACGGCCGCGAGCGCGAGAACGCGCGACGAGAGCCAGCCCCAGCCAAGCCCTTCCGTGAAGATGACCAACAGTAGCGTCAGTGCGACGGTGAAGAACCCGAGCCCTGGCCAATCCATCTGCAGCTTCGCTGCGCGCCGCTGGGAGCGCGGCAGCACGAACCAACCGAGCAGGGCCGCCACAACACTGAACGGCACCGTGACATAGAAGACCGAACGCCAGCCGAGCGTCGCGACCAGGATACCGCCCGCGACAGGTCCCACCAGCGAGCCCAGCACCCACGCGAGCGAGTTGATGCCCAGCGCGAGCCCCAGTTCCGATGCCGGAAATGCCTCGGTGATGATCGGCGTGCCGAGGGCGGAGAGCGCGGCGCCGCCCAGACCCTGCAAACAGCGGAAGACGATCAGGTCGGGCCCCGAAGCCGTGGCGCCGCAAAGCGCGGATCCCGCCGCGAACAACACGAAACCCCATAGGAAGAGCGTCTTGCGGCCGACCAGGTCCGAGAGCCTGCCGAGCGGCAACAGGAGCACCGTGCTGACCAGCATGTAGCCTGTGAGCGTCCAGAGCATCGTGGCGATGTTGGAGCGAAGGCCCGTAAGGATCGCCGGGAGCGCTACCACCACGATCGTCGCGTCGGCGTTGGCGATGAATGCGCCAAACGTCGTGACGCCGAGGACCGACCATCTCGCCCTACCTGAGAGTGGCTGCATCCGCATCTCCTTTGTTCCCAACTGCTCAGGTCAGCTTTTCGCGGCGCCCGCCAGCGGTGCCTGCCTTGTCAGCTGCCGACGCGCAAGAGGCCGAACCGGCGCCCCGGGGCCGCGGCACAGCACCTCGTGCGGCTGGAGTGTTCTAGTCGCAGACCTGCTTGGCCAGCCTGAGGTCCTCCATCGCCATGTCCATCTGCGACTTCTTCGGATCGTGCCACCCGTGCTTGTGCATGTAGTTGCACAGGACCTTGTGCTCCTGGAAGTGCCTGGTCATCTGGTTCTCGAAGAGGGACCGCAGGGCCGGCGTGTACGCCTCCAGCGTCGCCATGCAGAGCGTGGTCGCGCAGACGTTGGCGTCCTCGCGCATGCCCCTGGCGATCTCCCGGTCGTTCAGGGTCTTGACTCCCGCCGCAGTGTCCAGGATCGACAAGCCGTCACCCCCTACTCCACAATGCTCGCAACCCGCTCAATGAACTCCTTCTTGGCTTTGAGCACGTTCTCGGCGATCATCTTGAGTTCTCCGATGTCGCCGAGGTGGGCCTTCAGAATCTTGGTGTGCAGCACGGTACCGGAAAGGAGTTCGTGCAGGCGAGGAGCTCGTGGGCGCAAAAGTCCGGCAAGCCATCCCTCTTTCCGGGGCGTAGACTCCCCCCCGCAGGTCGTACGCCGGTCGCCGCCCTGCATGCGCCCCACGTCCCGGCGCAGCGCCGCTCGTCCCGCACAAATGGCCAATTGGCCCTGCGAGCGGCGCGACGCGAACACGTAGAGTGGACTTAGCCCTGTTCCGTTCAGCCATGCGGTGGAAGGAGATGCGGCATGTCGAATATGAGGGAAAGTCTGCTCGCACTCGTCACAGAGACGTCCACGAATCTCCCGCCCGACGTTCGGCGCGCCATCAAGCGCGCGAGCGTCGAGGAGGAGGCCGGTTCGCGGGCTGCTCTGGCCCTGGGGACGATCATCGACAACATCGTCGCGGCGGAGGAGGATGTCGCGCCGATCTGCCAGGACACCGGCCTGCCGACCTTCTTCGTCGAGTGCCCCGTTGGCTTCGACCAGATCACGATGGAAGAGGACATCCGCTGGGCGGTCGCGGAGGCGACGCGCCTCGGCAGGCTCCGCCCGAACTCCGTCGACCCGATCACCGGCAAGAACTCCGGCAACAACCTCGGACCCGGCACACCCGTCGTCCACTTCAAGCAGACGCGCGGCGACAAGCTCGAGGTCCGTCTGATGCTCAAGGGCGGCGGCAGCGAGAACAAGAGCATCCAGTACTCGCTCCCGACCGAGATCCAGGGCCTCGGTAAGGCTGGCCGCGACCTCGACGGCATCCGCAAAGCCATCCTGCACGCCGTCTGGCAGGCGCAGGGTCAGGGCTGCAGCGCAGGATTCATCGGCGTCGGCATCGGCACCGACCGCACCACGGGCTACGAGCTCGCAAAGGAGCAGCTGCTGCGGGATCTCGATGACGTCAATCCGAACCCGCAGTTGGCCGAACTCGAGCGGTACGTACTCGACAAGGCCAACACACTCGAGATCGGCACCATGGGCTTCGGCGGCAAGGCGACCCTGCTCGGCTGCAAGGTCGGGACGATGAACCGCATCCCGGCGAGCTTCTTCGTCTCGGTCGCCTACAATTGCTGGGCGTTCAGGCGCCTCGGCATCGAACTCGACCCCGAGAGCGGCGACATCGTGCGTTGGCTCTACCGCGACCGTCCCGAGACCATGCAGCGGCAGGGCGGCTTCGCCGCCGAGGGGGCGAAGGTCCTCAGCGTGCCGCTGCAGGAGGAAGAGGTGCGCGCCCTCCACGTGGGCGACGTCGTTCTGCTGCGTGGCAGGATCCATACCGGCCGCGACGAGCTGCACAAGTACCTGATGCAGCACGACGCCCCGGTCGACCTCGAGGGCGGCGTGATCTACCACTGCGGGCCGGTCATGTTGAAGGACGAGGACGGCCGCTGGCATGTCGGCGCGGCCGGACCGACCACGAGTTCCCGTGAGGAGCCCTACCAGGCCGACATCATCGAGAAGTTCGGCCTGCGCGCGATCATCGGCAAGGGCGGCATGGGTCCGAAGACCCTGGCCGGTCTCCAGAAGTCCGGTGCCGTCTACCTGAGCGCGATTGGCGGCGCCGCCCAGTACTACGCCAAGGCCGTGCAGGACGTCGTGGGTGTCGACTTCCTCGACCTGTTCGGGGTGCCGGAGGCCATGTGGCACCTCGACGTCATGGACTTCCCGGCCATCGTGACCATGGATGCGCACGGCCAGAGCCTGCACCGCGACGTAGAGCAGGATTCACTCAAGAAGCTCGAGGACCTCAAGGAGCCGGTGTTCTAGATCCTCCGCCGCCGCGGCCCGCCCGCTCCGATGCGGGCGGGCCGCGGCTTCTCTTGCAACCCCTACCCGACATCTGGCCTGATGGAAAGGGACAGCGAAAGCGGCGGCGGGAGGGCTCGCGATGAAGGAGTTCCGGCTGGAGGGACCTACCGTGTTCCTGCGCGAGTACCGGGCGGACGACCTTGCGGCTGTCCTGCGTTACGCGGAAGACCCCGAAGTCACGCGCCATCTTCCCTGGGGACCGGAGGGAGCCGGGGAGGTGCGGGAGTTCCTGGCCCACGTCGCGGCCAATGTGAGGCAGGAGCCGCGCAGGCAGTACGAGGTGGCCGCCGTGCGCAAGGACTCGGGCGAGGTGATCGGCGGCGGGCGGCTCGGCATCCTTTCCCCAGAGCACCGCCAGGGCGATCTCGGCTATGTCCTCCGGCGCGACCAGTGGGGCCAGGGCTTCGGCACCGAAATCGCTCGCCTCCTGGCCGCGTTCGGCTTCAAGACCCTTGGCCTGCACCGCATCGAGGCCACCTGCGACCCGGAGAACCCCGCGTCGCGCCGGGTACTCGAGAAACTCGGCATGCGGCTTGAGGGTCAGCGCCGCCACGACTTCTTCGTGCGTGGCGCCTGGCGCGATTCGCTCCTTTTCGCGATCCTCGAGGACGAGTGGCGCGCCCTCCCCTGACCTCCCCTAGAGGCGCCGCAAACGGAGTTCCTGCACGCGGTGGTGCTCGCCCTTGCAGAGGATGAGCTGCGCCCGCTCGCGCGTCGGCGCGATATTCTCCCTGAGGTTCACGAGGTTGATCTCCCGCCAGATGCGCGAGGCGGTCTCCGCCGCCTGCCTGTCCGAAAGAGCGGCGTAGCGGTGGAAGTAGGACTTCGGGTCGCGGAACGCGGTGTCGCGCAGCGTAAGAAACCGTTCGACGTACCACTTGCGCACGGCGTCGGGGTGGGCGTCCACGAAGATCGAGAAGTCCAGGAAGTCCGAGACGAAGACACGCTGCCGGCTGCCTTCGGGCGATCCGGCCTGTAGGATGTTGAGCCCTTCCAGGATCACGATGTCGGGGCTGCGCACCACCTGCGAGGCGCCGGGCACGATGTCGTAGGTGAGGTGCGAGTAGACGGGCGCGCGCACCTCCGCCCGGCCGGACTTCACATCGGAGACGAAGCGGACGAGGGACCTGACGTCGTAGCTCTCGGGGAAGCCCTTGCGGCCCATGGCCCCCCGCTCCTCGAGCATTCGGTTCGGGAAGAGGAAACCGTCCGTCGTCACGAGATCGACGCGGGGGTGGCCAGGCCAGCGCGATAGGAGTGCCTGCAAGAGCCTCGCGGTCGTGCTCTTGCCCACGGCGACGCTGCCCGCGATGCCGATCATGAACGGGACCTGCTCCGCCGTCGAGCCGAGGAATGTGGCCCGCGCCCGGTGCAGTTCCTGCTCCGCTCCCACCGAGAGGTTGAGAAGGCGGGAGATCGGCAGGTAGATGTCCTGGACCTCGTCGAGATCGAGACGTTCGTTGAGACCCTGGATCTGCCGCAGGTCCTCCTCCGAGAGGGTCAGGGGCGTCGATGCGCGCAGCGGCGACCAGGCGTCCCGAGGAAAGGTGAGAAAAGGGGTGATCCCGTCCTGCAGTGGTTTCATCGAGGCCGCCTCTCTCGCATGTCTTCGCAGCTTGCCGCTCACCCGCCCGACGCGTCCAGCCACCCACGCATGATGCGGGCATCATCCTCCCGCATGTGGCTGTAGTTCTGGTCCGCGGGGAAGGTCCTGCGCCGCACGTCTCCCACGTACGCCGCGAACGCCGCCGAAGCGAGTTCCGGCAGGTTCAGGTAGATCCGGGCGTGCCGCATCGCCCTCGCCGTGACGCCAAGCATGTCCTGCACCACCAGGACCTGCCCGTCCGTGTGCGGGCCGGCTCCGATGCCGATCGTGGGGATCCTGAGCCGCCGGGTAATCGCCTGCGCGAGTTCGTCGGGCAGAAGTTCCAGCACCATCATCTTGGCTCCCGCCTGCTCCAGGGCCACGGCGCCCTCGTAGATCGTCCTGGCCTCGTCGAAGGTCTTCCCCTTGACGCGGACCAGATCCTGCGCCTGCATGCTGAGTCCGATATGGGCGCACACGTCGATCCCGGCCCGGCTCAAGGCGGCGACGATGCGGGGCCTAACTCCCTCGAGCTTGACGCCATCCGCGCCGCTTCCGAGCAGCACCTGGGCGTTCGCGACGGCCAACGTCTCGTCCTCGTAGGTGCGGTACGGCAGGTCCGCGAGCAGATAGCCTTCGCTGACTCCTCGCCGCACCGCCTGCGCGTGGTGGCGGATGTCGGCCAAGGTCACCTCGATCTCGCTGGCGTAGCCGAGCACGTTCGTCCCGACGCTGTCCCCCACCAGCAGGACATCGACGCCTGCGCGCTCCTCGAGCAGGGCCGTCGGATAGTCGTAGCAGGTGAGCATCGCGATCGGCTCGCCGCGTTCCTTCATCTGGCGGAACGTGGCCATGTCCTTCGGCATGCGGGCACCTCCTGTCGGCCTCTCGGCAACTCGGTTCCCCGGTTCCCCGGACAGCGTCGGGACCTCGCCGCTCTGGCCTATCCGCCCGAGGCGTGCCGCGTGGCGAGGTCCGAGAGCTTCGCCACCGTGCGCAGGTTGCGCGACGTCATGGGGACGCCCAAGGCGCGTTCGAAGTAGGCGTTCGAGAGCGGCGATGCGTGCACGCCACGGCGGTACAGGACGTAAACCTCGGTCGGGGTGACCATGCAGACGTCCCCGCTGCCCGGCCCAACGGCTGCTGCCGCCGCCAGCCGCGCTGTCTCAGGCGGCGTGATCGCGAAGGCCACATAGACCACTTCGCCATCCCCCGGCTGGTAGGGGCAGTCCGCGTAGGCCCGCGCGATCTCCCCTGGCGTGCGCACCGCCACCGCCACCTCGAAACCGAAGGTCCGCAGGATGGCGTGCTCCAGCTGGCGCCGCACCGCGTCCGGCCCCATAGGGCTGTCGAAGAGCAGGTTCCCCGTCTGGATGTAGGTCTCGACGCGGCCATGGCCAAGCGCCGCGGCCATCTCCCTCAGGTTCGCCATCGGGATCATGCGCTGCCCGTTCACGTTGATGCCGCGCAGCAGCGCGACGTGCGAAGGCAATGGGTCCTCCCCCCCCCCGCGGAGCCGCCCATCCGAGTGGTCTCCATTCTAGCCGACATTCAGCGACGTGGACACGCGTGTCGCGGCAACGTTGGTTGTGCGCCGCAAGCTCCCGAGTGTGGTAGCCTTGAGTCGTCATGCCCAATTCTCCTGCCGTACCCGTGTCAGGGCGGAACTTCCGCATCTTCCTCGCCGGCCGCACCGTAAGCGAGCTCGGCTCCCGTGTGACGCGCGAGGGCCTGCCGATCATCGCGGTTCTCATGCTGCACGCGACCGCGCAGGACCTCAGTTGGCTGGCCGGCCTCTCGTACGTCGTGGCCCTGATCGCCGCACCGCTCGCGGGGGTGCTCGTAGATCGCCGACGCCGCCGCCCCGTGCTGATCGCCTCGGATCTTGCGCGCGCGGCGGTCCTCGCGTCGCTCACCCTGCTGGCGCTTGTGGGCCTCATCCAGTTCTGGCAGCTGCTCGTCGCCTTCTCGCTCGTCGCCGCGTTCAATACGCTCTTCGACGTTGCGGACCAGGCCTGGCTGCCAGGTCTCGTCGGTCGTCCCCAGCTTGAGAGGGCCAATGCCTCGCTCTCGGTGGCCAGCGCCATCGGGGAGACGGGAGGCCCCCTGCTCATGGGGGTGCTGATCCAGTTTCTCGGCGGACCCCTGACCATCCTCAGCGACGCCGTCTCCTACCTCGCCTCGGCGTTTACGCTGCTGCAGCTGAGAAGACCGGAGCCGGAGCCGGACTCCAGGCGGCAGCAGGTGCCCTTGGCCGTGCGGGATGGTCTCGTCGCCCTCTGGCGCCATCCGCTGCTGCGGCCCCTGGCCGTGGCGGCGGCGCTCGTCAGTCTCTGCGGCGGCATCTTCGACGCGCTCTACGCCTTCTACGCGCTCCGTGACCTCCATCTCACCGCCTTCGCGATCGGCATGCTGATCACGGGCGGCGGCGTGGGCGCCCTGCTCGGCGGGGTCGCGGCGCCGTACGCCGCGCAGAGGCTCGGGCTCGGTCGCGCCACGATCTTCGGACTCCTCGGTTTCGGCGTCCTGACGGTGCTGGTGCCGCTTGCGCCGGCCTCGCCTGCTCTCGGCTTTCTCTTCCTGCTCGCGGCGCAGCTCGTGGGCGATCTCGCCGAGACGCTCTTCGGGTTTGGCGAAGCAGTGCTCCGCCAGTCCGTAACACCTGGCTCCTGGCTCGGGCGCGTCAGCGGCTCCCAGCGCCTGCTCGGGAACATCCTGGGCGCGGTCGGCGCCTTCGCCGGCGGTCTCCTGGCAGGGCCCTTCGCGGTGCGCGGCGCTTTGCTGGTCGCGGCCCTCTTCGCACTGCTCGGCCTCGTGTGGCTGCTGCGTTCCCCTCTTGGGGGTCTCACGGCGGCGCCGCGCGAAGAACCGGGAAGCTTTCCTGCCTGACATGGTCCGAGACTTGACGACGGGAGGACATCGATGCAGCCACGCTACCCTCTGCTCTTCTGGGACCTCGACGGCACGCTCACGGACCCGAAGGAGGGCATCACGAAGTCCGTCCAATATGCCCTTCTCCGCCTCGGCATCCCCGCTCCCGACCTCGATCTCCTGACGCCGTTCATCGGCCCGCCGCTCCTCACATCGTTCCAGGAATTCTACGGTCTCGACCGCGCCACGGCAGAGCAGGCGGTCCGCTACTACCGTGAGCGCTTTGAGACGGATGGCATCTTCGAGAACAAGGTCTTTCCAGAGATCCCGCGACTCCTAGCGGATCTGCAGCAGAGCGGCGTACGCATGGCCGTGGCCACGTCGAAGCCGCTCCCGCTCGCCCTGCGCATCCTCGACCACTTCGATCTGCGGCGCCACTTCGCCGGCGTCTACGGCGCCGACATGAGCGGCCGCACCTCGACCAAGCGCGACGTGCTCGCCCTGGCCCTCCATGATCTGGCGGACGCCGAGCGGGCCGTGGCGGCCATGATCGGCGACCACCCGGTCGATGTCGAGGCGGCCAAGTACCATGGTCTCGCCGCGATCGCCGTGCTCTACGGCTACGGCGATCCCGCGCGGCTGCTCGAGGCCTCGCCGCAGGGGATCGCCGCACATGTGGCGGATCTCAGGAGCCTCCTCTTCCTTTCCTAGGAGAGCGCTGAAAAAGTCCTGACAATTGGTAGGATAAGGTTAAGGAGTTTGAGGTAGCGGTGTCGAAGTAGTCAGCAGTCAGATAGACGAGGATGACTGCGATGCAGGGCCG
>JAJZAT010000027.1 GCA_021799275.1 Bacillota bacterium
CTGATCAGTTCGGCCCTGCATCGCAGTCATCCTCGTCTATCTGACTGCTGACTACTTCGACACCGCTACCTCAAACTCCTTAACCTTATCCTACCAATTGTCAGGACTTTTTCAGCGCTCTCCTAGGTTGCTCGATGCTTCGACGATCGGGCGGGGAACACCTCGCCCTGGCTCCTGGACGAGGAAGTTGGGAGGAAAGCCGATGCGTGTGTCTCTGGACGGCCAGGTTGTGGTGATCACGGGAGCGAGCAGGGGAATCGGCCGGGCGACGGCGCTCGAACTCGGGCGGGCGCATGCGCGTGTCGCGATCCTGGGGCGCGATGAGGCGGCGCTCGCGGAGCTCGAGGGCGAGGTGCGCGCGCTTGGCGCCGAGGTGCGCCGCTATGCGGGAGACCTGCGGGACCACGCACGTTCCGCCGAGATCGCGGAGCAGGTGCGGCGCGATCTCGGGCCGGTCGACGCGCTCGTCAACAACGCCGCCGTCGGCAGGTATGGCGCGTTCCTCGAGCTCGGAGTCGAGGACTGGCGCCAGATGCTCGAGGTGAACGTCCTTGGCCTTGTCGCGATCACGCAGGCCTTCCTGCCGGACATGCTGGCGCGTGGCCGGGGCCACATCCTGAACGTCTCGAGCGTGCAGGGCGTGCGTGCCACCGCGACCTCCTCGGCCTACTCCGCGACGAAGTTCGCCCTGATGGGGCTCAGCGAGTCGCTCGCGCAGGAGGTCGGACCGCAGGGCATCCGCGTCTCCGTGCTCTGCCCCGGCAGCGTCGAGACCGACTTCGACGGCTTCCCAGGCCGACTCAAACCGAGCGCCATGCTGCCGGAGGAGGTGGCGGACGCGATCCGCGACATGCTCGAGACCGGTGGGCGCGCGCACGTGTCCCAGGTGATGTTGCTGCCGTTCGGGCGCAGAGGCGACGCCTCCTACTGAGAGGTCAGGTCGGCGTCGGGTTTGAAGGCGCTACTGCAGACCCGGAAGGTAGCCGTAGTTCACCTGCTGGAAGCGGACCTTCGTGAACGCCCCGAACACGCGGGCGTAGGCCTGACCGGGGAAGTACACCTTCTGCAGGCCCGGCACGTCGGACGGCACGTAGGTGTCCCACTGCACGAGGAGCGTGCCGGGGGCCGTCTCCCGCACCCGGACCACCGTGGGCTCTACGCCTTGCGGCAGCTTCGGCGCGACGCGAAGGAGGGTCTCCTGGCCGAGCACGGCACTGCCTGTGCCGGAGATCGAACGCAGCGCAGCCCGCTCGCCCTGGGACAGGAGGTTCGTCGTCCAGATCGGCTGGAAGTCGAGCGAGGCCGATCCGAGCGGCTGGACCGTGAAGCGGTAGCGGGGCTCAAGGCGCAGTTTGGCGTCGTAGGCGGAACTGGTGCCGGGATAGCCCTTCTCCACCCGCTTCAGAAGTGTCCTGTCGCCCGTGAGGTAGTAGAGGGACATGAGGGCCTTGCCGGCCACGCTGTTCCGGGGATCGGCGGCGGCTGCGGCCCGCAGGAGGGACTCGGCCTGCCGCTCGAGCTCGTAGGGCGGGTAGAGGTCGCTGCCGGAGCCGTAGTCCGAGAGCTCGACGAGGCTTTCTCCCTCGCCGTAGAGATCGCTGGCCCGCAAGGCCGCGTTCTTCCCGGCGAGCCGTGCCGCCCGGGCGTAGAGGTTGGCCGCGACGGCGTAGTTGTTGAACTGGGCCTGGTAGCGCATCCAGGCGGGGCTCGGGTAGGTGCCGCCGCTTGCGAACGCGATGTAGCCGGCGCGCGTGCCCTGCCAAAGACCCATGTAGTAGAGGAGCGGGGTCTGGAAGTTGTCCTGCGCGAGGCGGAAGGCGCCTTCGGCCGTGCCTTTGGCCTTCGCCAGCGTCTCAAGGCGCTCGGCGGCCCGCAGCTGCCAGGCCACGAAGTAGCGGAGGAACGGGGTCGCCTGGTAGGAGATGCCCGGCAGCGCATCCGTCAGGGCCTGGGGGTCCGCCGCCAGGGACTCGAGGCCCGCGACGGCCTCGCCGTACCGCCCCTCGCGCAGGAGGTGGACGGCCCGAGCGTAGCCGAGCAGGGGTCTGAGACCGTTGGGCGCGGCCGGGATCAGCTGCTCGATGCCCTTGCTCGTCATCTCGACGTCGAGCACCCAGACGAGCCGGCTGGCCGCGTCGTACTGCATGCCGCCGTCCGGCAGGGCAAGCGCCTGGTCGAAGGCCAGCACCGCCTGGCCGTCGTGATGCCCGATCTCCTCTTCGCGGCCGATGATGTAGGCGATGTCGTCCGCGCCGGGATGCCCCTGCAGGCGGGTCAGAAGGGCCCGCCACTGCGGCAGCTGCGCGGGGTCGTACTGGGCCTGTCCTTCGAGATAGAAGCCGCACTGGTGGCGGTGGGGGATGCAGCGGTGGACGTCGGTGTAGGGGGTGCCGGTCAGGGCGGAGACGTCCGCCATGCCCTGGGCGATGTAGCCGTGCGGGTCGGCCTGCTTCACGGCGAGCATCAGCGAGGCCGGCCAGACGATGCCCGCAAAGGTGTGGTGCCGGTCAGTGAAGGCGGCGAGATCCCGCACAGCGCCCGGCTGGCCGTTCTGCGCCAGGACGACGAGAGCCTGCTCCTGCAGCGCGGGGTCTCGGACGGTGCTCGCGTAGCGCAGCAGCAGCGGGTACGAGCCCGGTGCGACGCTGTACGTCTCGCCCAGGATCGCCTGCTTGACGGCATCCGTGATCTTGGCGTCCTTGAGCACCCTGGCGAGCCATGTGGGCGACGAAGGGAGGTAGTAGCCAGCCTGGGCGTCGGTGGCGTCGGTCGCCGGTATGGCGGCGAGCGCCGCGAGCTCGAGGGCGGTGCCCGCGTGCCCGTTCATGAAGAGGGCCTGTACGGCGGCGCGCACAGCCCAGGGAGGCCCATGGCGGATCTGGGAGAGCAGGAAGGCGGTCGGCACGGAGACGCCGCTCGGCGGCGCCACGCCATAGCGAACGATGGCCTCCTCGGCGATTGGCAGTGCGAGCGGGCCAGGAAGATCCGCGAGGAGGGACCAGCCCTGGACGCCCTCAAGGGTGGTGGTCAGGGGATCCTGCTCGAGCGCCGCCTGGATCGCCCGGGCGAACCGCCTTGGCTGGGCGTGCAGCACCTTGCTGGCGGCGCGTGAGGGCGGCATGCCCTGGAGGGAGCTCGCGAGCGCCGACCGATAGGCGCGAGCGAAGGCGGAAGAGGACGCGGATGTGGCGTCGGCGGCGGACGGGCGCGTCTGCACGGCGACGCTGCCGCAGCCGGCCAAGGTCAAGGCGGCGAGGACGGCCATCAGGGCGGGGGCTTGGCGGGTCTTCATCCTGGCACGTCCTCTCGGGGGAGTGGAAGCATGGCGTGGGTCATGCCGAAGACGCAGCGGTCGCAAAGGAGAACGTCTGGTCCGAGCGTCAGGTTGCGCTGCGTGAGGAAGGCCCTTCAGCCCAGCCACGCCTTGAGGACGGCGTCGAAGGCCTGCGTGCGCTCGAGGTTCGGCAGGTGCGCGGCTCCCTCGATCACCGCATAGCGGGCAGCGGGGATCAGGCGGTGCATTTCGGCCGCGGCCCGCTGGATCTCGGGCACGTCCTCGTCGCCGACGACGATGAGTGTCGGGACCCGCAGCGAGGCGATCCGCTCGAGCGCGGACCAGTTCCCGTCGAGACACTCGGCGCCGTTCTCGGGCCGGTCGGTTCTCGCGAGGAGCTCGCGGGCTCTCGCGAGGTACCCGGGATCCACGTCGACAGGATCGCGACCGGGGCCCACCAGCCAGAGCCTCTCCATCAGGGCCAGGGCTTGCCGGGATTCGCCGGACGCGATGGCGTCGTCGGTCGCCCTCAAGAGTTCCTCGACCTGCGGCGGATTGCCGCCCTCGTAGCCGGGAAGGTTCGAGGCCACGAGCACGAGCCTCTCGACGCGCTCGGGATGATCGAGGGCAATGCGCAGGGCGATGCCGCCGCCGAAGGAACAGCCCATGCAGGCTCCCTGCTCGACGCCGAGCGCATCCATGATGCGGAGGACGTCGTCCGCGTAGCTGAAGGGACCGGGGACATGCGGCGTGTCGCCGTGGCCGCGCCAGTCCCAGCGCAGCACCCGGAAGCGCTCCCTGAGCCACGCCCACTGGGGGTCCCACATGTGCCGGTCCGAGACGCCCGCGTGCAGCAGGAAGAAGGCTGGCCCCGCGCCCGCTTCCTCGACCGTCGCGGTGACTCCGCCTGAAAGCTCGATCTCGTGCGTGCGCACGTCCATGGCCATCCTCCTTGCCCGCGGGCGCCCAGCGGGACGCGCGGCGCCTTGGCGGGAGCTCAGCGGAATCCGAGCACCGGGTGCGGGACGTAGGGCTCCTCGAGCCGCGCGATCTCTTCCGCGCCGAGCTGGACGTCGAGGGCCGCGACGGCGTCGTCCAGGTGCCGGAGCTTCGTGGCGCCGACGATCGGCGCCGTCACCGGAGCCTTCTGCAGCACCCAGGCGAGGGCGATCTGGGCCATCGGCACGCCGCGCGCGGCCGCCACGTCAGCGACGCGCGGCACCACCTGACGGTCCGCCTCCGCCATCGCCTCGTAGAGCGAGTCGCCGAAGGGGTCCCGCTCCTTGCGCTTCGATGTCTCGTCCCAGGGGCGGGCGAGGCGACCGCGCGCCAAGGGGCTCCAGGGGATGACACCGATGCCCTGCGAGGCGCAGAGCGGCAGCATCTCCCGTTCCTCCTCCCGGTAGAGCAGGTTCACGTAGTTCTGCATCGAGACGAACCTCGCCCAGCCGCGCCGCTCCTGGATGGAGAGCGCCTGCATGAACTGCCAGGCGTACATCGACGAGGCGCCGATGTAGCGGGCCTTGCCCGCCCGCACGACGTCGTTCAGGGCCTCGAGCGTCTCCTCGATCGGCGTCTGGTAGTCCCAGCGGTGAATCTGGTAGAGGTCGACGTAGTCGACGCCGAGGCGCCTCAGGCTGTGGTCGATCTCGCTCAGGATGGCCTTGCGCGAGAGGCCCTGGCCGTTCGGGCCCGGATGCATGCGGCCGTTCACCTTGGTCGCGAGCACGATCTCGTCGCGGTGGGCGAAGTCCCGAAGGGCGCGTCCGACGATCTCCTCGCTTGTCCCGTCCGAGTACACGTTGGCGGTGTCGAAGAAGTTGATGCCGAGCTCGAGACCCTTGCGGATGAAGGGACGGCTCTCCTCCTCGTTAAGGGACCAGGAGTGGTTGCCGCGTTCGGGCTGGCCGTAACTCATGCAGCCGAGACAGATGCGGGAAACTTCGAGGCCGGTGTGGCCCAAGCGAACGTACTCCATGGCTGCCGCCCTTTCGTCCGGTCACGTGCGGGAAGCGCGCGTCAGGCGGCTCCCAGGTGTACCCTGATTCAGATCATAGCGCAGGCCAGGCACAACGGAGCGGTTCGTCGGGGCGGATCTGGCTGGAGGCAGTGCTCGGTCCGTGGGCGTGGGATGTGATATATTACATGCATGACTGACCTGCCACGGATCGATCAGGTGTCCCTCCGCGAGCGTGCCCACCGTGTCCTGCAGCGGGCGATCGTCCGCGGGGAGCTGCCTCCGGGAACGCGCCTGCGTGACCAGGAGCTGGCGGAGCAGATGGGGCTCAGCCGCACGCCGGTTCGGGAGGCGCTGCAGCGGCTGGAGGAGGAGGGGCTCGTGCAGACGGCGGCGCGCTCGCAGACGGTCGTCGCGCCGCTGGAGGCGCGGACGGCCAGGGAGGCGTTTCCTGTGGTCGCGGCGCTGCACGCGCTCGCCGCGCGCGAGGCCGCGCCGGCGTGGCGAAGGGTGGACACTGCGGCGCTCCAGGCGGCCAACGAGGCGCTTCTCAGGGCTCTCCGGACGGGTGACGCCGAGGCTGGCATCGCGGCCGACGACGCGTTCCACGGCGTCTTCGTCGCGCGGGCGCAGAACGCCGAGCTCGCGTCGGTCCTCGAGGGACTGATGCCCAAGGTGCGGCGGCTCGAGTGGCTGCAGTTCAGTTCCCTCGGCGGACGCGCCTCGGTGGCCCAGCATGCGCAGATCATCGAGGAGGTGGGCCGGGGAGGGGACGGCGTGGCCCGTCTGGTCGAGGAGAACTGGCTCAGTCTCGGCAGCCTGATCGCAAATTCGCTGCAAGGAGCGTGAGGCCTGTGGCCACGAGAATCGAGGTCCACGACGTGACGCGGCTCGGCTGGGCGCGGGAACGGATCGATGGGGCGACCTCGCCGCGGCAGATGCTGGACGAGGTGGTGGAAGCCGTCGTGCGCAATGCCACCTGGCGCGGCGCGGAATGCCTCAACCTCCTGGCGCCGGAGGCGCCGATGAGCCCGACGGTGCGGGCGCTCCTGTCCGCGGAGGTGGGGCAGCGGGCCGCGGAGGGGCACATCGGCCCGGAACAGCGCTGGTTCGCGGGAACGCGCCACATCGACGAGATCGAGGCGCTCTGCGTCGAGTTGCTTAAGGAAGTGTTCCATGCCGACTACGCGGATCACCGCCTGGTCGCCAGCATGATCGGGAACCTCACGGTCTACACCGCCATGACGCGACCGGGCGACACGGTGATGAGCCTGACGCAGCCGGTGGGCGGCCACTCCAGCAACCGCCCGGACGGGCCGGCGGGCGTGCGGGGCCTGAGGGTCGAGGACGTGCCGACGGATCCGCGGGAGCTCACGGTGGACGTCGACGCCTTCGCCGACGCCGCCCGGCGCCTCAGGCCGACGCTCGTGGCGCTCGGGGCGTCGATGACGCTCTTTCCCTTGCCGGTGCGCGAGATCGCCGAGATCATCCGGCCCTGGGGCGGACGCGTGTTCTTCGACGGCGCCCACCAGCTCGGACTGATCGCCGGCGGCCAGTTCCAGGACCCGCTGGCGGAGGGCGCCGCGGTCCTGACGGGTTCGGCCGGCAAGACCTTCAGCGGCCCGCAGAGCGGCGTGATCGTCTGGAACGACCCGTCCCTCACCGAGCCGCTGACCACGGCGATCTTCCCCACCCTCGCCGCGACGCACCAGGTCAACCGCGTGGCGGCCCTGGCGGCGGCCGCCGCCGAGTTCCTCGCCTTCGGCGAGGCCTACATGGCCCAGATCGTCCGCAACGCCCAGGCGCTGGCCGCCGCCTTGCAGGCGCAGGGCGTCACGATGCTCGGGGCCCACAAGGGTTTCACGCGCACGCACCAGGCGATCGCCGACGTCAGGGAGCATGGCGGTGGCCTCAGGGTGGCGCAGCTCCTCGAGGGCGCCAACATCATCGTCAACAAGAACCTCCTGCCCTCCGACACGCCCAGGGACTGGGACCGTCCCGGCGGTGTGCGCATCGGCACGACGGAGGTCACGCGCTGGGGCATGCAGGAAGGGGAGATGGAGGCGATCGCGGGCTACATCGCGGACGTGCTGCACGGGCGCCGCCCGGCGAACCTGGTCCGCAAGGACGTGATCGCCCTCAGGCGTTCCTTCCCGGCCCTGCAGTACTGCTATCCGCTCGCCGCGGGCGCGGCGCCGTCCCTGTAGGCCTGGCACGACACAAAGCGATCGCAATGGACGAAGAGCCGCCGCTTGTCGGCGGCTCGGCGCATGGCGGGGCCTGATGCGAGGCAGCGGCGCGCGTAGGCAGGGTCTCGACGGACCGGCCGATTGACCTGCGGACGAGCCAGGACCCGGCTCCCGGCGGGAGAAGACCGCAGCAGGCATCGTGCAATCGGTGGGGACGGAGGCGCGTCATGCGCGTGGTGGCGTTGGTGCTGGGGATCCTTGGCGCGGTGTTCGGATTCTTCGGGGCTCTTCTCGCCGAGGGCGTGGGCGGGCTCGGCAGCGCCTTTGGCGTCGCGAACGCGCACCTCATCATGGGACTCGGTTTCCTCGCGTTCGCGGCGGCGATCGTCGGTCTCATCGGCGCCATCCTCGCCATGAGCGCGCCGCGGGCGGCCTGGATCATGCTGCTGATCGCGTCGGTCCTGGTCGTGATCGCGATCTCCGCGTTCGCCACGCCGGCCGCGCTGCTGTTCCTGGTCGCCATGGTGTTCGCGATCCTCGAGGACCGCCGCCGGCGGCAAGCCGGGACCGGATCCAAGCAGTCGCTCTGAGCCCGCGTCTGCATCCTGGGTCAAGAGATCGAGGGCAGGAGCGCCGAACTTGGCGCTCCTGCCCTCGTATGCGGAAGTCGGGAGGTAGGGTCTAGTACACGTCGCCATCCACGGCGTCGGCCGCCGTGCCGTACTCGTCGTAGATGCCGTTGGCAGCCGTCCGGAGCTGGCTGCTGTAGGCCTCGTTGATCGGCCCGTTGGCGTTCGCGGTGACGTTGTAGGCACCGTTCGCGTTGGTGGCGTCGTAGGCGCGGCCGCTCGTGGCGTCGTACGCGTTCACGAGGCCGCCGCGCGTGGCGTTGTAGGCGCCATAGCTGTCGGTGCCGGCGTTGAACGCCGAGCCCGTGCCGGTGGCGCCGGGGTAGGCGCTGTTCGTGCCGCGGTAGGGCGCCGAGACGGGGTTTTGCACGCCGCGTGGCGGAGTCGTGGCCGTGAACGCGTTCACCGGGTCGGCGTACCCGCGCGTGTTGATGTTCTGCATCGCGGCCGGATAGCCGACGTACCTGTTTTCCTCACCGCGCTCGATCAGACGCGGACGCCTGCGTCGACTCATCTGCATCATCCTCCTTCGCTCAAAGTTTCGCGTGCGGCGTCCTCGGGCACACGTAAGGACCTGTGGACCCATCGCCAGGGCCCGGCATCGCTGCCGTGGAAGGCGCCTCGAGCGTGCATGGACGCGGCGGCCCGAACGGGACGCCATGCGCCTCGGCGGCCTGGCTTCCCTGACCGGCAAGGCGTCGCGCTTGCCATAAACCGCCGCCATGGCCCGTAGGCGGCGAAGAGCCCCGCGTCCCTCGAAGGGCGCGGGGCTCCCGGTTTCCGGTGGGCCTTCTGCTCAGGACTTGGCGTCCTCGGCCTGACCGACCACGAGTGCGAGGGCGACGATAGCGATGACCGTCATGACGAGCCACATAAACCTGCACCTCCGCATGTTTCTTGTCGCGTTCGAACGATCGCAGCGTTATGGTTTCCGTCCGGGGTGGTGGACATGTGCCGTTGTGGTCCGCCGCCTGCGGCGAGGCCGGTCCGTGGGCCGCGCCGGCAACCACTAACCCGCTCCGCGGAGCCGCACCCCTCGCTTTCCACAGCTGTGGGATAATATTTCTGCCCGAAGGTATCTATATCCTGCCGGTCCTCTGGACGTTGACAAATTCATTTGTTCACAATTTGAGAGTCAGATGGACGTGTCTGGGGAGCATGCCCGACCTGCAACGCGAAGGCGTGGAGCCTCGATGCCCCAGGCCTTCTCCGTGGACCCGCCGACCCGCGTCAGACCTCGAGACTGCGTCCCATGCCGCGTGCGATGGCTGCCTGCGTCACGTAGCCCGCGACCGCGGCGTCGAGTACCCCGATGCCCGTCAGGTCCGCGACGGTGATCTCCTCCTGGCGCTCCCGGCCAGGCCAGAGGCCCGCGACGATCTCGCCGAGCTCGTGGACGTCGTCCAAGGCCAGGAGGCCTGCGTCCAGCGCGTGGTGCAGCTCGCCCTGGCGGCTCGCCTGCGCGAGGCTGTCCACCGCCACCCTGTCCGCCTGTCCCAGGACGTCCGCGTCGAGCTCCTGCTTGTGCGGCATGTCGGAGCCGATCGCCGTCACGTGCGTGCCGGGCCGCAGCCACGGAAGACGCACGACGGGGCTCTGCGCCGGCGTCGTCGTGATCAGGACGTCCACGTCCCGCACCACCTGCTCAGGCCCGTCGGCGACGATGACCTCGAGTCCGAGTGCCTTGCCGGCCCACGCCGCGTAGGCCTCGGCGTTCGGGCGCGTTCGGCAGTAGACTTTGGCCGTGCGCGGCGAGCGCACCTCGAGCAAGGCCTCGAGCTGGTACCTCGCCTGGATGCCGCAACCGAGCACCCCGACCGACTGGACGTCGCGGCGGCCGAGCACGTCGGTCGCGACGGCCCCGGACGCCGCGGTACGCAGGTCCGTGAGAAAGCCGTTGTCGAAGAGCACAGCCCTCAGCTGGCCCGTCGTCGCGTCGAACACCGACACCATGCCCGAGCCGACGGGAAGTCCCTTCTCGGGATTCTTGTAGAAGCCCGAGGCCACCTTGATCGAGAAGTACGGGGAGCCTTTGAGATGGGCCCCCTTGACGTGGGTCTCGCCGGCCACATCCCTGAAGTCGAAGTTCATCACCTCGGGCAGGATCACCTCGCCGCGGGTGTGCAGGACAAACGCCCGGCGCACGAGGTCGATCGCCTTACGATAGCCGATGATGCCGCGGATCTCCCGCTCGCTGAGCATGACGACGGACACGCGAATCAGTCCTCCCTGGGAGTCTAGGGTCATGTCTCTGAGGTGCTGTAGAAGCGGCTAGGGAACCTCGGACGCAGCGGGGCTCTGGTTTTCTCGTTCCTGCTTGTCGGCTGGGGGTTGAGGCGAAGGTAGTCCGCACCGCGTTACGCATGGGCGGAGTTTCCAATAAGGCCGCTTAAAGAAGGCACGGTTGGATGTGCGGGGAATGCGGGGGCGAAGATCAGTCCCCCAGGTGCATTGCCTCCCCGGCATCCCGAGGAACGCGCCACATCGGCGAGGCGAGGTACCATACCGCCACCAGAGCCATCCCAGCGCTTGCGAGCCAGAACACCGCCGTGAAGCCGTAGGCGTCGGCAAGCGCTCCGCCCACCGGCGCGCCCACGACCACCATGGCGCGGTTGGTCGAGCGCATGGTGGCATTGGTGCGCCCGAGCATTGCGCCCGGGGTCACCCCCTGCCGATAGGCCATCTCGAGCGGTCCCTCGATGCCCATGGCGAGGCCGTAGAGAATCTGTCCCGCGCCCACCAGGAGGATCGGGAGCACGTCGGGTGCAAGCTGCGCGGCCAGGGAGGCGAGCGCAAGCAGCACGAGGCTCGGCGCGTAAAGCAGGCGTGCGGCGCCAATGGTCGGACCGAGGCCCCACTGGGTGGACAACCTTGCCGAGGACGCGGTGCCCATGAGGGCACCGACGCCGGAAAGAGCCAGGACCCCCCCGAGAGCCAGCGGGCTCAGGCCAAGGTCCCGCAGGACGAAGGGTGCAAGGATCGCACCCAGCATCGCATGGAACAGGAACCAGGCGTTCGTATTAAGCGCGAGGGAGCGGAGCGCTGGGTGGCTGTAGAGCCACCTGAGTCCGTCCGAGATCGCCTTTCCAATCCCATGCTCCCGCGGGCGGTCGGTGGTAGGCGGGTATGGTATGGACGCCGTCAGTGCACCGCACACGAACTGTGCGGCCGCATCGGCCAGCAGCGCGATGGGCGCCCCGAACCAGACGATGAGCGCGCCCGCGATAGCTGGCCCCGTGGCCTGTGCGGCGGCCGTACTCTGCTCAAGGCGCACATTCGCATGGACGAGGAGCGGCTTTGGAACGAGTTGCGGCAGGGTCGACTGACCAGCGGCATCATGGAAGAGCGTGACGGATCCGAACAGCAGGATCAGCACGATGAGCCAGACGACGTCGAGCCGTCCGAGCGCCGCCAGCACGAAGATGGCGGTCAACAGCACGCCGGAGATGACGTTGGTTGCGATCAGAATGCGCTTTCCGGACGTGCGATCGACGAGTGCACCCGCGAGAAGACCAAGGAACACATAGGGCAGCCATCTCGCCGCATTGACGAGTCCTAGGTCGAGGGCGCTGCCGTGCAGTGTGATCACAACGACCACCTGGAGGGCCAGTGTGCTGACATATCTCCCAAAGTCTGAGCTCGTCTCTGCGAGCCAGAAGCGCAGGAAGCCGCCGGATTGCCGAAGCTTCATGAGCACTCCCCCGCTTCCCGGCACTTGCGGAGGGTATTTCGTTCGCTGGTTCACAAGCACCTGTCGCGCGACAAGATCGACGGAACTCCGGCTGGTCGGCGACTCGCTTTCATCCAGGACTGCTGTCCCCACGCGTATCCCAGATCACGGCACCGGGATGGTCTGCGCTTCCCATTCCTCCAGCCGGTATCCGAAGGCATCGAAGCCAAAGCGCCGGTGCTCCTTGATCCGGCGCACCCAGTCCGCATCGATCCGGCGCGGGTTCTTCCGATAGTCCGAGGTGCCCGCGATGCCAGCGGACATCGCCGGCTTCGCGTTCTCAAACCCAGCATGGCCTTGAGCGGCCGCGCCGACGACCGGGCCGTCGCCCTCGATGCCCTGGTTAAGCAGCTTCGCAATGGCCTGCCCGATGCGCTCCGACGGTGGTACCCTATGCATAAGGTCCGGGCCTCCTCGATGGGTGTCTAGTCAACTCCATCGTAGCCTGGACCCCGTACTTTTTACATCACGCTGGAGACGTCACCGGAGTCTGGTTCGCGACCGCTGGCGACAACCTTGGTGGTGGCCATGGTTCAGGGCATGCAGGGAGCAAAGATGAGCCCCGCCTCCTTGCCGGAGACGGGGCTCTTGCCGCCATGGTCAAGCCGCTGACGGCCGCGGGGCCGCGGGTAGGTCAGAAAGCCGTGGCAGGGATGTTCGGCGTGTCCTTTGGCGAGAGGCATCTGGCCGCGTGCGTGCGACGTCGCGTCGGTGCGCCGGGCCAGGGAGAGAAGTGGTCGCCCGGCGGGCTTGCACCCTGCAAACTTGCGTCCCGCTTAGGAGTGGCGGGCCTCCTGTGCCTGGCTGACGACTGCTCCCGCGACAACGATGGCGGCGATCGCCAATACCCAGAACATACACATGCACCTCCAGCTACATGATGAGGCGCAAAGCGCTTCACAGATATACATTCAGGCTTCTGGACGGTCCAAATAATGGGGCCTTGTTCGGGCGCTGGACGACAGAGGTTTTGCGATTCACGTGGCACATGAAACCAACCAGGAGAACCATGGCGCGAGGTTGCTGGCTGCGTCGCTTTTGGCGTCCGTCCGCTGCGCTTGCGGTGCCCATTGGTCAGGCGCATGCGCATGCGTCATCCGGCTGAACGGGGTGCAGAGGTCATGGCAGTCTGGCGCAAGGGACGCGAGAACTGGCGAGGGCCCCGGGCGGAGGGCGGACCGGGCCCGCGGCGACGGGACGAGGTACGTCCGACCTCGGTGCGCGGTGCATTCGCCTATTCGTGGTCCGCTCTGCCGGCCGGCAGGGTGCAATCCGCCACGCGACGAGGCGACGGACGCGCCTTCTGAAGAGGCAGTCCGACGACGAGCGCGATCTGGCTTCGGTCCCAGACATCGCCGGCCCGGGGCCGGCGCACATGGTCCGAACGGACGTGGTTGCGTGCGAGCGACTGATGCAAGGTCAGATAGGGCAGCGAACGCGGGCCCTCCTGTTTGGCGCATCTTGCGTAGCATGGAGGCCTTCCTGCCGTCAGCTTTCCTTCAGGGAAGAGAGCGTGAGACTTGTGGATCTCATTCCCGTCACCATCGATGGTCAGAGAATCGAGGTGCCCGAGGGCACGTCGGTCCTCGAGGCCGCAGAGCTGATCGGGATCGACGTGCCGCGGCTCTGCCACGACCCCGTGCTGGGCGCCGTGGGCACGTGCCGCCTCTGTGTCGTGGAGATCGACGGCATGCGCAACCTGCGCTCGTCGTGCACGACCAAGGTGACACCGGAGATGATGGTCCGCACGAAGAGCCCGCGCGTCGTGGAATCGCGCAGGACGGTGCTCGAACTTCTGCTGAGCGACCACCCGGCCGATTGCCTGACGTGCGAGAAGATGGGGAACTGCAAGCTCGCCGAATACGCCTACGACTACGGCGTCCGCAAGGGCCTGTCGTTCGCGGGCGAGGAGCACCGCTACGAGCTCGACGATACGAACCCGTTCATCGTGCGCGACCCGAACAAGTGCATCCTCTGCGGCAAGTGCGTGCGCGCCTGCCAGGAGATCACCGGCAAGAACGTCCTCGGCTTCGCCTTCAGAGGCTTCGACACGAAGGCGGCGCCCTGGGGCGACACGTCGTACGTCGAGTCCGATTGCATCTTCTGCGGCAACTGCGTCGCTGTCTGCCCGACCGGCGCCCTGACGGAGAAGGGCATGCAGGGCCAGGGACGCGCCTGGGAGATGGAGAAGGTCCGCACGACCTGCTCCTTCTGCGGCGTCGGCTGCACCGTCGACCTGAACGTCAAGGACGGCAAGGTCGTCGGCGTCACCTCGACCGACGGTACCGTCAACGATCAGGCCATGTGCGTGAAGGGCCGCTTCGGCTGGGACTACATCAACAGCGAGAGGCGCCTGACGAAGCCCCTGATCAAACGCGAGGGCCGCTTCGAGGAGGCGTCCTGGGACGAGGCGCTCGACCTCGTGGCGAGTCGGCTCACGGACCTGAGGGACCGCTACGGGCCCAAGGCCTTCGGTGCGCTCAGTTCCGCCCGCACGACGAACGAGACGAACTATCTCATGCAGAAGTTCGCGCGGGGGGTGATGGGCACCAACAGCATCGACCATTGTGCCCGTACCTGACACGCCCCGACGGTGGCCGGTCTGGCCACCACATTCGGCAGCGGCGCGATGACCAATCCCATCGCCGACATCGACCAGGCGGAGCTTCTGCTCCTGATCGGAACGAACACGACGGAAGCCCACCCCGTGATCGGCTACAAGATGCTGAAGGCGCGACGTGAAGGTGCGCGTCTGATCGTCGTGGACCCTCGGCGCACGGAGCTCGCGGATCTCGCGGACTACTGGCTGCAGCTCAGGCCCGGCACCGATATCGCGCTGCTCAACGGGCTGATGCACATCATCCTCCAGGAAGGGCTCGAGGACCGGGCGTTCATCGAGGAGCGCTGCGAGAACTTCGAGGAACTCCGCGACACCGTGGAGCGCTATACGCCGGAGCGTGTCGCGGAGATCACGGGCGTGCCGGTCGAGACGCTCGAAGCCGTCGCGCGCCTCTACGCCACCACCGACCGCGCGGCCCTCTACTACACGCTCGGCATCACGGAGCACGTCTCCGGCACGATGAACGTCATGAGCTGCGCGAACCTCGCCATGCTCACGGGCCACCTCGGCCGCCCGGGCACCGGCGTCAACCCGATCCGCGGGCAGAATAACGTCCAGGGAGCCTGCGACATGGGCGCCCTGCCGAACGTCTACCCGGGCTACCAGAACGTGCAGAGCCCCGAGATCCAGGCCAAGTTCGAGCAGGCGTGGGGCGTCCCGCTCTCCGGCGAGATCGGGCTCAAGATCCCGGAGATGTTCGACGCCGCGCACCGCGGCGAGCTGAAGGCGATGTACATCCTCGGCGAGAACCCGGTCCTCTCCGACCCGAACACGAACCACATCCGCCAGGGCCTCGAGCACCTCGAGTTCCTCGTCGTGCAGGAGATCTTCCTGACGGAGACCGCGCAGTACGCCGACGTGGTGCTGCCGGGCGGCAGCTTCGCCGAGTGCGATGGCACCTTCACGAACACCGAGCGCCGCGTGCAGCGGGTGCGCAAGGCGGTGGAGCCGCTCGCGGGACTCAGCGACTGGCAGACGGTCGCGGAGGTCATGAGGCGCATGGGCATGCCGGCGACCTACCGGGACGCGTCCGAGGTGTTCGACGAGATGGCCGCCCTGACGCCGTCCTACGCGGGCATCAGCTACGAGAGGATCGAGCACGACGGTCTGCACTGGCCGTGCCCGACGAAGGACCACCCCGGGACGCCGATTCTGCACGTTGGCAAGTTCAGCCGCGGCAAGGGCCGCTTCCAGGGGATCGAGCACATCCCGCCGGGCGAGCTGCCCGACGAGAAGTACCCCTTCATTCTCAGCACCGGCCGCGTGCGCGAGCACTACAACGTCACGACCGCCTACTCGCCGGGCATCATGGCGCTCTGGGGCGAGGAGCACGCCTGGATCAACCCCGAGGACGCCCAGGCTCTTGGCCTTGCGGCCGACAGCCGCGTGCGCGTCTCGTCGAGGCGCGGCGAGCTCGTGACGGCGATCGAGATCACGGACCGGGTGCCCCCGGGCATGGTCTGGATGAGCTTCCACCATGCCGGGAGTCCGTCGAACGCCCTGACGAGCCACCTCGTCGATCCGATCAGCGGCACGGGCGAGTACAAGGTCTGCGCCATCAAGGTTGAGAAACTGGCGTCCTGATATGCGAAACGAAGGAGCGGGCGGCGCGACCGGCGCGCTGCCCGCTCCTTCGCTATGATGTGCGTTACCGCACCTCGAAGCTGAAATCGCCGTCCGAGTTGCCGTTCATGAAGCCGGGACCGAGGTTCTGGACCTCTTGCTCGCCCAAGAGCGCGAGGAAGTACCGGCCCTTGGGCAGATCCCGCGGCAGCTCGATCCGCAGGATGTCCATGGTTCCGGTCGAGACGCGCGTGATGGCGACGGGATAGACGGCGATCTTCCCGTAGGGCACCGCCCACCAGCGCACAGTGCCGCTCCACGGGTGGAGGTAGAGCGCGTCGTCGTTGCTGCCTTGCAGGAGCAGAAGGGTGATGGCGCCGCCCGGACGGACGGTGGTCGGGGAGACGCCGTAGAAACCGCGCGTGAGGTGCGCGGCGCGGTCGGCCGCCTCGCCCGATACCACCGAAAGTTTCAGCACCCGGACGCGGTTCCAGGAAGAGAAGCAGACATCCGCCGCAACGACGCTCGGGTTCTCGTAGTTGTACATGGCCGGATTGCTCCGGGTTTCATTCTGGATGAACGAAGAGATCCTCCGGCCGTCCCGCAGATCCACCCGAAGGTCACGGAGAGTCCAGGTGGTGGCGGACGGGATCACAGCTTCCAACATGCGTCCATTGGACGCGTGGGGCAGGGTCAGGAGGGAAAGGCGAAGCCAGGTTATGCTCTCCTGGCTCGCCATGCCGCCCGTCGCATTGAAGAGGTAGACGGTGCGAGGGGTAGGGCAGGCCAAGGCGCGGCTTGCCACCGCAGGGCGCTTTGCGGAGGGCGCCGCCGTGGCGGGATGCGTCGCGCAGCCGGCCGCGAGCGGGAAGAGCGCCACCAGAACCATGATGAAGGCGCGTCTCGGCATGGTCAGCCTCCGGATTCCAGCCTATGCCATAGGTTGGAACCTGGCAAGGACAGTAGCGCTGGCCGCCACGGCGAAGCCGTGCCTTCTTCGGAGCGTCGCCGCGCGGTGGGATCCGGATCTGATGCCTGGGCCGGATCTGGTCATTCCTTCGGAGCACCAGGCGCGTCGGGATTGCGTCCCACCCCTAGCACCTGGGCCGTGATCGCCTGGACGGTCACGAAGTATTCCGCATTGGCTACCGCCGGACAAGGGGAGCCGGCCGGATTGCAAACGGGCTGGTAAGGTCCCTTCAGCCACACGAGCCACACCTTCGTTCCGGTCTCCGTGGGAGCACTGGTCACGCGCATCCCGGCCTGGCGATCGGCGGCCGAGACGGACTCGAGCGTCGCGGCGAGAACCTGCGCGTGCGGCGTTCCGAAGCTCTGCGCTTTCTCGAGAGCGGCAGCCGTCGCCTCAGCGCGCGAGATGTGGCCGGTCAGGGGGGCGTTGAAGTATCCCGACGCGTACCACTGGCCTGTCATGGCATCCTCGACGACGCTGTAGACCTGGTCGTACAGCACGGGCACGCAGGTTACGAAACACGCAGCCGGATTGTAGGTGCCCTTGAGCGTGAGAACCCAGACCATGGCATGGTTCGGTATGGTCAGCGCGGCGGCCCGCGAGCCAAGTTGCGCGCTGGCGGCGGCGACGGTCTCAAGCTTCGCGGACAGGAGCTTTGGCGGCGTCGTTCCCCACTCGGGCTGCGCCACGATCGCCTCGGCGCTGGCCCGGGAAATGTAAGGACCCGCATCCGCCTCGTGCGCGTTGCCGGACTCGATCAGTTCGCTTGTACCCGTCCGGCCATTGACCAGCAGGATGATGAACTCCACGACGGGCGGTTTGGGCGGATGCGGCCCTGCCGCATTCTTCAGACCCTGGCTCAGGTCCGCCCCGACAAGCTCCACAAGATAGGCGGAGGGCTCTTTCGTCACTCCTCCAGCGTTCGAAAGCTGCCCCGCAAACCCGACGGACTGCATGTAGATGACGTCGACGGAATGCGCGGCGACGCCCTCCACGGCACGCAGGACGGCTGCGCGCGGCGAGATCCGGTAGGCTTTCGGCGGCTTCGTCGTCCCCACGCTCTGGCCGTAGGGAAGGACGCCATTCCATGCGATGCGCACGATGGGGGTTACGCGACTCGACCCTGCCACCATGGCGACGGCTGGCGGGAACTTCCCGACCGTATGTCGCGAAGGCGTGCGTCCGGCGGGCTTCACGCCCGGCCCGCCAGATCCGCATCCGGCGAGCACCATGCCGCCGGCCACCAGAAGAGGCCATAACTTACGCGTTGGGATCCCTCCTCCGGCCGGTGCGCCGCCTCATTGCGCAGAGGCTTTGCCATCGGCGCGCGACATCCTGCCCAAGGCCGTGGATTCCGGGAGCTCGTGCCGGCTCGCGCCGGATCCCGGCCACGGCTCTGCCGCGGCAGCAGGGCAGGGCGCCACGCGGCGCCCTGCAAGCGGGTTCGATCAGACGCGGCGGGCGGATCAGAGCCGGGTCAGGACCCGCATGAGGGCATCGACCGCCATGCCGACCGTCATGTCGTGCCGGAATTCCTGCAGGGCTGCCATGGTGCCCGGTCGGATCCCTTCCTCGGCGGAGGCCCTGGCCAGACCGTAGAACGAGGCGGCAAGATCCTCCCGGCCCTTGCCGTCTCCCTCGACCAGCAGGAACGCGTGGATCAGAGCGAAGTTGCGGCGGCGCCGCTGCGACAGGCCCGCCACCTTCCGCCCGCCGATCGAGAGGTCGTAGCGGCCGGCGCAGATGCTGCCCGCCACCTCGCCGACGACGGGCTCAAGACCCAGGTCGCCGAGCGCTTCCGACAGTACCCCGGCCATCAGCTGGAAGCCCGGCTCGATGCCGGGCAGAGCTTCGCCCGCGTAGGCGATCGCGACGTTCAGGACGCCCTCGTCGAGCACGACGAGCCGCCCGCCGGAGGAGCGCAGGTGCACCTCGTAGCCGAGGGAGCGGAAGTGCCGGACGGCGTCCTCCGCCCCCGGCAGGCGCATGTCGCGCATGCCCGGCACGAGGCTTGGACCGTGCAGCCAGAGTCGCGCTCTTTGGGCTTCCTGGCCTTCGGCCAGGTGTTCGTCGCGGGCGAAACTGGCCTCCAGCGAGCCGAGCGGTCTCAGGTGGAGCTCGACGTCCAGGGCCGGATCATCCTTCCTTGCGCAGAGCGGGATGCGTCAGGCCAGGGCCTGCCCGAGGTCCCGGATCAGGTCCTCCGCATCCTCGATGCCGACCGCGATGCGCACGAGATCGGCGGTGATGCCGCCCATGCCTTGGAACTCCGGTGGCACGAAGCGGTGGACGGCCGCCACCGGCTGGGTGATGAGCGACTCCACCGAGCCGAGGCTTACGGCGCGGCCGAAGAGCTGGACGCGGTCGAGGAAGCGGTCGACGGCCGGCTGGCCGCCCCTCAGGCGCACGCTCAGAACGCCGCCAAAGCCCTTCATCTGGCGCTTTGCGAGCTCGTGCTGCGGGTGGCTCTGGAGGCCGGGATAGAGCACCTCCGCGATGGCCGGGTGGCCTTCGAGATACTCCGCGACAGCCTGGCCGTTCTCGTTCTGCTTCTGCACCCTGAGAGCGAGCGTCTTGAGGCCGCGGCCGAGCAGCCAGGCGTCGAACGCGTTCAGGGTGCCGCCAAGCTTGCGGGCGACGTCGCTGCAGGCGAGGATGAATTCCGCCGGGCCCGCGACGGCCCCGGCGATGACGTCACTGTGGCCGTTCAGATACTTCGTGCCGCTGTGGACGACGGCATCGGCGCCGAGGGCGAGCGGCCGCTGGTTCACCGGGGTCGCGAAGGTGTTGTCGACGATCAGCCGCAGGCCCTTTCGGTGGGCGATCTCGGCGATGGCCGCGATGTCCGCGAGGCGCAGCGTCGGGTTGCTCGGAGTCTCGAGGTACACGACCTTGGTCTCCGACCGCAAGGCGCCCCGCAGGGCGGAGGGGTCCCTGAGGTCCATGAAGGTGGTCTCGACGCCGAAGCGCGGCAGGAGATCGTGCAGCAGGCCGAACGTGCCGCCATAGATGTCGGCGTGGGCGATCAGGTGGTCACCGGCGCCGCACAACGCCATGAGGGCGGTCGCGACCGCCGCCATGCCCGAGGACAGCATGAGGGCCTTCTCCGCGCCCTCCAGCTTCGCGATCTTCGCCTCGGCGACGGTGAAGTTCGGGTTGCCGAGGCGCGTGTAGATGTAGCCCTCCTTCTGCTCGTTCATGAAGTCGGCCATGCTCTGGTTGGTTGGGAACGCGAATGTCGAGGTCTGGTAGATCGGCGACGTGACGGACCCCGAGACGGGATCGGGCGCCTCTCCTTCGTGCACGAGCAGGGAGTTGAGTCCTTTGAGGGTCTCCGCCATCAAGTGTCTTCCTTTCCTTGTGAGAACTGCCCCGGCCGGTGGCAAGAACTCCCCCCGACAACTCTAGCAGAGAGCGGCCGCGGCTGCAGGCCCTGCTTGGCGTAACCGGGCGGTCCTGACTTCATGCGCTGCGGGTGCGGATGACCCGTGCAAGAGGTGCGGATTGCCAGAGGGACCCGGCCGATGCGCAAGGAACTTAGCGACATCGTATGCGGTCCAAGCGGGAGGAGGAGGGTGTATGGGCGTTGGCCCGCGGCGGCGGAGCGCGGTGGCGGCGGCGGCGCTCGCGGCCGTGGCCCTGTCCCTCGCAGCCTGTGGAAGCGGCGTCTCCACGGCCCCCTTCGCGCCGGTCGGACGCATCGTCGGTACGACCGAAGGGCGCATCGGGCCCGAGCCCTGGTCCCTCGTGGCGCTCGACTTCCTCACGGTCCAGCGGGGCTACGTCGCAGGCGAACGCTGCGCCGGGAGCCCTGGGCACTGCGTCGGGGCATTCGGCCGGACCACGGACGGTGGTGCCGATATCGCCTGGACCCCCCTCGGTCCCGGCTCCCCTTCGGACCTGCAGTTCCTCGGCCCGCAGTTCGGCTGGGTGCTGCTGGGAAATCCCGGCCAGACGGGGCGGCTTCTCGGCACGACAAACGGCGGGCGCACGTGGACGCGGCTCGATGCGGCCCTCTTCTTCGCCCCGCCCCGCTTCCTCACAAGCGACTTCGGCTACGCCATCGCCGTCCGGCCTGGGCGGGGCGGGGCGTTCTCGGCCTCGTCGCTTGAGCTCACACGGGATGGCGGGCGCACCTGGCAGAGCGTCGCGACAGGCGGCTACCTGCCGGCCTACGCGGACTTCCCCTCGGAGAACCAGGGTTACGTCGCCGGCTGGCAGTGCCGTGGCCAGGGCCCGCAGTCCGTCTGTCGGGCCGCGATCCTCGGCACGCAGGACGGTGGCGCGCATTGGCGGGTATTGCAGTCGGTGGGCGAGAGTTCCGTCGGCAACACGGGCACCTTCGCGCTCGACTTCCTTTCGCCGAGCGTCGGCTTCGCGGCCTTGCCGGATCTTCAGGGCTGCACGATGGGCGGCTGCCTGCCGGGGCTCGAAGAGACGCAGGATGGCGGCCGCACGTGGCGGACGCTGCAGACGGCCTACCGCTGGGGGGCGCAGATCCAGGCCGGCTGGGCGAGCCCTCCCGTCTTCACGAGCGCAAAGACGGGCTGGATCACCCTTTCGCCGGGAGCGGGTCCGGGCGCTGGCGGCGTTCTCGTGACCTTGGACGGCGGGAGCAGCTTCCATCAGTTCTTCGCCCGCGGATTCACGGCCGAAGCTCTCGATCCCGTCGGCGGTGTCGCCTATGCCATCGCGGGCTCCGTGCCGCCGGGAAGCACGGCGGGCGCGGCGCTTGTCCGCATCACGCCCCGTGGCGGGGTGCGCCGCATCTGGCCCGCCGCCGTGCCGGCGAGCGCGTTCGCGGCGCTCGAGGGGGCACGCCTCTACGGCGTCGGGCTGGCTGACGCCGCCGGGGCCCTGCTCTCGAGCCAGGATGGCGGGCGGACCTGGTCCGTGCGCGGCGACTTGCCCGGTGATCCGCCCTGGCTCGCCTCCTTCCCGGGCGGCCGCATGGGCTACCTCTTGGCGCAGAGCGCCGCGGGCGGAGCGCTTCTCTACACCACAGACGACGGCGGCAAGACGTGGCGGGCGGACGGTGGGGTGCTCCCGGAGCAGCCGAGCTATGCCCGCTTCTTCGGCGGTGGCCAGGCCATCGCGCTCGAGCCTCGGCGCAGTGGCGGCGAGGTCCTGCGCAGCACGGACGGAGGCCACACCTGGCGCCGGTACGGCCGGCTGCCCGCCGGCTATGCCTGGGCCGCGGCGTTCGCGAGCGCCGACGTGGGCTATGCCTACGTGGAGGACGGGGAGAGGCTCGCCATCTACGAGACGCGGGACGGTGGCCGGCGCTGGCGCACCCTCTTGCGACTGCCTCGTCTGCCGCGAAACGTCACGCCCGGCACCGCCATGGCGGCCGACCGGACGGGCTTGCTCGCTCTGCAGCGCTACGCAGGAGAGGCAGGGTACCTGGTGACGCGCGACGGCGGCCGGGACTGGCGCGTCCTGGAGATCGGCGGGGCTCGTGGCGCCTCCGCGATCGCCGTGCAGGGACGGTCCACGGTGCTGCTCGAGACGACCACGGGCCTGCTGCGCTCCACCGACGGCGGGAAGGTCTGGACCTACATCCAGTGATCTGGGTTGGGATCGCTTCCCTCGATGGCAGGGGCCAAGCGGTCCCTTCTGCGCCTGCGGCCCATTCCTGGAAGGAGTCGGTGCTCGCAGAGACAAATTTTGTCCGGTCACGGGTCCGAATATGGTCGCGGCAGATCGCGGGGAGGTGCAGCATGGCGAGCGCTGGGGAGTACTACGATGCGTTGCTCGGCGACGCCGGCGGCTTCCTCGCGACGCTGGACGAGCGGGGCATCTGCCGCCACGTCGCGCCGGAGGTGCGCGGCGTGCTCGGCTATGAGCCCGAGGAGATGGTCGGACGCTCGTGCTTCGAGTTCGTCGTCCTGGCGGATTCGGCCGCGGGTCTCAGGGCGATCGGCCGTCTCCTGGCGCAGGGGGACCGGCTCGAGCGCCGGGTGCTGCCTGTGCGCCATCGCGACGGCGGGTATCTGATGATGGAGATCCTGTTGCGGGATCTGCGCCAGCGGGCGGACATCGGGGCGATCCTTGTGCATGCGCGGGACGTCACCGCGGAGCGGCAGGTGGCGACGAAGCTGGCGGAGAGCCGCACGGAGCTTGCGGAGGCGTACCGGCTCGCGGGGCTCGGCAGGGTCGAGTGGGACGTGCGGACGGGGGAGGTGGCGCTCTCCGAGCATCTGCTCGATCTGCTGCAGTGGCAGCGGCAACCTTCTGCGCGCTGGCGCGATCTGCGCCACATGTTCATTCATCCGGAGGACCTGGGGCGCGTCGAACTGGCCTGGGCCTCGGCCCGGCTCGGCGAGACGGTGCGTCTCGAATATCGCGTCGTCCGGCCGGACGGGAGCCTCAGGCACTGGCTGATGCAGGCGCAAGGGGTCTTCGGGACGTCGGGCGAGCAGGCTCGGGTCACGGCCACGGTCATGGACGTCACGGAGTTGCGCCAGGCGGAAGAGGAACTCCTCCGCGCGCAGAAGCTCGAGGCGCTCGACCAGCTGGCGGCCGGCATCGCCCACGATTTCAACAACCTTCTGACGGTGATCCGCGGCAATCTGTCGCTTGCGCAGCAGGCGGCGGGGCAGGAGGATGTCGAGCCGCTGCTCGCGGAGGCCACGGCGGCCTGCGATCGGGCCGCCTATCTTGCCCACCAGCTCTCGAAGCATGTGCGCAGCAGTGATGCCAGGGCTTTCGCGCCGACCGAACTCGGGCCTCTCCTCGCGGACGTGATCCCCTTCCTCTTGCGCGGCTCGCGCGTCAAGAGCGAGATCCTGGCGCCGGATGACCTCCGGGCGGTGCGGGGCGACGCGGGCGAGCTCGCGCAGGTGCTGCAGAACCTTGTGATGAACGCGGTCGCGGCGATGCCCGACGGCGGCGAGTTGCGCGCGCAGGCGGAAAGTGTCGCGCTGCCCGAAGCGGACCCGGCGGTGCCGCTGCCACCGGGGCCCTATGTGCGCCTGGTGGTGGCAGATTCGGGCCATGGCGTCGCTCCCGAGCACCTGCCGCGCATCTTCGACCCCTATTTCACCACCCGGCAGGGCGGACAGGGTCTCGGCCTCGCCACCACCCGCCGCATCGTGCGCCAGCACGCGGGACACATCGCGGTGCAGTCCAGGACGGGCCAGGGGACGATCTTCACGATCTACCTGCCTGCGGCCCTGGAAGAAGTCGCCGTGGCAGCCACGTCCGAGGCCCCGGCGCGCACGGAGCTGCGCCGCCATCTGCGCGTCCTGCTGGTCGATGACGACGCCGCGGTGCGCAGGGCCGGAGCGGGCATGCTGAAGGAACTCGGCTGCCGCGCCGACGTGGCCGCGGGGAGTGAGGAAGCGCTATCCCTGATGCGACGGTCGGTCACGCGCGGCAGGCCCTACGAGGTGGCGATCCTCGACGTCACGATGCCGGGCGATCTCGGGGCGCGGGAACTCTTCGAGCAGCTCTGGGCCATCCACCCCATGCTGCGGGGGCTGGTCTCGAGCGGGTACACGACCCATGACGCGATGCTCGATCCGGCCCGCTACGGCTTCCGCGCCGCCCTGCCGAAGCCGTACGGCCTTGCGGAAATGCGCGAGGCCCTGGCGGCGGTCAGCGAAGGGGAACGGCGCGGGCCCGACCGGCGCTGAGGGCCGAGGGCGAGCCTGCCCAAGCCCTGCGGGCTGCGCAGGCGTCAGAAGTGATCCAGGAGCTCGCGCAGTGCTCGCACCCGCTGCTCCTCCACGTCGGGGTAGACGTCGTAGGGGTCGTAGAGGTAGGGCGTGAGGCCGGCGCCGCGGGCTCCCGCGCAATCGATGTCGAGGAGGTCGCCGACGTAGACCGCCTCGTGCGACGAGAGTCCGAGCTGCGCGAGGGCCAAGCGGAAGATGGCCGGGTCCGGCTTCTCCACCCCGACCTGCGACGAGTCGATCACGAGGTCGAGGTAGTCGGCCAGGCCGGCGAGTCCCAGGTGGGCTTCGACCTTGCCGCCCGAGTTCGAGATGACGCCCAGGTGCAGATTTCGGGCCCTCAGCGCCGACAGGGTCGCGAGGGCTCCTGGCGCCGGGCAGCGCCAAAGCCCCTGCGGGTGTTCCCGGTCCTCCAGGTGGGCCCTGCGGGCGAACTCCGCCGCGGCCATGGGCGACAGGCCGAGCTCCGCAGCGATGGCCGAGAAGGACTCCTCGAACACCGCCTGCGCGTCCTGCCTTGCGGGTGTTCGCCCGTAGCGCAGACTGCGCTGGCGCATCAGCCGTGCGCCCGCGCGGCCGATCGCCTCCGGCGTCGGGTCGGCGGCCCCGAGGCGCCGGGCCAGCTTCGTGAGCCAGGGGTAGTCGAGATCCAAAAGCGTATTGCCGCCGTCGAAGAGGACGGCCTTTAGAGCGGGCACTTCGACGCCTCCCCCAGGCACCCGTGTCCACTTGCAGCGTAGCACAGGTCCGGTGAGCGGGTGCCTACTTTTTGGGATCAGGTCCCGGGGCGCTCTCGTCCGTCCCCTTGGACGAGGATTCGGCCACCGCTCGCCGCAAGCCGGGCAGCCGCTTCAACGCCGGCAGCTGGTTCGGGAACATGCTGCGGCGCCCCGCGAGCACGTACGCCGGCAGCACGGCGCAGAAGGCGAGGACACCTGCCTTGGGGCCACAGAGTTCGAAGGCGAGCAGGGTGGCGGCGACGGGCACGTTCGCCGCCGCGCCGAGCAGCGCCGCCATGCCGGCGCCGGCGGCAAGCGGTGGCATGACGTGCAGGACGCCTACGAGCGCGGAGCCGAGGGTGGATCCGATCACCAGGGCGGGCGTGATCACGCCGCCGCCGAAACCGGTGGCGAGGGTCAGCGAGGTGAAGGCGATCTTGGCGAGGAAGGCGAGCGGGGGGACGGGCCTGCCCGCGAGAGCGAGGCCCAGCAGCGGCAGCGAGAGCCCGAAGTAGGCCCGGCCGCAGACCTGGGCGAGCAGGACGAGGGCAAAGCCTCCGCCGGCGGCCAGGGCCCAGGGCGGCAGGCGCCGGTGCCGCAGGAGCGTTGCGGCCGCGCTGCGCCCGCGCTGCAGAGACTCGAGGTAGATCACCGCGACGAGCCCCGCGGCGAGGCCCAAGGCGACCATCTTTAGCGCCAGGACGGGCGTCGCGGCCGGGGCGACGAAGGCATGCACGGGCAGGGTGGGGGTGCGCAGCCAGCGGGCGGTGATGTGGGCGGTGAAGCTTGAGATGCCCACGGGCAGCAGGGCGTGGTAGCTGGCCCGGCCCGCCGCGGGCACCTCGAGCGCGAACACGGCCGCCGCCACCGGCGCGTCGGTCGCCGCGCAGAAGCCGGCCGCGACGCCCGCGAGGGCCATCAGCTGACGGTCCCCGGGGCTGAGGCGCGCGACGCGCGCGAGCAAGGAGGTGACAAGGGCGCCCAGGTAGGCCGCGGGACCCGTGCGGCCGGCCGAGCCGCCCACCGTGATGCTGACGAGCGTCGCGAACGTCTTCGCCAGTGCCGTGCGGGCAGGGATGTCGCCGTCCCGCCGCCGGTAGGCGGCGAGGACGTTGTCGAGACTCTGGCCGGGGGCATCCGCGGCGAAACGGTGGAGGATCGTGGCCGCCACCGCGCCACCCAGCGGCAGGAGCAGCCAGAGCAGGGCGGGTGGCAGAAGCGCGACCTTCTCGGGACCGAGCCTCAGGAGCCAGAGGAGGCAGCTCGCCGCCGCACCCGCGGCGACACCGCCCACGGAGGTCAGGAGGAGCCAGCGGACGATGGCCAAGAGCCTTTCCGCCTGTTCCAGCAGCAAGGTCTTCATAGAGGGGAGCCACCCGATCTCTCGTGGTCCTGGTGGGGGGCAAGGGAACGGAAGGCCGGAGCCGATCAGGCTCCGGCCTCCTGCCTGGGGACGATCAGTCCTTGATGTCGAGGGCCGGATCGTCGATGAACTTGCCCTGGTCGATGCGGACGGCTTCGGGCGTCTGCCAGCCGCTCCTGACCGCCCAGTAGTAGAAGAAGATGGAGTAGATGATGATCACCACGAGGTCCCACGGGTAGGGAATGATCTGGTGCGGCGCGCCGAAGTTCTTGGCTCCGATGTAGCTCATGATCAGCTCGACGACGAGCCAGGCGATGAGCCAGTAGCCGGCCTTCAGGTGCTGCCCCGCGAACTTCTCGCGGTCATTCGTGAAGCTCGAAACGCCATAGGCGTAGAAGACGACGCCGAGCAGGATGCCGAGCAGCACGATCCAGTCGTCGGTCCAGCCGGTCCAGTAGATGATCAGGCTGCAGAGGATGAAGGAGATCGGCGCGATCCAGTTCATGCCCTTCAGGTAGAAGGGGCGCCTGAGGTTCGGTGCCGTCTTGCGCAGCACGGCGGCCGCGATCGGGCCGGAGGTGAAGGTGACGACGTAGGCGTTCGAGACGACGCCTACGAGCAGCGCCCAGGACGGGAACGGCAGCAGGAAGATCAGCCCCAGGACGATGGTGCCGATCAAGGCGTAGGCGGGGATGCCGGTCTTGGGGTTGATCGACGCGAAGGCGCGCGGGAAGTAGCCGTTGCGCGACAGGGCGAGGAACACGCGGGCGGTGGAGCCGGTGTAGACGTTGCCGGTGCCGGCCGGGGACCAGAGGGCGTCCGCGAACAGGATGACCGCCCACCAGCCGAAGCCGACGGTCAGGACGAGGTTGGCGAACGGGGAGCTGAAGTTGATGGCCGCCCAACCGTGCGCCAGGACGGACGCCGGCATGGCGACGATCCACGAGGTCTGCAAGAGGACATAGAGCACGACGCAGAGCAGGATCGACCAGATCACGGCCCGCGGCACGTCGCGCTGCGGGTTCTTGGCCTCCCCGGCGAAGTCGATGGCCTGCCGGAAGCCGAAGAAAGCGAAGATGATGCCGCCGAGAGGCACAGCCTGCAGGATGGCGGACGTTCCGAACGGTGCGAAGCCGCCGGCCTTGACCGCCGTGAAGTTGGCGCCGTGGAAGTTCGTCACGAGCAGCAGGATGACGGTGAAGAAGGGAATCACGATCTTGATCATCGTCCAGACCGTGTTGGTCTTCGCGAAGACGTTGACGCTGAAGTAATTGAGGAAGAAGAAGAGGATCATCAGGACGAACGCCGCCAGGAGCCCGAGAGCGCTCAACTGGGCGTGCACGTAGAGGCCCGGGATGTAGACGTTCGCGTACTGCACCACCGCCTCCGCTTCGAGCGGCGGCAGGGACGCGAAGCCGAGCACCGCGGCCCAGCCCAGGATGAAGCTGACGAACGTGCCATGCGAATATTGCGGGTAGCGCACCAGGGCGCCCGATTCCGGAATGGCCCCACCGAGCTCGGCGAACACGAGGCCGATGAGGATGACGGCGATGCCGCCGATGATCCAGGAGAAGACGGCCGACGGTCCGGCGATGGCCGCGGACCGCATCGAGCCGTAAAGCCAGCCGGAACCGATGATGCCGCCGATGGACGCCATGGTCAGGTCGAGAGCCGTCAGGCGCCTCTTCAGATGTCCCTCCCTGATCGGAGTGACACGTGCCATGCAATCTGACCTCCTTTCGTCGGAGCCAGTCCCTTCACGTGGTCATGCTTTTGGCGCATCACCTCTCAAATGACCTATATACGGGGCCGGGCCCCCTCTTGACCGGCTCCGCGGAACATTGGCCCCATATGAGGTTTTGGGGACCCTCCGGCAATCGCCGCGGGTCGAAGGCATGGGTGCGTTGGGCGTATGCGGCCGAGGGTTGTTCGGCCGCTCATGGGGTCGAGCGCGTGCGGCGCGCCGACCGAAGCCCTCTTCCGGGCCGGCCATTGCCCGATGGGCGATGTGTCCATGAAGCGGCAGCGACTCCCGGGCGCCTGGCGCCCGGGAGTCGCTGCGAACCCGAAACTTAGGTGAACATCGCCTCGAGGTCGACGCCAAGCTCCCCGAGCCAGCTTCTCTTGAATTCCATCCGCACGGTCTTCAGCGGGTCGACGACCTGGCAGATCCTGAGGTCGCCCTTGGCGCTCAGCAGCATCGCGATCTCGGGCAGGGCCACTCCGGTCTTGCGCCGGAGCCAGTGCGCCATCGCCCTGGCGGCATCTGCCGCCGCTTCGTCGAGCGTCAGGCGGGAGACGATCGCGACGGCGAGTTCGTCGTCCACGAGGAACGGCGTGGGCAGGTCCGCGGATTTCAGCACGGTGAGGGTGACGGTGACGCGGCCCGGCATCTCGACACCGGTGCTGCAGACCTCGCCGTCGCCCATCGCGGCGTGCAGGTCGCCAAGCGCGAAGAGGGCGCCCGGCACGTTCACCGGCAGCACCAGCGTGGCGCCCTCGGTGATCGGCTTGCAGTCCATGTTTCCGCCGTGTTCGCCCGGGGTGCCGTTGGCGACCGGGACCCCCGCGGGGGCTGTGCCGATCACCCCGATCATCGGGTTCACGGGCCAGCGCTGACCGAGGATCTCGATTCGGCCGTCCTGGATCGGGACGAGGTGGATCGTGCTTTCCTCGAGTTCGTCGCCGAACACGCCCATGCCCTGGCCCGTCGTCATGACGCCGTGGTCGCCGGGCTCGATCCGCTCGACGCGCACCGCGAGCAGGTCGCCCGGGTCGGCGCCCTCGACGTAGATGGGTCCGGTGGCGGGGTTCACGTGGTCCCAGTTGATCGCGACGAAGGGCTGGTTTTCGGACTGGATCTGGTTCTCGAAGCAGTCGGCGGTCTCGATCTCGATCGTGTCCCCGCTGCGGACGGTGAGAGCGGGAGCGTTCTCACGGGACATGGCGTAGACGAGATGCGTTGGGCTCAGGTGATGGAGAGCCATGCTCCATCGGCCTCCTTTCCAGGCAATGCCTCGAATTGGCCGCGAGCGGGCGAGTTCCTTCACCCGTCTGCGCAACTCCTTCGCTGCCGGGGTTGACCCTGGCGCGCGGCGGGAGCGACGAAAGGCCCTGCGGTCAGGGCAGAGTCTGCAGATCGTTCGCGAGA
Source organism: Bacillota bacterium (assembly GCA_021799275.1). Taxonomy (GTDB): domain Bacteria; phylum Bacillota; class Sulfobacillia; order JAJZYS01; family JAJYTV01; genus JAJZQO01. The sequence continues at coordinate 29,842 of JAJZAT010000027.1, forward strand.
AAGTAGTTCAGCACCGTGGTGGCGAGGGCATGGTCCTTCTGCGGCAGGGTGACGTTCATCTGCTCAAACGGCAGACCGGACCGGTGATCGACGAGGCCCGAGTAGGCGACGCCGTTGACCTCGAATTCGCCGGTGGCCGGCAGCCGATAGGCGACGACGTTCGGCGAGAGCGCGACTTGCGACAGAACGTGCTCGGGCTTCGGCGCCGGGACGTCGATGACCCTGAACTGCGCCCAGTTCTGCCGGACGTAGGCGAAGAACGCGGCCGCCGAAGAGTCGCCGCAGCCCATGCAGCCGCCCGCCGTGGTGATCGAGACGAGCGGACCATGGTAGGGGGACTTCGCCGGGTTGACACCGGGCGGGTAGAGCGTGACGCCGCCGCTGCCATCCGCGCCGTACACGCCGAGTCCCGTCCAGCCGGCGGGACCCAGGAACACCGTGCCGGACCAGTACGCCGCGACCGCCCCCTGCCATGCGGCGGGGATCGAGACCGTGACGGAGCTTGGGGCTGTCCGGCCGTAGTCGACGGCAAATCGTGTCGGAACTTTCTCGACCGGCAGCGTGACCGTGACGGTCCCTTGCGCCCCGGGGTGCGGCGGGCCATCCGGGACAGATCGGTACGACGGAGGGGCGGGGGCGTGCGGCGGGACCTTGTGCGCCGCGGGACGCGGCGCGGCGGACGGAGCCAGGCCGCAGGCGGTGAGCAGCAGGACGCATGCGGAAGCCAGCGCAAACAGGGAACCGCTTCGCATGGGTTCACGTCCTCGCGAGAGAGTGCCGGCGGCGTTCGAGGTGGTGCACTGGTTCAGCGGCTGCGGACGTATTCCCCGTACCAGGCGTCGAAGTCCTTCGCGACGATGCGTGCACCCGTGAGCCCCTCGGCTTCCACGGAGGCCAGGAAGACGATCGGTGGGCCCATGATCTCGGCAGGCAATAGCCTCGCCGGGGCGACGCCGTCCGGGATCATGCCCGTCAGGGTGGCTCCGCCGGGCAGCAACTGGTTCACGGCGATGCCGTACGGCCTCAAGTCTTCGGTCATGATGCGGCTCAGGGCCTCCGCGCCCGCCCGGGCGGGGCCGTAAGGCACGAAGCCGCGGCGCTGCATCGTCTCGACGTTCATCGTGACGTTGACGATGCGGCCCCTGCCCTGGCGCACCAGCATCGGCGCGAAGGCCCGGGCCACGAGGAAGTAACCGGTGAGGTTCGTGCGCAGGACGTTTTCGAACCCCGCGACCGGCACCTCGAAGAAGGGGCGCGGGTCGGTCATGAAGTTCGGGTTGACGGTGCGCATGCCGATGCCGGCGTTGTTCACGAGAAGCTCCAGACTGCCGAACTCGGCCTCCACCCGCTTAGCCACGGCTTCGACCGACGCCTGCTCCCGCACGTCGACCCCGGCCAGGTGGGCTTGGAGTCCAAGGTCGCGGAACTCCTTGACGACCTGCCGCAGGCGCTCGGTCGGGCGGGCGGCGACGAGCACGTCCATGCCCGCTTCCAGCAGAGCCGCGGCCATCGCCCGGCCTAGACCACTCGTCGCGCCCGTGACGAGCGCGGTACCTTCGAGCTTCGCCATGCCATCACGCTCCCCGGCTGTCCTACGGCGCGTTCCCACAGGATTCCTGCGCCAAGGCAGGGTTAGCGGTCGTGGCTCGAGCGACGCAAAGTCGCGGCCGGTCGGCAGGAACCCTTGGGCGCACCTTGAAAGGAGTTGCCCAAAAGGGCAGCGGGAGGTGGCTGCGTGCGGCACAACACAGGTGGCGGAACTGGTCGGACCAGATGGGCTGTCGGCGCGCTCGCCGCCATGGCCGCCATGTCGCTGGCCGCCTGTGGCACAGGCTCCGGTCATGCGGCGGCCCAGGGCACGAGCCTCAAGTCCCTCCTGCGCATGAAGCCGCGCCCGAGCGAGGTGCGGCTCCTGTCGGGTCAGCCGCCGCATCTCACGGCGCTTCAGTTCGAGACGCCCGAGGACGGCTGGGCTGGTGGGCAGGGCGTCATCCTCGCGACCCGCGATGGCGGGCGGAGCTGGCGCCCCCAGTACCTTGGCGGGGGCAACGTGAGCGGCTTCTCGATCCTCTCCCGGATCGTCGCCTTCGCCGCCACCAGCGTCGGGCTGCTCGGCACGAACGACGGCCAGACCTGGAAGAGGATCAGCGCGCAGCCGCTCTGGCAGGTCCAGTTCCTCACGCCCACGCAAGGGTATGGCCTCGGCGAAGCCGCGGGGACCTCGTATCCTTCGTCCTTCAGCCTCCTCACCACGACGGACGGCGGACAGGTGTGGCACAAGATCCAGATCGGCCCCGTCGAGCAGGCCTGCTTCTTCGCGGGCGGCGTCGGCCTCGCGGTGCCGACGACGCCGTACTTTGGCGGCGGCCTGACGGTGCGGCGCACCACCGACGGCGGCCAGACCTGGAGCACCGTACTCAGGGTGCCTGCGGCGCACGCGGCGAACCTCGCCTGCACCGGGGACGGAGGCGCCTGGCTCGTGGCCGCCGGTGGTGCCGGCATGAGCCAAGAGTCCTACTCCGTCTTCCGCAGCGGCGATCAGGGTGCCACATGGACGGCGGCGCTCGCCGTTTCCACCGCGGGCGCCGGGCCGGCGCCGGGCGACACCAAGGGCGCCGCGATCGGGCCGGGGTCGTCGCCCGGGCCGATCGCGGTCCTCAGCAGGAAGCAGGCGGCCATGACGGGCCTATGCGAGGCCTGCACCGGCAGTGGCATCGCGATGGTGGAGACGACGTCGGACGGCGGCGGCCACTGGCGGAAGACGCCCGCCCTGCCGCCGGTCTCGGCACCCGACGTGCTCGCCCTCGCTGCCTTGACGCCCAAGGACATGTGGCTCCTCTTCAATGTCGGTTCGGGACAGTCCGAGATCGCCTCGACCACGGACGGCGGTGCCGCCTGGCGCATCCTCTACACCGCGCCGCGGACCTTGCCGCCCTTCTCCCTGACCTACGCGTCGCCCGAGGTCGCGTTCGGCTTCGGCACGAGCGCCTATTCCCTGCGTGTCGAGCGCAGCGACGACGGCGGCCGGACCTGGCGGACGGTCGGGAGGCTGCCCAAAGGCACGAACCCGTACAACTACAGCCCGATCGCGGCCGTAGGCACGCGCGACCTCTATGTGGTGGCATCCGGCGTGCTCCTTGCTTCGAACGACGGCGGACGGCACTGGCGCGTCGTCCGCAAGGACATCTCGGGCAATGTGCACGGCCTCAAGTTCACGACGCCCCAGGCGGGCTGCTACTCGGTGATCGGGGCGGGCCGGTCTCGCCAGGACTTCGAGACCCGCGACGGCGGCAAGACGTGGAGGAAGGCAGCCCTGCAGGGCGTGCCGGCGGCGATCTGCGCCGTGGCCGGCGGCCATCCGGCGCTCGCCAACGAGGCCGCGGGGCTCATCCGCCGCCTGACCGGCCCCACCGGCAATGCAGCCGTGCCCCCGGACTATCTGTCCTTCGCGGGCACGACGGCGAGCAGCATCTGGCTCGCGTTCTCGAACGATCCCGTCAGCAGGCTCTACATCCTCTCGGCCAGCAGGCCGCCCGCGGTGACCGCCTGGCCGGACCATGAGATCAATCCCGCCGCCCTCGTGCCGTTCGGGGACCGCGAGGCCTATCTCCTTACCACGGACGGTCGCCTGCTGCGGACGACGGATCAGGGCAGGACGTGGACGCAGCAGCCTTGAGGGAGGCAGGCGAGACATGCGGCTTTCGGACGGCGGTCTGCGGCTGCGCGAACTGCGGCCGGCCGACATCGACACGGCTCTCGGGTGGTACCAGGACCCCTACGTCTTACGCATGTCGGAGGGGCCTGCGGCGCAGCCCTTCGACCGCCGGCGCGTCGAGCGCATGTACGAAGTCCTTGGCAGCACCGGCGAGCTCTACATGATCGAGGTGCCTGAGGGCGACGTCTGGCGGGCGATCGGCGACGCGACGCTCGCGCGGGACACCCTGCCGATCGTCATCGGCGAGAGCCGGTACCGCGGCAAAGGCATCGGCGGGCGGGTCCTGGACCTCCTGATCGGGCGGGCGCGGGAACTCGGCTGGTCATGTCTCGAGGTGAAGCACGTCTACGCCTACAACGAAGCGAGCCGCAGGCTCTTCCTGAGCCGCTGCTTCGTCCAGATGGGGACCGGCGTCGAGGGTCGGGACACGGCTTACGGGCGGTACCGGCTGGATCTGCGGGCCGTTCCCTCGGGTGGAACGAGGAGGTAGCAGGGTGGTTACGGACATCGTCTTCGACCTGGATGACACGCTTTGCGATTTCAGCGCTGCCCGCAGGCGTGGCATCGATCAGGCGTTCACCGTGCTTCCTGAGCGGTACAGGTCAGACGCCCAGGCGCTGTGGCATGCGCTCGAGCCGGGACTTTTCAAGTCCTTTGCCGCGGGAGAGATCACCCGTGATGAATACCGCCGGCGGCGTTTTGCCACGATTCTCTCTGAACTCGGCCTTGCGGACGTGCCTGGGGAGGAGATGGGGCGGCGCATCGATCAAATGAACAGGGCCTTCATGCGGGAGATCAACGATGGCGCGCAACTGATGCCAGGGGCGGCGGCGTGTCTCGCCGAGCTGCGTGAGCGGGGCCTGAGCTGCCACGTGCTCACGAACGGCCCTGCGGACAGCCAGCGGAAACGGATCCGCGCGCTAGGTGTGGACACCTTCTTGGAAGAGGTGTTTGTGGGGGAGGAGATCGGTGCGTTCAAGCCGGATCCCATCGCGTTCTGCCACGCAGTAGACCGGATCGGACGTAGGCCCGACCAAGCGGTGATGGTCGGCGACGATCTCCATGCCGATGTCCTTGCGGCACGGCAGGCCGGGCTGCACGCGATCCACTACGCGCCGGCCGGATCGGGCTACACGCCGCACATCACGCATCTCAACCAGCTCGCGCACCTCATCGCCCAACTCTAGAGCCTGAGGCAAGGCTGCCCGCAGCGCAAAACCTCGAAACGCTACGGTTCCTGGACGCCGCGCCGCAGCACAGAGGGCACAAGACCCTGGCAGAACCGACGAAAGCACACCTCCTGCAGTCCCTCGCCCGCCCTTTGCGCCTTCGCCGCCTGCCAGCGCACCTCGCGGAGCCTCGTCTGCGCTGCCCGCATGCTGCCGAGGTACGCCTGAGCCTCGGACCGCCAGGACAGCGCAAGGCTCTGGCGCTCTCCGTCGATCGTCTGCAGCGTCCTCGCGGCCTCTGCCCTTAGCCCTGCGACGTCCCGCAGGAACTCGCGCAGGGCCGCGTGGCGCTGGAGGCGCAGGTCCTGGAGCGCGCGGCGGAGTTCCTCCTCGGCCTCATGCTCCTCGAGAGGCGGCAGGGCCGCCGGCACGGCGGCGTGGGCCAGGGCCGTGACCTCGCGGTGCCACTGCGCGATGCGCCGGGCCCGTTCGGGATCGATCGCCTCGATGTGGTGTCGCCGCCCGTCGCGGCCCACCGCAAGCTGCTCGCCCACCGCCTGGAGGTCGTAGGCGGACAGGATGCCGGCCGCGACCAGCTGCAGCTTCGCGACGCGCCGCACGTCGAGGAGCGGGTCGTCCATCACCCGGTGGCTTTCGAGGACGCGCCGCTCCTCCGTGATCTGGAAGGCCCGCAGACGCTCCTCGCGGCGCCTCTGCGCGAGGTCGCGCAGTTCGGCCTCGCGCCGGTGGTAGCCTTGCAGGCCGAGGCCCTGGCGCAAGGCGCGCTCCTGCCGGCGCAGTTCGCCCTGGACTTCCTGCGCCTGCGCCCGCAGCCGCTCCTCATGCCGCTGCGAGGCCGTCAGCGCCGCGGCGTACCGCGACGAGGTCGCGTTCAGCAGGGCGACCGTCCTCCGCTCGTCCCTGCGCAGCCGCGAGACCTGCCGCCGCAGGGCGTGGGCCCTGCGGGCATCGTCGCCCAAACGGTAGTGGAGGTAGAGGACGAGGGCGCCGAGGCTGGTCCAGGGCAGGACGCCCAGGGCGAGCCCCGTGCGCACCGCGGGACCCAGCGCGAGCAGCAGCCAGACCCCGGCGAGCCACGCGGCCGCGATCCAGCGGTCGAGCGGGGCAGGACGCAAACGCTCCTCCGGTATGGGGGCAGCCTGCGGCATGAGCCAGCCGGCGGCGCTCCCCACCCACTGCGTGGCATCGGGTGGGAGCCAGTCGTCGGGCGCCCGCTCCACCTGAAGGGCCACGGCGCGGGTCGGCACCGGCGACGGCCGCGGGGCGGGCGCACCCGCGAGGGTGACCCGTCCGGCGGCGGGTTTCGCGGCTTCGGCCAGGACGTCGCGCAGCGGCAGGGTGCGGGGCAGCGCGGGCACCTCCCGCGGCGGCCGCGACGCAGCCCGCAGCAGCCGCTCCGCGAGCTCCGTCAGGCCTGGACGCCCAAGAGCCCTCAGCCGCTGCCAGACCGCCGCATGGGGATCAAGAAAGTCCTCGCGGCGGAAGAGGAGACACTCGTCGCCCGCGCCCTGCTCCCGCCAGAGCTCAGGGCGACAGGCGAGCGCCGCGATCGAGAGGAAGACGACCCAGCCGGAGAAGCGATCGAGCCAGGGACCGAAATCCTGGTGCGAGCGGCCCGGGTGCTGGTAGTTCGGGTGGCCGAGCTCGAGCGACGGCCGAGCGGCGAGCGACGGCACGTACATCCCGTCGTAGTCCAGGAGGACGAGGCGCCCGGAGTCGACGAGGACGTTGCCGTGCTGGAGGTCGCCGTGGGCGATGCCGCCCTGCTCGAGGTCATGCAGCAGGTGAAGCCACGAAGCGGCCAGATCCTCGAGAGCCGACCGATCGCCGAGGTGGGCGCGCAGGTACGCGTCGAGACGCTCGCCTCCGGCCCACGCCATCTTGACGATCGGCTGCCAGCTGCCGGCGACGAGCACGCCACGCTCCTGGAACGCGAAGGGGACGAAGTACGGCAGGTGACCGCCGCGCAGACGGCGGGAGATCTCGGCGTAGCGCTCGCCCTGCTCGCTCCGGAGATGCTGGAAGCAGCGCACCGCCCAGTCTCCGCCCTGGCCCTGCAGGCGGAAGACGACGGCCATGTTGCCGCTTCGCGCCTTGGGCAGGCCCATGGCGTCGCACTCCGGCGCGCAGAGCCGCAGGTCGGGGTCCGCAAAGACGAGGCCGGGGTGCTCGACCGCCTCCTGGTAGGCGCTCAGCTGCGCCGCCATGGCGCCGCCTCCCGGCACTTGAGGGCCAAAAGCGTCACGTCGTCGTTGCGCAGCTGCCCGGTGCGGCGCCGGACCGCGGCCCAGCGGGCGAACTCCCGGGGGCCGGCGTCCGCGAGGCGGAGCAGGGTGGGGAAGGGTCGGCCGCGCCGTTCGGCCTTGCCGAGGCACCAGTGGGCGAGGGCGTCGCTCATCAGGAGGAAGCTGTCGCCAGGGCGCCAGTCGCCTTCGGTTTCGGCGAACAGGGCCTCGGCTCCGAGGCCGGAGCAGATCGCCTGGGGCCGCAGCGGCAGGTCGCCCTCCGCGCGGAACGGGAAGGATCTGACGAGTCTTGCGCCGCGCAGGTGGAAGAGGCAGCTGTCACCGATCGCGACGGCGTGCCAGCGCCCTCCGCCCGCCGCGCCGCCCACTTCGAGGCCGACGAACGTGGCGTAGGCCCCCGCTCGCAGCTTCTCCTCGGCGTACCAGGGCAGGGGGCGATCGCTGACGGCGCCCTGCCAGAGCCGGCGCAGGTCCTCGAGATCCGCCCGGTTTCCTGTCCCCGGCTGCCACTGCCCCTGGGCGTAGGCCTGCACGAGCATGGTCGCCCAGAGGCCTGCGAAGGACGACTCGGTCGCCCCGTCCGCGACCGCGAGCCGCCAGGTGCCGCTCGCGGGGTCTTCCTGGCAGGCCCAGGCGTCCTCATACTCCCGGATGGATGAGCCCGCCTTCGGCAGGGCGTGCGCGCGGCAGGTCGGCATGGAGGGTCAGCGGAGATTCGCGGGGCGCGTGCCGATGTCGAGGAAGCTCACGAGCGCCGCGGGTTCGGCGTTGAAGATGAAGCCGCGGGCGCCGGGCGCCGCCGGGTAGCCCTCGAGCTGGAGGTGCGAGCGCATCGTGTCGGGGAGATCGCTCGAGATCTCGTAGAGCATGTGCGCGTAGGGGTCCTCGACCCCGGGATCCGCGGCGGGGAAACTGATCTCCCGGCTGGCGTGGGATGAGATGTGCACGTTGAAGAGCATCAGGTTGCCGTCGGTGGTGGCGAGGCCCCGCAGGCTCTCGGCCGCGAGGGAGGGATCGCCGTCCGTCGACTCGCCGTCGGTGATGTGGAAGACGATCGGGGGATGGCTGAAGGGGTGGGTCTGCACCCAGTGGTCAAGGACGCGGCGGGCCTCCGCGAAGGCCTGGCACATCGGCGTGCCGCCGTGCGCGACGGGGTCGAACCAGACGGGGAACTTGACGTCCTGCTCCAGGGTGCCGCCGGCGCCGTCCGGGATCTTGCGCCGCCGCGTCTCGATGCGCAGGGGCGCGTCCGCGAGATCGGCGACGGCCACGAGCTGCCGGCCCGTGAGCGGCCCGCCGAAGGCCGGCCCCACCTGGTCGCAGTAGCCGAGCACGCCGACGTCGAAGTAGTTGCGCACCCCTTCGTCCTTGGAGCACTTCAGCACAATGTTGCGCAGGAGGTTGTTGACGATGGTCGCCACCTCCTGCGCCTTGCTCTCGTGCGCGCCGCCCTGCGCTCCGCCCCAGGGGTCCGCCATCGATCCGGACTGGTCGATCAGGAACAGGAAGCAGGACGGGTTCGCCCGGCTGATCTCGGCACTGTACGGCATGAACCCACCTCCAGGTTGTCGGCCAGGACCCATAGGTGGCCCTGCGCGCCGAGAGAGGTATATGCCGCAAGGGGTCGTCCAAAGGCCCCTTAAACCACCGGCCTGGCAGGAGCCGCGGCCCAGGCGCCATATCTCTTCTCGTGGACACGGATTTGGAGGAGGCCGGGACGATGGTCGCACTCGTCGCGAGGTATCTGGTCCGGGAAGGCATGGCGGACGAAGTGGCCCGGGAACTGCGGGACTTCGCGCCCTTCGCGCGGGCGGAGCCCGGTTGCAGCCAGTACGTCGTGCATCGGGATCCCGCGGAGCCCAGGCGCATTCTGCTCTACGAGCAGTATCTCGACGAGCGGGCGCTCGAGGCGCACCGTGAGACCGAGCACTTCAAGTCGGTGATCGAGGGTCGGGTGCTGCCGCTGCTCGAGCGGCGCGAGCGGGAGATCTACACCGTCATCGGTTAGGGCCGGAGTGGACGACCGCCGCCCAGCCCTGACGCATGATTTGAGAAGGCCGCGTCAGGGTTGGGATGCGGGCACTGGTGGAGAAGATTTCATCGCACAAAGGCACTGGACATCCACTTGCGGGTCTGCGATGATACCGATGGGACGGTATCAAAGGGGGCCCGCGTTCTGCTATGGGCAGGTTTGAGGAGCCGTTCTGGGTGGGCGAGCGGTACTTCAGTGCGGAAGACATCGCCCATATCAGGG
>JAJZAT010000028.1 GCA_021799275.1 Bacillota bacterium
AGTCCTGCGGCTTCAGGTGGCTTCAGCCACTGGTCTTCCAGCAGGCTTTAGCCTGAACCGCGACTTTCAGTCGCCGAAGAAACCCACCGGCTTTAGCCGGTGGCCGGTTTAGTATGCCTGGGCCCCGGTTCGGGAGAACACCACGATAGGCGTCAGACCTGAGCGATCAAGATGTCGGCGCGCCGTAGGGGAATGCTCGCCTTGAGGCTGCCGTCCGATCCGATCACCATGGCACCGCCAACGTAGTCGTCGTCCAGGTAGTTGACCAGCAGCGCAGTCGTCCGGGCTTTCCGAACCTGGGCCTCGTACTGCGGCAGCTCCTCGTGGTCCCACCGAGACTGGTCGTGGCCGCCGCCCACAAGGGCGCGGGCAAAGGGTACGAGCAGAAGATCCGGTCGCTGTTCTCGCACGCGCGCGACGAGATCGTCGTCGAAGAGATCGCCGCAGATGAGAAAGGCCACACGGCCAAATTCGGCCTCGAAGCAGTCCACATCGGAACCTTCGCCGTAGAAGCTCGGATCGGCGTCAGGGCCATGCCAGCCGGTGCTGACCCGACGGTAGCGGAAGACCACCTTACCCGTGCGGTCGATCAGGAGCGCCGAGTCGTAGAGGCGTCCCTGGTCCTCTTCGAGCAGGCCGAGGGCCACATGCACTCCCAGGCGCTTGGCCTCCGTACGCACCGCCTGGATCAGGGGGCCGTCCACGCTGGTTCCTAGGGCGGCATCGTGTTCTGGGATGTCGTCGTTGGCGAGCCCAGTAAAGGCCGCTTCCGCGAACACGACGAGGTCCGCCCCGCGCTCTGCCGCCCTACCCATGGAACGATGCAGCTCCTCGAGGTTGTAGTCTGGACTCGTCATCACCCGTTGGACCGCGAGCGCAGCGCGCATCATGAGGCCTCCCCGCGTGTCGTGCCACCGCCAAGGGCACGTCGCCGTCATGCAGACGGAGCATGTCGGCCCAGCCCAAGACGATTGTGCCATAAACAGGAATCCACATGGAATCGCAGAAGAGTAGGGCTAAACGCGGCAAAAGTGGGTGGCCGGGTGTTCAAGCGCTCCGTCGGAAAGCTACCTCTCCTGCTCGGTGTGATGCTCGCGGTAGGTGTCGTCGGTGGCTGCTCAGCGCAAACGGCGCCCAGGCAACGAGCGCAAGGCGGTCTCGTGATCCCGCCTGCAACCTCAAAGGCGGATGGAGAGCCGATCAGCCTCAAACCGGTGTCCCCGCCCGCGGCCATCGCCCGCCAACTGCAGGAGGGACTGCAAGTCTTCAGCTTCTTCTACTGGAGCCGCGGTGTGCGCTGCCAGGCCTATCTCGACGTTCCCGCCGGCAAGGGGCCGTTTCCTCTGCTTGTGGAACTCCATGGCGGGGAACTGTGGAACGGCTATCCGCAAGGCTACACGGCCTACGCCGCCGAACCTGCCAATGCCGCGGCCATAGCCACCAGCCATGCGATCTCCTTCCTGCCGAATTACGCCGGGTACGGGCCGAGCCGGGGCGCACCCGGCGACCCGTACCAGAACTATCGTGATGTCGTGAACGGCCTCCTGGCCCTTGGCCGGATCTCGGGGCTCCACGTCCTGACCCGCGCCACCTACCTCTTCGGTTTCTCGATGGGCGGAGACGTCGCCATGATCCTGGCGGCGCACGACCGCAATGTGCGCGCGGCCGAACTCGTGAGTCCCTATCCTGGGCCTGTGGCGATGATGAAGTGGATGGACGCCCTAGGGATAGGCTCACTGTCCGCCATGGATTCAGTCGATTGGGGAGCCATGGTGGATCATTACGGCAGCGACCTGAACGCTGCGGCATACCGTAATGACTCGTATGTGTACAGTTCCATCCATATCCCAGTCCTGATCATCGGCGGGACGAAGGACCCGGGTTTCCCGCCGCCAATGCTGCGGGCCATGTATCATGGCCTCAAACGGTACGACAGCCAGGTGACGCTCCGGTTCTTCCCTGGGGGACACGCCCCGGACTCCACAGCCGTGAACCAGGCGGAAGCCGCCTGGTTCAACGCGCACGGACTCAAGTTTTCCTGGCCCTGGTCCTGATGCGTGAGCGTGGTGCCTGCGGATGGCTCGTGGCCAGGATGACGACGCACACATGCCCATAGGGAGGCGACGGCGTGACCCTGCCCAAAGAACCCGCTGTGCCACCGAACCTTTTGGCCTACGCCGACGCACTGACCAGTGTCGTCTTTTTGGACGAGATTGCTCCGTCGCCCTGCGACGTGCTGTTCGTCTTCGGCGGCACCCATCCGGGCCACTGGCAGACCGCTTTGCGGGCGTATCGGAGCGGATACGCCGAGCGGATCGTGGTGACGGGCGGCGTCAAGCCCGGAAGCGAGAGGCACCCGGACTGGACCTGGGGTGCTGTGCCTGAGGCGCACGTGATCGTGCGGGAGCTCCTGGCGGGCGGCGTGCCGGAGGACTCCATCGCGTGGGAGGATCGGTCGCGGAACTCGCTCGAGAACGTGCTCTACGCACAAAAGGTCTTCGCTTTCCGTTCGGTGCACCGGCTCATGTTCGTCGGCAAGAGCCTGGGCGCCGGCAGGCAGCAGGCCACCCTCCTGAAGCTGCTGCCAGCCGGGGTCGAGATTGTCCCGTACACGTTCGACGCGGTGTTCCGGGGAGAGTTCGTGAGCAGACGAAGCTGGGCGGAGACAAGAGTTGGCCCCCCGCGGGTCTGGGGGGAGTACCTGCGCATGCGCCTCTATGGCGCCAGAGGCGACATCGCCGACACCGCACCGAGGTTCGGCGCCCTGGAGGAGTTCGTCGCGCCCTACCTCGAGGGCGTCGAGCCCTAGGCAGGGAGCGGCGGGGTTTGACCTGGTGCCGGGTGCCGCCGGCGCGATCTCCGCGCCCAGGCGGACAGGTCTGAGGCGGTTTTCGGCCCGCGCGTCAGGGCTCTGGGTCCAGGTAGTGCGCCGCCGCCTGGCGCACGGCCGCATCCGGCGCAAGGGTGAGATCGATCGGGCAGATATCCGCATGGAACCAGTCGTCGACGAAGCGACGTGCCTGAAAGCCCTTCATCGCCCCTGCGCGCTCGAGTAGGAAGGCGGTGAACTCAGCCGCTCCACCGCCTGAGGTACCTGCCCAGGCGGAGAGGAGGTCCATCGTGCCAGGGACGCCGATGGTGCGGGCAAGCGCCCAGAGCGCAAGAGGACCTTTCTCACGCGAGATGGTGTCGAGAGCGGGATGCGAGCCCGCCCCGACAACAGGAGCCGTGGCCGCCTCGGGCTGGCGCCCCAGGGCCGCCATGTGGCTCGCGATGGCGGCGTCGACGGCCACGGGTCCCTCGCGGACGCCTTCGAGATAATCCTGCAGAAAGTGGGCGATAGCCTCGGCAAACCGGTCGGGATCACCCTCGATCGGTGTCCAGAAGTGGGACACTTCGTGGGCCACTTCGCGAAACGTCCGCGCAGGGTCCTCCTCCGCCGTCTGCGTGATGATGTCGAAGAGGTTCTGCGAGCCCCAGCCAGGCGGTATGGCGACGAAGGTGGCGTGGCCTTCTCCGACTGGCGGCGCGCCGAGCAGCCGTTCGAGTTCCCCGAGCGCGAAGGCGCCCGCGGCGGCGGCCGACCTGGCCCACGCCTCGCCTCCCGGCAGGTGGTGGACCGAGACATGCCCTTCGCGCCGCGCCTCATAGCGGCCGGCGTAGAGATGGATGCCAGGAGTGGACGCGGTGCCCGTGCTCTCGAAAGCGAAGAGGCCATCGGAGGGCCCTGAGCGCCTGGCGCCTGCCACAAAGCAGTCCCATCCTTCGGGGCAGCGCACCTTCAGCGCGAAGGTCGCGCGCGACCAGGAACCGAGAAAGCCCTGCCACGACAGGGGACCCGGCACGGGATACCAGAGGACCTCCGGCCGCAGGACAGCCACGTCGCGCTGCACGGAGTCATGTATGTACGCGCCGAGTTCGCGGTAGCCGACGAGGGGGCCGCTGTAGCGGACGGTGAGCGAGATCTCCGCTCCGGGCTCGACGACCCGCTCGAGCGTGACCGTCACGCGATTGACGAAGAGCGCGTCGGTCCAGTCGAGCGGAATCCTGCGCTGGGCCTGCCCCAGCGCAAGGGTTCCCTCTGGCACCTCCGCGGAGGCGACGTTCAGCAGGCGGTAGACCAGCAGCCGCACCTGGCGTACGGGTCTCCGGCCCTCGTTGCGCAGGCGCAGCGTGCACCGCGTGGCGACGTTTCCGGGAGCGTCCGCGATCGGGCTCTCAGGCGGCACCGGTGAGAGGGTGACGTCGAGGTCGTAGTGCAGTACACGCATGGACAAGTGCTGTCACCTCGTGGGCCGCTCTTTCGCGATCGCCGGGGCTCTCACCTTGTCAGAGACTGCCAGACATGGCCAGAGCCCTCTTGCGGTGACAAGGGGGTCGCGCGGGATGACGATCGCTCCGGACAGGCACTAGAATGGAACCAGGTGTTTTTCCACGAGTCTGCAGCAAAGCGTAGGGAGGGGAACCGTTTGCCAGCGGCGCTTTTGGTGATCGACGCGCAGCAGGAATACTTCGCTCCCGTGGGCGGACTCGTGGTCGAGGGAGGGCCCGAGGCGCTCACGAAGATCAAGGACCTGCTCGCCGCCTTCCGTGCGGCCGGCCGGCCCGTCGTGCACATCGTGCACGAGGCCCTGGACCCCGAATCCTCCGACTTTCGCGCAGGGTCGGAGGGCGTGCGGATGCATCCGGAACTCAAGGTGCTGGCGGGCGAGCCCGTCGTGAAGAAGCACTTCCCTGGTGCGTTCAGCCAGACACCCCTCGAGGCCTATCTGCGCCGGGCCGGAGTGGACATCGTGGTCGTCACGGGCTTCCAGACCCAGCATTGCTGCGACACGACGGCGAGACAGGCGAGAGAGCGCGGCCTCAGGGTGCTCTTCACCTCCGACGCCACAGCTACGCGGGACCTGCTTTTGAGGGGGCAGGTCGTGGCGGCCGAGGACATCCAGCGGGCGACGCTCGCTGCCATGACCGGCTTCGCCGAGATCGTGACCGCCGCCGAGGCAGTGCGGGCCGTCGGCGCCTGAGACGGATCGGGGAATCGGGAAATAGGCGTGGGGCGCGGCCGCCGGTCGCGCCCCAAGGCATTTTGCTCTGTGCGGCCGGGGCTCTCAGGCGCCGCCCGCGAGGATGTCGAGGTCGAGATGCATCGAGACGACCCAGTTCGGCTGGTCGACGATCTCCGAGATCTTGAGATCCCCGGCGACGGAGGCGAGGAGATAGGCGTCAAGCGGATCGAGTCCGGTGCGGCGGCCGATCTCCTCAATCATACCCTGCGTCGCGTCGCGGGCCGCCTGGCAGAGGTCAGGTCCGATGCCGGAGGTGGCGATGGCATGGCCGGAGCGCAGCGACATGGGGTGGGTCTCGAGCATCGGGTATCTGAGTCCGCGCTGCTTTTGGAGGTGCACTCTGAGGGTCACCTCGGAACTCGTCTCGATGGCGGTGCCGCAGACCTCGCCGTCGCCCTGCGCGGCGTGCGTGTCCCCCAGTGACAGCAGGGCGCCTTCGACGGCTACCGGCAGGTAGAGCGTCGCGCCGGGCGTCACGTGCCGGATGTCCATGTTGCCGCCCTGGGGCCCGGGCGGGACGATGGGGTGGTCACCGGCCTCGGCCGGCGCCAGGCCGATCGTGCCGACGAACGGCACCACCGGGATCCTGAGACCCGGCAGCATCTCGGCCCGCCGCTCCCCGACCTGCGAGATTCTGAGGTGCGGCTGCCGGTAGACGTCGGCGAGCAGGCCGAACCCGGGGATGTTCGCGGTCCAGCCCCAGTTGTCGAGATCGATGGAGAGGATCTCGACGATGAGGGCGTCGCCTGGTTCCGCGCCACGGACATAGACGGGCCCCGTGACGGGATTCACGCGGGAGAAGTCCAGGGCAGCGACCGCCGCGACGGTCGCGTCGCGGTCGAACTGTCCGCCGGACGCGTTCGCCACCTCCAGGCTTACGGTGGCGCCGGGGTCCACGACGACGGCCGGCACCTGGTCCCGGTTCCAGGTGAAGTGCGCCGTGCTCCTGGGCAGATGGAACGACGGCATCGGGCCACCCCCCTCGGGCAGATATCGAGCCGTATTCTTCGGGAGGGACGCGATTCCCCTGTCGCATCTCAGAAATGACGAAGGGGCGGCGAGGTACACATAGATGCCACGCCAGTCCAAGTGAACCTGGAGACCAACACCGTACGGGCCCCGAGACGTGGGGCCGTTCGGTCCTACTTTGGTCCGGCAAGCCCTGGCCGCGAGGGATCCAGCCGGCAACCGCAAAGTTGCAGGCAGAAGACGGCCAAACGGGGGGCGTCGCGGCGTGGACTTCGCCTTTCACGGGACGGCGTGGGACCTTTGCATGGTGCGCTTCGACGACGCACTCGCCGCGGCGCTCGAAGCCGCCGGACATCGGCGTGTTCTGCTGTCGAGCCACGGGGCTCGTCTCGTCCTGGCGCATGTCAACCCGGTGGACCCCAGGCCCTACCATCGACCGGACGGCAGCGTGGTCGTGGTCGCATTGCTGCGCGAGCCGCGCGTGCCGCAGGATCCCGACGCCTTCGCGCGGGGGTGGCTGATGCGGTCGCTCGCCAACCTGGCCATGGTCGTGTCCGGTCCCGAGGAGGCGCCCGAGATCTGCCTGCGCTCCCCTGACAGGCCCGTCGAACACCTGTCCGCGCCCGCCTGGAGCCCGCGGCTCTTCGCGCAGATCGTCGACCGCCTGCGGCTCCTGGATGTCCATCTCGTGCTCGACAACATTTTCGATCGCGATCTTGAACCCGAGCTCCTGCAGGGCGGCGAGGCGCTGCCCGCGATGCGCCGCGTCGCCCGGGCGCTGGCGGCGAGCGGAGCGTTGTCCCTCGGCCCGCCTGCCGGCGAGTTCCTCTCGCACCAGGACCGCCGGCATGTCGAGCGCCTGTACCAGGGCAGCCGGATGTCGTTCGGCAACCTCAGCCTGCGCCATGACGTCCATCGCTTCTGGATGTCGACGAGCGGCGTGGACTGGGAGCACATGGAGGTCGTGGGGCGCGATGTGCAGCTCGTCAAGGGCTACGACGCCCCGAGCCGCGCGCTCCTCGTCTCGGTGCCGCCCGGTGTCCGACCGCACCGCGTGTCCGCCGACGCCTTGACGCACCATCTGGTCTATCGCGCGCATCCCGGGATCGGCGCGGTCGTCCATCTGCACGCCTGGCTCGAGGGAGTCCAGGCCTTGGTGCCCGACTACGCGCGCGGGAGTCTTGAGCGCGCACAGGCCGTGGCGCAGTTCGTCGCGGCGTCGGAGGATCCCGTGCACGCCGTCGTCGGCATCGATCGGCATGGCCTGATCGCAACGGGCGAAGATCTCGACGAGATCGTGGAGCGCCTTTCCGCCGCGGGCATCATGCCCGTGCCGTCCATAGGCGCCTGCTAGACCGTTTCGGCTCTCGACCGCGAGACGGCCGGCAGCGCGAGCATCAGCAGGAGCGCCGCGGCGAGCGCGACGAGGGCGGCGTAGCCGTACGCGTAGGCGGCGCCCAGGGCGTAGAGCAGTCCCAGGGCCAGGTTGGCCACGAAGAGGCCTGCCGCCCGCGCGGCGGAGAGTGCGCCGAAGCCCTTTCCGGCGGCCCCGTGCGGGCCCAGCATGGCGATCAGGGAGGGTTCCAGCGTCTCGACGACCGCGAGCGCGAAGCCGATGAGGACGATGCCGAGAAAGAGCGAAGGCAGGCCAAGGCGGAGGCCGTAGGACGCCGCGATCAGGGCCGACCCCAGGCCGGCCGCCAGGTAGCCGTAGAGCGAGAGGTTGCGGTAGCGGACCGCGAGCGTGCGGCCCAGCCTGCCGCCCATGAGGTAGCCCGTGAGGGCGGAGACGCCCTGCAGGACCAGAAAGGCGGCGATGCCGGCCGGCGGGCTGTGGGCGCCCTGCGCGACGGTCAGGACCGGGAAGCCGACGCTGTAGGAGCTGAAGCCGTAGAGCGCCGCCGCCACGAGCAGCGGGCGCAGGCCGACGGCCGGACGTCTCGGCGCTGCTTTTGCCTGCGGCTCCGGCTGTGCTTCCGGCACCCGGTGGGTGCGGCTGAGGGCTAACGTAGAGGCGACAAGCGGCAGAATCGTCGCGAGGAAGAGCCAGCGCCATGCCAGATGGCCGAGAACGGCGAGCAGTACGTAGGCGGCGGCGAGCATCGCGCCGCCGATGTCGAGCGCGTGCAAAAAACCGAACGCGCTGCCGTGCTCGGGCTCATCGACGATGCGCGCCAGCATCACGCGGCGCGAGGGCGTGCGCAGGTTGCGGGCCCACCAGCCCAGCGTCAGGAGCGCGACGGCCGGGGCCGCGGCCGGCACGATGGCCGAAAACGACAAAAGCGGGATGAAGGCGTTGCCCCAGAGGGCGAGCCGGCGATGGCCCAAGCGATCCCCGAGGCGCCCGCCGAGGTACGCCACGAGGGCGCCGCCGCCGTAGCTGAGGGCTGTGGCGAGGCCGAAGAGCCAGACCGGCGCGTGGAGGTAGAGCACAAGGAAGAGGGGGAAGCCGGCCAGCACCGCCTGGTAGCCGAGGTCCGCGAAGAAGGCTGAGAACGCTATGGCGAGCACGTCCGGCGTACGCCAGGCCGGACGGCGTGAAGAGGTCACCGCACGCACCCTCTCTACTGGGAGCTGACGCAGCCTTCGCGTTCGGCGGGCCACCATCCTCCAGGTCCCGGCCGGAGAGGCGCGAAGACGAGGCGTTCCGTCGAGAGCGGCAGATGTACCGCCCGGACGCCCGCATGTGGACGCCAGCCAGGGGCCGCTCGGCGGCTTTCCCTGCCGAACCGCTCCGCTATACTCGGCGGTGGCCTTGAACGACAGGTAGGATGTGGACAACGACGATGTTCGACATGGTATCGATGGAGCAGGCGATGCAGCTCATCCAGAGCGGCATGCGGGTCTACGTGCAGGGGACGGCGGCGACCCCCCTGAGCCTGCTCCAGGCGTTCACGCGCCGCGGTCCGCAGCTCTCGGACGTGACGCTCGTGCACATGCACCTCGAGGGCCCGGCGCCATGGGTGACAGGGGACTGTCTCGGACACGTGCACGACGTCTCGCTCTTCGTCGGCCCGAACCTGCGCGCGGCCATGCGCGACGGCACCGCCTCGTACATCCCGCTCTTCCTCTCCGATGTGCCCTGGTATCTTGCCCAGCCCGAGACGCGGCCGCACGTGGCCCTGATCAACGTGAGCCCGCCGGACCGGCACGGTTTCGTCAGCCTGGGCCCGTCGATCGACGCCAGCCTCACGGCGATCGAGCAGGCCGACGTGGTCATCGCGCAAGTGAACCCGCAGGTGCCGCGCGTCCTGGGCGACGCCTGCATCCCCATGGACCGCATCACGGTCGGCGTGGCGGTTGACGAGCCCCTCTCGGTGCTGCCCGAGCGCCCCGTGGACCAGGCGGTGGCGGCGATCGGGCGGCTCGTCGCGGAGCTCGTGCCGGACCGCGCCTGCCTGCAGATCGGCATCGGGCGGGTGCCGGACGCGGTCCTGTCGTCGCTCCAGGACCACCGCGATCTTGGCGTGCACAGCGAGATGATGTCGGATGGCGTGCGCCGCCTCGCCCAGAAGGGCGTCATCACGGGGCGCTACAAGGTCACGGACCCCGGCAAGATCGTGGCGAGTTTCGCCCTCGGCAGCCGGGCGCTCTACGACTTTGTCTCCGACAACCCGGTGATCTCGCTGCACGGCGTCGACTACACGAACGATACGGCGGTGATTCGCCAGAACCCGCGCATGGTCTCGGTGAACTCGGCGGTCGAGGTGGACATCACGGGCCAGGTGGCGGCAGAGGCGATCGGTCCCTACGTCGTCTCGGGCGTCGGAGGCCAGATGGACTTCGTGCGCGGCGCCTCCCTGTCGCCGGGAGGGCGCTCGATCATCGCGCTGCCGGCCAGGACCGCCCGGGTCGAGCCGCGCATCGTCGCGGCGCTGCGTCGCGGCGCGGCCGTGACCACGACGCGCAACCATGTCCAGTACGTGGTGACGGAGTACGGCGTTGCGGAACTCAAGGGCGCGACGATCGAGGAGCGGGCCAGGCGGATGATCGCGATCGCCCATCCCGAGGATCGCGAACGACTGTGGCGCGAGGCCAGGGAGCTCGTTCCCGGACTCTAGCCGGCAGGGAACCCCAGGCAGACCGCGGAAGGTCTCCGCCGGGGGGATGCACATGAAGAAGCAGTCGGCCCTGATCGTGGGCGCCGGGCCGGGACTCGGTCGGGCGCTCGGCTTCGCGTTCGCGCGCGCGGGCTGGCCCGTGGGGCTCACCGGGCGCTCGGAGGCTGTCGAGGCGCTGGCCGGGGAGATCGGCAGGGAGGGACTCGCCGCCCAGGCCCTGCGCTACGATGCCGGCGACGAACGGGCGGTGGCGGAGGCGGTCGCCGAGGCGCAGGCCGCGCTCGGCCCAATCGGCGTCCTTGTCTACAACGCGGGCAACATGGTGCGAGGCGACGTGCAGGAGATCGAACCGGACGCCTTTCGCGCCGCTTTCGCGGCGGGACCGTACGGCGCCTTCCTGCATGCGCGCGCGGTCCTGCCCGGCATGCTCTCGCGAGGCGGCGGCTCGATCCTTTTCACCGGCGCCACCTCGGCCCTCAGGGCGCCTGCCCGTGCGCCCGCCTTCGCGGCGGCCAAGTTCGGCCTCAGGGGACTCGCGATGTCGCTCGCGCGCCGCTGGGGACCGGAGGGCATTCACGTGGCGCACGTCGTGGTGGACGGCGTGATCCGCACGCCCCGCAGCGCCAGCTATCTCGGCCCCGACGAGCCGGCCATCCTGCCCGACGACCTCGCCGCGAGCTACGTGGCGCTGGCGGCGCAGCCGAGGTCGGCGTGGACCTTCGAGATCGACCTGAGGCCGTCGGGCGACGACATCGGCGACAACTGAGACGGGCGAGCCGGGTCGGACGGCCTTTCGCCACCGTTCGCGCGCGGCTAGGATGGCCTCGGCCGATAAGGAACCGCCTCGCCGGCCGGACGCAGGCGCCGCCGACGGATGATGCGGCTTCGGGAGGCCGGAAGGAGTCTTCGCCGTGGTCATACCGGTTCTCAATCCGTCGACCGATCCACCGTACAATCTCGCGCTCGAGGAGTACGTGCTCCGCAACCTCGACCCCGGGCGCGATTACCTCATCCTCTGGCAGAACCGTCCGGCCGTGATCATCGGCCGCTTCCAGAACACCGCCGAGGAAGTGAACCAGCCGTACGTCGACAGGCACGCGGTCTCCGTGGTGCGGCGGCTTTCGGGCGGCGGCGCGGTCTACCACGACCTCGGCAACCTGAATTTCACCTTCATCGTGAAGCGGGAACCGGGTGGTTTCAACGACTTCGACCGCTTCACCCTGCCCGTGCTTGAAACGCTCAGGTCCTTCGGCGTGCCGGCGGAGCGCTCATCCCGCAACGACCTCACCATCGAAGGGCGCAAGTTCTCCGGAAACGCCCAGTACGTCAGCGGCGCTAGGCTGCTGCACCACGGCACGATCCTGTTCGACTCGGATCTGGACGCGGTGGCCGACGTCCTGCGCGTGCAGCCGGACAAGATCGAGAGCCACGGCGTCAAGTCGGTGCGCTCGCGCGTCACCAACGTGCGCCCGTACCTGCCAGGGGACACCGATCTTCATGCCTTCGCCGCCCGCCTCACCGAGGAGGTGGGGCGACACGGCGGCGGCCTGGGCCCGTCCTACCGGCTCAGCCGGCAGGACGAGCTGGGAGTTGGACAACTGATCAACGAGCGCTACGCCCGTTGGGAATGGAACTATGGCGACTCGCCGGACTTCGCGCTCAAGGCCAGGCGGCGGTTCGCCCAGGGAAGCGTGGAGATCCGCCTCGACGTGCACGAGGGACGCATCCGGGACTGTCGCATCTACGGCGACTTTCTCGGCAGCAGGGACATCGGGGAGCTCGAGCGGACCTTGCGCGGCGAGCGCTTCGCCTTGCAAAACCTGAGGGAGAAGCTCGCGGCGCAGAGCGTCCAGGAGTACTTTGGCGGCATCGGTCCGGAGGAGATCGTGGATCTCCTGTTCGGCGTAGAGCAAACGGAGGCCGGAACGGCCGCGGGCCGCTGAGAGTCCGGGACCGGCCATGGCACCGGAGAGCCGTGGCCGGTCGCGTCTTGGGCGGCGGTCAGGCGGGGACGGGCTTCGGCAGGTTGTCGGCGTAGATCATGGTGGCGTGGGCCGTCGCGACCGCCGTGCCACCCGGCAGGCGCACCGCAGCATCCACTTCCGCCATGCGGCGGTCGTGGCGCCGTACGTCGGCCGTCACCACAAGCTCGGCGCCTGGGCGCACCGGCACGATGTAGCGCACCTCGAGACGCGCGGTCAGGGCGGTACGGCCGAGGCTCGCGACGGCCCAGCCGAGGGCCTCGTCCATCATGGTCGCCAGGAGGCCGCCGTGCGCGAGCCCCTTCCACCCCGTCCAGGCCGGATCCAGGTGACAGCCACCTTCCACGCGGCCCGGTTCGAGGACCTGGAAGCCGAGGTGCATGCCGGCCGGGTTGTGGCTGCCGCAGACGAAGCATCCTTCGAGGTCGTGGTTTTCCGCGGGTGTAGGCATGATCGTTCCCTCTTTCCCATGTCCAAGTTCCAGCATAGCGCCCCGCGCGGTCCCGCGCAGGGTCCGGGCGAACGACCCGCCGCGCCAAGCGCCTTGGCCATTAGGGTCCCAATGGACGTATGCGCCCTCACGCACCCTCACTAAGATCAGTGCGATAGGACCGGACCGAGGGCACAAGGGGAGCGTGGGCCGCCCGGGGCGGGTAGAGTCCCCGAAGCTCCGAGCCGGTCCCCCCGCCGTTGCGGCCGATGGGGGCCCATGGCGAGGCGCAAGAGGGGGATTCATCCATGCAGCAGGTCCGTTCGCGGTTCGGCGAACTTCGTCCGCCGCTAAGAGGGCCGGAGGAAGCCACATTCGAGGCGCAGCGGTGCCTCTTCTGCGGCGACGCCTACGCCAAGGCGCCATGTACCGTCGCGTGCCCGGCCGACATCGACGTGCCGGGATTCATCCGCGCCATCGCGGACGGGAGCCGTGACCAGGCGGCCGACATCATTTTTGCGGAGAACCCCGTGGGGGGCAGCTGCGCCCGCGTCTGTCCGACGCAGGAACTCTGCGAGGGCGCCTGCGTGCTGAACCACGATGGGGAGCGGCCGGTCTCGATCGCCCGACTGCAGCGCTACGCCACGGACTCCCGGCTGATGCAGGGACGCCTGTCGGCAGAGGCTCCGGCGAGCGCGGGCGCCAAGGTGGCCGTGATCGGCGCCGGACCGAGCGGGCTCGCGTGCGCAAGCGTGCTGCGGAGCCTCGGGCTCGCGGTGACCGTCTTCGATGCGCGCGCCGCCGTGGGCGGCCTCGTGCGCTACGCGATCGCGCCGTACCGGCTTTGGGCCTCGCCGCTGGACGAGGAGGCGCAGCAGCTGATCGCCCGCGGTGTCGACTTCCAGCTCGGCAGGGCCATCGACGGGCCGGAGGCGCTCCGCTCGCTCGAACAGGAGTACGACGCCATCTACCTCGGCGTGGGACTCGGAGAGGACACCATGCTCAACCTGCGGGGCAAGGACCTTCCCGGCGTGCACGCGGCCCTGCCGTGGATCGAGGCGCTCAAGGCGGGCGAGATGCCGCCGCTTGGCGAGCGCGTCGCCGTGATCGGCGGCGGCAACACGGCGATCGACGTCGCGCGCGAGGCCATGCGGCTTGGCGCCCGCGAAGTGACCATGCTCTACCGCCGCACGCAGGCCGAGATGCCGGCGTACGGCTTCGAGGTTGAGGAAGCCGCCGAGGAAGGCGTGCGCTTCCTCTGGCTGACGATCCCCGTGGCCTACGTCGGCAAGGGGCACGTCGAAGGGGTCACCTGCCGCTACGCGCGGCTGTCGGAGCCTGACCAGTCCGGCCGGCGCCGCCCCGAGGAGGTTCCCGGCACCGACTTCCTCTTCCCGTGCGACACCGTCATCACGGCGCTCGGCCAGAACCCGCGCAAGACGTTCCTCGGCTGGATCGAGGGACTCGAACTGAAGGGCGGCCGCATCGTGGTGGACGGGGAGACGGGACAGACGGGCAACCCCAAGTATTTTGCCGGCGGCGACGCGGTGAACGGCGGCGCCACGGCGGTCGAGGCCGTGCGCGAGGCCAAGCGCGCGGCGCTGGCGATCGCGCGGCGGCTGGAGGGGGTCACGGCATGATCGAGGTGCGCTGGCACGGCCGCGGCGGCCAGGGTGCCAAGACGGCATCGCATGTTCTCGCGGTTGCGTATCTCAAGGAGGACAAATCGGTCCAGGCGTTCCCGGAGTACGGTCCGGAGCGCAGCGGAGCGCCGATGCTCGCCTACACCCGCGTCGACGACCGCCCCATCCGGCGGCACTGCGCGGTGACGCAGCCGGACATCGTCGTGGTGCTGGACCCGAGCCTGACCCGCGAGGTGCCCGTGACGAGCGGGCTCAGGCAGGACGGCATGCTGCTGTTGAACGTAGCCGAACCCGGCGAGGCCGAAGAGGTGGCCAAGAGCTACCAGGGCCAGGTGCTCGGGGTGACGGCGGACCAGCTCGCGAAGGAAGCCGGCACGCGCTTCCCCAACGTGGTCCTGCTCGGCGCCTACGCCGGCTGGGTCGGCACGCCGTCGCTCGAGCACATGGAAGAGGCGCTCGTCGAGGTGATGGGTCACCTGCCGGCCAAGGCGAAGGACGCTTCGGTGCGCGCCATGGCGGCGGGTTACGCGGCAGGGGAAAGGGGTAGGGCCGATGGCTAGCGAGCGCCAGACCGCGATCCTGCGTCCCGGCGGCGTCGTGCGGCCGGGCGACATCGAGCGGCCGCGCACCGGCGGCTGGCGCACCGGCGTCAAGCCTTCCGTGGACCTTGCGCTCTGCGTCGACTGCCTGCTCTGCTGGATCCACTGCCCCGACACTGCGGTCCAGCAGAAGCATGGGGTCTTCCAGGGCTTCGACTACGACCTCTGCAAGGGTTGCGAGGTCTGTTCCGAGGTCTGTCCCACAGGGGCGATCCAGATGGTGGCCGAGGCGACGCCGCTCGATCCGCGAGGCGTCGTCCTGCCGGAGGGGGGCAGGCGAGATGGCTAAGACGATGCTGGGCGTCGAGGTGCTCACCGGCGGTGAGGCCACGGCGCACGCGATGCGTCAGATCCGCCCCGACGTGGTGCCCGTCTATCCGATCACGCCGCAGACGCCGATCATCCAGACATTCAGCCGCTTCGTCGCCGACGGCAAGGTCGACACGGTGCTCCTGCAGGTGGAGTCCGAGCACTCGGCGATGAGCGCGGCGGTGGGTGCCGCGCTGGCAGGCGGGCGCACGATGACGGCCACCGCCTCGCAGGGGCTCGCCCTCATGGTGGAGATCATCTACATCGCCGCGGGCCTCAGGGCGCCGATCGTCATGGCGGTCGGCAACCGCGCGCTCTCGGCGCCGATCAACATCCATGGCGACCACTCGGACGGCATGCTGGCGCGCGACAGCGGCGCCGTGCAGATCTTCGCCGAGAACGCGCAGGAGGCGTACGACCTGATGGTCATGGCGCCCCGCGTTGCGGAGCACCCGGCGGTCCTGCTGCCGGTGCTGGTCGGCCAGGACGGCTTCAGCGTCACGCACAGCGCGGAGAATGTCGCCCTGCTGCGCGATGAGGAGGTCCAGGACTTCGTCGGGCCCTACGAGATCCCGTACCCCTTGCTGGGCGAGCGCCCGAGCAGCCAGGGACTCTTCGCCATGCCCGACGCCTACTACGAGATCAAGGTACGCCAGGTCCAGGCTCTCGAGGCCGCGGAGCAGGTCTTCGCCGACGTCGCAAGGGCTTACGCGCTGCGTTTCGGCCGTCATCTCGGCGCGATCGACGCCTATCGCATGGAGGATGCGGAGCGTGCCATCGTCCTGATCGGCTCGACCGCAGGCACCGCCAAGGACGTGGTTGACGAGCTGCGCGAGCGCGGCGAGAAGGTCGGCCTTGTGGTGCTGCGCCTCTTCCGCCCCTTCCCGCACAAGGTGCTCGCCGACGCCCTGGGCGGCGTGCAGCGCGTGGCGGTCCTCGACCGCGCCGCGGCGCCCGGCACCTTCCCGCCGCTCTTCGCCGACATCCGCGCCGGCTACAGCGGCTCGGCGGAACTCAGGAGCTACGTCTACGGCCTGGGCGGCCGCGACACGGCGCCGCAGGACATCGAGAAGGTCTTCGCCGAGTTGGAGCGGCCCGCCCACGGCGGCATCCGCTACCTCGGCCTCACGGGGGAGGATCAGCATGGCGAGTCTTAAGCAGCTGGCCCTGCGCGAGGAGGAGAGGCCGCGCTTCACCGGCGGTCACTCGCTGTGCGCGGGCTGTGGCATCCCGACCATCGTCCGCACGGTGCTCGACTCCATCCCGGGCCCCGTGGTCGCCGTGAACGCCACCGGCTGTCTCGAGGTGGCCACCACGCGATTCCCATTCACCGCCTGGGGCGTGCCGTGGCTGCACGTGGCGTTCGAGAACGCGGCCGCCGTTGCGAGCGGCGTGGAGGCGGCCTACCGCTCGATGGTGAACCGCGGCAAGCTTTCGGGCGAGCGCGTCACCATCGTCGTGTTCGCCGGCGACGGCGGCACCTACGACATCGGGCTGCAGGCCCTTTCGGGAGCCCTTGAGCGCGGCCACCGCTTCCTCTACGTCTGCTACGACAACGAAGCCTACATGAACACCGGCATCCAGCGCTCGGGTGCCACCCCGTTCGCCGCCTCCACGACGACGAGCCCGGTCGGCAGCGTCGGCCGTGGCAAGGCCGAGACGCGCAAGGACCTCACCGCAATCGTCGTCGCCCACCACATCCCCTATGCCGCGCAGGCGTCGACCTCGCACTGGCAGGACCTCAGCGTCAAGGTGGAGCGGGCGGTGGCGCAGGAGGGACCGAGCTTCCTCAACGTGCTCTCCACCTGCCCGCCGGGCTGGGGCCACGAGGCGCGCGACGGCGCCAGGCTCGCCCGCCTTGCGGTCGAGAGCCGCTACTGGCCGCTCTTCGAGGTGGTTGAGGGACACTACCGCCTGACGCACTACCCGGCCCACCCGACGGCCCTTGTGGAGTGGCTCGAGATGCAGAAGCGCTTTGCGCACCTGCGCGGCATCGAGAGCGTTGACCTCGAATCCATGATTGAGCGCGAGATCATGTCGCAGTGGCAGGAGCTCGAGCGCCGCACGCAGGAGTCGAGGAGCTGGTTCGAGGAGCGGGAGAGCGAATCCGCCTGACAAACGAAGCCGCCCCGGTGGGAAGTTCTTCCCGCCGGGGCATTTTCTTCGGGCAGGAATTCACCCTGGCCGGTCGGAAGACTTGGACAGCGAGGAGTGTGGTCACTTGCGGCTCGGTACGGTCATGGGCGACACGGGACCCTTTGTGGTAGCTTCGGTCGGCGACCTCTGGTACGACCTGCGTCGGATCCTGCCCGCCGGCGACGGGCGCGCCTGCGACATGAAGGCCCTGATCGCGGCCTGGCCCGAGCTCGGGCCGCAGGTAGCCGAGACGTTGGCGTCGTCCGGGCCGCAGGGCGTGCAGGCCAGGCCCGAGGCGCTCCTTCCCCCTGTTCGGGAGCCGCGCCGCATCCTCTGCATCGGCCGCAACTACGCCGCCCACGCGATCGAGCAGCACGCGGTCGTGCCCAAGGCCCCGGAGATTTTCCTCAAGCTGCCCTCGACGCTGGTCGGTCCCTACGACGACATCGTTCTGCCACGGGAGGTTCCCGAGGTGGACTACGAGGCGGAACTCGTCGTCGTGATCGGCCGCGGCGGCAGGCGCATCGCCCGCGAGCAGGCGATGGACGCGGTGTTCGGCTGGACCGTCGGCAACGACGTGTCGGTGCGGCCGCTCCAGCATCGCGGCACGCAGTGGACGCCCGGCAAGAACTTCGACCGCAGCGCCCCGCTCGGACCCTACATCGTGACGCGCGACGAGCTTCCCGACCCGCGCGACTGCCGGGTGCACTCGGAGCTCGCGGAGGGCGCGATGCAGACGGGGTACGTGCGGACGATGCTGTTCGACATCCCGACGCTGATCGAGGACATCTCCCTCTTCACGACGCTCGAGCCGGGCGATCTCATCTTCACCGGCACGCCGCCGGGCGTGGGCGAGGCGAGGACGCCGCCGCGCTGGCTACGGCCCGGTGACGTCCTCGTGAGCGCGGTCGAGGGCGTCGGCGCCCTGAAGAACCGCTGTGTCGTCGACTGACCTCCTGGGTTCGGGCGAGCTCCTGCGGGAGCTCGCCCGCCGCTTCGGCCCGCTCTGCCTCAGGCAGCCGGCGAAGGTGCGGCTCTACGGCTACGACGCCATGGGCACCGCGTTCGGGGTGCCGCTCGCCGTCGTGCAGGTGGAGGGCCAGCAGGACATCCAGGACCTGATCGCCATCGTAGGGCGCCACGGCGGCAAGCTGGTCGCCCGCGGGGCGGGCACCGGCCTCAGCGGAGGGGCGGTGCCGAGGGACGGGCAGGTGGTGCTGTCGCTCGAGCGCATGCAGTCCGTGTCGCGGCCGGACGTGCCGCACCGCAGGCTGAGGGCCGAGGCCGGGGTGGTCAATGGCAGCCTCGATGCGATCCTGCGGCCGTACGGTCTCTTCTACCCTCCTGACCCGGCCAGCTACCGGGTCTCCACCATCGGCGGCAACGTGGCGGAGAACGCCGGCGGGCCGCACGCCGTGAAGTACGGCGTGACAGGGCACCGGGTCGCGGCGGTGGAGATCACGGATGCCGAGGGCCAGGCGGGGTTGCTCACCGCGGGTCCCTGGCAGGGCGGCCTGGACCTCGCGGCGCTCGTCACCGGCGCCGAGGGCACCCTGGGCGTGGTCTCGGCCGCATGGCTGGCGCTCGAGGAGCGGCCCGAGACGACCGTCACGATGCTCATGAGCTTCGCCGAGATCGCCCAGGCGTCGGCCTGCGTCTCGGCGATCGTGGCATCTGGCGTGCTGCCGGCGACGCTCGAGTTCCTCGACCGGGCGACGGTCGCGGCCGTCGAGCGCTGGGGCGTCGCGCACTACCCCGAGGGCTCGGCGGCCGTCCTCCTCGTGGAGTTCGACGGCCTCCCGCAGGAGGTGGAAGGGGCGGCGGCCGCCGCCGAGGAGATCGGCCGCTCCTACGGCGTGCTCTCCTGCGAGATCGCGCGCACGGCCGAGGAGAGGGACGCCCTCTGGCTCGGCCGGCGCGGGGCCTACGCGGTCGTGGCGCGTTACGGCCGCAGGGTGCTGACGCAGGATGTCACGGTGCCCCGGGACCGCCTCACCGAGATGCTCGCGGCGGTGGACGAGATCTCGACCCGGCACGGGCTGCAGGCCGTCACCGTGGGCCACGCCGGCGACGGGAACCTCCATCCGGACTTCGCCTACGATCCGGGGAACCGCGAGGAGAGCGAGCGGGTGCACCGGGCCAACCGCGAGATCCTCGAGGCGTGCGTGGCCCTTGGCGGCTCGATCACGGGGGAGCACGGCATCGGCACGGAGAAGCTCGGCCAGCTCGAGATCATGCTCGGACCGGCGGAACTCGGGCTCAGCTGGGCGGTGCGTAGGGCCCTGGACCCGCGGGGCCTGCTGAACCCGGGCAAGGCCGTGCCCGAGGCGCCGCGCACCGAGCCGGGCGGTGGGGACGCCGCCTGCGCCGGGGGCCTTGCGGAGGCGGCCCGGGCGATCGTCGCCCAGGTGGCCGTGGCGCGGCGAGAACGCCGACGGCTCTCGGTGGACGATGGGGCGCTGCGCGGGATCGAGGTGTCGCTCGCCAACATGACGGTCCGCGTCGGGGCGGGCAACACCATGGCGGAGCTTCAGGCGGTGCTGCGGGGCGAGGCGCTCGGCTTCGCCATCGAGCCCCTGCTTGCCGAGACCTTTGGCGAACTCCTGCTCACGAACGACTACGGTCCGGAGGAGGTCGCGCAGGGCACCTTGCGGCGGCACCTCCTCGCGCTGACCTACGTGACCGGCTACGGCGAGGTCGTGCGCTTCGGCCGCGACGTGGTGAAGAACGTCGCGGGCTACGACCTCTGCCGGCTCCTCATAGGCAGTCGGGGAAGGCTCGGCGTTCCGATCGAGATGACCCTGCGGCTCGTGCCCCGGCGCGAGACGGCCTGGTGGTCCCGTAGGGGAACCCTGGAGGACTATGGCGGCGCCAGGGGGCTGGAGCGGCTCTTCGCGGTGCCGGAGGGCGGCGCCCATCGCCTCTACCTCCAGGCCCTGACCCCGCCGGGCGGTTTCACAGAGGCGCCCGAGGGGCCTGAGGTCCTGGCGGGGCTGCGGCGGGAGCTGAGGCAGCGCGAGACGCTTCTCGACCTCGCCGTGCCGTGGTCCGAGCTGGAGCGGGCCCTCGGGGCGCTTGGGCACCCGCCGCTCCTCCTGCTGCCGTCGGCGGGGAGGGTCCTGGCGCGCTGCGACAAGGAGACGGCCGAACGCCTGGCGGGGTCGGCCGGCCCTCCGGCGGCCGCGAGCTATCAGGGCGTGGCGCTCAGGACCGCCGCGGGCGAACTCGCCACGAAGTGGCAGGAGCGGCTGCAGGCGGTCTTCGATCCGGATGGCATTCTCCTGGGAGGTGATGGGCCATGAAGGTGCAGGACGCGATCGACACCTGCATCCAATGCGGCTTCTGCCTTCAGTCCTGCCCGACCTACCGCATCTTCCGCACCGAGGAGTCGTCACCGCGCGGGCGGATCGCGAGGCTCAAGGATGTGCTCTCCTCGGCGGTCGAGGAGACGGCCGAGAATCTCGCCACGTTCGAGGAGTGCCTGGGTTGCCGCGCCTGCGAGGCGGCCTGCCCCTCGGGTGTGCCCTACGAGACCATCCTGCTGGTCGGCCGCTCGCGCCTCAGGGCGCTTCAGGAGCCGCCGCCCGCGGAGGCCCGGCTCGCGCTGCGGATGGTGCGCAGCCACGTGCTGCTGCGCTCCGCGCAGCGGCTCTGGCAGACGCGGGGAAACCGGGCGCTCCGCTTGGCCCGGGGGCTGCGGTCGCAACGAAGCGCCGCCCGGCTGATGGCCGCCCTGCCGGCGCCTGCGGAGGTTCCCGCCGTGCCCCGGGAGGCCCGGGCCCAGGCGCAGATCCACCGTGGCTGCGTCATGGACGTCGTGTGGCCGCGCACCAACGCGCGGGCCGTCCTCCTGCTCCGCGAAGCCGGACTGAGTGCGGATCTCATGCCGCAGTCCGCCGGCTGCTGCGGCGCCCTGCATGCGCACCAGGGCGACCTGCCAACGGCGCGGGAGATGGCGCGGCAGGTCATCGCCGCCTTCGAGCGGAGCGGCGGGGAGACTGTCGTCAGCCTGGCGGGCGGCTGCGGCGCACACATGAAGACCTATCGCGAACTGCTCGCAGACGACCCCGACTGGCGCGAGCGCGCGGAGCGTTTCAGCCGGGCGGTGGAAGACGTGGCCACGCTTCTGGACCGCCAGGGTTACAGGACGCGCCCGCCGGCCACCGACGAGCGCATCACGTACCAGGATTCCTGTCACCTGCGCAACGGCATGAAGGTGCAGGCGGCGCCCAGGCGGCTGCTCGCGGGGGACGGCTACTGCGAGATGGAGGGCGCCGGGACCTGTTGCGGGTCGGCCGGCATCTACAACCTTGTGCGCCCGGACGTGAGCGATGTCGTGCTCGAGGGCAAGGTGCGGGAGATCGAGCGGACCGGCGCCGGCACCGTGGTGACGGCGAACCCGGGCTGCGAACTGCAGCTCAGGCTCGGGGCGAAGGAGAGCGGAGGCCGTTTCGAGGTGCGCCACCTCGTGGACTGGCTCTGGGAGCGGCGCGCGTAGCGGGCCGCTGGGACGGATCTGGGGCGGACTCCGACCTTGCCGTACGTTGCCGTCACGCGGGATGCCACCGCGTGTTCCCAGGGCAGGTCGGAAGGTGGGGAGGGCGTGGATGGTCCGCGCGATCGTCCTTGTGATCGTCGGCCTGCTGGCCCTGGCGGCTCCGACGCCAACACCTGCGGCCTCTGGCCGCGTGCCGGATGCGTTGCGTGTTTCGGGCATGGGCGTGGCGGGTGGCGAGGTGCGGGGAAGAGATCTTGTCCATGCCATCTACCGCTCGCTCGCCAGGCTCCCCGCGGCGAAGGGCCTGTACGCGTATCCCGTGGACGACGCTCAGTACGCCGACCTTGTGTTTTCCCGCAGGGGACGAGTCATGCTGCGGGTCCGGGTCGCCCTGTCGGGATGCGCATTTGTCTTGATCGACCACAAGCAGCCGCGATGGCAGGACGCGACACTTGCCCGGCTCCTGCGCGAGGCGGGCGTAGCCCGCGCAAGGTGAGGCCGCGGATTCTGTTGCGGAATCCGCGGCCTCATGGCTTGCGGCACACGACTAGAGCCGGCCGTGGAACCACTGCCGCGGTCGCCCCATCCAGGCGGCCAGCAGCGCGAGCGCGAGCACGGGCGCGGTGTTGGGATCGGTCGACATGCCGCTCCAGAACATGCCGGCGTCCTGCGCAAAGACCCAGACGAGGAGCAGGAGGAGCGCCGTCACGAGATAGGGCGCACCCTTGCCTGGACGCAGCCAGAGCCAGACCGCCAGGAGAACGAAGACGGCGATGAGGGCGACGTTGACGATGACCGCCTGCGTCGCCGCGGCCGTGGCCACCGCATCGAGCATCGCGCGCATGAAGGTCGGCTGCTGCATCATGGCGGCTCCGGCGAAGGGGCTCGCGATGCCGAGGCTCGTGAAATAGACCGGAGCCAGCTGAAGGAGGGCTGCGAGCACGAGGCTTCCCGCGACGACCGAGCCGTAGCGGTGGAGGCCCTGCCCCTGCCTGCCTGTGCCCACCATGAGCAGCATCAGCGACAGCAGGGCGTAGTAGAAGGCGGACCCCGGCGCGCCGACCAGGAACGTCGCCGAACCGGTCAGGATCTGGCCAAGCCCCTCGCCGACAAGCCAGACGAGCGCACCCCAGACGACGGAGAGCCAGAGCCCGCTGCGCTGCACCCGTAGGGAGGGCCAGAGGATCAGTACCCCGATCAGCAGCTGCAGCGCGATGATGATCCAGTTGAAGGCGATGAGGTGCGGCGTGACGAGGCGGATCGACCAGGTGATGAGTGCGGTCAGCCATGCCGGTTGGCCGGTGGCGGCAGGCTGCATGATGGTGGATACCATGTCCATCGTGAACATGCCTGGCTGCATCTGCAGCAAGCCGTCGAGCAGCCAGAGGATTCCGAGCCCCAGGCGCAACACGCGATCAGGTGAGCTGGACGATGACAAGGGCATTCCTCCAGGTGTGGCCGTCAAAGATTCCTCGGGCGGGGCAGAGGAGGCAGAAGGCCGCTGAGACGTTCCGCCAGGTCCAGCAGGGCGTAGTCGTCGTAGATGCGGCCTGCGAGCTGCAGACCACGGGGCAGGCCGTCGCCGCCGAGACCCATCGGCAGACTCAGGGCGGGCCAGCCTGTGACATTGAACGGGGCGGTGTAGCGGATCAGCGCCTCTCGGACCGTGAGGCCCTGGCCGCTCGGCAACTGCACCTTCGGCACGCCGGCGGGCGGTGCCGGGATAGGCGTCGTCGGCAGGGCCACGAAGCCGATGCCGCGCTGTTCGAGATCGCGCTCAAGTTCGCGGCGCACGCCTTGGCGTTCGCGCATGGCCTGCACGTAGTCCACCGCCTGGGTGTCGCGGCCCGCCGCGATCCGCTCGACCAGTCCCGGCCCGAAGCGCCCGGGGCGGTCGCTGATGGCGTCGCGATGCGTCAGGTAGGTCTCGGGGGCACGGATGCGCCCCTGCAAGGCCATGAACTCCTCGGGTCTCGGCCAGTCCAGGCTCTGGGGCCGCAGGCCCAGCCGCTCCAGCAACTCGACGGAATGGGCGAAGAGTCGCCGCGTGTCCTGATCGATCTCGCCCTCGAGCCACGCCCAGGGGATGCCAAGGCCGTCAAGGCGCGGTGGCGCCGGCGGCAGGGCGGGCAGCGACAAGGGATCGTCGGGGTCGTAGCCCGCCATCACGTCGAGCATCAGCCGCACGTCGGCCACGGTGCGGGCCATCGGTCCCGCGAAGTCGAGCGTGTCGGACAGGGGCATGACGCCGCTGCGGGATGTCAGGCCCGTGCTCGGCTTCAGGCCGACCACGCCGCAGAGCGCCGAGGGGATGCGGATCGACCCGGCGGTGTCGGTTCCGATCGCGAGATGGATGAGACCGGCCGCGAGGGCGGCCGCGGATCCCCCGGAGGAGCCTCCCGGGATGCGGGAGGGGTCGTAGGGATTGCGGGTCGGTTCGGTGATCACGCCGAAGGCCAGTTCCTCCGTGTTCGTCTTGCCCGTGATCACGACTCCCGCCTCTCTGAGCCGTGCCACCACCGTGGCGTCCGCCTGCGCGGGCTCCTGGCCATAGGCCGCGCTGCCGCCGGTGGTGGGGAGCCCCGCGACGTCGTAGAGATCCTTGACACCGAGCGTCAGCCCGAGGAGCGGTCTCGGGCGCCCCTCGCGCCAGGCCTGGTCGGCGGCGCGGGCCGCGGCTGTGGACCCCGCGAGGTCATGGGTGATGTAGCAGCGCAAGACGGGCTCGAGCGCTGCGAGGCGCGCTTCCTGCTCCCTGAGGACCGTGGTTGGCGTCGTCTCCTGGCGCGCGAAGCGGGCGAGCAGCGTGCCAGCATCCGTGAAGGCGTTGTCGTCCGGCGTTCCAAGGGCCATGCGTGGGCCTCCCTCGGTAACATGTACCTTGGGGACAAACTGCGACGAAGCATGCGGGTTCTCCTGCAATGGGGGCGCCAGTGCCTGTCTCCCAGAAACGAACCCAGGGGGCCGAACTACATAGCAGGGGGTGGGAGTCATGCTGACGCCGAACCTCGGCCAGCCGGGTCGCAATCCTGACGACAGGCGGCCGGAGCGGATCGTGCACGTACACCGCCCGCGAGGATCCAGGTTCCTGCACTGGGCTCTCGCGATCCTGCTCGTGCTGGTGGCCCTCGGGGTACTGGCGCTTTGGCTTGGGGCCGTGTCGCTGCAGCACGTCGCGCAGTCGACGCAGCAGATAAGCCAGAATTCGCAGGGCCTTCAGCGTTACCTCCAGGAGATCGGGCTCGCCCTGCGACAGGTCGGCCAGGCGTTGGACCAGCTCATGCATGCGTTGCGTCCGTAGTCGGGACAACATCTCCGGGGGGCGCCTTCGCAGGCTCCCCCCCTTTTTGGCGCGAGAGGAGTTCCCTCAGCCGGCCGGGAATGCCTATCCGCAAGGACTGTGCAAGGAGTTGGTTGCGGTAGCACCCGACCTCGATCTCGTGCGACCGCCCGCGTCGCCCGAGGAGATCATCGTGGCGCGGGGACTCGAGAAGACCTACGCCGACGTGCAGGCGGTGCGCGGCGTGGACTTCACGATTCGCCGCGGCGAATGCTTCGCCTTCCTCGGGCCCAATGGCGCTGGCAAATCGAGCACCATTCGCATGCTTTCCTGTCTCTCGCCGCTGAGCGGCGGGGAGCTGACCGTACTCGGACACAAGGCCGACATCGACGAGCGTCGCATCAAGGAGCGCCTCGGCATCGTCTCGCAGGACGACAACGTCGATCCTGACCTGAGCCTGATGGAGAACCTGCTTGTCTACGCGCGCTACTTCAGCATGCCGGCCGAAGAGGCGCGCCAGCACGCGGACGAACTCCTGACCTTCATGCAGCTCGAAGGGCGGTCCAAGGCCGCCGTGCGCGAGCTCTCGGGCGGCATGCGGCGGCGGCTCGTGATCGCGCGCGCCTTGATGCACCACCCGGACATCCTGGTGCTGGACGAGCCCACGACCGGCCTCGACCCGCAGGCGCGTCTCCTGGTCTGGGGTGCGGTGCAGCAGCTGAAGGCGCAGGGCGTTACGATCGTCCTCACGACGCACTACATGGATGAGGCGGAGCGCCTCGCCGACCGGCTGGTTGTCATGGATCACGGCCGCATTCTGCAGGAGGATGCTCCTCGGCCGCTGATCGAGCGCACCGTGGGGCGCGAGGCCGTGGAGATCTGGCACCGCGGCGGCGACGACGCTCCTTTCATCGCCGCGGCCGGGGACGCGCTGCTGCTGTCCGACCGCCACGGCGACACTCTGGTGCTCTACGCGCGCGAGCCCGGCCGCGTCGGCCAGGCGTTTGCGCTGTCGGGGCTCGCACCCGAGCGGATGCTCGTGCGTCCGACGAACCTTGAAGACGTGTTCCTGACGCTGACAGGAAGGGACTTGCGCGAATGAGAGGCACCTCGCGGCTGCTGCGCGCGGCGGGCGCCGTCTGGTGGCGCGACTTCGTCGCCTGGCGGAAGTTCTGGCGCTCCTCGATCCTCTTGAATTTCGGGGAGCCGCTGACGAACCTCTTGGCGCTGGGGGTCGGGCTCGGTGCCTACGTCGCGGTGATGCAGGGCGTCTCCTTCCTGCAGTTCATCGCACCGGGCCTCCTGGCGGTGACGGCGATGAACGCCGTCACGTTCGACGCCGGCTTCGACACCTACGACAAGCTCAACAGCAGCGGCGTCTACGCCGCGATGCTGACGTCGCCCCTCACCGTGCCGGAGATCGTGTTCGGCGAGTATCTTTGGGAGGCTACGCGCGCCATCCTCTATGGCGCGGTGTTCTTCGTCGTGATCCTGGCGTTCGGGCTCGTCCATTCCTGGTGGTCTCTGCTGCTGCCGGTGCCGCTCATCCTGTTCGGGGTCCTCTTTACGGCGCCCGCCCTCTACGTAGCCGCCGTGGCGCGCACGCACGAGCAGCTCTTCTACTACTTCAGCCTGGTCATCACGCCGATGTTCATGTTCAGCGGCGTGTTCTTTCCCGTCGCGCACCTGCCGTGGATCGTCCAGGACATCATCTACATCCTGCCGCTCTACCACGGCGTGCTCCTGACCCGGGCGATGGTGCTCGGCCAGATGACGCCGTCGATCGTCTGGCAGTTCGTCTGGCTGATCGTCTACGCGGCGGTGCTCGCGTATCTGCCGGTTCGCGCGCTCGCGCGCCGTCTCACGACCTGACTCTGATCCCGGTTCGAAAGGAGGCGGCAACGCTGCGGCACCTTTATGTGGCCCTTGTGGGCTTCGCGCTCGGCGTCGGCGCCTTCTTCACCTTCGTCGTGCCCGAGGTCGCGTTCTCGGTGCTTGGCCCGCACGCGCTCGACGCCTTTCTCGCGGCCATGTTCCCCCGCTTCTACGTGATGGCCACGATCGTGGCGGCGGCACTGACCGTGATTGGAAGCATAGGCTTCGGCGTACGCCACCTTGCGACGCTCGCGCCGGCCGTCGCGCTCCTTCTCACCCTGATCGCCTGGATCTGGCTGTTGCCCATGGTGCAGGCGGCGATCGGCACCGCGGCGTTCGGACTTTTGCATGGTCTCAGCCTGGGCATGGACATGATCGCGATGCTGCTCTGGCTGCTGGGGCTCGTTGCGGCCTGGAGAGTGAAGGCGCCTTGAGGCCGACCGCGGCCCGCGGCGCCGATAGGGGGCGGAGTCATGCGGGTGGCGGTGAGCGGCGCCAGCGGACTCATCGGACGGCGGCTTCTGCTTGAGCTGAGGGCTGGAGGTCATCAGGCGACGGCCCTCTTGCGCCAGCCGGGGCCTGTGCCGGACGGCGCCGTCAAGGCCGCTTGGCCGCAGGATGCGTCCGGCGACTGGCAGGATGCCCTGCGGGAGGCCGAGGCGGTCGTGCATCTGGCGGGCAGCCCGATCGCCGCAGGACGCTGGACCGCTCCCCGCAAGCGGGAGATCGTCGCGAGCCGCGTACAGGGCACCGATCGTCTGATCGCTGGGCTCAGGGCGTCGGGGGCGCGCCCGCGCGCGTTTCTTTGCGCATCGGCCGTGGGCTACTACGGGCCCTGCGGCGATGGACCGGTCGACGAGGGGAGTCCGGCGGGCGACGACTTTCTCGGACGGGTCTGCGTCGCGTGGGAGGGCGCCGCGCAGGGCGCGCAAGGGCTCGGTGCGCGCGTCGTCAGCCTGCGGACAGGCGTCGTACTGGCGCCGGAGGGCGGCATGCTCGCTCGCCTTCTGCCGTTCTTTCGCCTGGGGTTGGGCGGCCAGGTGGGCTCCGGGCGGCAGTGGATCCCGTGGATCTCGCTCGACGACGAGGTCGCGGCGATCCGCACGCTCCTCGAGCACGCAGACGCCGGGGGGCCCTACAATCTGACCGCGCCGGAGCCGGTCACCAGCCGGGAGTTCGCCGCTGCGCTCGGTCGCGCGCTGCACCGGCCGGCTGCCCTGCCGCTGCCCGCCGCGCTTGTGCGGCTCCTCTTGGGCGAGATGGGCGACGCGGTGCTGCTTTCCGGTCAGCGCGCCCTGCCGCGGCGTCTCGAGGCAGCGGGATTCGAGTTCCGCCACCGGGAGATGGACGCCGCGCTGGCCGCCTGCCTGCGCCGCTAGGTGTCGCGTGCCGCCTACCGCATCAGGGGCATCCTGTTGCTCGATGAGCAATAGGGAGGGTGAGAGCATGGCGACAGCGACCAAGACCACATTCGAGGTGGACAAATCCCACACGGATCTGGAGTTCAGTGTGCGCCACATGGGCATCAGCACGATCCGCGGCCGCTTCACGGTCTTTTCCGGCAGCCTCGAGTTGGAAGGCGACAAGCTCGTCGGCGCGAAGGCGGAGATCCAGGCGGACAGCATCCATACCAAGGAGGAGAAGCGCGACGCGCACCTGCGTTCGGCGGACTTCTTCGACATCGAGAAGCATCCAAGCATCATGTTCGTCGCCGAGGAGGTGCGCGAGCAGGGATTAGGGCGCTACCGGCTGACCGGGAAGCTCACGCTGCACGGCGTGACCAAGGACCTCAGCCTCGACGTCGAGGCGAGCCGTCCGATCAAGGACCCGTACGGCGCCCGGCGCATCGGTTTCTCGGCGGAGGGTTCGCTCGACCGGCGGGACTTCGGCCTGACCTGGAACACGGCGATCGAGGCGGGCGGCGTGATGGTGGGGCACGAAGTCAAGGTGCACGTGAGCGGCGAGGCGACAGCCTCGGACTAGTCCCTTGATCCTTAGAGATTCTGAGACAGGGCCGTAGACATTAAATATTTCTAAGATAGTGGCCGGCTTGCCCTGTGAGGCTGCCGGCCACTTGCCTGTATCTGGGCCTGGCGGCGCGTGGCGCGTGGCTCCGCGGTGATGCGGCCAAATACCGCGGCAGAGCGACGTTTCCACATCGGCCGAGGCTGCCGCGCACCCATGCTGGCGGCGGACTTGGCATGACCGTTTGGAAAAAGTGACCTGTACGAATGGCGGTGGACATAGGCCGACTGGCCGGCCGGGCGTACGTCCATGCGGAGGAGTTAACCGAATGGTCATAGAATGACGACCTTCGGAAACCGAGGCCCTGCGCCGCAGATCGCAAGGGGTGCGCTGTGACGGGCCCGACATGACGGAGCCGTCTCGCGCTCATCGTCGTTTTGTCCCGGCGTTCGAGGAACTAAGTCAGGGGAGGGCTGAGAAGGCATCAGGGCGGTCTCGAACGACGCACCCCCGGAAGAATCGTGCAGCGCGCGTATTTCTTGCGCAGACGGATGGCAAGGAGGTTATGGCATGAAAATGAACCGATGGGCCGCCTTGAGTGGCCTCATTGGCTCCGCGGCCCTGCTATTGGCCGCGTGCGGCGGCGGTGGCGGCACGTCCGCGACCCAGGCGCCGCTGCAGAAGTCGAACACCCTCGTGACCGCCCTGCCTTTGCAGGTGGGCATCACGGACTATGCGCCGATCGCGAACGCCTCGGCGTACACGATCTACAACAGCGGCGTCGAGTACATGATGTGGGCGCCGGTCGTGATGGTGTCCGGAGCCGACACGATCGACTGGGCCGACTCGCTCGCGTCCAAGATCACGACGAACGCGAACGACACCCAGTACACGGTGACGCTGAAGAACTGGAACTGGTCGAACGGCCAGCCGATCACGGCGGAGGACGTGGCCTGGACGACCGACGTCCTGCTCGCGGCCTGCAACATGAAGAGCCCGCCCTACACCTACGGCGGCTGCGGCTTCGGCGGCCTGCCGCCCAGCTCGGCGCACGGCGTCCTGACGGGCGCGACGGCGAAGGGCCAGCACACGGTCGTCTTTACACTCAACAAGTCCGTGAACCCCGTGTACTTTGAGCTGAACGGCCTCGGCCAGATCCAGCCGATGCCGAAGTCGATCTGGAACAGGGGCAGCTACGCGGCGACGCTCAAGCTCCTCTCGCAGATCTACAACAAGCCGACCTCGTCCGAGTACAAGGTCGTGTCGGGCCCGTACAAGTTCAAGTCGGCGATCAACGACGAGTCCTACACCTTCGTGCCGAACCCGAAGTACGGCGGCCACAAGGCCACGCTGACCTGGGTGAACCAGTATGAGGCTTCGGACTCGGCGGAGTTCGCCGCCCTGAAGAAGAACCAGATCAACGCCGGCTACCTGACGACCTCCATGTACGGTTCGGCGAGCCAGCTC
Source organism: Bacillota bacterium (assembly GCA_021799275.1). Lineage (GTDB taxonomy): Bacteria > Bacillota > Sulfobacillia > JAJZYS01 > JAJYTV01 > JAJZQO01. The sequence goes on from JAJZAT010000028.1 coordinate 30,281, forward strand.
AAGGGCCAGTACAAGCAGTCCCTCAGCCAGGGCTTCTGCTGGTACGGCATCGAGCTCAACTCGGCCCCGAACTCCCTCGATGTCGGCGCGGCGTTCCAGGACCAGAAGGTCCGTCAGGCGCTCGAGTACGGCATCGACCAGAACGCCATCGGCAAGGTGCTCGACGGCACCTTGAACGGCAAGCAGCTCTGGGTGCCGAACTACTCGGCGATTCCGTCGGGATTCTCCAAGCTGACGCAGGCGGTGTTCGGCGTCTCCTCGATCCCGAACGCCTATCCGTTTGACCCGACCAAGGGCAAGCAGGTCCTCGAGCAGGCTGGCTGGAGCCTCAACTCGGCGGGCGTCATGCAGAAGAACGGCGTCCAGCTGAAGTTCCCGGTGTTCTACGACTCGGGCTCGACCGAGACGGCGAACGCCGCGGTCATCCTGCAGCAGGACTGGGCCAAGATGGGCGTCAAGATCACCCCGCAGCCAGTCGCGTTCGACACCCTCGTCGCCATGTCCGACGCCCAGGGCGCCGCCAACAAGTGGGCCATCAACTGGACGGGCGGCTGGTGCTACGAGCCGAACTTCTACCCGACGGGCGGCGGCATGTGGGGCTACTACGACAGCCAGGACGACTACAACTACACGCCGTTCAACCAGGCCGTCGCGAACGCGTACCTGCCGGGCACCCCGGCGCAGGCGCAGCAGCGGATGCTCGCTTACGCCCAGGCGACCGCGAAGGACCTGCCGTTCCTGTGGCAGCCGGGCGGCTACGCGGTGAACGAGTTCGCGCCGTACCTCCACGGTCTCAACAAGTACTTCAACCCGGTGCAGGCGTTCACCATGATCAACTGGGTGACGATCTCCCACTAGGTCGCGCGACCGCTGATCCTGCGGATCAGCCGGGCGGGTGGGGCCGAACGCGGCCCCACCCGCCCGGGCACGTCGCCGAGGCGCTCGTCGGGCTCCGCCTGATGGCGCGGCGGACTGGCCGAGGGTTGTGACGACGAGCGTAGTCGCAAGTCTGGTGGGGGTGATGAGGTGTCCGCGCTGCCCAACATGGCGCCAGAGGTACAGTCTACGCTGGCCCATGGCGAAGAGGGGACTTCCCGAGCCTGGAGAGCGTTCTGGCGCAACCCGCTGGCCGTCGCCGGCGTGACGATTCTCGTGTTCCTGGTCCTGTTTTCCTGGGTGGGGCCGCTCGTCTACCATGCGAGCGCCTACACGACAAGCCTTTCGAACATTGTGCAGGCGCCGACCGCGGCGCACATCCTCGGCACGGACGCCCTCGGCCGCGACAATCTCGCGCGGCTGATGCTCGGGGGGCAGATTTCCCTGATCGTCGGCTTTGCGGCGGCGGTGGTCGGCGTCTTCATCGGCGTCGTCTACGGGCTCGTCGCGGCCCAGTTCGGCGGCTGGACGGACACGATCCTGATGCGCATCGTGGACATCACGCTGGCCATCCCGTCGATCTACGTCCTGCTGCTGCTGGACGCGGTGCTGAAGCCGAACGTCTACGTGATGATCTTCATCATCGCGGTGACGTCCTGGCAGGGCATCGCGCGTATCGTGCGCAGCGAGGTGCTGAGCCTCAAGACCCGCGAGTTCGTCGAGGCCGCGAGGGCCGCGGGTGCGGGCTGGCTGCGCATCATGGCCCGCCACTTCCTGCCGAACTCGATGGGCTCGATCATCGTGTACACGACGTTCGCGGTCGGCGCCGGCATCCTGACGCTGGCGGGCCTCTCGTTCCTGGGACTCGGGCTGCCGCCGCCGGCGCCGAACTGGGGCCAGGCGATCTCGGACGGCATCCAGTACGAGTTCCAGAACGCCTGGTGGCTGATCTACCCGCCCGGTCTCCTGATTGTGGCGGCGGAGCTCTGCGTGAACTTCCTGGGTGACGCCTTCAACGCGGCGTTCGATCCGAGGCTCCAGGGAAGGGGCGGCGCCTGATGCTGAACTACATCATCCGCCGACTGGTGGAGGCCATCCCGACGCTGCTCGGCGTTACGATCATCACGTTCGTGCTGGCGCACCTGGTGCCGGGCAACCCGGCCCTCGTGATGCTCGGACCGCACGCCAACGCCCGCTCGATCGCGCTTCTCACACACCAGCTTGGTCTGGACAAGCCGCTTCCGGTACAGTACCTCGACTGGCTCTGGATGGTCCTGCACGGCAACCTCGGCGTGTCGTACTACCAGAACGTCCCGGTGCTGCAGCTGATCGAGACGGCGACGCCGCGCACCCTGGCGATCGTCGGCATCGGCACCCTGATCGCCGACATCCTGTCGATCATCCAGGGCATCTACCAGGCGCACGTGAAGAACAGCTTCGCGGACAACCTGATCTCGGTGGTCGCGTACTTCCTGTACTCGATGCCGATCTTCTGGCTGGGCGTGCTGATGGTGATCTGGTTCTCGATCGACATCCCGCTCTTTCCGCCGGGCGGCATCCAGGACCCCGGCGTGACGAACGTGACGTTCGGCATGTGGGTGGCGCACATCGCCTTGCCGGTGATCACGATCGTGATCGCCACAGTGGCGTTCTGGGGCCGGTTCATGCGCTCGTCGGTGATCGAGACCTTGATCCAGGACTACATCCGGACGGCCAGGGCCAAGGGCGTGACGGAGTACACGGTGCTGATGCGCCACGCGTTCCGCAACTCGCTCCTGCCGCTCATCACTTTGATCGGCTTCTCGATCCCGGGCCTCTTCGGCGGCGCCCTGCTGGTGGAAGAGGTGTTCAACTATCCGGGCCTCGGCCTCCTGTTTTACCAGGCGGCCATCCAGCGCGATTACCCGATCGCGTTCGGCATCACCTTGATCATCGGTATCCTGACGATCCTCGGGAACCTCCTCGCCGACGTGCTCTACGCCGTCGTCGACCCCCGCATCCGCTACAACTGAGAGAACGCCAGGGGACCCCGGACAGATGCGTCCGGGGTCTTCGCGCGCTTTGAAGGGGGCGGTGTAGGGTAGCAAAGGCCTGCTGTTGCCGGGTGGCCTCGACGCACGGTGGTCGATGAGGCGATTTGGACGGGGGCATAGGGCCCTTTTTGTGCGGAGCCCGGGCCGGACGCGACGGGCCGCGCGGCCGCGGCCCGCCTCCAGCCGGGCCTTGCGCCACCTGCCTGAGGCATCTGGCAAGACATGGGACGGGCAAGGACTTCAACCAGATGAAGTAGAACTGCGTCACCGTCCCGGTGGGGACGGACAGCCGCCTTTGGCGGCGTGGGGTCGGCCCGGCAGCAGGACGCCCGGACGCAGACCGACACGGCGTGTCCGGGATAGAAAGCACAGAGGGGTGAAGACGGGGACGGCCCCGGCACAGGCGGTGTGTCGCAAGCGTGAAAGTGACGGAGTTCACAAACATCTCGGAGCACAGTCGTCAAGGAGGTCTACTGGATGAACATGCACCGATGGGCCGCTCTCGGCGGGCTCATTGGCTCCGCGGCCATCCTGCTCGCTGCCTGTGGCGGCAGCACCACCTCCTCCAAAACGGAGGCGCCTCTGCAGAAGTCGAACACCATCGTCACCGCTCTCCCGCTGCAGGTCGGCATCACCGACTACGCGCCGATCGCGAACGCGTCGGCGTACACCATCTACAACAGCGCGGTCGAATACATGATGTGGGCACCCGTCGTGATGGTGTCGAGCTCCGACACCATCGACTGGTCGGACTCCCTGGCGGCGAAGATCTCGACGAGCCACGAGGACCAGGTCTACACCGTGACGCTCAAGAACTGGAAGTGGTCGAACGGCAAGTCGATCACGGCCGATGACGTCGCGTGGACGACGAACGTGCTGCTCGCCTCATGCACGATGAAGAGCCCGCCTTACAGCTACGGCGGCTGCGGCTTTGGCGGCCTGCCGCCCAACTCGGACCACGCGGTGCTGCAGAGCGCGGTGGCCAAGGGACCGCACACCGTCGTCTTCACCCTCGACAAGCCGGCGAACCCGGTCTGGTTCGAGCTGAACGGGCTCGGCCAGATCCAGCCCATGCCGCGCGCCATCTGGGACAAGGGAAGCTACAGCGACACCCTCACCCTGCTGTCGCAGATCTACAACAAGCCGACATCCCCCGAGTACAAGGCGGTGTCGGGACCCTACAAGTTCAGGTCGGCAATCCAGAACGAGTCCTACACCTTTGTCCCGAACCCGTCCTATGGCGGGCACAAGGCGACCCTGACCTGGGTCAACCAGTACGAGGCGTCGGACTCCGCGGAGTTCGCGGCGCTCAAGAAGAACGTGATCAACGCAGGCTATATCACGCCGAGCATGTTCGGTTCCGCGAGCCAGCTCAAGGGTCAGTACACCCAGTGGCTGTCGCAGGGCTTCTGTTGGCAGGGCGCGATGCTCAATTCCGCGCCCAATTCGCTCGACGTCGGCGGCGCGTTCCAGGATCAGAAGGTGCGCGAAGCCCTGCAGTACGGCATCGACGAGAAGGCTCTCGGCCAGGTGCTCTACGGTAACTTGAGCGGCAAGAGCCTCTCGGTGCCCGTGTACTCGGCCGTGCCGTCGGGATTCGCTTCCTTGACGGAGGCGGTGTTCGGTGTCAGCGAGATCCCTGAGCAGTTCCCGTTCAACCCCCAGAAGGGCAAGCAGGTGCTGCAGCAGGACGGCTGGAGTCTCAACGCCCAGGGCGTCATGGAGAAGAACGGCGTGCAGCTGAAGTTCCCGGTCTTCTTCGACTCCGGCGCGACCGAGACGGCCAATGCCGCGGTCATCCTGCAGCAGGACTGGGCCAAGATGGGCGTCAAGATCACACCGCAGCCGGTGGCGTTCGATACGCTGGTGGCGATGTCGGACGCGCAGGGCGCCGCGACGAAGTGGGCCATGAACTGGTATGGCGGCTGGTGCTACGAGCCCAACTTCTACCCGACGGGCGGCGGCATGTGGGCGTACTACAGCGCCCAGGACGACTACAACTACAAGCCGTTCTTCAAGGCCGTGGCCGACTCGTACCTGCCGGGCACGCCTGCCGAGGCCCAGCAGCGCATGTACGCCTACGCCATGGCGACGGCCACCGATCTGCCGATGCTCTGGATGCCGACCGGCTACTCCGTCAACGAATCCGCACCGTACATCCACGGGCTGCAGAAGTACTACAATCCCGTCCAGGCCTTCACCCAGATGAATTGGGTGACGATCTCCCACTGAAGCGCGACGGAAAGTTCTGTGGGCCTCTCGCGGCGAGCCGGCGATACCGCCGGCTCGCTCCGTTGGCCCGCTTGCGGTCGACACGTTTCGCGTTGTCCTGGGTCGGCCGTAGGAATGCTGGCTCGGCTGCCAGGGCGCCAAGAGCCTCCACGCAGATCCTTTTGCTACGAACATGCTGGTGCATGAAAGGCGAAGGTGGGGGCAATGGCCCGTTAAAAAGCGGTCTGAGGCGCTATGTGCCAGGTGGCATCGATGCCGCGAACCCGGATGGGAAGCGCTTTTCGCGCGATATGCGAGACGGCAGGACGTGACTTGGGCGGCAAGATCAACCTGAAGGACTCGAACGGACCGTCGCGAATCGTGACGATCGTCCCTTTTGGGACAGGCAGGCCTTATGCCCGTGATCGTTGCATCGAGTCGCCCCGGCATGCGAGCTCGCCGAAACGTCGGCGAAGCAGAGCGGGGTAGGGAGACCGGGATCAGCAAGGGGAGGCAAGCGACGGCTGGACCGCCGGGTGCGATCGGGGTGCGACAGTGCGGGTAGCCGAGGCGGGTTTCGTTCCTTCGTTCACATGGCTTCTGTCTCAGCCAACCCAAGGGAGGTCACCAGTAGATGAAGATGCGCCGATGGGCCGCCCTTAGCGGTCTGATCGGGTCCGCGGCGATCCTGCTCGCGGCGTGCGGCGGATCGACCGGCACGTCCACAACCCAGGCGCCGCTGCAGAAGGAGAACACGATCGTCACGGCCCTGCCGCTGCAGACCGCGATCACCGACTACGCGCCGATCGCGAACGCGTCGGCGTACACGATCTACAACAGCGGCGTCGAGTACATGATGTGGGCGCCGGTCGTGATGGTGTCGGGCTCCGACACGATCGACTGGGCCGACTCACTCGCGTCCAAGATCACGACGAACGCGAACGACACCCAGTACACGGTGACGCTCAAGAACTGGAACTGGTCGAACGGCCAGGCGATCACCGCCCAGGACGTAGCCTGGACCACGAACGTGCTGCTCGCGGCCTGCACCATGAAGAGCCCGCCGTACACCTACGGCGGCTGCGGCTTCGGCGGCCTGCCGCAAAGCTCGGCGCACGCCGTCCTGACGGGCGCGACCGCGCAGGGCAAGCACACGGTCGTCTTCACGCTGAACAAGTCCGTGAACCCCGTGTACTTCGAGCTGAACGGCCTTGGCCAGATCCAGCCGATGCCGCAGAAGATCTGGGACCAGGGCAGCTACGCGGCCACGCTCAAGCTCCTCTCGCAGATCTACAACAAGCCGAACTCGTCCGAGTACAAGGTCGTGTCGGGCCCGTACAAGTTCCAGTCCATGATCAACGACGAGTCCTACACCTTCGTGCCGAACCCGAAGTACGGCGGCCACAAGGCCACCGCGACCTGGGTGGAGCAGTACGAGGCTTCGGACTCGGCGGAGTTCGCCGCCCTGAAGAAGAACCAGATCAACGCCGGCTACCTGACCGCCAGCATGTACGGCTCCGCGAGCCAGCTCAAGGGCCAGTACAAGAAGTCCCTGAGCCAGGGCTTCTGCTGGTACGGCGTCGAGCTCAACTCGGCCAAGAACTCGCTCAATGTCGGCCCGGCCTTCCAGGACCAGAAGGTCCGCGCCGCGCTCGAGTACGGCATCGACCAGAACGCCATCGGCAAGGTGCTCGACGGCACCCTGGACGGTCAGAACATGTGGATTCCGAACTACTCGGCCATTCCTGACGGGTTCTCTTCGCTGACCAAGGCGGTGTTCGGCGTAGCGTCGATCCCGAACGCCTACCCGTTCGACCCGACCAAGGGCAAGCAGGTCCTCGAGCAGGACGGCTGGAGCCTCAACTCGGCGGGCGTCATGCAGAAGAACGGCGTCCAGCTGAAGTTCCCGGTGTTCTACGACTCGGGTTCGACCGAGACGGCCAACGCCGCGGTCATCCTGCAGCAGGACTGGGCCAAGATGGGCGTCCAGATCACGCCGCAGCCAGTCGCGTTCGACACGCTCGTCGGCATGTCCGACGCGCAGGGCGCCGCGAGCAAGTGGGCCATGAACTGGACCGGCGGCTGGTGCTACGAGCCGAACTTCTACCCGACCGGTGGCGGCATGTGGGGCTACTACGACAGCCAGGACGACTACAACTACACGCCGTTCAACCAGGCCGTCGCGAACGCGTACCTGCCGGGCACCCCGGCGCAGGCGCAGCAGCGGATGTACCAGTACGCTGTCGCAACCGCGAAGGACCTGCCGTTCCTGTGGCAGCCGGGCGGCTACGCGGTGAACGAGATCGCACCGTACGTCCACGGCCTCAACAAGTACTACAACCCCGTGCAGGCCTTCACCCTGATGAACTGGGTGACGATCTCCCACTAAGGCCGCAGCACGCGAGACCCGGATCTGCCGTTCCCGGGGAGAAGTGGCGGGGCCTAGGCCCCGCCAGTCTTCTTCGGACGCACAAGTGCTAAACGACGTGTCGCAATGGGCCTAAAGACGCTTGCCTTTTTACGCATTGGAGGCATAAACTCCTCGAGGTGCGTCGAAGCCGGCGGGCGATCGGAGGGCTCGTCGGCCGCACGGCAGCGGGGAGGGAATCATTTGTCCGCTCTGCCCAAGGTTGAGCCTGACACGCAAGGGAACCTTGCACGCGAGCAGTCGGGGATGTCGCGCGAGTGGAAGGCGTTCTGGCGCAACCCGCTTGCGGTCGCCGGCGTGGCGATCCTGGTGTTCCTGGTCCTCTTTTCCTGGGTAGGGCCGCTCATCTATCACGTGAGTGCCTACACCACGAGTCTTTCGGACATTGTGCAGGCGCCAAGCCAGGCGCACGTCCTCGGCACCGACGCCCTCGGCCGCGACAATCTCGCGCGGCTGATGCTCGGTGGCCAGTGGTCGCTGATCGTCGGCTTCGCTTCTGCGGTGTTCGGCGTGCTGATCGGGGTCGTCTACGGTCTCTTCTCGGCGCAGTTCGGCGGCTGGGCCGACACCGTCCTGATGCGCATCGTGGACATCACGCTGGCCATTCCGTCGATCTACATCCTGCTGCTCCTCGACGCCGTGCTGAAGCCGAACGTCTACGTAATGATCTTCATCATCGCGATCACGTCCTGGCAGGGCATCGCGCGTATCGTGCGCAGCGAGGTGTTGAGCCTCAAGTCGCGCGAGTTCGTCGAGGCCGCGAGGGCCGCGGGTGCGAGCTGGCTGCGCATCATGTTCCGGCACTTCCTGCCGAACTCGATGGGCTCGATCATCGTGTACACGACGTTCGCGGTCGGTGGCGGCATCCTGACCTTGGCGGGCCTCTCGTTCCTGGGCCTCGGGCTGCCGCCGCCGGCGCCGAACTGGGGCCAGGCGATCTCGGACGGCATCCAGTACGAGTTCCAGAACGCCTGGTGGCTGATCTACCCGCCCGGTCTCCTGATCGTGGCGGCAGAGCTCTGTGTGAACTTCCTGGGTGACGCCTTCAACGCGGCGTTCGACCCGAGACTTCAGGGAAGGGGCGGCGCCTGATGCTGAACTACGTCATCCGGCGCTTGCTCGAAGCCATCCCGACGCTCCTCGGCATCACGATCATCACGTTCGTGCTGGCGCACCTGGTGCCGGGCAACCCGGCCCTCGTGATGCTCGGACCGCACGCCAACGCCCGCTCGATCGCGCTTCTCACACACCAGCTGGGTCTGGACAAGCCGCTTCCGGTACAGTACCTCGACTGGCTCTGGATGGTCCTGCACGGCAACCTCGGCGTGTCGTACTACCAGAACGTCCCGGTGCTGCAGCTGATCGAGACGGCGACGCCGCGCA
>JAJZAT010000029.1 GCA_021799275.1 Bacillota bacterium
CGGCGCTCTTGTACGCTCATCCTGCCTTTCTCCCTGACCTGGTTGCCCTGCCAAGTAGCACGCAGGTCATCGAGAAAGGTTTTACACAGACACCCGATTTACCTTGCTACCAGTTATGGGAGAACAAGGGCTTTTTCCTATGCCCTATACCTCGCGGAGTTGGACTATGCGTTTATGCAGTCCGCCTGGGCCGCTGAAAAGTCTAAAAGTCCACGAGAGGGTAGTGGACCTAATTGACGGCAAGTGGAAAGTGCTCATTCTTTGGTACTTGAGACACGGTTGCTTGCGTTTCTCCCAGCTACAGCGCAAGATCCCGCAGGCAACTCGAAAGATGCTTACACAGCAACTGCGTCAACTCGAGACGGCGGGACTGATCAGGCGCGCCGTTTATGCCGAAGTCCCCCCAAGGGTCGAGTATTCACTGACTCAGCAGGGGGAGAGTCTCACAGAACTCCTGTTGAAGATCAACGACTGGGGCGATCTCTACTACGGGCTCAAAGGAGCACTGGTGGAAGACTCACTTCCGAGCCCTCCGCGTTCCAAAGGGAGTAGTAGTTGACCGCGATCAACCGGGGGATCCTTCAACCCCCCTCATTCGCCATAGAAGGAACCGTCCATGCCCCTCTCACTACCACTGGCGCCATTGAACGCCAGGCATGATGTCCAGTAGGACCCTTAAGCAAGCTCTTCCGTGGTCACTTGGCGACGATCATCGACGCGCGGCTTGGAGGGATCAGCTTGGCGCGTACGGCTGAAAAACGAGAGCGGAGTCACCACGAAAAGCGGAATCTGATCTTGCAAACCGCGCAATCGCTGTTTTCCGAAACTGGTTACGCTGCCACAACTATTGCCGAGATTGCCAAATCAGCCGGTGTAAGTTTCGGGAGCGTCTTTAGCTACTTCGAGAGCAAGGAGGCGCTATTCAAGCAGTCGCTTCTCGAGCCGCTTGAGCAGAATAAGTCGATGTTTCTCAGGTTTACTACGTTTGAAACTCCATCAGAAACCGTACAGGCCCTGATCCGAATTCACATGGAGTTTGTAGCTCGAAATGCTGCCTTCTTGCGCATTATCCAGCAGGTAATCGCCCAAAGAGCGCAGTTTCCGGACTTGTTCGAGGAACTGGACAGGTTCAACCATGAATTCCAGGACGCCCTGTGCCCGATCATTCTGCAGGGCCAGGAAATGGGAGAGTTCAGCTCCGGCGATCCCAACCTCGTGGCAACCTCCTACTTGAGCTTTCTGCTTGGCCTTCGCTTGGCGTATGCGGATCCTCCCGGGCACTCACTGTGGTCGGCGATGACCGTGATGGCCTACCGTCTGTTCGGCCCGACAGCGGGACATGGAGAAGCGTAACGCATTTTGGAATATGCGCCATTCTCAGCACATTTCGGGGCCTCTTTCCTGACGCGGACTTGGATGAGGTCTGGATGGACTTGACAGGGTCCGCGGCTTCTGCCCATGAGCACGGCGGACAATGCCCGTCTTCCCCGTCCCGGTTTGTCCGGACGGCCGGTGCTCCTCCCGCCATCGCCACGCCGCTCACGGGCAGGGGCAGCGCGGGGTTCCCTAAACTTGCCTCAGCGAAGGACTCGCCGCCTACTCTCGTGACTTTCCGTCCTCCTACGCCGCCATCGCCCGTGCCGCAAGAAACCCTGCAGCGTTAGCGAACACCGGGTCCTCCACTACCTTGAGGGTCGGGTGCAGGGCGTGCAGATGCTCACCTAGCAGTAGAGCACGCCGCCGGCCAGAAGCACCGTTCCCAGGCCGGCGAGATGCTTGCCCCAGGCGACGCGCAACTCGTTTGCAATCTGCCGCGCCGCCGCACGGCCTCCTCTTGAAGCCAGGGGCGCAGATCGATCTCCTTGCCTATATCGAGCAGCATCCCGTCCTGTTCGCGCAGCGCAGCCTCCACCCGCAAGCTGTCGATCATGTGCCCTGTGGCCGTCTGCGCACGGCGTCGCAGTGCCTCATCGCCGATCGTCCCGGTGTCGAGGCTGCCGGAGATGGCCTTCACGGGCCGCAGTCCGTTGTCAGACATTTCGCATGTCTCGAGCCGGGAGTAGCAGGATTTCGGTATAGCGCCTAGCGCGTGGCAGTGAGTGGCAGATTAAGCAGGTCCTGAGCAAGGATTTGGCATAAGTCACGCCGAAGCAGTCGGATATGGGCGAAGACATCGGCTTCCGGTCCGGGGTTCTCGGTGTGGTGGGGGCATTGTGCCGCCAGATCGGCCTCGTCGATGTGATCAACGAGGCTACGGAATGGCATCCGCAAGCGAAGATGGGGCCAGGCGAGCGAATCCTCGCCTTGATCATGTGTATCTTCAGAGATCGGCGGGCGCTTTGGCGGGTGCAAGAGTATTTCGAGGACGAGGACCTGGAGGTGCTCTTCGGTCCTGGGGTGCGGAGCGACGACTTTAACGATGACGCCTTGGGACGGGCGTTGGACAAGCTGTACGCCGCCGGCGCCCAGGGCGTAATGGCGACCCTGGCGATGCGGGCGCTTGCGGTGGAGGCGATCCCGCTGGAGGGAGCGCTCAGGGCGGACACGGCGACGGTCTCGGTCTGGGGTGATTATCGCGAGCCGGAGGACGGCGCGATCGAGATCACCTTCGGGCACGCCAAGGAGAACAACCGGGTGCACTCCAAGCAGCTCCAGCTGGGCGGGGTGAGCGTCGGGCCGGGCATGCCGGTGCTCGGCCAGGTGCTCTCGGGCAACTCCTCAGACAAGACCTGGAACTTCGAGACGCTGGAGACGCTGTCGCGGCAGCTCGACGCGGCGGACATAGAGAAGCTTGTCTACATCGGCGACGCCCAGATGGTCACGGGCCCGAACCTCGATCGCATCGCCGATCTAAACTGGCGCTTCATTTCCCGCCTGCCGAGCATGTACGCCTTGGCGGACGGGTGAAGGCGGTCGCCTTCGCCGAGGGAGAGTGGCTTGAGGTGGGCAGGATCAGCCCGGGCAAGCAGGCAGCCTCCTACCGCGTCCAGGAACGTCCCTGCGTGATCGACGATCGCCCTTGCCGTCTGGTTGTCACGCAGAGTTCGAGCCTGGAGAGGCGCAAGGCGCAAGCGCTGCAGCGCACCATCGACAAGGAGAGCGAGGCCATCCTGCAGCAGGCCGCCACCTGGCGCAAGAAGCCGTTCTCCTGCCATGAGGACGCTGCGGCGGCGGCAGCAGCTTTCGCGGCCAAGGTGCCCCGCTTCTGGGGGATCGAGACCGAGATCCGGGCCGAGGAGGTTCTGCTCAAGCGCGCCCAGCGCGGCCGACCGCGCAAGGGCGAGGAGCCCCCGCGGATGACCCGTTACACCATCGAACTCCGGCTTGGGGACCAGAGGAAGGACGTCATCCAGCAGGCGAAGGAGCGCCTCTCCACCTTTGTGTTGATCACCAATGTGCCGCTGAAGGACCGGTCTGCCGAGGACGTGCTGCGCGACTACCATAGCCAGTTCCTGGCGGAACAGAATTGGCGATTCATCAAGGTGCCGTGGCACCTCTCGCCCGTCTTCCTCAAGCTGAACCGGCGCGTCGAGGCCTTCGCCTATGTCCTGCCCTTCGCCCTGATCGTCCACCGGATGATCCAGCACCGCGCGAGAGCGTCGCTCGAGACGTCCAGCCCCAAGAAGATGCTGCTGCCAGGCGGCATCTGGCGTTCGACCCCGACCACCGAGCAGCTGCTCGACATGCTCCCCCGCGTCGAGATCCGCCTCTCCGTCGACCAGCACGGCGTGCATCACCGTACGTTCTCGCGCCTACGACCGGAGATCCGCCCCATCTTCGAACTCCTGCACCTTGACCCGCAGATCATCACCCAGCCCCACCCGACGTGACCTGTAGGCCGCAGAAATTGTGATCATACGGCATTCCCGACATGCGAAGTGCCTGCGTTGTCGTCACGCTGCATGACGAAGTAGTCCGTCGTCCGCCCACCGACGTCGATTACTCCAGTCGGACGCCGCAGAAGCTCTGAGCGCATGCTGCCGTCCGGATTGAGCACCGCGGCGTAGTAGGCGCCGATCTCCTGCGGTATGCACCAGCACCGAGGAGAAACGCAGATGCACGGGCACCCGCTCGTTGACGGCCACATAGGCTTCCTGTCCCCTGAGAGCTTCGCGCAACTTCTCCCGCTGCGCCCCGTACACGCCGAGCGGCTGGCCGAGCACGAGATCCACGTCCACGGTCTCCACGGCCGTTATGCGGATCAGGGACGCGACCGCCGCCATCACCAGCACTTCGTAGCCCTCTCGTGAGCTGGCCTCCTCCGCCCATGGCCGGGTGGCACCAGGGGCGACAAGCGCCGCCTGTCCGAAAAGCCATGTCTGCCGCGGAGCTCCGGGTCGATGAATGGTGATGCGCTGCCCCGAGCGCTTGGTCCCCAGCGCGTCGTCAAGCGCCAGGTCCTCCTCGTCGGGAGCGATCACCGAAGGAAAGAGAGTGCGCTCCCCTCTGCCGGAGAGCGCCTTTACGTCCACGTACCCCACGTCGACCGCAATCCGCTTGAGCATGTCCACGTTCCCTGTCATCTGACGGGGAACTCCCTCCTTTCAGACTCGAACTGGGTGAAGATCCAGGCGACCTCGCCCCCGCCTGTTGCATCAAAGGTCGCCCACAGGCTCACCGGGACATCTCCGCTGCCCCGTGGGACCGTCCGCGAGTGGACGCTGATACGCCCCAGGAAGTCAGGGTGACGTCTCGAGTAGTCCTGGGCCGTCTCCATAGGGTCGGCTTCGCGGATCCGCAAAATCACTTCACGGTCGGATCTTGTCTCAATTATCATCCCCATCACCGTGGAACCCGGGAGGGCTGCCTCGCGGGTTCTTTTGCATAGGCCGGCAGTCGCCACCCGATGACCACCGGCCGCCTCGCGGCATAGACAAGGGCGAAGCCATGTGCGTTGCCCCGGCCGGCCGCGGCGCGCCCGGTCGGCCCGGGGCAGAACCGGGGGGATGCCAGTTGCCGGATGAGAGCTATCCGAGATCGCCGGACGGACGCTACTACGACGAGCGTGAGACCTGGCCACGCGATCGCATGCAGGCGTTCCAGCTCGAGCGCCTGAGGCGACAGGTCGCCCACGCGTACGAGCACACCCTGTTCTACCGTCGCAAGCTCGATCAGGCGGGCGTGCGCCCGGAGGACATCCAGAGACTCGACGACATCCGCCGCCTTCCCTTCACCACCAAGGAGGAACTCCTTTCAGACCAGCACAGCTCGCCTCTCTACGGCACGGTCACGGGCGTGCCGCCGGAACTCGCGCAGCGGCTGCACTTCACGTCCGGCACCACCGGCCGCCCGGTCCACGTCCTCGACACCGGCAACGACTTTCTCGGCTTCTACCGCTCGTACGCCCGTGGCCTCTACGCTATGGGCGTGCGTGCGGAGGACGTCGTGATGTGCGCCTTCGGCTACGGGCCCTGGATCGGCTACTGGTCCGGGTTCCACGCGGCGCAGGACATCGGCTGTCTCGTGATCCCGGTCGGCGGCATGTCGACGGAACAGCGCATCGACATCATCGAGCACTACGGCGTCACGGTGCTCGGCTGCACGCCGTCGTACGCCCTGCATATGGCCGAGACGGCCAGGCGGCTCGGCAAGGACCTCTCCCGCTCGAAGATCCGCATCACTTGGCACACCGGCGAGGCCGGGGCCGCCATTCCCTCGACGCGGGCCCGCATCGGGGATGCGTTCGGCGCGCGCGTCTGCGACCTCCCCGGTCTCACCGAGATCGCCGCCTGGGGCTTTTCCTGCGCCGAGGAGTCCGGCCTCGACCATATCCACGAAGACTACGCCTATCCCGAGGTGCTGGACATCGAAACGGGCGAGCCCGTGGCTCCGGGCGGAACGGGGGAACTCGTCCTGACGTCGCTCTACCGCCAGGCCCTGCCGCTCCTGCGCTACCGGACACGCGACATCGTACGGCTGGCAGACAGGGCCTGCTCCTGTGGGCGCACCCTGCTCTCGATCGAGGGCGGCGTCCTCGCGCGCCTCGACGACATGAAGAAGATCCGCGGTGTCGTCGTCTATCCGACGCAGATCGAGGAGGTGGTGCGGCGCTACCCGGAGGTCGCCGAGTTCCAGGTGCGCATCTGGCGCCGGGGCAACCTCGACGAGGTCACGGTTCTGCTGGACCTCGGCAGGGCGGCCCCGCCCGACGAGGTGCTGAGCCTCGTGGAACGTCTGGCCCATGACCTGCGCCGCTCGGTCGGCATCCGCGTCGAGGTGCAGTTGGCGGCGCCGAACTCCCTGCCGCGCTGGGACCACAAAGCCCGCCGCGTCCGCGACGAGCGCACGGAGGTGCCTTTCTGAGGACACGAGAGCTCCGGACCACGGAGGCCCGGAGCTCTCGCGCCATCCCGGCTCAGCTCGCGTCGTAGCGGTCGACCATCCCCGAGAACATGCGGTCGAGGAGGCCGGGCGCGATCCTCGCCATCCAGACGAGGACCCGCGTCTCGACCACCTCCCGGCGTTCCTGTTCAATCGCCCGGGCGATGCGCGCCGCTACCCGCTCGGGGCTCTGGCGGCGCCGCCGCGTCTTTGGTACCGCGACGCCCTCGCCGCGGATGGTGGTGCGGTCGAAGTCGGTGTCGGTCTCGGGCGCGCAATAGTTCACGACGCGGACGCCGTAGCGCCGAAGCTCCATGCGCATGCCGTCCGAGAGCGCGTCGAGCATGCTCTTCGTGCCGGCGTAGGGCGCAAGCAGGGGCAAGGTGCGCTTCGAGAGTCCCGACGAGACGTTGCAGACGAGGCCTCTGCTCTCCCTTAGGGCCGGCAGCGCCGCCTGCAAGGCGAAGATGGGCCCGTAGACGTTGGTGCGCACGAGCCGGTCGAGATCCCCTTCCGCGATCCGCTCAAGGGGACCGAAGTAGCCGACGCCGGCGTTGTTGACGAGGACGTCGATCCGCCCGAGGCGCTCACCCACCTCGTCGAAGGCACGGTGCACGGCCTCGCGGTCGGCGATGTCCACCCTCACGGCGATGGCCGTCGCCCCCGCCGACGCGAGTTCTCCCGCCAGTTCCTCGAGCAGTTCGCGGCGCCGGGCCATCAGCGCGACTTTGGCCCCCTTGCCCGCGAGGTGTTTCGCGAGCGAGCGGCCGATCCCGGACGAAGCCCCCGTGATGGCGACGATCCTATCGCTGAACTCCATGGGAAACCTCCCACGGGTCCGGCCTTCCCCCCGCCGGCCCCCATGGGATGTTCGCCCGCAGGGCGAAGGCACCTGCGCCCAGGACTCAGTCCCTCGCTGCGTTCAGCCGCCGGTAGATCGGCCGGTTGCGCCGATAGACCTCCCTGAACGCGGCGAACGCCCGGTCATACGTGGCTCGCGTCTCGGACCTTGGCGTGCAGGAGCGGCCCACCCGCACACGCGAGGCCATCTCCTCGAACCGGGCCCTGCCGAGCGCCACGAGGGCGATCGCCCCAGCCCCACGCACGTTCGCCTGCAGCGGCGCCTCGGTCTGGTCGATGCGGCGTCCGAGCACATCCGCCATGATCTGGCACCAGACCTCGGAGCGCGCCCCGCCGCCGATGAAGCGGATCGGGTCCAGGGTGCGGCCGGTGAAGCCGTCCATCGCCTCGAGGAGCCAGCGGCTGTTGAGCGCGACGCCCTCCAGCACGGCCCGGACGAACTCGGGCCGCCGTGTCCCGAGCGACACGTTGTAGAAGCCGCCGCGCACCAGGTGGTCCTCGATCGGCGTGCGCTCGCCGTAGAGCCACGGCGCGAAGAGCACGCCGCCCGAGCCGGGCTCCGCGGCCGCCGCCACCTGGTCGAGGCGCGCCAGCACATCTTCCGGTGCCGGGCCGGTCTGCAGATCGTCGTCGTGGTACAGGAGGTTGTCGCGCAGGAAGGTGAGACAGGCCCCGGCCGTCTCCTGCTCGTTGGCCACCAGGTAGCGGCCGGGAATGGCGGAGGGCAGGGTCGCCATGTTGTGCGCGACGTCCGTCTTCTTGCGCGGCACGTGGCAGGTGAGCCAGGAGGAGGTGCCGAGGTAGAGGTGCGGCTCGTAGTCGCGGGTCGCGCCCGAGCCGACCGCCGCGGACTGGACGTCGGGCGAGCCCCCTGCCACCGGCAGGCCCGGTGGCAGGCCGAGATCGGCGGCCGCCGCGGGCGAGAGCGTGCCGACGACGTCCGTCGAGGTCGCGAGCGGCGGCAGCTTCTCGAGGTCGACGCCGAGGTCCCGCGCCAGGCCCGGGTCGTAGCGGACATGCGCGGGGTCCCGGTTGTCCGTGACCCAGTGCAGGGCGATCGAGTCGAAGGTGGCCGCGAAGCGCCCGGTCAGCCTGGCGTTCAGATAGTCTTTCGGCTCGAGGAAGCAGGCCGCTTCCTGGTAGATGCGGTGCTCCTCGGACTGCAGGTAGAGGATGTGCGCGACCGAGTCCTTGCCGGACCCCGCTGGAATGCCGCCCGTGCGGCCGAGCCAGCGCACGAGCTTCAGGGCGCCGTAGCCCGCGACGCGCGGCCAGCCGTCGGTGGCGGCGCGCACGTACGGCGCGCCGCGGGCGTCCATCCAGATGATCGCAGGCCGCAACGCACGTCCCTTCCCGTCGACCGCCACCGTCCCGCTCCACTGCGCCGTGCAACCGATGCCGAGCACGTCCCCAGGACCCGCGGCGCCGCGGGCGAAGAGGGCGCCCGTCGCGGTGCGGATGGCCTCCCACCAGAGTTCCGGGTCCTGCTCGGCGCCGCCGCCCGGCAGGAGCGACAGCGGGTAGGCCTGCGAGGCGATGTCGAGCACCTCGCCATCCGTCGCGACCAGGGCCACCTTGCAGGCCGACGTGCCGAGGTCGATCGCGAGCACGCAAGATCTGCCCACGGGCTACACCTCGTAGAGGACGTCGATGTAGGCTTCGAGGAGTCCCTGCACGAGTTCGCCCGGCGCCATCGCCGCGAGACCATAGAGCGGCGCCATGCCCTCGTCCGAGGGCGGAGAGTGCCGCACTTCCCCGACCGACGCCGCGAGGTCCGCAAGGAACCGTTCGGCAACGCCGTCCTCGGCGTGGCGCCGCGTGACCGCGAGATGGAAGGCGGGGGGATGGTGCAGGCCGTTGAGGCTCCAGCCGCGCGCCGTCATGTGGTCCATGACGCGGTAGACGTCGAGGCTTTCCGACCCGACCGCCACGACGAAGAGGGGGTCCCCCAGCACCTTGAGCTCCGGAATCGCCCTTACCCCGGCCTTGATGCGGTCGGCGGCCAGGAGGATGTCCTTGGCGGCCGCCTTGTAGCCCTGCTCGCCCGTCGCGACGAGCGAGGCCCAGGCGGCGGCGATCAGCCCGCCGGGGCGGCTGCCGAGCAGGGTGGACGACGCGTAGAGCCCCCCGGGCCAGTCGGTGGCCGCGTAGCACTGGTGGTGGAAGAGTTCCTCCGAGCGGTAGAGCACCACGGACGTGCCCTTCGCCGCGTAGCCGTACTTGTGCGTGTCCACCGAGATCGACGTGACCCCCGGCAGGCGGAAGTCGAAGGGTGGCACGGGGTACCCGAGCCGCTCGGCCCAGGGCAGGAGGAAGCCGCCGAGACAGGCGTCGACGTGGCAGCCGATGCCGCGCTCCTCGGCGATGGCGGCGATCTCCGGAATCGGGTCGAGCGCCCCGTGCGGAAAGGATGGGGCGGAGCCCACAAGAGCCACCGTCGCTTCGCTGACGGCCGCCCGCATCGCCGCGACATCCGCCCTGAAGTTCTCGTCCACCCCAACCTCGACGAGGCGCAGGCCGAAGTAGTGGGCCGCCTTGCGGAAGGCGGCGTGCGCCGTCACCGGCGCGACCACCTCCGGCTCGGCGATGCCATTCGCCTTGCCCCAGTCGCGGTAGGCCAGCATCGCGAGCAGGATGCTCTCCGTGCCTCCGGTCGAGACCGCCCCGACCACCTTGGCCCCGCGGCGCCGCCGTCCCACGTCGTCTCCCGAGAGCATGCGGGCGGTCATCGCCACCACCTCGGCCTCGAACTTGGTGGAACTCGGCCAGAGGTCCGGATGCAAGGGATTGTCCTGCGCGTGCAAGGCGTAGGCCTCGGCGAGGAAGCGGGCGTGCTCCTCGCCGCCGTGGTAGACGGCCCCCGAGGCGTAGCCGCTACGCCAGCGCGGCTCCTCGCGCCTTGCCAGGGCCTCGAGGATGGCGAGCACCTCCTTTTCGCTCCGGCCCTCCACCGGAATGCGGTCAAAGGTCTCCACCTGATCGCGATAGGGCTTGAGTTGACGTTCCAGTTGCCCGAGGATGTCCTCTCCGCTCACGAAACTCCTCCTCCAGGTCCTTCAGAGATCGCGGCCGTGAGTCCCGCCCCGGCTTCCTGCCGCCTGGGCAGGAGCCACGCCACGCACAGCCCGAGAAAGGCCACGATGGCGACGAAGCCGAGCGCGAGATGCGGCGCCGCGACGAGCGGCGTCATCGCCACCACCAGCACGAAGCCGCCGAGGTTGCCGGCCAGCATCAGGAAGCCGACCGCCCTCCCCTGCTGGCCCGCCCCGACATGCACCTCCGACCAGTCGAGCACCACCGGCAGGCTCGCGAGCAGCAGGATGCCCTCGACGCTGAGCCAGAAGCTGAGCCAGAGGGTGCCCTGCCGCCAGTCGATCGCGAGCGCCGTGAGGAGCGTCCAGGCGACGGCGAGCGTCAAGGTCGTACGGCGCCAGCCCCTGCCGGCCACGATCGGCGGCAGCACGCCAGCGCCGACGATGCCCGTGAGGGTCATCAAGGCGAGCAGGTTGCCGGCCATGCCGCCGGCGCCGAAGTCTGCGAGAATCGGCTGGAGCCAGGTCGCGAAGGCGTTGTAGATGCCCATGCCGACGAAGAGCAGTCCGCCGAGCTTCCAGAGCAGCGGCTCCTTGGGCAGCCACATGCCCGCGCCGTCCGACGATGGATCCGCGAACGCCGCCGGACGGCCGAGGCCGAAGACCAGGGTGATGGCACCAGCCGCGCCGATCAGGGCCTGCACCAGCAGCACGAGGTCGAGTCCCCCCGCGGCGAACAGCACCGGACCAAGGGCCATGGCGATCATGATGCCGAGAAAGAGGGCGACCGTGCCGAGTCCGATCGCGAGAGCCCGTTCCGTCGCAGGGAAGTAGCGGGCGGCGAGCTTCGTGATAGCGTTCAGCACCAGCGGCTGACCCGCCGCGATCACCACCTGCGCCATGAGCTGCCAGAGAAAGAGGTGCGGCGCAACAAGGCGCAGGAGGCCGCCCGCCCCTGTCAGGACGGCGCCGGTGCGCAGCGCCAGGTCGAAGCTGCGGTCGAGCCAGCGTCCGGTCGGCAGGGCCAGCACGACATAGATGAGGGGAAAGATGGCTGCCAGGTTGCCGACGGCGGCCACACTGGCGTGCAGGGCCGGCGCCACCTGCGTCGTGATCGGAGCGAAGGTGATCCAGAGCATCTGGGTAGCGGCGGCGAGCAGACCGTAGGCGGCCAGAATGGCCCAGCGACCGCGCATGACATGCCTCCCTGCTGCATGGACTGGCTCCTGTGCGGCGCACGCCGGCCAGATCCGACAACGCGATCCGCGCAGGACAGCTTCGCGAGACCCGCCCGTCATACCTCGTTGCGATATGGGGTAAGAGATCTCGCCTGCCGATCGCCAGGGCAGCCGGTGGCGCGTTCAGCGATTGCGGGCCGCCAAGCAGGTCCCGGGCAGGTCGATCCCAAATTCCAGGGAGGAGCATTCGCCTGGAAGGAGTTTGGTCGCCACGGTCAGCGAAGAGGAATTCAGACCGATTGCGGAGGTCGCGGTGCAGGTTGGCGTGAACCTGCAGCCGGGCCAGAACGTTATCCTGCTCGCGCCAGCGACACAGGTCGGCGCGGCCAGGGCCGTGGCAAGGGCCGCCTACGCCGCCGGCGCCCGCAACGTGCGCACCCTGTTCAACGACGAGGTCATCGAGCGCATCGGACTCGAGATGGCGCCGGAGGATGCGCTCGGTGAGTTTCCGAAGTGGCTCGCCGACGGCCTCCTGCAGGAGGCGGAAGGGAACGCGGCGCTCCTCTCGATCATCGGCGGGGACCCCGAAAACCTGAAGGGCGTCCCGCCGGCGCGCATCACCGCGGCGCATCGCGGTGCCCAGCAGGCCTTGCAGCCCTTCACGCGCCTGCAGATGGCGCACAAGGTCGCCTGGTCGCTCGTGGCCGCACCGTCCCCGGCCTGGGCCCACAAGGTCTTCCCGGATCTCCCGGAGGACGAGGCGGTGGCGAAGCTCTGGCAGGCGATCCTGCGCACCAGCCGCTGCGACGGTCCGGACCCGGTCGGCGCGTGGCACCAGCACATCAAGAATCTCCAGGCGAGGCGCAACTGGCTCAATAGCCTCGGCATCCGGCGCCTGCACTACAAGTCCCCGGTCACGGACCTCACGATCGAACTGCCGAAGACGCACCAGTGGGTCGCGTCGGGCCAGCAGCGGGCGGTCGGCTACCCAACGTCGCCCAACATCCCGACCGAGGAAGTCTTCACGCTACCGGAGCGGACCGGCGTCAACGGCACGCTGCGCAGCACGCGCAATCTCTCGTACAGCGGCCAGATCATCGACGGCATCGAGATCACCTTCGCAATGGGCCGCATCGTGGACTTCCACGCCGCCCAGGGCGAAGACGCCCTGCGTCAGGTGATCGAGACCGACGAAGGATCGCACTACCTCGGCGAGGTGGCGCTCGTGCCGGTGGACTCGCCGATCTCCGAGTCTGGCATCCTCTTCTACAACACGCTCTTCGACGAGAACGCCTCCTGCCATCTGGCGATCGGCGCCGCCTACCCGACGTGCCTCACCGACGCGGCCGACGTCCACTCCGATGAGGACCTCCTCGCCCGAGGCGGCAACGTGAGCCTCACCCACATGGACTTCATGATCGGCTCGGACGATCTCGACATCACGGCCGAGACGGCGTCCGGCGCCGAGACCCCGATCTTCCGCGCCGGCCGCTGGGCCGCGCCGATCGAAGGCTGAGGCGGCCCCGCATCCCGACTGCGCGAGCGGCGCGGCACCTTTCCAGGGTGCCGCGCCGCTTGCTGCGTCGCCAGCCCTCCCGCGGTGGCATGCTACCGCCGAGGTGATCGCATGTCCCCGGCAGAGTTCGTCGGCCGCAGCATCGTGCTGGCCGTCGCCCTCCTCGTCCTGATGCGCATCGTGGGCAAGCGCCTCGTCGGCGAGGTCACCGCCGTCGATCTCGTCACTGGCGTGTCCGTGGGAACCATCGCTGGTTCGACGGCCATCACGTCGGCGCTTCCGCTCTGGGGCGGCCTTCTCGCCCTGCTGTCCTGGGGCGCCTTCGAGTGGGTGAGTGTGTACATGGCGTCGCGCAGCCCGTGGTTCGAAAAGCTGATCGCAGGCCGGGCCACGGCCCTGGTGGAGGACGGCCGGATCGTACCCCGCAACCTGCGCAACGCCATGCTCTCCGAAAACAGTCTTCGCTCCATGCTGCAGGACCGGCAGATCGGTGACCTCGCACAGGTCAAGGCAGCCGTGCTGGAGCCCTCGGGCAAGCTCGGGGTCATCAAGCGGCGGCAGCCCGAACCCACCTGATCCGCGCGGGCGGCCACTCGGCCTTGGTCGGAGCCGGGGTCATCAGGCCGTGCCGATGCGGATCTCAGAAGAAGGTGAACGGCTCGTCCCCGAGATCCGCGATCACCGTCTTGGTCTCGAGGTAGCCGTCGAGGGCGTGCGGGCCGAGCTCGCGCCCGATTCCGCTCTGCTTGTAGCCGCCGAACGGCAGGGTCGGCGACAGAAGCTGGTACGTGTTGAGCCATACGGTGCCCGCCTCGAGCCCCTTGGCCATGCGCAGGGCGCGTTTCACGTCGCGCGTCCAGACGCCGGCGGCCAGGCCGTAGGCGCTCCGGTTCGCGATCTCGAGCGCGTCCTCTTCGTCGCGGAACGGGATCACCACCGCCACGGGCCCGAAGATCTCCTCCTGCGCGATGCGCATGTCCGGCCGAACCTCCGCGAACACGGTCGGCTGCACGAAGTAGCCTTTGCCGAGGTCCGAGAGCCGCTCGCCGCCAGTGACGAGCCTCGCCCCCTCCGCCTTGCCCGACGCGACGTAGCCCAATACGCGCTCCATCTGCCGCGCCGAGACGACCGGCCCGATGTCGGACGAGAAGTCGCTGCCGGGACCGATGCGCAGCCCCTGCACGCGCGCGGCGAGCGCGTCGAGGAAGCGGTCGAGCGCCGTCTCCTGCACCAGGATGCGGCTGCCGGCCTGGCAGACCTGACCGGCGTTCAGGTAGACGCCAAAGAGGGCGCCCGCGACGGCGTGCTCGATCTCGACGTCGTCGAAGACGATGTTCGGGGACTTCCCGCCCAGCTCCAGCGTGACCCGCTTGATGCCCTGGGCGCTCGCCGCCAGCACCTTGGCGCCGGTGGCCGTCTCGCCCGTGAGCGCGATCTTGGGCACCATGGGGTGCGCCACCAGGGCCTGGCCGGCCGCGTCGCCGCCCGGCAGCACCGCGATCTCCCCCTCGGGCACACCGGCCTCCTGCGCGATGGCCGCAAGCAGCAAAGCGGTCCGGGGCGTCTCGGGCGCCGGCTTGAGAATGGCGGCGCAGCCCGCGGCCACGGCCGGGGCGAGCTTCCAGGACGGCATCAGCAGGGGGAAGTTCCAAGGCGTGATCAACCCCGCGACGCCCACCGGGGCCCGCAACGTGAAGGCCAGGTAGTCGCCCTGGGGCCCGGGCAGGGAGAACGGCAGCGTCTCGCCGTGCACCGTCGGCACGAGTCCGGCGAAGTAGTCGAAGACGTCGGCGGCCATGGGGATCTCGAGCCACTGCGCCATCGAGCGCGGCATGCCGTTCTCGCGCACCATCTCGTCCGCGAGCTCCTCGGCATGGGCCCTGATGCCGTCCGCCACGCGGTGCAGCACGCGGCTGCGCTCGAGCGGATCCATGCCGAGCCAGCGGCGTTCCCGCATCGCCGCGAGCGCGACCTTGGCCGCCTGTTCGACGTCGACGGCCGTAGCCTCGGCCGCCTCGGCGAACGGCTCGGCCGTCGACGGATCGATCTGCTCGTAGCGCCCGCCGCCCGCGGGCGGGCGGAAGGCCCCGTCGACGAAGATGACGCCTTCCTCGATCGTAAGCCGCTCAGGCATTGGTCCTCGCCCCTTCCTGCGGGAACGTCACGACGCCGCGCGCGAGTTCGCCGCGTCTCAGGGCGTCGAAGGCCTCGTTGATCTCCTCGAGGTCGTAGCGCCTGGTGATCATGGCGTCGAGGTCCAGCCGTCCCGCCATGTAGAGGTCCAGGATCGCGGGGATGTCCTCCTCCGTCCTCGCCTGCCCGTACCAGCTGCCCGTCAGGATGCGCGAGGCGGACGGGATCGCGAAGGCGTTCAGGGAAATGTGCTCGTGCGGCGCGGCGATCCCGACCACCACCGTCATGCCCGCCTTGCGCGTCATGCCGTAAGCCGCCTCGATCGTCGACGGCCTGCCGACCACCTCGAAGGCGTAGTCGCTGCCGCGTCCCTGCGTCAGGTCCAGCACGGGCGTGACGATGTCGTCGGTGCCGCTCGCGTCGACGACGTCCGTGGCGCCGAGCGATCGGGCGAGATCGAGCTTCTCCGGCACGCGATCGATGGCGATGATCTGGCCGGCCCCCACGAGCCGCAGGGTCTGGATGACGCTCAGACCGACGCCGCCCAGGCCGACCACCGCGGCGCTGGCGCCCCTCGGCACCTTGGCCGTGCGCGTAACCGCGCCGTAGCCGGTCGTCACGGCGCAGCCCACCAAGGCCGCGCGGTCGAGCGGCACGTCCCTGCGGATCGGGATCGCCGCCCGCTCCGCCACCACGGCCCGCTCCGCGAAGCAGGACGTGCCGAGGAAGTGGTAGACCTCCCGGTCATGGTCGTGCAGGCGCATGCCACCGCCCGGCAGGGAGCCCTGCAGCTGGATCGAGAACGCCTCGTCGCACATGTCCGGCCTGCCGATGCCGCAGTAGTAGCAGCGGCCGCAGCTGGGCACCCAGGAGAGGACCACGTGGTCGCCCACCTGGACCTGCGTTACGCCTTCGCCCACCGCCTCGACGATGCCCGCGCCCTCGTGCCCGAGCACGGCCGGCAGCGGTACCGGCAAGGTGCCCTCCATGACGTGGAGATCGCTGTGGCAGACGCCGCTGGCCGCGAGGCGCACCAGGACCTCGTGCGGTCCCGGCCCATCGAGCCGCAGGTCCCGGATCTCGAACCGCTCCGCGTCCTCCGCGAGCACGGCCGCCTTCATGCGCCGGCGGACCCGCCGCGCTCGTCCATGAGGGTCCGGTAGGCCTCGTAGAGCGGCGGCATCATCGGCAGCAGCTTGAGCGCCTTGGCGATGGAGCCTTTGGCCTTGACGATGCCGCGGCCCAGAGCCTGCGGCACGTCGAGCTTGCCGGTCCAGAACTGGTGGCCGACGTCCGCGGAACACTCGAAGCTGACGTCAGGCGCAGGCTCCTTGGCGTCGAAGCGCATCACCATCGGCGGCTCGCCGTCGCCCGGCGTCAACCCGTCCATCGTGAGAACTAGGTCCGGGTTGTGATAGACGAACGACACCACCATACCTGCGTCGTGCAGGGCCTTCGCGGCCTGGCTCGAGGCGGCCCGCTCCGCGAGGATGCCGAAGATCTCCACCATCTCGTCCCTGTCCCGATATGCCGCCATCCCCATCCCTCCGTCCCAGCGTCTTCCTGACCCTGGCTCATTTCCGCAGGGGACCGCAAGAATCCTATAGGCCACATCGGCCCGACCGAGTCGCTGCAGGATCAGGGCTGACGTCCCGGAGCCAGCTCCACACGCACCCGCGGCAGACGACCGGGGTGCAGGCCCTGCAGGTAGCGCAGGAGCTCTTCGCGCACCAGCACCATGAGGTCCCAGCGGCTGCCGGAGTCCCTCGCGCTGAAGAGCGCCCGCATCTGCACCGCACGCTCGTCCATCTGCGTCACCTGCAGGTTCCAGACCTGGCCGTCCCAGAGGTCGGTCCCTTGGAGGATGCGGTGCAGCTCCCCCCCGCACCTCGCCAACCGGCACCTCGTAGTCGGCGTAGATGTGGATGTAGCCGAGCAGGTTGGCGCTCTTGTAGGTCCAGTTCTCCACGGGATTCTGCAGGAAGTAGCTGAGCGGCACGATGAGGCGCCTAAGATCCCAGACCCGGATCACGACGAAGGCCACGTCGATCTCCTCCACGACGCCCCAGTCGCCCTGGACCACCACGACGTCGTCGATGCGGATCGGCTGCGTCAAAGCGATCTGCAGGCCCGCGATGATGTTGGTCAGGAGTGGCTGCGCGGCGAGGCCCGCGATCAGGCCGACGATGCCGGCCGACGCCAGCAGGCTCGCTCCGATCGCCCTGGCCTGCGGGAACGTCATGAGCATGGCCGAGGCGGTGATGACGAGGATCAGCACCACCGCGATGCGCTGCACCACCGTCGCGCGCGTGATGATGGTGCGGGCCCGCAGGTTGTCCGCCACGCCGACGTTCCAGCGGCTGGCCGCCACACGGGTCGCGACGACGCTCAGATCGATCAGGATCCAGCCGACCACCGCGATCGTGAACAGCGTCAGGACCTCGCCCAGGACCCGATCGAGCCCTGCCGGCAAGGCGACGGCCGGGTAGGTCAGGAGCAGCGCGACGGCGACCGCCACCCACCTTGTGGAGCGGCGCACCCCCTGGATCAGGCTGAGGTAGAAGACCGGCGCCTTCCGCCGTCCCATCGTCTCGAGCACCCGCCAGAGCAGCCAGTGGAGTGCGATCGCCAGGAGCGCCACCAGGATGAGCGTAGCGATCGCGGGTGTCACCGCGGAGCCGGACATGGCGAAGACCTCCTTTCTTCAGGTCTTCGCCTTCGGGTGGTCGAGGCCTGTCCGAGAGGCCTCCCCGTTGTCCTTCCGGTCCGCTCAGAGGGACAGGCGCCGCAGCTCCTCGAGGCGGTCGAGGTGGGCCTCCCGCCGGCAACCCTCCAACTGGCCTTCCACCTCCTCGGGCGTCCAGCCGAGGATCGGCGCGACGCGATCGGCCACCGGCCACAGGACCTCCCCGGGCTCCGAAAGGCCACCGAACCAGAGCAGGGCGCTGCGCCGGATCAGGAGATCCGCGAGCGTGAAAACGTCCTCGCGCTCCGCGAGGTAGTCGATCTCGCCCCAGAGTAGCGGGGCACCCGGTGCCACGGGCTCGAGACCGTCCGGCCGCCCGGCGGCATAGCGCATCAGCTCGCCGGCCGAGGGTCCGTGGCGCCCGATGATCTCCGCCGCCACCAAGCCGGTCACGGAGTACTCCCGGACAAGATCGGCCGCGGCCCGTTCGGGGCTGAAGGCGGCGACGCCTTCCTCGGCTCGCCCACGCGGCGGACGCAGCCCCGCCTCGGCCAGGTGGCGCAGGGTGTCCGCGGCGACGCTGCGAAAGCCCGTGAGCTTGCCGCCCCTGACGCTGATCAGGCCATCGCGGCGCACCTCGATCGAGCGCTGGCGCGAGAGCTCGCGGGTATCCGCCTTCCCCTCCTGGGCAACGAGCGGGCGCACTCCCGCATAGACGGCCAAAAGGTCCCTGGGGCCGAGCCCGGCGGCGGGGAAGGCGGCGCGGGCGACCTGGAAGAGGTAGCGAACATCCTCATCCGGCACTTCCGGAAGTTCCGGGTTGCCGGTGTAGAGGCGGTCGGTGGTGCCAAGGTAGGTCACGGCGCCGCGCGGCACGGCGAACGTGTTGCCGCCGTCTGGCGCCGGCAGGGCCACCGCGTGCCTGAGCGGCAGCCTATGGTGCGGGAAGACGAGGTGGCAGCCGCGCCCCAGCACCACCTCCGTACCTTCGGGATCCACCTCGCCGGTCCAGGGACCGGCGGCATTGATCGCCGCACGCGTACGGACCGTCACGGTATCGCCGGTTTCCCGGTCCTCGAGGTCCACCCGGCCGCCCTTCGGCGTTAGATCGAGCCGCCCTGCCCGCACGCGGCTCAAAGCGACCGCTCCGGCGGCCCGCGCGGCCTCGACCACCGTGTAGACGAGCCGGGCGTCGTCCGTGCGGGCCTCGAAGTAGCGGACGCCCCCCGCCAGATCCTCTGCGGCCAGGCCCCCTTCGAGGGCCAGCACGCCCTCCGGGCCTAGCATGCGCCGGCGGTGCCGCGGCTCGACACCCGTGAGGTGGTCGTAGAGCCAGACCCCCGCTCCGAGGGCCCAGAGCGGCATGCCGCGCCTGCGGTAGACGGGGATGAGGAACGGTAACGGCCGCACGAGGTGCGGCCACAGCCGCTCGAGCACTTCCCGTTCGTGCCCGACCTCCCGCACCAGGCGCACCTCGCCGTGTGGCAGGTAGCGCAGGCCGCCGTGGACCAGCTTGGACGAGCGTGAGGAGGTGCCGCCGGCCCAGTCCCGTTCCTCGACGAGGAGCGTCGAGAACCCGTGCAAGGCCGCCTGCCAGGCGATGCCCGCGCCGGTGATGCCCCCACCGATCACGACCACGTCGAAGCCGCCGCCGCGAAGCGCCGCCCAGTCCTGACGCCGGCGCTGGCGCCAGAGCGGCTCACCGCCGGCCATCAGTCCGGCCAGAGGGCCCCAGGGTTTAAAAGGCGCCCGGGATCGAGCGCCGCCCGCAGCCGCTCGAGGAGATCGAGTTCCCCCTGCCGTTCGCGCCAGGTCCAGGTCTGGCGCATCCGTCCGACACCATGGTGATGGCCAACGCTCGCCCCCTCTCGCGCCACGGCGCTGAGCAGGGCGTCCCAGACGCGGGTCTGGAGTTCCGCCGCGTCGCCCTTGGGCAGCGGGACCGCCGCGAACGTGAAATAGAGGCTCGCGCCCGTCGCCTCGGCGTGGGCCGCGTGACCGAAGACCGCCACCACCTCCGGTACCGCGCGGACGGCGGCGATCGCGGCCTCGTAAGCCGCCCCGAGCCGGCTCCAGGTGGCGCCGCACTCGACGGTGTCGACGAGGACGCCTGCGGAGAGATAGCGGTCCCACTCGGACACGTCGTTGCGCGTCTCGAGCCAGTGCCGGGCGATCTCGCCGCCAAGGGGCCGGCCACCGAACTCGCGGCCCATCCGGTCCGCCGCCGCAACGCCGCCCGCGGCCACCTCCCCGGGCCCCAGGCAGGAAAGCAGCAGGAGAGCGCCCACCCCTTCGTCCGGCATGAGACCGGGAAAGCCATGCAGCGCGTCGTCGCGGTCGTAGAGCCGGACCACGCCGAGCGGCAGCCCAGCCCGCGTCAGCCCCCGCATGGCCTCAAGACCCTGCGCAAAGCCATCAAAGGCGTACGCGCGAAACTTCTCGGCCTCCGGCAGAGGCCACGCGGCGAACGTCACGGACGTGAGCACGCCGAGCGTGCCTTCGCCGCCGAGCAGCAAAGGCGCGATCTCCGGACCGAGCGCCCGCCGCGGCGGGCGGCCGAGATGGAGCAGCTCTCCATCCGCCGTCACCACGTCGAGCCCCACGACCATCTGCTCGATGCTGCCGTAGCGCGTCGAGTACTGGCCGCAGCTGCGCGTCGCGACGAGACCGCCGACGCTCGCGAGGCCGATCGACTGCGGATAGTGCCCGGTCGTCAAGCCGTACGAACGAAGCCGCTCCTCGAGCCTTGCGAGGATGCAGCCGGCCTCCACGACCACGACACCGCTCTCGACGTCGACCGGACCGATCGCGTCCATCGGGCGCAAGTCGAGCACGATCGCGTCCGGCCCCGCCTCCACGCCGCCGACGACGCCGGAGCCGCCACCGCGCGCAACCACCTTGAGCCCTCTGCCTGACGCAAACCTCAGGACCGTCTGGACGTCCTGAGGCCTCCGGGCGTGCACCACGGCCGCCGGCAGAGGCATCGCCTCACCGCGCAGGGCGCGCATCTGCCGCACCGGGCTCAGATCCCCGGCAACCTCCGCCCTGGCGACTTCATCAAGCTCCACCTGTCCCGGCAGGAGCCCCAGCAGCTCCTCCCTCCACGCCATGGCGGCATCGCCTCCTTGCGTACAGAATACTGTACGCTGTCGGCCATGCCTATCGCCTTCCGGCCCATCCTATGCCAGGGTGTTGCGGCTACTCGCTCGGCTCGCGCCGGCCGGACAGCACATCCTCCTGGATCGCCTGGATCCGATCGGGCAAGAGCGCCTGCCCGAGCAGGGCCCTCGCGGCGCGGTCTTCCGGCCGCAGCAGCAGCACGGCCCGGTCGGCGCCGGCCGGCAGGTCGCGATCGATCGGCAGGAGACGCAGACCCGGATGGCCGGGCAGGACATCCTCGGGCCAGACGACGGCGTCCACCTCGCCCGAGGCCACCGCGCCCTGCATGCGCAGGTAGGGCACGTCCACGAACTCGGCCGTCACCCCCTGCGGCACAAGCTGCCGCGGCAGCTCGGACTGGTCCGTGGAGGTGGGGTCGGTGCCGATGCGAATCTCCTCGGGCCACGGCCGGAAGTCCTGGCGGACGAGCCAGCCCTGGCCGGCCGCGTAGCTCTCGGGACCGAGCACGCAAAGTTCCTCGCACTCGGCGCCGCGCGCCCGCCCTTCGGCGGCTGCCAGGGCGGAGACGACGGCGAGATCCGCGCGTCCCGCGCAGAGCGCCTCGATGCGGCTGCGCGCGCCGCGCATGTAGGCAAGGCTATGGTCGACAGGGCTCTGGCGCAAGAGTTCCGCGAAAGCCGTCGCAAGGCCCATCACACGGCGGGAATAGGGGAAGGGGAGCAGCAGCATCAGTCCGCGGCGACCGGCCGCACGCCAGAGCGCCGCGGGATCGCAGGCGATGAGGCGACTGGCCGACGGCCCGCGCGCATCGATGGCCAGCCCCGCCTCGGCGCGCAGGAGATCGAGCGCCGCCTGCACGGTGCCTCGCCCGACCTCGAACCGTGCCGAGAACTGGGCGATGCTGGGGATCTCGTCGCCAGGACTCAGCTGGAGCAGCAGGATGGCCAGCTCCTGCATGACCTGGCCGCGCTTGAGCAGATAGCTCAGCTTCGGTGGCCCCCTTTCCCTGAGCATTCGGCCGCTGGGACCTGGGCTCCTCTCGCGCCCGCGGAGGAGACCTCCCCCCGGCTGGCCAATCCTGTTTGCTGATAGGGAGCCGCCCACGAAGGAGCGTCGGACGTTGCGTCACAGCGTATTGATCCCGACCACCCGGCCCGATCTCCTGCCGCGCGCCCTGAGATCCCTCGAAACGCAGACGGTGGCGCCCGCGGAAGTGCTGGTGCTGCACGACGGCGGGCCGCCGCTCGATCTCGGCGACTGGCCGTTCCCGGTGCGGAGCTTCGGCGTTCAGCCGCGCCTCGGGCCGTCCCTCGCCCGCAATATGCTGGCGGCGGCGGCCCGCGAGGAGCAGCTGGCGTTTCTGGATGACGACGACGAATGGCTGCCCCGGCACCTCGCCCACCTGGGCGAAGGAGCCTTGGATGGCCTCGTGTTCACCGACGCCCTGCTGCAGCACGAGGGCGAAGGCTGGACGCGCCCCTTCGCCTTCCGCTTCACGCCGCAACTTTTGCGCCGCACCAACCCCATCATTCTTTCCACGGTGAGTGTGAGCCGTTCGGCCTTCTGGCGCGTGGGCGGGTTCGATCCGTCGCTTGGGCGCTATGAGGCCTGGGATCTCTTCCTGCGTCTGCAGGACGCCGGGGTGCCGCTGCGCCGCAGGGCCGGCGCCGACGTGCGCTACCGCTTCTCGGGGCGTTCCTTGACGGCGGACGACGAGGCCATGGCGGAGGCATTCTCGGCGTTTTGTTTGCGCCACCAGCTCGAGATCGCCCGCAAGAGCTTCGCGAGCATGCTGGACGATCCGGATCTCTTGCATGTCCGCGACGACGGCGTCACGGAGGACAGCGACCCTTGAGAGATGGCATGCGCCGCAGGCCTGGCTGACTCCGTGCACGCCGAAGCTGCCCGGCCGGGAGGAGGATGCTTGTGGTCGATTCGGCACTGGCGCGGGCCGCCGACTTCGTCCGCCGCGCGGGCGGCCCTGCGCAGCGGGCGCGTCTCGAGCATCTCCTGGGCGGTACGCCGCAGGCATCGGACGCGGCGGCACTGCTGGCGGCAAGCCGGCCCGACGGCGGCTTCGCTCCACCGTGGTCGCCCGACTACAGCAGCGTCGACGCCACCTGCTACCGTCTGGCGCAGGCGGAGGAGGCCGGTCTCGGGCCGGGCCGGCCGGAACTCTCGGACGTCATGGCGTTTCTCTTGCGCCGACAGCGCGGCGACGGTGCCTGGGAGGAGGATCTCGCGCAGGCGGCTCGCGCCCCCAGGTGGGCGAAACCGGGAGATGCCATGGCCCGGGCCTACCTGACCGCGAACGCGGGCCTCTGGGTGCTGCGCGGCGGGGCCCAGGACGCCGCGGAACGGGCGGTGCAATTCCTGAGCGACAAGGTCGATGCGCACGGCGCCATCCCGTCGTTCCTGCACGCCAACTGGCTCGCTGCGGCCCTCTTCTGGGGCGCAGGTGACCGGGAGACCGCGGAGCGGCTGATGGCGTACCTCCTGCGGCGCATCGCCGACATCTCCGCGAGCGGCCTCGCCTGGATGATCGTCAGCCTGCTCGGCGTCGGCGTGGGCCACGGCCACCCGCTGATCGCCGAGGCGCGCAGGACATTGTTCCAGTACCAGAGGGAAGATGGCGCGTTCCCGAGCGAAGACGGCCCGGCGCACGACGTCGACTCCACCCTTGCGGCCGTGCACGCTTTGGCCCTCGCATCACGCCGGCCTGACGGCGCTCCATCTGCACCATGACAGGGCAAGGTCCCGAAGCGCCACGCACGTCGGCTCGAGAGGGATGGCACAGAGGTGGCGAGAACGGCAAGGTTGATGGCGATTCTGCTGCTCGGCGTGCTGCTCGCAGCCTGCGGCTCGCCTTCCGGGCTGTCGCCCGCGGCGCACCGGCAGCTCGACGGACAGGTTCTTGGCTGGGGACCGTACCTCTACAAGCTGACGACCACGGTGGTGCCGTCCACGGAACTCGGGAAGAAGCTGGGCAGCGCGGTGTACCACGGGCGGGTGGCCGCCGGGTTCACCATCTACCAGATCAAGGTGCATGGCAGGGTGCTACGCGACGCTCTGGCCTTCTCCTTCGCCGGTGACGGGCCAGCGTTCAAGGCGGTAAGGGTGCGTGGTCCCACAAGCCCGTAGGAATCGCCGACAGGAGGTACCTGCCTGCGTCCGCCACGCGCGACCGGGTCCGTCACTCGGGTGACCGCTCGCCTGCGCAGCGGCAGTCTGTCCCGCTCTTGTATCGGTGCCATGCGGCCAGGCTTCCCGCCCGCCGTGGATCGATGGCGGGAAACTCCGCTTCCGCATAGACGCGAACGTTTCCCTCCTCGCTCTGCCGAAGACGGCCGCCAACCGCTTGGACGACGTAGAAGAACGTGACGATGTCGCCCGGGTATGCCGCAGCCGCAAGATACCGCCAGCCGAGAAAGCGCAGGATTACCGTATCGAGTCCCGTCTCTTCCCGGACCTCTCGGATGGCCGCCTCTTCGGGTGACTCCCCGTACTCGACATGGCCGCCCGGTAGCGCAGCCGGGGCATCCACAGGCGCTCCGGGAGGCAGAAGGGCCACGATGCCGCCGGGGGTGCGCACCACCACGTTGACGCCCATGACGGGCCGGGGGAAGTGTACGAAGCCGCACCCGGGACACGACGCGCGCATGATGCCGTCGCTTCCGGCCTTCGCCATAAGAGCCATCCGACAGTGCGGGCAGTACTTGTACCTCAGTTCCGGCAGCAGGCGCGGGTGGTAAACGTCCAGGGCTGGCACTCCTCCTTCACGAGGGTCCGGGTGTGCGCGTCCAAAAGCCGGCGCAGGAGTCAGCGGCGGTCCGCGGCGGCTCCTATATGCCTGATCGCGAGGGACAGGCCTTCTCTCACCACGTCCGGCAGGCAGACGCGAACCGCATGCTCCGGGTCCGTCCAGATGAAGCGATCATGTTCGGGGTCATGCAGTTGCACACGAGCGTTCCCGCCGACCTCTGCCACATACACCCGCCAACTCTCCGGGCCATCCGCCACAGGTTGCAGGGCTGCCGCAAGGCCTGCCTCTTCCCAGAGTTCCCGGCGCGCGCACGCGTCGATGGCCTCCTCGGGTTGCCTCGCGCCAGACGGCGGCGTCCAGGCCCAATCCCCTTCATAGTCCGGACCGTTCTCGCTTCGGTGCAGCAATAGGATCTCGATGCCGTCGCCTTCCCGGCGGAAGACCACCGCCGTGGCGCCATAGGGAGGCTCGTCAGCTACGGGCAGTCCGTCCCACGTGGTGAGCGGGCGTTCATCGGCCGCCATCACGATCTCCCCTTTCCGGCCCGGGCCCGTTCGCGGGCCTGGGCCCAGGCTGCCAGTCGGCCACCGGATCCGCCCGGGATGATGATGCAGGTCCGTGAAGGTCCGGCACCATCATACGCCAACGCTGGTGGCCAGCGGCATTAGGGGCTCCTCGTGGCCGGTCCGGTTGCGCAGGAGCGCACGCAGCGGGAGAAGAAAAGTTCAGGACCACCCCTCTGGAGGTGGCCCATGCCCGATCCCTACCGCGTCCTCGGCGTTCGCCGGGGAGCCAGCGATGACGAGATACGCAAAGCCTATCGCAAGAAGGCGAAGGCCTATCATCCGGACACCGCCCCGGCAGGGCGTCGTGCCGCGATGCACGAGCGCTTCCTGCAACTGCAGGAGGCCTATCTCGTGCTGTCCGACCCGGTCCGTCGCAAGGCCCTGGACCTCGAGCTCCAGGCGCGGCGCAGACCGTGGCGGCGCCGCAAGGACCAGGAAGAGTTCATCGACGACTTCTTCCGCAATCTCCTGCGCGGCATGATGCGCTGAGCCGCCTTCAGATCTGCCGGCGCCCGACGCCCCAGATGCCGAGGCCGAGCACGATGACCGCCCAGACCCCCGCCCAGATCAGGACCGCGGGCGGCTGTGGGTCGAGGGCCAGGAACGGGTTGCCGCCCAAGCCGAGCCCCTGGGCCGCGGCGATCAGGGAGCCCGGCTCGAGATGGTACTCCGCCGCCTGCCAGAGCGCGTTGGTCGGCAGCAGGATCTTGCCGATCTCGCCGACGGTCAGAAGGGTCGGGTACTTGAGCGCGACGCCCATCAGGTCGACGGTGCCGAGCATCCAGGAGAGAAAGAAGGCGACCGTGCTGATGATGGCCGACGTGACCGCCGAGAGGCGCGTCGCAAGCGCCAGGCTGAGCGTCATCATCAGGAGCGCCTGCGCCGTGATCAGGGCGAGCGCCGCTACGGGCTGGGGCGGAGCGAAGGCCGCGACACGGCTGACGATGACGAGTTCTCCCGCGCCGGCCAAGAGCGCGAAGCCGCCGACCACCGCGGCGAGCCCCAGCCACTTGCCGAAGAGGTAGGCGCTGCGGCGCAAGGGTCGCGCCAGGATCGCCGCCGCCACCCCCGACTCGAGTTCACCCGCCACCGCGGCCGCCGCCGTAAACACCGCCGTCAGGGCGAGCATGCCGGTGAAGAGCAGCATCAGGAAGAGGAGCAGCAGCGAGAACTGCATCAGCCGCTCGACGCCCTGCAAGGAGCTGAGACGGCTGATCTCCGAAAACGCCCAGCCGGTCAGTCCGACGAGCAGGAGCGTCGCGGCGAAGAGCGCGAGCGTGAGGCGCCGGCGCAGGCTCTCGACCACGGTGAGGCGGCAGATCTCGAGCATCAAGGCACCTCCAGCCAGTCGAGAAAGCGCTGTTCGAGCGACGCGCGGCGACGCGTGACGCCGTGGATCCTGCCGCCGAGCGCGACGAGCTGCGCCACAAGCTCGGGCACGTCACCCTCCGCCAGCTCCGGGAAGCTTGCGCCGCGCGGCGGTAAGAACGTCCCACCCAGCCGCCGGATCTCCTCCTCGGTGATCCCCTCGACCTCCACGTCGACGCCTTTTGCCTGCAGAAGGCTCCCGAGCTCTCCCTGCGCGATCACCCTGCCGTGGTCCAGCACCGCCACCTCGTCGCAGACCGCCTCGACCTCCGTGAGTAGGTGCGAATTGAGGAAGACCGTCGTGCCCTTCGCGCGCAGCTGCTGGATGATCGTCCGTACGTCGTGCCGGCCCACGGGATCGAGGGCGGATGTCGGCTCGTCGAGCACGACGAGCTCGGGATCGCCGAGCAGCGCAACGGCGAGGCCCAGCCTCTGCTGCATGCCTTTCGAGTAAGTACCCACCCGCCGCAGCCCCTCGCCGGACAGGCCGACCGTCCCAAGGGCACCTTCCGCCGCCGCGCGGCGCCTGCCTCTCTCCATGCCCGCAAGCGCCGCGTGCGCCTCCAGCACCTCGCGACCCGTGAGCCATTCCTGATAGCGGAAGAGTTCGGGCAGATAGCCGATGCGGCGCCTGGCCGCCGGCTCCCCCAAGGGCCGGCCGAGTACCATGCCTTCGCCGGCGGTCGGCTGCACGAGGCCCAGCAGAAGCTTCACCGCCGTCGTCTTGCCGGCGCCGTTCGGTCCAAGAAAGCCGAAGACGCTGCCCCGCGGCACGACGAGACTGAGGCCGTGCAGGGCAACGTGGCGCCCGTAGCGCCGCTCGAGGAGCTCGGTGCGGATCGCGGCCGGCGGAGTTCCGCCGGCCGCGGCTTCCTCAGATCCCGTCACAGCGCACCTCCCGTTTGAGGTGGCATTCGCGGCCCTTGGGCCCGCTCCCTACTGGCCGAGCTTCATGGTGCCGTTGTCGTCGCTCGCGGACCTCGGCACAGGCGCCGACGCCACGATCCTCTGGCCGTCCCAGGTGTAGGTGATGTCCTGCGGCGCCAGCGACGGGGCGACCAGGGGATCCTGCGGCCGGTAGCGCTGGAAGCGCAGCGTGACGTATCCCGTGCCCGAGCCGACGATCTGCAGCTGCGTGACCTCCTGGCCGAGGCTTGGCAGCTTCGCGAGCTGCATCGAGCCGATCAAGGTCGTGTCGTGCCAGAAGAGGACTATCTGCCCGTACGCGTCGGCCGTCGGCCAGCGCACCATCGGCACCGCCGTGAGGGTGCCGCCGAAGCCGTCCGGCACCGTGACCACCTTGCCGAAGGGCTGGAGTCGCTCACCCGTGATGCCCTGCGAGCCATACTCGACCGCAGACTGCGCCACCTTGAGCACCTGCGCGTGCGTGAGGCCGAGGTATCCCAGACGCATGCCAAGTCCGTTTCCGCTGTCCATCGGCACGGCGGCCGAGGCCCGAAGGCCCTTCGCGGTCCAGCGATAGGTGACATCCTCCGGGGTCAGGGACGGGGCGTACATGGGGTCGGTCGGCCTGTAGCGCCAGCACCGCACCGTGACGTAGCCCGTGCCCCAGGCGACGATCTTGATCTGCGCGGACTCCTCGCCGAGGCTCGGCAGCTTCGCGAGCCGGTCGGAGCCGACGAGGGTCTCGTTATGCCAGAAGAGCACCAGCTGCCCATAGCCGTCCGCGGTCGGGAACCGGACCGCGGGCACCGCCGTCAGGGTGCCGCCGAACCCGTCGGGCACGCTGACGGTCTTGCCGGCGATGGCCAGATGCTCTCCTGTCGCCTTGCCATGGCTTGTCTCCTGGGCAGCCGTCAAGACGCGCTGCACCTGGGAGCGCTCAAGGACGTGGGCGGGGGCGGCCCCTGCCGCCGCGGCGAACGGAAGCGGCTCCAGCACGGCGGCGGTGCCGAGCAGGCCCACGAGCCAGACCTTGCGCGATAGGTTCAAGTCAGGACACTTCCTTGTCGTCGTCGAGTCGGGAAGCCTCAGCGCATCGAAGCGGCGATCGAGAGGAGCTCGGCGCGGCTGAGCGTACCGCCCACGCCGTAGACGTAGCCGCCACGGGTCCACACGACGCCGCCCACGCCGCCCTGGCCCTGCTGCAGCCAGAGTCCCTGCGCCGAGCCTACCATGGCGGGCTGGGACGTCGCCTTGCCGAGCGGTACCGGCACCGGCAAGGTGGTGGACGGACTCGCGATCGTCTGGATCTCGGCCGCCACCTGTGGCGACACGCCCGGCAGCGCGAGCAGGTACCGCTCGATCTCGGCCACCGTCGCGCCGTTCGAGTAGACCTTGGGCAGCGGGGCCTCGGCCACGATGAGCTCCGGCAACCGGTTCGCGTGCTCGAGTCGGACCGCGGACACGCCGTAGCTCATCACGGCCGCGCGGCCCGTGGTCACGCTGATGACGCTGCCCGAGATGTTCGCCGGCATCGGCGGCAGCTTGACGTGATGCGCCGTCGCGTACTCCTCGAGCTTCTGCCCGCTCAGGGTCAGGCTCCGGGTCTGCGCCCCAAGGAAGGCGAAGGTCGGCTGGGGCACGCCTGCCGGCAGGCTCGCCGGCACCTGCAGGGCGAATCCCACCGCGGACTGCAGCGCCTCGAGATCCGGTTCCGCCGTAAGGGCGGGGGCCGCTGTCGTCCGCAGCGTGCCGAGACTGCTGAGCTGCAGGATGGTCCTGGCCTGGTCCGGCTTGACGGAAATCGCCTTGAAGTGGACCGGCTCGAAGATCAGCATCAGGTTCCTCGCGTACCCCCCGACGGGCGTCGCCGTGACGAGCGCCAGCAGCACGGCGAAGGCCGCGACGCCCGCGGCCCAGCGCCGAGGGGCGTCGAGGCGCGGCCAGGCCAGGTTTACCCGCGGCTGCCGCCCCTCCGCCTGCAAGGCGCGCTGGCGTGCGAGAGCGGCGGCGGCGTCACCAGGCTCGGCCGCCGTGCCAAGGAGCCGCAGGTTCTCATCGCGCAGTTCGGCCATCGCCCGCAGCCGCTCCTGACAGCGCCCGCAGCGGGCGACGTGCTGGCGCAGCGGCTCGCCCACCGCCCAATCTTCGTCGAGGAGCCTGCGCAGGCTGCCGTCATCGGCGTGCCGCATGGTCGATCTCCTTTCTCAGTTGGAGCTCCGCGCGCCGCAGGCGCGTGCCGATCTGGGTCACGGGCAGGCCCAGAGCCTGCGCCATCTCGTTGTAGCTGAAGCCGCCGTAGCGCAGGGCCAGCAAGGTCGCCTGCGGTTCCCTGAGGCGCAGGAGCGCTCGCCGCACCAGCAGCACTTCCTCCCGGGCCGCGACGAGATCGCCGGGATCGGGTGCGCTCCGGGGGGCAAGCCGGGCGTCGCGCTCCTCGCGGAGCCGCCGCCGGTCCTCGCCGCGCAGGGCATTCAGGGCGCCGTGGGCCACCGCGCGGTAGAGCCACGCACCCGGTCGCTCGGGCAGGCTGTCGCCGAACCGCCGGTAGAAGGCGAGAAAGGTCTCCTGCGCCACTTCCTCGCTGCGCGCGAGGCTGTGCGTGATCTGCTGCGCGACACCGACGACGCGTGGCCATTCCTGGAGGAACAGCTCGTCGAACGTCCTGGGTTGCCGCTGGGGCGGCCTGCCGCGATCGTCCAGCGCCATCGACACCTCCGCGGTCGCCCCCCTCCATGCCTAAGCACCGCCGGGGCGACATTTGTGACAGGTTTGTCCGGAAGGCGCCCAGGCGATATCCGAAGTTCAGCCTCGCTCGGGCGCCGCATAGACGTGGGCCTGCGCCCAGGTGATCTCCTGGAAGCCCAGCTTCGCGACGATCGGCCGGCTCATCGCGCCCGCGTCGATGGTGAGGTAGCGCACCTGGCGACGGAGGGCCTCCTGCACCCGGGCGGCCAGAAGAGACGTGTAGAAGCCCTGGCCGCGCCGGTCCGGCACGGTGGCGCCGCCCCAGATGCTCGCGAAGCGGCTCCGCACGGGGAAATGGATGCGCCCGGCCGACACCGGCTCGCCCTGATCGTAGACCGCGTAGACGCTGACCCGGTCCGGATCGGCCCGCAGGAGTTGGGCGAGGCGTTCCTCGAGCCACGGAAGCTGGCCCGGCCAGACCGCCTCGCGCACCTTCGTCATGTCTTTCAGCTCCTCGGGCGCGGAAAGGCGACGCACCGCCTTGGGCACGGGCCGCAGCAGGACAGGCGATACCTCCTCGAGGTCCAGCACCATCACCGACTCCCGCTCCTCGGCGAAGAAGCCGTGGTCGAGCAGCCGCCGGTGAAGGTCCTCGGGCCGGTCGTGGCCGAAGAGCTTCCACTCCAGGACATGACCGAGGTCGGCGAAGTAGCGCATCTCCCGCTCGATCACGGCATCGGCGGTCCTCTCGTCAAGCTCGGAGAACACGATCGCGCTTTGCGTGCCCTCGGTATCGACGAGGCGCACCACCCCTGACGCCACCTCGCGCCGCATGGCGAACTCTTCGGTATCCCGGCGCTCGTCGCGGTCGTAGAGCCTGAGCACCTGGCTGATGTCCAAGCGAAAACCTCCTGTAGATCTGCACGGCTTTGACTGCTGCAGCGCATCCTATTGCGATCATCCTATCATGGGCGGCGGAACTCCCCGGCCTCGGGCAGGGGACTCCCGCGCGGGCGTGGAAGGGACATGCCCGGCCGGGCCAGCCCGGTCCCGACATCGACTGAAGGCAGGTAGCGTTATGCCTGGTCCCACAAGCCGCTTCGTCCATACGGGTTTCGAGCGCGACCCCGCCACCGGTGCCCTGACGCCGGCGATCTACCGCGCCGTCAGCTTCCACCACCAGGACCCGGAGCAGCATCTGCGCTGGGACTACTCGCGCTCCGGCAACCCCACCCGCGACGCGCTCGAGGGAGCGATCGCCGAACTTGAGGGCGGTGTGCGCGGCTTCGCGTTCGCCTCCGGCAACCAGGCGATCACGGCCGCGTTCCTGCTCTTTGCGGCGGGCGACCACCTGATCGTCACGCGGGACTGCCAGGGCGGCACGCAGCGACTGGTGCGGGCCGTGCTGGGCCGTTTCGGCCTAGAGGTCTCCTACGTCGACACGGACGATCTGGGCGCGGTGCAAGCGGCCATACGACCCGAGACCAAGGCCCTCCTCGTCGAGAACTTCTCGAACCCCTTCCTGCGCGTCAGCGACATTCCCGCGCTGGCGGAGCTCGCCCACGGGCGGGGTCTCAAGCTCATCGTCGACAATACCTTCCTCACGCCATACCTGCAGGCGCCGCTCGGACTCGGCGCGGACCTCGTGCTGCACAGCGCGACCAAGATGATCGCCGGGCACGGCGACGTGACCGCCGGCCTCGCGGCCACGGCCGACGAGGAACTCGGCCGCTCGCTCTACACCGTGCAGAACGCCACGGGCGGCATGCTCTCGCCGGATGACAGCTACCAGGTGCTGCGTGGCCTGCACACCCTGCCGATCCGCATGGAGCGGGCCCAGGCGACCGCCCAGGGACTGGCGGAGTGGCTCCTGGGACTGCCTGAGGTCACCCTCGTCCACTACCCCGGGCTCAGCGAGGACCCTGGCCGCGAGACGGCGCTCAGGACGGTGCGGGGCTTCTCCAACATGGTCACGGTGCGGCTCGAGGACCAGCGTCTCGTGGCGCCGATGGCGCGCCACCTCAGGATGATCAGGGTAGGCGCTGGCTTCGGCGGGCCGGAGACGACGATCTCGCTGCCGGAGCTGCACTGCCACGCCGCCCTGACGGCGCCCGAGCGCAAGGAAAGGCGCCTGACGGGCGAGATCCTGCGCTTCTCCGTCGGTCTCGAGGACCTCACGGACATCGAAGGAGATCTGCGTCAGGCGCTGGACCGGGCGGAGTCCGAGATTCAGTAGATGTTCTTGCTCAGGTAGCGCTCCGAGCTGTCGACGAAGATCGTCGCGATGTTGCCGTGCCGCAGCTTTGCGGCCTGGCGCAGCGACGCGACATAGGCGGCTCCCGACGACGAGCCGACGAGCAGGCCGAACTCCCGGCCGAGCGTCCCGACCGCCGTGAACGCCTCGTCATCCGTCACCGTCTCGATCTCGTCCACCAGCGAGAGGTCGAGCGTCTTCGGCACGAAGTCGTTGCCGATGCCCTCCACGCGGTGGCTGCCGGCGGGGCCGCCGGCGAAGACCGAGCCCTCCGGCTGCACCAGCACGATCCTGGTCGCGGGACGCTGCTCCTTGAGATAGCGCGCGACGCCCGTCAAGGTGCCGCCGGTGCCGGCGCCGGCCACGAGGACGTCGACGGAGCCGTCGAGCTGCTCGAAGAGCTCCGGGCCGGTCGAGCGGTAATGCGCCTCGGGGTTGTCCGGGTTCGCGAACTGCTGCGGCACGTAGCCACCGCACTCCTTCGCGATGCGGTGGGCCTCATCGATGGCCGCGGCCATGCCGCCCGATCGCGGCGTGTTGACGATCTCGCCGCCCAGGGCGCGCATCAGGTCCTGCTTCTCCCTCGAGAAATGCTCGGGCACCACCAGCACCACCTTGATCCCGCGGCCGATCGCGGCCAGGGCGAGTCCGATGCCGGTGTTGCCGGCCGTCGGCTCGATCAGTGTGCCACCGGGCTTCAGGCGTCCGTCCTTGAGCGCGGTTTCGATCATGTACCTGCCGAGGCGGTCCTTGATGCTGCCGCCGGGATTGAACATCTCGAGCTTCGCGTACAGATGCACGTCGTCGCGGAGCCCCGCCGGGTGAAGTTCAAGCACAGGAGTTCTGCCGATCAGGTCGAGGACGCTTTGCGCGACGTCCAAGCCGCCACCTCCAGCATCTTCTGGATCCTCTGGAGCCGTCCGGGGGAACAGTGCACGCCACCCTCGCCTATGATAGCCTGTTTGCCATAGGCGTGGGACGAGCAAGAAGGGGGAACTTGCGTGCACGTGACCTGGTATGGCCAGGCAGCCTTCTTCTTGGAGGCGCCGGAAGGAAAGGTTTTCATCGACCCGTTCGGCGAGATGCCGGCACGTCCCGGCATGGTCTTCGACTACCCGCCGTTGCCGCGACTTTCGCCCGACCTCGGGCTGATCACCCACGAGCACTTCGACCATAGTGGCCTTGAGGCGCTCAACGAACCGAAGATGACCATTCGCTCGACCGCCGGGCGCTTCGATACGCCGATCGGCGTCGTGCTGGCGATCGCCGGCGAGCACGACGACGTTGCGGGCACGAAGCGGGGTCCGAACACCATCTACCGCTTCCAGCTGGGCGGCTTGCGCGTTGCCCACTTCGGCGACTTCGGGCAGAAGGAGCTGCGGGCGGAGCAGTTCGACCAAATCGGTCCCGTCGATCTCCTCTTCGTGCCGGTCGGGGCCGGGCCGACGATCGGCCCGGAGGCGGCCAGAGCGATCGCGCGGGCGCTCGACGCCCGCTACGTGGTGCCGATGCACTACCGCACGCCCGCCGTCAACTTCCTGGAACCGCTCGAGCCCTTCCTGGCTCTCTGGCAGGACGTGCGAAGGCTGGACGCCCCG
Source organism: Bacillota bacterium (assembly GCA_021799275.1). GTDB lineage: Bacteria > Bacillota > Sulfobacillia > JAJZYS01 > JAJYTV01 > JAJZQO01. The sequence goes on from JAJZAT010000029.1 coordinate 33,988, forward strand.
GGCTTCGACACGCGGGACCTGCCGGAGATCGGCCCGGTGTGCGTTGTGCCCAAGGCGCCGCTCAAGTCGTAACGCAACAAAGTCTTAGGACAAACTTCCCGCGCCCTTAAGCGGACACTCCTACGCTTCAGCTGAACCGAGCTGAAAGGAGTGTCCGCATGTTCCCTGGCAGGAGGCTCTGGGCTGGCGCCACGCTCGCTCTCGTGGCTACCATCGGCCTAGCCGGCTCCGCGGCCGCGGGTTCGCTGCAGATTACGGAGACCGGTTCTTCCCTGCTCTTCCCGCTCTTTCAGGAGTGGGCGCCGGTGTATCAGCACGTGACCGGGGTCGAGATCACCCCGCAGTCGACTGGGTCGGGCACCGGAATTTCGGACGCCGAGAGCGCGACGGTCAACATCGGGGCGTCGGACGCCTACGTCTCCACCGCCCTCGAGGCGCAGCACCCGAACCTCCTGAACATCCCGCTCGCCGTCTCCGCGCAGCAGATCATGTACAACCTGCCCGGCCTCAACAAGAAGCACCTGCGCCTGAACGGTCCGGTTCTCGCCGGCATTTACGACGGCCAGATCAAGAACTGGGACGCGCCGCAGATCAGGCGGCTCAACCCCGGCGTCAAGCTGCCGAACCTGCCTGTGGTGCCGATCCACCGCGCGGACGGCTCCGGTGACACCTTCCTGTTCACGCAATACCTCAGCTTCACGACACCCAGCTGGAACCACGGTCCGAGCTTTGGCACATCGATCAGCTGGCCCACCGTCCCCGGCAGCGTCAGCGCTGAAGGCAACCAGGGCATGGTCCAAGAGCTCACCGGGTACCCGGGCGGCGTGGCCTACGTCGGCATCTCCTGGCTGACGCCGGCGCTCAAGGCCGGACTCGGCGAGGCCGTCGTGGAGAACCGCGCCGGGCGGTTCCTGCTGCCGACGCCGCAGACCATCGCGGCGGCCGTCTCCGTGATGGCGAAGCACACGCCCAAGACCGAGCGCATCTCGCTGATCTTCTCACCGGGCAAGAACTCCTACCCGATCATCAACTACGAGTACGCGATCGTCCCAAGGACGCAACCGAACGCGCAGGAGGCCGCTGCCGTCAAGAAGTTCCTGCTGTGGGCGGCCAATCCCAAGCAGGGCAACTCGACGAAGTTCCTCACGCCGGTCCACTTCCTGCCGCTTCCCTCGAACGTGCTCCCCTTGAGCCTCAAGCAGATCAACGAAATCAACTGACCGCGCTGCTTCTGGTAGGACCCGGCCGCCAAGGCCGGGTCCTACCGTTTTGCTCGTGTCGGTGCGAGTCGTTGCTTTGATTGCGAGCGCGTGTATAATTGATGCTATGCTAAGCAAGAGTGATGCCCTTCCGACCGAAGTTCACGCCGTGTTGCGGGCCTACATGGACGGCATCGTCCTGGCCGAGCCCATGCAGCTCAAAGTGTGGAAGACGGCCGGCGTGACGCTGACCCAGCTGCGGATTCTGCGCGTGCTGCGCGAAGGTCCCTACTCGGCCAGCGAACTCGCCAGTCGTGCAGGTCTGTCGGCTCCATCGCTGACGCGCGTGCTCGACCGGCTCGAGGAACTCTCGCTGGTCGAGCGCGTGGCGGACCAGTCCGATCGTCGGCGCATTTCGGTGCGCATCCTGCCGAAGGGAGAAACGCTTCTGGGTGACCAGAGCATCTGGCAGGGCACGATGTTCGTCGACGCGGTCCGCGCCATGTCGGCAGACGAACGTCTCGAGTTCGTGCGCGCGATGCGCAACTTTGTCGTCAAGGTCCTCGACGCGCAGCACGACAAGGTCGAAGGCTAGATTTTCTGGGAGGGCTATCGGTGGTTCAGGAACCGAAGGCAAGCGGTCTCGCCTACAAGTGGATCGCACTTTCGAACACCACATTGGGCGTGCTCATGGCCGCCATGAACGGCACGATCGTCATGATCTCCCTGCCGGTCATTTTCCGCGGCCTGCACGTGAATCCCCTCGGGGCGGGCCAGACAGGTTTGCTGCTCTGGGTGCTGATGGGGTACAACGCCGCGACGACGGTCCTGCTGGTGACCTTCGGGCGCATCTCGGACACCTATGGCAAGGTGAAATTCTACAATCTCGGCTTCATCGTCTTCACGCTCGGGTCCATCCTGTCCGCCTTGACCCCGGGCACGGGCATGGCCGGCGAGATCGAACTCATCGTCTTCCGCATCGTCCAGGGCATCGGCGGCGCGTTCCTCTTCGCGAACAGCGCCGCGATCATCACGGACGCCTTCCCTGCGACGCAGCGCGGCCTGGCGCTCGGCGTCAACCAGATCGCCGCCATCGGCGGCAGCGTGATCGGCCTGGTGCTGGGCGGCATCGTGGCCACCTACGACTGGCGCTACGTCTTCCTCGTATCGGTGCCGGTCGGCCTGATCGGGACGATCTGGGCCTATCTGCGCCTCAAGGAGATCGGGGTGCGCACGCCGCGGCGGCTCGACGGCTGGGGCAACCTCACGTTCGGTCTCGGCCTCACGTCGCTGATGGTGGGTCTCACCTACGTGCTCATGCCGTACAAGAACGCCTCGATGGGCTGGGGCGATCCCTGGATCCAGGGCGCCATCGCGCTCGGCGTCGTGCTGCTGGTGGCCTTCATCTTCATCGAGCAGCATGTGCCCGACCCCATGTTCGAACTGAAGCTTTTCCGCATCCGTCCGTTCTGGGCGGGCAACCTGAGCGGGTTCCTCGGCTCCTTGGGCCGCGGCGGCCTGCAGTTCATGCTGATCATCTGGCTGCAGGGCATCTGGCTGCCGCTGCACGGCGTCAGCTTCGCCCAGACCCCGATGCAGGCCGGCATCGACACCTTGCCGATGATGGTCGGCTTCGTGATCGCGGGCCCGATCAGCGGCTGGCTCTCGGACCGCTACGGCGCGCGCACGTTCTCGACGCTGGGCATGCTGGTGACGGCGGCCGGCTTCTACCTCCTCACCACGCTGCCCGCGGACTTCACGTTCTGGGTCTTCGCGGTCTACCTGCTGCTGATGGGCATCGGCATGGGACTCTTCGCCTCGCCGAACACCTCGTCGATCATGTCCTCGGTGCCTGCGGAGCACCGCGGCGTCGCCTCGGGCATGCGCGCCACCTTCCAAAACGCCGGTATGGTGATGAGCATGGCCGTGTTCTTCACGATCGTCATCTCCGGACTCGCGGTGCACCTGCCGCCCGCGCTGAAGGATGGGCTGACAGCGGCCGGGATGCCGACGCAACTCGCGGCGCGCATCTCGCAGCTGCCGCCGGTGGCGGCGCTGTTCTCGGCGCTGCTCGGCTACAACCCGCTCGGCAACCTCCTGCCGGCGCAGGTGCTGCACGCGCTGCCGACCGCCGTGACCGCCAAGGTCCTGGCGCCCCACTTCTTCGCCGAACTGATCTCGCAGCCGTTCAGCGAGAGCCTGCGCACCGTGTTCTATATGTCGATCGGACTCTCGCTCGTAGCTGCTCTGGCGTCGCTCCTGCGCGGCCGACACTACATCGAGGAGATCCACGGCCCGCAGGGCACGGGCGAGCCGGACGCGAAGGGCTTCGCACGCAGGGAGGCGGGCACGGGACCCGCGGTGCCCGAATCGACCGACTGAACCCGGAACATCGCAAGGGGGGCCGCGTATGCGGCCCCCCTCGTCTTTGCTTGCTGCCTTCGGTTCAGGCGGAGCGGCGGTACGGTCCGACGGGCATGACGACCTTGCCCGAGACGCCGTTCAGCACGCCGGCGAACGAGGTGTACCAGGCGGCGAGGGCGGTCAGGATGCCGAGGTAGCCGCCGATGATGGTCATGCTCGGGATGCCGAAGGCGCCGATCGTGAGCGTCAGAAAGGCGAGTGTCAGCAGGACAAACACCACGGTCAGGGCGATGTTGAGGCGGAAGCTGCCGATCATCATGTAGAACGTGAAGATGGTCCAGGCGAGCAGGAAGAGCGCCACCGAGTTGGGCCCGAGCGCGCTGGCGACACCCGGGAACACGAAGATGCCGGCGAACGCCATCCAGAAGGCGCCGTACGACGAGAACGCGGTGGCGCCAAACGTGTTGCGGTTGAAGAACTCGAAGATGCCGGCCACGATCTGCGTAGCCCCGCCATAGAACATGGCCACCGGAATGACGATGTTCGGGCCCGTGCCCTTGAGGATACCGGCGTTCGCAAGGCTCAGCAGGAATGTCGTCAACGCGAAGGCGGCGAGTCCAAGGGGGCCGGGGTCCGCAACGGACAGCGAGCGGTTCTCAGGCATCGCGCAATCTCCCCCCATGCATGGTGTCGTGGAACTGGCTTCCCTGGTTGCGGCCTCCGAAGCCGACAAGGCGACCGGGATCCAAGGCTCTGACGGTGCACCTGACATCGGCCCCGTACCAAGCGGACCCGCCGACTGCGACCCTCCACTTCCTACAAGTTGGCAGGTAGGTTCGCCGCCATCAGCGAATTTCCCTTTATACCATATGGCAAGGACGGTGGAATCGGTGGAGGTCATTCATCCGTCGGTGAAGCGCGCCATGCTCGAGGCCCAGTCGGATCCTGACCGCTACTGGGC
>JAJZAT010000030.1 GCA_021799275.1 Bacillota bacterium
ATCTGCAGCGCGAAGGCCCGCCCGTGCTCGCGCTCGAGCAGCTCGATCAGCATCGGGTTCCAGGCCAGTCGGCCGCGGCGTCGCAGGACGCCGTGCGTTGCCTGAGGGGCGATCTCCACCGGCAGCAGCAGGGCGGGTGCCAGGGGAGGCTCCTGCTCGTCCCTGCGCCACGTCGCGAGCCCGAGACCGATGTGGAGCGTGTGCGCGCCATATTCCTCGCGGCTCTCGAGCGCCCGGTCCTGGAGGAGGCGCAGGATCCGCGGCTCCGGTTCCCCACGCGGGCGCAGGAGGTCCGCGAAAGCGACCGGCCTGCCGTGCAGGAGGTCCCGCAGCGCGTCCCGGTCGATCTCCCCGAGCTCCAAGGCGCCTTCCTCCGCGGCCTGCCAGCGCACGAGATTGCTTCGGCTCGCCAATTCGTCAAGCCGGGCGATCCAGCTCTGGCACGCGCCCTGCACGAGAGCGGAGCGCGGCATGATACCGCCCGTGATGCTGCGCGGCCAATGCTCTGCGGCCATCTCGGAACCTCCTTCGCCATACTCCCGGCGGCCTGGGGCCTAAGCCCATGGCAGGCTGGGTTAGTATGCGCGCCGCCAAGGCGCCGAAATCGAGGAGGTCCGAAGGCTGTTGTGCCGTCGCCTTCTGCTGGCGTTGGCCGGGAGAGCTTTCCCTATTTGCCAGGCTCCGCTGGCCATGCCGTCCAGCCGGTCGCATGGCCCGTGATACGCGGGCCCGCATTGGGTATCCTGTCGCGTGACGCGGCCGGCCGCCCCAGGGCGGCGCAGTTCCGCACCGGCGGGGACCGGAGGTTCAAGGGAGCATCCCCGACCAAGCACGGTTCAGGAGTGGGCCCATGCTCGCGCAATACTTCCCGCTCGTCATCTATATCGCGATCGCCCTGCTCATCGCGGCAGGCGTACTCGGCCTATCGCGCCTTTTGGGACCCAGACACCCGACCGAGAAGAAGCTCGAGACCTACGAATGCGGCATCACGCCCGAGAGTACGGTCGGACCACGCTTCTCGGTCAAGTTCTACCTGGTCGCGATGCTGTTCATGATCTTCGACGTCGAGGCGGTATCGTTCTATCCCTGGGCGATCCTGCTGAGGCGGTTGGGCACCTTCGGTCTGAGCGAGATGGTGCTGTTCGTGATCGTGCTGGCGACGGGCTACGCCTACGTCTGGAAGCGGGGTGGTTTCCAGTGGCAACCGTAGACGACGACCGGCCGGTCCTCTTCTCGAGCGTCAAGAAGCTCTCTGCATGGGCGCGCTCCAATTCGCTCTGGCCCGCGCAGTTCGGCCTCGCCTGCTGCGCCATCGAGATGATGGCCACCGCCGCCTCGCGCTTCGACCTCTCCCGCTTCGGCGCCGAGGTGATGCGGGCGTCGCCGCGTCAGGCCGACGTCATGATCGTCGCCGGCCGCGTCTGCCAGAAGATGGCCCCGGTGGTGCGCGAGCTCTACGACCAGATGCCCGAGCCGAAGTGGGTGATCGCGATGGGCGCCTGCGCGTCCTGCGGCGGCGTCTTCGCGAACTACGCCGTGGTGCAGGGAGTCGACCGGGTCGTGCCGGTCGACATCTACGTTCCGGGCTGTCCGCCTTCGCCGGAAGGGCTGATCGAGGGCGTGATGCGGCTGCAGAAGAAGATCCGCGAGGGCGGCAGGCCGGTCTTGCCGCCCGTGCCGCCGGCGACCGAGGTGGCCGGGGCATGAACGAGCTCCTCGACGCGCTGCGCGAGACGTTCGGCGAGAAGGTCGCGGTGGCGCAGCGCATCGGTCAGACGGTGCTCACCCTGCCGAAGGACGACATCGTCGACGTCGTGCGCTTTCTGAAGGAGCACGGCTTTTCCATCCTGCTCGACATCACCGGGGTGGACCACCTCGAGCGCGACCCGCGTTTCGATGTCGTCTACCACCTCTACCACCTGCAGCTGCACGACCTCGTCCGCCTCGTCGTGCAGGTCGGCGGGGAGGAGCCGGAGCTCCCCAGCGTGACCCAGCTCTTCTCGGCGGCCAACTGGGCGGAGCGCGAGATCTACGACCTCTTCGGTGTCACGTTCTCGGGCCATCCGGACCTCAGGCGCATCATGATGCCCGACGACTGGATCGGCCACCCGCTGCGCAAGGACTATCCGCTGACGGGGCTCGGTCCGTTGCCGCCGCTCGTGCGCGAGTGAAGGAGGGGAGAGCAGATGGCCTACACCCAGGATCAGATCGTCAGCCAGATGGACGCGGAGCCCGGCCGCGGCGGCAACATGGTGCTGAACCTCGGCCCGCAGCACCCCAGCACCCACGGGGTGCTGCGCGTCAAGGTGGAACTCGACGGCGAGCAGGTGGTGCGCAGCGAGCCGGTCATCGGCTACCTCCACACCGGCATCGAGAAGACCTTCGAGGACCTCATGTACCAGCAGGGCTGCATGCTGGCGCCGCGGGCGGACTACGTCTCGCCGATCATCAACAACCTCTGCTGGGTGCTCGGGGTGGAGAAGCTCCTCGGCATCGAGGTGCCGAAGCGCACGCAGTACATCCGCGTGCTGTTCGCGGAGCTCTCGCGCATCGCGAGCCACCTCGTCTGGCTCGGCACGAGCGCCATGGACATGGGCGCGATGTCGCCCTTCTTCTACACCATGCAGCAGCGCGAGCTGATCCTGGACCTCAACGAGATGGCCGCGGGCTACCGCATGAACCCGAGCTACTTCCGCGTCGGGGGATTGCTGCAGGACCTGCCACCGGGGTTCCCGGAGAAGCTCTACGCCTTCCTGGACGGCTTCCCGCACTGGCTCGCGGAGTACCACGAGCTCCTGGACCGCAACCCGATCTGGATCGAGCGCCTGCAGCACACGGCCAGGATCAGCCTCGAGCAGGCGCTCGACTACGGCTGGACCGGGCCGCTGATCCGGGCGCTCGGCGTGCCGCTTGATCTCCGCAAGACGCACCCGTACTCGTCCTACGAGGACTTCGACTTCGACGTCCCCACCGAGACCGAGGGCGACGTCTACGCGCGCTACAAGGTGCGCATGCGCGAGATGGAGGAGAGCCTCAAGATCGTGCGCCAGGCCATGGACAACATGCCGGACGGACCCTGGCGCGTCGCGGACGAGAAGATCTACCCGCCCGAGAAGACGGAGATCCGCCAGAGCATGGAGGCCCTGATCTACCACTTCAAGCTCTTCTCGGAAGGTTTCATGGTCCCGCCTGGCGACGTCTTCAGCGCCGTGGAGGGGCCGAAGGGCGTGCTCGGATGCTACGTCGTCAGCGAGGGATCGTCGAGGCCCTACCGCGTCCACATCCGCGGCCCCTCGTTCTACAACCTGCAGGCCCTGCCGGCCATGATCAAGGGCGGCATGCTGGCCGACATCGTGGCGGCGATCGGCTCGCTCGACATCGTGCTCGGGGAGGTGGACAGGTGAACGAGGAGCACCTCGCGGAGGCGAAGAGCCTCCTGACGGCCTTTCCCGGCAAATCGTCGGCGCTGATCCCGATCCTGCACCTCGTGGAGGACGAGTTCGGCTACATCCCGCAGGAGGAGGTGGAGGTGGTCGCGGGCCTGATGGGCGTCACCGCCGCCTACGTCGAGGCCGTGCTCTCGTTCTACACGCTCTTCCACCGCCAGCCGACCGGCAAGTATCTCATCCAGGTCTGCCGCGGACTGAGCTGCCACCTGAACGCCGCCGACCACCTGGCGCACTTCCTCTACGAGGAACTGGGGGTGCAGCGCGGCGGCACGACCGACGACGGGCTCTTCACCGTCGAGGAGGTCGAGTGCCTGGCGCTCTGCAAGGACGCGCCGGTGGTGCAGGTCAACCTCGCATACCGGCCGCGGGCCTCGGAAGAGCAGCTCAAAGGGCTGATCGAGGAGAGCCGGCGGGGGGTGGCGCAGCATGCCTGAGACGCGGCTCCTGTTCAGGCACATCGACGTGCCCGGCATCGCGGGGATCGACGTCTACGAGCGCGAAGGCGGCTATCGGTCGCTGCGCAAGGCGGTCACGGAGATGTCCCCCGACGACGTCGTGCAGGAGGTCATGACCTCGAACCTCCGGGGCAGGGGCGGGGCCGGTTTCCCCACGGGCCGCAAGTGGAGCTTCCTGCCGAAGGACGGCCGCACGCGCTATCTCGTCTGCAACGGCGACGAGTCTGAGCCCGGTACCTGCAAGGACCAGGAGATCATCTACCGCCACCCGCATCTGCTGATCGAGGGGGTGCTCACGAGCGCCTACGCGATCGGGGCCGAGCAGGCCTTCATTTACCTGCGCGGCGAGTTCAAGGACGGCTACCTCACGTTGCGGCGCGCCATCGCCGAGGCCAGGGCCAAGGGCTACCTCGGCGATGACGTCCTCGGCAGCGGGCGCAGGCTCGACATCAGGCTCTACCTCGGGGCGGGCGCCTACATCTGCGGCGAGGAGACCGCGCAGCTCGAGAGCCTCGAGGGGAGGCGCGGCATGCCGCGCCTCAAGCCGCCCTTCCCGGCCACGGCCGGCCTCTACGGCATGCCGACGGTCGTCAACAACGTGGAGACCCTTGCGGCGGTCGTGCCGATCGTCGAGATGGGGGGGACGGAGTACGCCAGGCTCGGCACCAAGGAGAGCGCCGGCACCAAGCTCTTCTCGGTCTCCGGCAACGTCCGCAGGCCCGGCAACTACGAAGTGGAGCTCGGCAAGGTGACCATGGGCGAGCTCCTCCATGACCTCGCCGGCGGGCCGCCCGAAGGGAGGAGCTTCAAGGCGGTCATCCCCGGCGGCTCGTCGGTGCCGTTCCTGCCGCCCGACAAGTTCGACACCCCCCTCGATTACGAGTCGATGCGCGCGGCCGGCACCATGCTCGGCTCCGGCGGCGTGATCGTGCTCGACGACCAGGCCTCCATCGTCGACGCCTCCCTGCGCCTCATGGAATTCTACCGCCACGAATCCTGCGGCAAGTGCACCCCGTGTCGCGAAGGCACCATGTGGCTCGAGCAGGCCCTCAGGCGGATCGTCGCCGGCGAGGGCCGCCAGGGCGACCTGAAGACGATCGAGGGCCTGATCGCCCACATCGACGGCCAGACCTTCTGCCCCTTGGGCGACGCCGCGATCGCCGCGCTTGGCTCGGCCCTGCGCCTCTTCCGCGGCGAGTTCGAGGAACGCATCGCGACGCCCGAACGCCAGCTCGAGGAGGTGGCGCAGTGATCTCCCTGACGATCGACGGCCGGGAGGTTCAGGTGGAGCCTGGCACCCTGATCCTGAACGCGGCCCGGCAAGCGGGGATAGAAATCCCGGTCTTCTGCTACCATCCGCGCCTCGCCCCGGTCGGCGCCTGCCGCATGTGCCTCGTGCGCGTCGACAAGATGCCGAAGCTCGTGCCGGCCTGCACCACGCCGGTCGCCGAGGGCATGGTCGTGCGCACCGACACGGACGACGTGCTGCAGTCCCACGAAGGCGTCATGGACTTCCTGCTGAGCACGCATCCCCTGGACTGCCCGATCTGCGACGCGGGCGGCGAGTGCGAACTGCAGGACAACGCCATGCGCTACGGCGCGAACCAGTCCCGCTTCGCCGAGCCGAAGCGTCATCTCAAGAAGGCAACGGAACTCGGCCCGATGGTGGAGCTCGACCAGGAGCGCTGCATCCTCTGCCTGCGCTGCATCCGCTTCATGCGCGAGGAGGTGGGCGACCCCGCGCTCACCCTGCACGAACGCGGCAACGACACGGTGGTCGACGTCGCCGAGGGGCGCACGTTCGACTCGATCTTCGCCGGCAACACGATCCAGATCTGCCCGGTCGGGGCCCTCACGTCGCGCCCCTACCGCTTCAAGGCCCGGCCCTGGGACCTCGACATGGTCGATTCGATCTGCCCGCACTGCCCCGTCGGCTGTCACATGTCCCTCTCGCTGCGCCACGGCGACGTCCTCAGGATCCAATCGCGCGACAGCGACGACGTGAACTGGGCCTGGCTCTGCGACCGCGGCCGCTACGGCCACGGCTTCGTGCACCAGGGCCCGCGCCTGACGCGGCCGCTGGTGCGCCGGGGCGGGCAGCTGGGACCCGCCGACTGGCCGGAGGCCATCGATGCCCTCAGGAAAGGTCTCGCGGGGACGGTCGGCGCCCTCGGAGGCGCCCGCATCTCGCTCGAGGCGCAGTATCTGCTGCGCCGCTGGCTGCGCGAGGGGGTCGGCACGGACCATGTCGACCACCGCGTCCAGCCGCTGACGGCGGCGATCCCCCCGGGCCAGGTCGGGCGCATCGACGACATCGACCAGGCGGACCTCATCCTCGCACTGGAGGTCGATCTGCTGCAGGAGGCGCCGGTACTCGCCATCCGCCTACGCCACTCCGTCGAGGCCGGCAAGAGGCTCGTCGGCATCTCGAGGCGCAAGGGCATGCTCGACATGCCGCACGAGGAGATCGAGACCCCGGACGTCGCGAGGGCCCTGCTCGAGCTCGTGCGGGGCGGAGGCGCGCTCGGCGAGACCTTCCTGCACGCCGGGAAGGTGCTGATCCTCTGGAACGGGCGCGGGCGCGAGATCGGCGAGGCGATCGCCGAAGCGCACCGCCGGCGCCCCGGCGACACCTACGCGATGGTTGTCGGCGGACTCGGCAACTCGTACGGCGCCGAGGCGGCCGGTCTTGTGCCGGGGCCGTCGGGCCTCGACACCCGCGGCATGCTGGAGGCGGCCGCCCAGGGCGAGCTCGACGGCCTGCTCTTGGTGGCACAGGACCGGCGCGACTTCCCGGACCAGGAACTGCTGCGGGCGGCCCTCAGCCGCGTCCCCTTCCTCGCCGTGGCGGGGTTTTTGCCGAGCGACCTCACGGTAGAGGCCGACGTCGTGCTGCCGCTCGCGGCCTGGGTCGAGGCGGACGGGCACTTCGTCAACATGGAAGGCCGCGCCCAGCGCTACTTCGCCGGCGCCTCGCGCCCCGGCGAAGTCTGGGAGGACTGGCGGCTCTTCGCCCATCTCCTCGACTACGACTGGGACTACGGTCATGTCCTCGAGGCGGTCCGGCGCGATCTGCCGGACCTCTTCGCCGCCGACCGCCGCACCGGCGGTCCGCCGCCGCACGGCGGCTACGTGGAGCCGCCCGGGGTCATCGTCGGGGCCAGCATCTTCCACAAGGGCGTCCTGCCGGATCCCCTCGTCCAGGCGATCGTGCCGCCGCCAAGGGTCGTTCTGGCCCCCGACCGCGCCGAGGCCCTGGACCTGAGGGAGGGACACATCCTCGATCTCGAACCCGGCAAGGCGGAGGTGGGCATCTCGCCCGACTTGCCCGCGGGAAGCGTCATGTGGCGAATCGGCCTCGAAGGGGCCGGCAAGGCGGTCGACCGGCTGGCCGCTGTCGCCGGCCCGTGCGGAAGGTGAGGTAGGGTGCTGCTCCTGGCGATCCTGATCGTGAAGAGCCTGATCACGGCCGTGCTGCTGCTTTCCGCCTTCGGCATCATGACCTGGCTCGAGCGCAAGGTGCTGGCGCGCTTCCAGTTCCGGCCCGGGCCGAACCGGCTCGGTCCCGGCGGCGTGATGCAGTTCATGGCCGACGGGCTGAAGCTGGCCTTCAAGGAGGAGATCATCCCGAGGGCCGCGGACCGCAGGATCTACCTCCTGGCGCCCTTCGTGTCGCTGACCGCCGCGCTGGTCGCCTTCGCGGTGATCCCCTGGGGACCGCCGATCCACATCTTCGGCCAAAGGGTCGCCATGCAGATCGCGGCGCCCAACATCGGCATCCTCTTCGTGTTCGCCGTGACCTCGCTCGGCGTCTACGGACTCATCCTCGGCGGCTGGGCGTCCGCGAACAAATACAGCCTGCTCGGCGGGCTGCGCTCCACGGCCCAGATCATCTCCTACGAGCTCGCCATGGGGCTGGCGGTGACGGGGGTGCTGATCGCGGCGGGCTCGGCGGACCTCAACACCATCGTGCAGCGGCAGTACCATCTCTGGTTCATCGTGCCGCAGATCCTGGGGTTCATCATCTACGTGATCACGATGGTCGCCGAGACGAATCGCACGCCCTTCGACCTGCCGGAGGCCGAGAACGAGCTCGTGGCGGGCTACCACACCGAGTACACGGGCCTCAAATGGGCGATGTACATGATGGCGGAGTACATCAACATGATCACCGTCTCCGCGCTCGCGACGACGCTGTTCCTCGGGGGCTGGCACGGGCCTCTCCTGCCGCCCGAGCTCTGGTTCCTGATCAAGGTGGCGTTCTTCATGTACTTCTTCATCTGGCTGCGCGCGACGCTGCCAAGGCTGCGCTACGACCGCCTCATGGCCTTCGGCTGGAAGGTGCTGCTGCCGATGGCCCTCCTCAACACCCTCGCGACGGCCGTCTGGGTGGCCGTCCGGGCGTAGGGGCCGCAAGGTTCAGTGCCCCAGGAGCCTGCTGGCGCCGTCAGACTTGGCCTGCGGCGTCGCCGCGGGCGGGCTGGTCCAGCTCAGATAGCCTTCGCGGCGAAGGAGGCCGAGTCCGCCGATGCCGTAGAGATAGCGCAAGAGGGCCGGCTCGTGCACGATCTGGCCAGGCCGTCCCTGGAGACTAAGGTGGCCGAGGCGGGCGATGCCCCGCCCTCTTCCGAGCGAGGCCGCCATGCCGAGAATGCGCACCTGCAGCGGCTGCGGCTCCTGCCCCCGCATGACCCGCACGATGTTGCGCGCCGCCCTGAACCCCTCCTGCACGGCCAACTGCGCCGTGGGCGGCAGGGCGTGACCGTCGGGACCGGGTACGGCCGCGACGTCGCCCGCCGCGAAGATGCCGGGGCAGCCGTCCACCTCGAGCGTCCCGAGCACCCGCAGGCGGCCGCGTCCGTCCACCGGCAGGCCCGCTTCCTGCGGCAGGGGGTTGCCGCGCACGCCACCGGTCCAGAGCACGAGATCGGCCGGCAGCAGGGCGCCCGAACTGAGCTGCACGCCCCCCTCCCCGACGCGCCGCACGCTCTCGCCCCGCCGCACGTCGATGTCGACCCGCTCCAGCACCCGCTCGGCGTAGGCCGCAAGCCTCGGCTCCTCGTCCGGCAGGATGGATGCCGCCGCCTGCGCCAGCGTCAGGTGGAACCGCCCCGGATGGCCGCTCGCGATCTCGCTCGCCAGCTCGACGCCCGTAAGGCCGCCGCCGACGATCACCACATGCCCGCCGCCGCGGCGGGCGAGGCGCTCCAGGCGACGCCGCACGCGCACGGCCGAGTCGAGGTACTGCAGGGTCAGGGCATGCTCCCTGGCTCCCGGAACGGCGTAGTACTCCGGCGTCGCGCCGAGGCAGACGAGCAAGCTCTCGTAGGCGATCGCGGCCCGGCTCGTCAGGACTTCCCGCCGGCGCCAGTCGAGGCGCTCGATGTCCGCTTGCACGATCCTCAGGTTGCGGTGGTGGGGCAGCAGGCGGTGCAGAGGTATCTCGACGCGCGCGGGCTCGCGGTGTCCGGCCGCCACCTTGTACATCTCGGTCAGGATCTCTTGGCCCAGGTGGCGATCGATCAACACGACCTCCATCTCCTCGAGCCGCGCCGTCAGGGTCTGCGCCGCGCGCACGCCGGCGTATCCGGCGCCAAGAATGACCAGCCGCCGCATCCGAACCGCCTCCCGTCGGCTTAACATGAGGCGCGCCGCCTCCCCTCATGCGGCCAAGCCCGGTCGCGCATGGTACAATGTCCTACGGCAATTGCCTCCAGTCCGGCCAAGCAAGGCAATCCAGAAGAAGGGCAGGCGAGCCGACCGTGGCCATGGGCCACAGGGAGGCAGGTCGGCGTTATACGTGATCGATTCCTACCGTCCCGAACCGCTTGTCGACTTCCAGAATCCCGCGAACCGGGCGACCCTCGAGGCAGCCTTGAAAGAGGTCGGCGCTGAGCTTGGCCGCCACTATCCGATCGTGGTGGGCGGAGAGCGCCGCGAGCGCGAGAACCGCCTGCGTTCCTACAACCCCTCGCGTCTCGACGAGACGGTCGGCACCGTCTCGAAGGCGACCCGGCAGGACGTCGAGGACGCCATCGCGGCGGCCGAGCAGGCGTTCAAGACCTGGAGCCGCGCCGGCGCGGCGTTCCGCGCCAGGGTCCTTTTGAAGGCGGCGGCCGAACTGCGCCGCCAGAAGGCGCTCTTCACCGCGCTCGAGATCTACGAGGCGGGCAAGACGTGGCCGGAGGCCGACGGGGACGTCGCGGAAGCCATCGATTTCATGGAGTATTACGCCCGCCAGGCGGTGCGCCTGGCGCAGCCGGTGCCGACGATCAACCTGCCGGGCGAGGAGGACGCGTCCTTCTACATCCCGCTCGGCGTCGGCGTCATCATCCCGCCCTGGAACTTCCCGCTCGCGATTCTCTGCGGCATGACCACAGGCGCGATCGTGGCGGGCAACACCGTGCTGCTGAAGCCGTCGAGCGTGACGCCGGTGATCGGCGCATGGTTCGTGAACCTGCTGGAGCAGAGCGGCCTGCCCAAGGGCGTCGTCAACTTCGTTCCCGGCGACAGCCGGGAGATCGGCGACTACATGGTAGGGCACCCGCGCACGCGCTTCATCAGCTTCACCGGCTCGCGCGAGGTGGGCCTGCACATCAACGAGCTCGCGGCGAAGCACCAGAAGGGCCAGCTCTGGATCAAGCGCGTCGTCGCAGAGATGGGCGGCAAGGACGCCATCGTCGTCGACGAGACGGCGGACCTCGAGGAGGCCGCGGCCGACATCGTCACCTCGGCGTTCGGCTTCCAGGGCCAGAAGTGCTCGGCCTGCTCGCGCGCGATCGTGGTGGACGCGGTCTACGACGAGGTGGCGCGCCTCGTATCGGAGCGCACCAAGAAGCTGACGCTCGGCATGGCGATGGATCCGGCGAACGCGGTCGGCCCGGTGATCGACCAGGGCTCCGAGAGCAAGATCCTCGGCTACATCGAGAAGGGCAAGAGCACCGCGAAGCTCCTCGCGGGCGGCGAGAAGGCTGGGGACGGGGGCCACTTCATCGCCCCGACCGTGTTCGGCGACGTCGCGCCCGACTCCGAGCTGGCGCAGGAGGAGATCTTCGGACCGGTGCTCTCGATGATCCGCGCCCGCGACTACGACCAGGCGATCGAGATCGCGAACGGCACCGAGTTCGGCCTCACCGGCTCCCTCTACTCGAAGGACCGCGAGCGCCTCGAGCGGGCCCGCCTCGATTTCCACGTCGGCAACCTCTACCTGAACCGCAAGTGCACCGGCGCCGTCGTCGGCGCGCACCCCTTCGGCGGCTTCAACATGTCCGGCACCGACTCCAAGACCGGCAGCCCCGACTACCTCCTCCTGTTCACCCAGATGAAGTGCGTCGCTGAGCGCATCTGATCGTCGCCTGCAGGCGGCAGCCTTCCCGGCTGCCGCCTGCATGTACCGCCAACAGGGGATCCTTTCGGGAGCGGCGAAGCACCACTCGTCCAAGTCCGAACCGCATGCAGACGGGCGGCAGAAGGAGACGCGAAATGCTGACGATGGGTGAGGCCCTGGCCACCAACGGCCGGCGCTATCGGGACAAGGTGGCCCTGTGGTTCGACGACGTGAAGGTCACGTACAGCGAGCTCGACCGGCGGGTCAACCAGGCCTCGCGGGCCCTGCAGAGCCTTGGCGTCGGCAAGGGCGACCGCGTCGCGCTGCTGCTGATGAACTCGATCGAGTACGTCGAACTCTACTTCGCCTGCGCCCGCACAGGCGCGGTGGCCGTGCCGGTCAACCTTCGCCTAGCGCCCGCCGAGATGGCCTACGTCCTCGGCCACTCCGAAAGCCGCGTCCTGATCGGCGACGGCCAGCTGCTCCAGGGTGCGCTCGAGGCCGGCATGCGGCCGGAGGGCGGCGCGCTCGAGAAGATCGTCCGCGTAGGGCCGGGACCCGACTTCCTGCCCTCCTACGAGGCGCTCAGGGACGCCCAGAGCGACACCCCCGTCGTGGCGGACGTGGACGAGAACGATCCCTGGGTGCTCGTGTACACCTCCGGCACCACCGGCAAGCCGAAGGGCGCCCTGCGCTCGCACAAGAGCAACCTGATGATCGCCCTCCTGCTGGCGGCGGAGTTCGGCATCTCGTCGGACGACGTCGGGCTCTCCCTTCTGCCCATGTTCCACGTCAACGGCCTCTGGCTCGTTTCACTCTCGCTTTGCCTCGGCACGACCATGTCGATCTACCACCAGAGGAACTTCCATCCGGTGCGGGTGATCGAGGAGATCAAGCGCCATGGCGCGACCTACTCGATGTTCGTCCCGTCGCTTCTGACGTTCCTCGCCGACGCGGCGGAGCGCGGCACCCTCGATCCGGGCCAGCTCCGGGTCATGATCACGAGTTCCTCGCCGCTTTCGACGACCCTCAGGGACCGCATCGTGGCGGACTTCCCGAACGCCCACCTGATCGACATCTACGGCGCCACGGAGCTCGGCGCGGTCACCTGGATCCGCCACGGCCCCGGCAGCGTGATCGGCTCGATCGGCCTGCCGGCCTTGGCGCAGGACGTGCGCATCCTGCGCGAGGACGGCAGCGATGCGGATGTCGACGAGGTGGGGGAGCTGTACTGCGGCGGCCCGACCCTGATGGACGGCTATTTCAAGAACCCCGAGGCCACGGCGCAGGCCTTCCGCGGCCGCTATCTCGCCGTCGGGGACCTCGCGCGGCGCAGCGCCGAAGGCTACCTCTACCTCGTGGACCGCAAGACCGACATGATCATCACGATGGGCGAGAACGTCTACCCGACCGAGGTGGAGGAAGTGCTGACCCAGCACCCTTCCGTCGCCATGGCCGCGGTCGTCGGGTTGCACGACGACCGCCGCGGCGAGGAGGTCGTCGCGGTCGTATCGCCGCGCGAAGGCCACGACGTCAAGGCGGAGGAGCTGCAGGACCTCTGCGCTCGCCTGCTCGCCGACTACAAGCGGCCACGCCGCATCTTCGTGTGGCCAGAGCTGCCGATCGGGGCTACCGGCAAGGTTCTTCGCCGCGCCGTCCGCGAGCAGCTGAGCCACGCCTGACGTGTCGCTCGGGGAGACTGCGCGGCCCACTGCCCGACAGGGCTGGGCCGCGCTCCTTCTCACGGCCTTGCCCGCGTTCCTGACGCTGGCGCTCGCGCTTTCGCAGCACGGCCTGCTCGGGGATATCGGCTTCGACATCGCGAACGGGCGCTGGATCCTGAGCCATGGCTACATCCCGCTCGCGAACCACCTCACCTACGCCATGCACGGCGCCTACTGGTCGAACGAGGAGTGGCTCTTCGGCGTCTACACCGCCTGGCTCTACGGCCTGGGCGGCGGTCTCCCGGTCTACCTGGGCCTTCTGCCGCTCCTCGGGGGCGTCGCGCTCGTGGTGGCGCGCGCCGCGCGCAGCCTCGGCCCGTATTGGCAGACGCTCTGGGCCCTCGCGGCCGCGGTGGCGATCATGCCGGTGATGTCCCCCCGGCCGCAGCTGCTCTCGTTCCTGCTCTTCGCGTACACCCTTGCGGCCGTCCTGGCCGCTCGCCAGGGACGCCATCTCCACCTCTGGCTCGCGGCGCTCAGCACCGTCCTCTGGGTGCAGGTGCACGGCTCGGTGCTGCTCCTGCCGCTGGTGCTGGGCCTCAATCTGCTGCTGCCGACCGCGGAGCTGCCGCGCCGCAAGGTCTGGGGCCCGTTCGTGCTGTCAGTTCTCCTGCTGCTCGTGCGGCCAGGCGGCCCCTTGGCCCTGCTGCGCAACGCCTTGAACGTGGGCAGTGGCGGCAACACGAACGTCATCTCCGAATGGGCGTCGCCGAACTTCCACGAGCCGTGGGCGATCGCCGCGGGCCTCGTGCTGCTGGTCGCCATCGGCCTCTTGGCCCCCGAGCTGCGCCGTCGCGGCCGCTGGGCGGATCTCATCCTCCTGCTCGGAACCGCCGCGGCGCTCCTCTACGCCTCGCGCTTCCTCCCGTACTTCATCCTTTCGGCCGCCCTGCTCGGCGCGTCCTATGTGCCGCAGCACTGGCGACTCGCCGGACAGGACCAGATCGCCTCGGCCTCCCGCCGCTCGCTCCTCCTGACCGTCCTCGTGACCCTCTTCCTCGGCGGCACGCTGCTGACGCGCCCTCTCTTCCCGCAGCGGGCGCCGCTGAAGGCGATCGGCTACCTCGCGCGCCAACGGGCCTCGGACGTCTTCGCCGCCTACCAGATCGGCGCGTCGCTCGAACTCTACGGCGTGCAGCCGTACCTCGACAGTCGCGACAACCTGTGGCTGCAGCGGCCGTGGTGGCCGCGCTTCCTCGACGTCACCCTCGGCAGCATGTCCGTAACCCGCTATCTAGAGCTCTACGACCCCAAGGCGCGCTACGTGCTCTGGCCGACGCGCTCCCCGGTCGCGATCGAGCTCGATCAGAGCCGTCTCTGGCGCCTCGTCCTGGTCGACAGGAACCGCCTCGGTCCCTCAGGCGCGAACTACGGCCCCTATGCCGTCTGGCGCAAGGTGGGCAAACCATGAGGCGTTTGCCGCTTGCCGAGGGGGCGTGCCGATGAGGGCCGGATCCGCTCAGGGCAGCCGCCTCACGGCGCGCCGCCTGCTGCTCTGGCCGCTGGTCGCCATTGTCACGCTGCCGCTCTGGGCGCTGCTCCTGCACGCCGGCACGACGTTCTCTCAGCTGCCGCCCGGCAGCGGCAGCGCGACCCTGACGAGCGTCACCTCGTCGCTCGCGGCGCTGGCCCTCACCCTGATCGTCGGCCTGCCGCTCTCCTGGTGGGCCGCTTCCGCGGGGCCGCGCAGCCAGCAGGGGCTCGAGCTGCTGCTGGCGGTGCCGCTCCTCCTGCCGCCCTTGGTGCTCGGCCTCGTGCTCGCCTACGTCTTTGGTCCGACCACCGGCTTCGGCCAGTGGCTCCTCAACCTGGGCATCGGCGCCACGAATAGCATGCTCGGCCTGACGCTCGCCGGGTTCTACGAGGCGGTGCCGTACTTCGTCTACGCGGCCTGGGCGGCGTTCAGCGCCCTCGACCGCGACATCCTGGAGGCGTCCTGGCTCGCCGGGATGCGGCCCGCGACGGCGTTCTACCGGGTCGCGCTGCCGCTCGCGGCGCCAGGTCTCGCCGTCGCCGGCGCCATGGCGTGGGCGAGGACGATCGGCGCCTTCGGCGCGCCGATCGTCCTCGCGTACCATCCGACAGGCCTGCCGGTCGGGATCTGGATCGCCTTGAGCGAGTTCGGCCTCGCTCCGGCGCTGCAGCTCGCGCTTATCCTGGTCGCGATCGCCCTGCCGCTGCCGCTTGTGGCCATGGGGGTGGCCCGCCGTGCTGCGCGTTGACGTGAAGGTGGCGGGCGGCGGCCACTTGCGCGTCCAGGCGGCCTTCGAGCTCACGGCGGGTCAGGTCCTCGCGCTGCACGGACCTTCCGGCGCGGGCAAGACGACGCTCCTGCGCGCCGTGGCGGGCCTGCTGCCGGCGGAGGGCGCGGTCGAGCTCGACGGGCTAGACTTCAGGCGCCTGCCCGTCTGGCAGCGGCCGATCGGCTGGGTGCCCCAGCGCCAGGGTCTCGTGCCACACTGGACGCCCGAACAGCACCTGGCCGCCATGGGGCCGCATCTTGCCGTGGACCTCGAGGAGGCGCTCCGGCGCCTCGATCTCCTGCGGCTGCGGGCGCGGCCGGTGCGAGAGCTCTCGTTCGGCGAGCGCCAGAGGCTGGCCCTGGGACGCGCCATCTTCGCCGGTCGGCCACTCCTCCTGCTCGACGAGCCCTTTTCCGCCCTGGACGCCAGGGCACGTCTCGAGATGGGGGACCTCTTGCGCGAACAGCTCTCCGCTACGGGTTCCCTGGCCCTCCTGGCCAGCCACGACCTGCGTGAGGTGCAGCGGCTCGGCGACCGGATCTGCCTGATCTCCTCCGGGCAACTGCTCGCCGAGGGACCGGTGGAGTCGACGATGCGCCGGCCGCCGAACCTGCGGGCAGCGGAGCTGCTGGGCTACCGCCCGCTGGCGGGCGGCCTCGTCGTACACCCCGCCCAGGCGGTCTTGCGACCGGGACCCGGCCTCATCGAAGTGGCCGGGGTGGTGGTGCGGGCCGTAGCGCAGGACTTCGGCTGGCGGCTCGAGCTGCGCACGAACGACGGGCGATCGTTTAGCGCGGACCTGCGCGACGCGCCCGAACTGCCCGCACAGGGCGACGATCTGCGGGTCTATTTCCCGGATCTGCGCCTCGATCAGTCGGGCGACGGGGTGTAGGCGGGCAGGTCGGCCAGCAGGGCGTAGACCTCCGGAAAGGCACGGCGGGCATTCAGCGGCCGCATATCGCCCTTGCGCACGTAGGCGTGCTCCGTGAATCCCTCCGCCAGGAGCGATCCCTCCATCTCGAGGCGATAGTCGAAGCGCAGCCTCGTCGGCGAAACGCGCGCAGTCGTCTCCAGTTCGACCACGTCGTCGTAGCGGCAGGGGCGAAGGTAGCGCGCGCCCGTGCGCAAGACCGGCAGCAGCAGGCCATCATCCTCGATGCGCCGATATTCGCCGCCCAGTTGCCGCAGAAGTTCGGTGCGTCCTTCCGTGAACCAGTCGAAATAGTTGGCGTAGTACGCGATGCCCATGCGATCCGCCTCGCCGTAGCGCACCCGCAGCCGGATGCGGCAGGAAGCCTCCATGTCGTGCACCTCCACAATGTCTGCTGGGTTCTCCGTGGCGGCCCGCCTGGTCCTGCCACGATCAGAAGGGGACGCAAGGTGCCACGCCGAATGACCAATTGGCATCCCTTACCTCTATCCCGGCAAAGCACCGGATCTGCGAGGCGAGATATTTGGCCGAGTGGGGAGCGACGGGCTTCACGGAGCCCGCCGAGTCCTCCGCCGACTGGGGCTGGCTCTCGGTCGGCCTGCCGCGGCGCATAGCGCGAGGCGCGGTACTGCTTCTTCTGGCTGGAGCCCTTCCGGCCACGCATCTGCCACCCGACTGGCTGCTTCCTGCGGCCGCCGTGGTGCTCTTCGTGGCCGGCCTCGACGTCGGTCCCGTGCCGAGTCTGCTATTCGCCGTCGTCGCGGGCGTGGCCGCCCTGCTGGTGCACCGCCCGCAGAGCCCGAGCCTGGCCCTCGCGCTGGTCCTCGTGCCGCTGCTGGCGGCGGTCGCCGGCAGCGCCGTCGGCTACCGGGTGCGGCGGGTGCGGCAGGCGGCCATGGGGGCCGCCCGGCGCGCACGGCTGCTCTCGGAGGCCCTGTTGCGCCTGCCGCGTCTCGAAACCGCCGACGATGTTTTCCGCGAACTGCCGCACCTTCTGCAGGAGATCCTTGGCTTCAGCCATGCCGACGTCCTGGTGCCGGCCCAGGACGGCCAGCATCTCCAGGTCCACACCACTTTGGGCTGGACGCCTCCGTCGGGCGTGCTGGTACCGCTGCAGTCGATCACAGGCAGAGCTCTGCGCACCAGGCGCTCTCAGCACGTGCCGAACACGCAGGCGGACCCGGAGTTTGTCCAAGGCGTCGGCATCACGGCCACCCACAGCGAACTCGCCTTGCCGATCCTGTCCGGTGACCAGGCGGTCGCGGTGCTGAACGTCGAGCGTGGCAATCCTGGCGCGTTCCTGCCGGACGAGGTGGAGACGCTGGAGGCCCTGGTCCGCGCCGGTGGCGATGCCGTCTGGCGCCTCGGCCGCCTGAGCGCGACGCAGGAGACGACGCGCCTGCAGAACTTCCTCCTGGACTTCTCCCGCCAGATCACGCAGCTGCCCACACCGCAAGGCGTGGCCCAGCGTGCCCTGCAGCTCCTGCTGCCCTTCGCCGCCGCCGACGTCGGATCGCTGTGGCTGCCCGGCGGCGAGGCGCCCCATCTTCTAGCCCGCCAGAGCCTTGGCGACTTCGAGTCGCCGGCGGCTGCGTCGCCCTTGGAAACCAGCTTCCGCGGGCAGATTCCGCGTCAGGCGTTCTGGGTGGCGTCCGCCGTGACATCGCCGTACACCACAGCGCGGCAGCTGGACCTCGGCCTGCAGTCGTTCGCCCTCCTGCCCCTGATGGAGCCCGACGGCCGACCGCAAGCCGCGCTTGAGTTTCTCTTCTACCGCACGCCCGCGGGTTTCGGCGTCGGTGAGCGCCAGGCCCTGGAGCGCGCAGCCGACCGGCTGCGCATCGCATTGCAGGGCATCCTCGCAACGTCGCGGCTCACGGAGCTCCTCGCGAGTCTTCACGCGCTCGGCGCGATC
Organism: Bacillota bacterium; assembly: GCA_021799275.1. GTDB lineage: Bacteria > Bacillota > Sulfobacillia > JAJZYS01 > JAJYTV01 > JAJZQO01. Next base: position 18,045 of record JAJZAT010000030.1, read on the forward strand.
GGGGACATGCAGGCCCTGTGCGACGAAGCACTTGCCGAGGCGATCCGGTTGATCCCGGCTGCCGACGCGGCCACCCTCTGGCTCGCCAATGGGACCCACCTCGACCTGAGGGCAGTCGCGGGCTACGACGACCCCTCGGCGCAGGGACACTGGCGCCTGCAGGAGGTCGAAGGAGCCATCGCCGTCTATGGCGGAGAGCGGAGCGCCTTCCTGAACGGCTTGCCACGCATCGTGACGCGACCCGAATCGGCGACGCAGGAAGGCCAGCCGCACGGGGCGGCCGCCAGCATCTTCGTGCCGCTCGTGCTGCACGGGGACCTCATCGGCCTCCTCAGCATCGACAACCTCACCGAGCCCGACGCGTTCTCGCAGGAGGCCCTCTCGCTCGCGGGGATGTTCGGTCTCCAGCTGGCTGTGCTGCTGGCACAAGGCAGGCACCTCAGCGCCTTGCGCATCGCAGCGAGAACCGATACTCTGACCGACCTCGGTAACCGCCGCGCCTTCGAGGAGCGGATGGTCTCCGCCTGGTCGGAGGCCGTGCGGTACCGCGAGCCCCTGGCGCTCGTGATCATGGACCTGCAGGGTTTCAAGGCGATCAACGACCAGTTCGGGCACCTGAGCGGGGACGAGGCCCTTACGGCAGTCGCGCGAGTTCTCGACGGTGTGCGGCGCGAGGGCGACACCGTCTTCCGCTGGGGCGGCGACGAATTCGCCATCCTCCTGACCCACGCGGACCAGGGGCAGGCTCTACAGGCCGCGAGGCGCTACCTGGACGCCGTGCGCCAGGGCCCTGTGCTTGTGCGACAGGGCCGCGAAGTCTACGTCGGGGCAAGGGTCGGTGTGGCCTCGGCACCGGAGGACGCCGACTCGATCGAAGGTCTCGTGCGAGCGGCCGACGAACGAGTGATCATGGCGAAGCGCCTGGGACAGAGTCTCTGGGCCGGCGACCCGCCCCGCAGCTAGCAGTTCCTCTGGAGGTACATGACATGATCGAGCGCTTGCCAGCCGACGTTACGCTGGATGAGCTTCAGTCCCTGTTGGGCGAAGGCGCCCTCACCTCGGAAGAGCTCGTCTACCTGTGCCTCGACGCCGTCGCGAAGCGAAGCGGGGGACCTCAGGGTCTGAACGCGCTCATCGAGGTCAATCCGGACGCCGCGGCGATCGCGGCTGTCCTGGACCAGGAGCGCAAGGCTGGACGCGTACGCGGCCCCTTGCACGGCATCCCGGTCGTGCTCAAGGACAATATCGACACCGGCGACCATCAGCACACCAGTGCGGGCTCCCTCGCGCTCGCGGCCCACTACGCCCCGCGCGACGCGCACCTGGTGCGCAGGCTGCGCCACGCCGGGGCAATCATCCTCGGCAAGGCCGGCATGACCGAGTGGGCGAACTTCATGACCGAAGGCATGCCCAACGGCTACTCCTCGCGTGGCGGCCAGGTGCTGAACGCCTGCGGCCCGTTCGATGCCGGCGGCTCGAGTTCCGGATCCGCCTCCGCCGTTTCGGGCGAGCTTGCGCCGCTTGCCGTGGGCACCGAAACATCCGGCTCGATCCTGAGCCCCGCCAGTCAGCAGGGCGTGGTCGGGCTGAAGCCCACCCTCGGCTACGTCAGCCGCAGCGGCGTCATTCCCATCGCCCACAGCCAGGACACGGCGGGGCCGATCGCGCGTAGCGTGCGTGACGCCCTGACCCTCCTCCGGGCCATGGTGGGCGGCGACCGGCGGGATCCCGTCTCGTACCTCGGCGAGTCCCATCCTCTGCCGCGGCCGGAGGAGCTTGAGGAGGGAGCGATCCAAGGCAGGCGATTCGGCGTGCCGCGCGACTACCTCGGCGAACTGCCCGCGCCCCTTGCGGCGGGCTTCGAGTCCGCGCTGAGAACGCTCGAGGCTCTCGGGGCGACCGTGGTGGACCCGGCCCCGATCCCGTCCGCCGGCAGGGAGTGGGGGGAGGAGGTCCTGTTCTACGAGTTCAAGTCCGACCTCAACGCCTATCTCGGCCACACGGGACCCGATGTCCCCGTGCACAGCCTGCGCGAGCTCATCTTCTTCAACGATCGCAACCGGCGCCTGCTCCTGCGTTATGGCCAGACCCTGCTCTTGCAGTCCGAGGCGACGTCGGGCACCCTGAGCGACCCCGCGTACCTCAGGGCGCGCCGGCGCGATCTCCTCTGGTCGCGGCAGGAGGGCATCGATCACACGCTCGCGGCGAACCGCCTGGACGCCCTGGTCTTCCCGAACAACTATGGCGCGGACATCGCCGCGCGCGCCGGCTACCCCTCGATCTGCGTCCCTGCGGGCGTGACCAGCGAAGGCGAGCCATTCGCGCTCACCTTCTGCGGCACCGCCTTCGCGGAAGCGCAGCTCGTGCGCTTCGGCTACGCCTACGAGCAGGCGACGCGCGCGAGGGCGGCGATGCCGCTGCGTCACCGCCAGCCCCCACAGGCCTAAGGGAAGGTCACGGTCCGGGCAGCCGGCCGTACCCCGCCCAAGGGGCGGGCGCATGCGTCTTGATGGCGGCATCTACGGCCAGGAGCCTCACAGCACCGCTTTGCGTGAGCAGAGGATGCCCGGCCGTTTTGGGCGGGGGACCCTGCCAGTCGTTTGCAACGAGGCCGTTGCCGTTACGCGCATCCGTCCAGGCGGAAGCGGCGCTCGACGAGATCACCCGCGCGATCGCCGGATCGCCGGTCTCGTCGTAGAGCAGCAGCAGATTGTCCACCAACACCCCGCCGAACTCCGCCGGCGGTTCGATGGCTCCGTCCGCTCTGACCAGTTTGCGCAGCACGAACCCGGCCGTCTTGCGGGCTTGCCTGAGGTACGAGGCTTGGTGGGTGATGCGGTAGAGCAGCACCGCGGCGCCGATCACGGTGCCCTGGTTGTAGGTCCAGTCGCTGTGGGAGATGGCGCCCGTGCCGTCGATGTTCCCCCAGACCTGCCCGGTGCGCGGGTCGACGAGCGTGCGCACCTGCCAGTGATAGATCTTCTTGGCCCAGGCGAGGTAGGTGGAGCGTCCTGTGGCCAGATAGAGGCGGGCCGCCAGTTCGGCGACCGGGGCGTTCGAGACGGTGTTGCGCGTGTCGCGGTCGTCGTTCCAGTAGATCCCGCCCAAGCGGTTGTCCCAGCCGGTCTCCTCGTACCGGAACACCGCCTCCGCCTCCCGCAGGTAGCGCTCGTCCGCGGTGAGATCGAAGGCCTCGACCAGGTCGAGACCGACCCAGGCGTTGTCGTCGTAGTACTTGACGGCCGCGGGCCCCGGATCGACGGTGGGGGCGTAGGCGGGCAGGCCGGCCTCCGTGTCCCAGTACCGGTCGAGATCGTCCGCCAGTCTCCGCACCACCGGCATGAAGCGCCGGCCCCCGGGCAGCGCCGCGACATCCTCGAGCGCTTTGAGAGCCCAGGAGTAGCCCCAGATCCTTGCGAACTGCGATGTGCCGGAGGGTGCGTAGCTCGTGAGGAGCCCGCGGTCCGGAAGGTAGTACCAGGCGAGCATGGCCTTCGCCGCCGCCTGGGCGCGCAGGACCGAAGTGGCCTTGACGGGGTTGGGCTGCGGGACGAAGCCACGTATGGCCACTAGGGCCAGCCCGAAGGCCGCGATCACCGCCGCCAGCACTGCGAGCGTACGCCGTTGCGCCAACACGGACTCCTTTCCTAGGCGCCGATGTCGCCAAAATATCGCGTCGATCGCCTCTATGAGGGTACCCGCGGCAGCCGGGCCCCACGCGAACGCTGGCGAGGCGGCTCCCGCCGGGCGGGCCCGCCTCGCTGCTGACGCGGTCAGTGCGCCGCTACGCGCATGAACTCGAACTGGGGTGTCTTCACCGGGTGCAGGTAGTACATGAGGTCCCGGTGCGTCCCCTGCGGCTGCACCCAGGGCTGGACCAAGGCGTCGTTCCAATAGTTGTAGAGGAACGCCCAGGCCGCCTTCTGGACTGCGATCTGCTCGGCCTGCCGGTAGTCGGCCACGCGCTGCGCCTGCTGGCTGGCCGGCAGGGCGTCGGCCTCGGTGATCAGCCGCTGGAACTGGGGATCGGTCCAGTCGCCGACATTCGTCGCCCCGAATGCCTGCCGGCTGAGCAGGTTGAAGAGGAAGTCCTGGGCATCCGGATAGTCCTGGAACCAGTCGGTCCAGGCGATGTTCCAGCTGCCCTTGGGATTGTCCTCAAGGGGCCAGTAGTTGCCGATCTGGCTGGTGCCGACGAGAGACACCTTCATGCCGACAGCCGCAAGTTCGGTCTGGATGATCTCCGCGGTGCGGACGTGGTCGCTCTCGTTGGACGGGTAGATGAAGGTGAGCTGCTGGCCGTGGTAGCCGGCCTGCTGCAGCAGCTGCCTCGCCTTGGTGGGGTTGTACGGGTAGGGGTCCTTGATCGACGGGTTGTAGCCCGCGATGCCAGGCGGCAGGGGCTGCGTCATCATGTTCGTGCGGTCGTTGGTGATGTTCTTCAGGATCAGCTGCTTGTTGATGGCGTAGTTGACCGCCTGACGCATCAGCACGTTGTTGAAGGGGGCCTTCGTCGTGTTGAACGCCAGGTATACGACGCCGTTCTCGACGACGTTGTGGTACTGGGACTTGAGCTGCGAGGAGGCCAGAACCTTCGCGTAGATCTCGGAAGGGAGGGGGCCGAACAGGAAGGCGTAGTCACCCTGCTGGTAGCGCAGGAGGGCCAGACTGGACGAGACGTTCTCGTCCATCACGACCTTGGGCTCGCCCTTGCGGTAGCGCCAGCTCGTCGTGTTCGGCAAGAGCACCATCTGATGCCCGCGATTCCAGCTCGCGAGCTTGTACGGACCCGTTCCGACCGCGTGCGTCTGGTAGTTCTGGCCGTACTCCTTGACGACGCGCGGGTCGACGATCGCCGCCGACATCAGGGCCATCTCGTTGAGGAAGAACGCCTGCGGGGTCTTCAGTTTGATCCGCACGACGCCCGGTCTGGGCGACGTCAGGCCGGACATGCCCGTCATGCCGGCGGGCGGCGGGTTGCCGCCGTTGAACCAGTGGTTGTAGCCGACGATGTCGGAGTAGGCGAAGCCATAGGGAGCAGCTCCGCTCGAGTTCGCGTCGCCGCGGGTGACCCGGTTGAGCGAGTAGATGACGTCCTGCGCCGTCACCGGGTCGCCGTTCGAGAATTTGATGTCCTTCTTCAGCGTGAAGGTGTAGGTCTTGCCGTCGGGCGACACGGTCCAGCTGGCAAGACCAGGCTGAAGCCTCGTCGAGTACGGGTTGTACTCGACCAGCGTGTCGTAGATCTCCTGCATCGGCACCATCGAAGTCACGTCGGTCCACTGCGTGGGGTCGAGCGTCTCGATGTTGCTCGAGAAAGAGAAATGCAGCACCTGCGGCGTATTGGCACCGGTGGTTGTGGCAGCGCCACAGCCGGCGGCCGTCATGGCCAATGCCGCGACGCCCGCCGCGGCCGTGGTCCAGCGCCTCCAGAGTGGATTCGCCATGTTCGACCTCCTTGCACCGGGACATGCGTGATGTCTTCGTTCGTGCGGCCCTCGAACCATCACCTCCGCCCTTTGGGCAGCCGGCAGCGCCACAAGGCGCCGCAAGACCTCAGAGAGATCATTCGCAAGGGAACCCTCTTTTGGGTGGGACCGCCGGAATAGGGGAGTGGGGCGCGCTGTCTTCTGCTCAGCCGTCGCGCAGAACGAAAACGGAACCGATCCCTCAGGACCGGTTCCGCCACAGGCAATGGGGCGGGACGTGCATGAAACCAGAGTGGAATCAGCTGTAGGACACGCGCGGGTCCAGGAACGCGTATACGATGTCCACTACGAGGTTCATGATGACGATGGCGCTTGCGGAGAAAAGCGTGACGCCCATGATCAGCGAGCCGTCGTCGTTGCCGATGGCCTGGTTCAGCAGAAAGCCGAGACCGCTCCAGTTGAAAATCGTCTCGGTCACGATGAGGCCCCCGAGCAGGGCTCCCAAGTCCAGACCGAGGTAGGTAATGACCGGAATCAGGGAGTTGCGGATTGTGTGCTTGAAGAGCACGAGAGATTCCTTCGCGCCCTTGGCCCGGGCTGTGCGCACGTAATCCATGCGCATAGTCTCGAGGGTGGAAGAGCGCAGAATGCGGGCGTAAAAGGCGGAACCCGTGATCCCCACGGATAGGGCGGGCAGGATCACGCCCGAGGCTGAGACTCCGCCCAGTGGCAACCAGCCAAGCTTGAATGCCACCAGCAACAGCAGCATCGACCCGACCCAGTAGGTCGGCATGGAGATGCCAAGGATCGAGAGGAAGCGCAGGAAGTTGTCGACGAAAGAGTAGCGCTTCACTGCGGCGATGATGCCGATCGGGATGCCGATGATGAGTTCAAAGCATACGGCGACCACGGCAAGATAGAACGTCAGCGGCGCGGCTTGCAGGACCTGCCCTGCCACGGTGCGCCGCATGATGAAGTCATACCCCAGGTTGCCATGGATGAACTGATTTGCGAACACGAGGTAGCGGTACCAGAGGGGTCGGTTGAGGCCGAGAGCACGACGGATCGACGCCAGAGTCGCCGCACTCGCGTGCTGCCCCGCGATCAGGCGCGCCGGATCAGACGGAACGAGATACGCGATGAAGTACGTCACGGTCAGGATCGCCCAGATCGTGATGACCGTCCAAAATAGGCGCCGGACCAGGTAGGACCCCAAAGTATATCACCCAAGCTTTCATGGCCGAGGATGCCGGGGCCGGCCGTAGCCGGCCCCGGCGCGAAACGACGGCTCAGTGGGGCGCTACGTGCATGTACTGGAACTGTGGAGTCTTGACCGGGTGCAGATACAGCATCAGGTCCTGGTATGTGCCCTGCGGCTTGACCCACGGCTGGATCAGCGCGTCGTTCCACTCGTTGTACAGGAAGGCCCACGCCGCCTTGTTGACAGCGATCGACTCGGCCTTCGAGTAGTCGAGGTTACGCTGGTACTGCGCGCTGGCCGGCAGTTCGTCCGCCTGGGTGACGAGCCTCTGGAACGTCGGGTCGGTCCAGTTGCCGACATTGGTGGCGCCGAATGCCTGGGTGCTCAGCAGGTTGAACAGGAAGTCCTGGGCGTCCGGGTAGTCCTGGAACCAGTCGGTCCAGGCGATGTTCCAGTTGCCGCTGGCGTTGTCTTCGAGCGGCCAGTAGTTGCCGATCTGGCTCGTACCGGAGATCGAGACCTTCATGCCGACGGCGCGGAGTTCCGTCTGGATGATCTCAGCCGTGCGGATGTGGTCCGTGTTGTTGGACGGGAAGATGAAGGTGATCGCCTGGCCCTTGTAGCCCGCCTTCTTCAGCAGGGTCTTGGCAAGCTTAGGGTTGTACGGGTAGGGGTTCTTGATGGACTTGTTGTAGCCGGGGATGCCCGGAGGCAGGGGCTGAGTCATGGTCTGCGTGCGGCCGTTGGTGATGTCCTTGAGGATCAGGTTCTTGTCGATGGCGTAGTTGACCGCCTGACGCATGTACACGTTGTTGAACGGCGCCTTCGTCGTGTTGAAGGCGAGGTACACAACCCCGTTCTCGACGACGTTATGGTACTGCTTCTTCAGCGTCGGCGAGCTCAGGACCTTAGCGTAGACCTCGGACGGCAAAGGACCGAAGTCGAAGGCGTACTGCCCTTGCTGGTACCGAAGCAGCGCAAGGTCCGGGTTGACGTTCTCGTCCATGACGACCGTCGGCTCACCCTTGGTGTAGCGCCAGCTCGTCGGGTTCGGCACCAGGATCATCTGGTGGCCCTGGTTCCAGCTCTTCAGCTTGTATGGACCGCTGCCGATCGCGTGCAGCTGGTAGTTCTGACCGTACTTGGCCACGACCGTGGGGTCGACGATCGCCGCCGACATCAAGGCCAGTTCGTTGAGGAAGAAGGCCTGCGGCGTCTGCAGGGTGATCTGCACCACGGAGGGCGAAAGCGCCTTTAGGCCGCTCATGCCCGTCATGCCGGCGGGCGGCGGGTTGCCCTTGTTGTTCCACTGGCTGTAGCCAACGATGTCCGAGTAGGCGAAGCCGTAGGGGGCCGCGCCGCTCGAGTTCGCGTCGCCGCGGGTCACACGGTTCAGCGAGTAGACGACGTCCTGGGCCGTCACCGGGTCACCGTTCGAGAACTTGATGCCCTTCTTCAGCGTGAAGGTATACACCAGGCCGTTCTTCGAGACGGTGTACGTGGCAATGCCGGGAACGATCTTGGCGGTGACATTGTTGTACTCGACGAGGGTGTCGTAGATTTCCTGCATCGGGTACATCGAAGTCATGTCGGTCCACTGGGTCGGGTCCAGGGTCTCAATGTTACTAGAGAACGAGAAGTGCAGCACGTTGGCAGTGCTTGCAGTGGAAACCCCCGGCGCCACCATGGACGCTGTTAGAGCCAGTGTCGCCACCCCGGCCAAGCCCATGGACCATCGCTTCCAGGATGCGTTCGCCATTCTTCGACCTCCTCGCAGAAAAGCGGGCCAGGATTCTGCCTGTCAACCCGTTGCGCTTACGCCGACTGATCACCTCCCAATGTGCGCATCCACGCCTACTCGCCTGCGCGCGGGTTCAATGCGTCGCTGAGGCCATCACCCAGCAGGTTGAAGCCGAGCGTCGCCAGAGCGATCGCGATGCCGGGCCAGACAATCAGCCAGGGATCTGTCTGGTACCAGCTGAGGCCGAGGTTGATCATCTTGCCCCAGGAAACCGTCGGATCCGGCACTCCAATCGAAAGGAACGAGAGTGCCGATTCGAGGAGGATGTTGCTCGCGATCAGCAGCGTTCCATAGACCACGATCGGGCCCATGATGTTCGGGAAGATGTGCTTGAAGAGGATGCTCGGCGTGCGAACACCGACCGCCCGCGCCGATTCCACATACTCGAGCTTGCGTGCCGCGAGAGTCTGACCTCGCGTGATGCGCGCGATGCCCGCCCAGCCCAGGATGCCGATCACCTCGTAGACCGTGGCCACCGTGGGATGGATCACGACCGAGCGAAGGAGGATGACGAAGAGGAAGAGCGGGAACGCCAGCACGACGTCGGTGATGCGCATCAGGACGTTGTCGAGCATGCCGCCAACGTAGCCCGAGATAAGACCGATCACGACTCCGATCACCAGCGTGATCAGCGTGGCCATGAAGCCGACCTCCATGGACACCTGCGTGCCATAGAGCAGCATGCTCATCTCGTCGCGGCCGGAAGCGTCGGTGCCAAGGAAGAAGTGGTGCCATTGCCACGTCGGGTTTAGCGGCAATCCCTGCATCGTCGTGCCGTCGGGGTAGGACGTGTAGGGGCTCATTGGTGCAAGCGAAGGGGCAAAGATGGCCAGGAGAATCATGATGACGACCAGGACTAGACCAAAGACGGCCAGCTTGTTCTTGAGGAATCGCCGCACCGCGGTCTGCAGCGGTGTGCGGATTTGCTCCTCGGCCAGCGATTGGGTGGGAACGGGATTCACCGCGGGAAGCGACATGCTCCAGACTCCTTCTTTGAGCCGCCCGACGCACGGGTCTCGGGTCGCGCAATAATACGCCTTCCGCAGGATTAAAACCTGCTTAAGATGAGAAGGATGGTCCATTCGTCCCGCGCCCGGTCCGACACACGGCGGCCCGCCCTGCACAGGCGGTCAACACCAATCCGCCCGGTATGTGCCGGGCATGCCGCGCCGGAGGAAAGAGCACACGTGCAGGCCTTTCGGCCGAGTACTTGGCTAGGCCCTAGCTTCCAGGCGTTCGAGGCGTCCGAGCACCTCTAGGAGAGCCTGACTCTGTGCCTCCAGGTGCTCGAGGATCACTCGGACTTCCTCCTCGGCCTTCTGGTTCAGCTCGAAGTCGAGGTGCGCCTCGAGACGGTCCTTCGCAGCCTGGCGGTTCTGCGACATCATGATGATCGGGGCCGCGTAGGCGGCCTGGAACGAGAGCGCGAGGTTGAGGAGGATGAATGGATAGGGGTCCCAGCGCATGATCCAGCCCGTCACGTTCAGCACGACCCAGCACAGCAGCAGGACGCTCTGCGCGATGATGAAGGACCAGGATCCCATCACGGTGGCGAAGCGGTCCGCGACCCGATCCCCTCGGGAAAGGTGCTCGTCGTAGACCTGGTTGACGTTGCGTACCGGCGGATGCTGGTGCAAGAACCGTGCCGGAAATTCCACTGTCCAGCCTCCCTGGCCTCTGTCCGGGTCTAGCGGGGCCAGCCCCGCGGCCCACTGGAGCGGCCGGTTTCGACACGGCCGCCAGGCGTTCCTGGGAGGTAGAGGAAGCCAGCGGCTGAGGGGCAAAGTGGATGCAGCCACCTCGCCATGCGCACGCGGAAGGCGATGCAGGCCATGCGCTCTGCATCGCCTTCCGCGGTGCGAGCCCGCCTTCAGCCCAGGAGGGGCAAAGGCAGTCCCGCGGTCTGCCAGAGCAGCACGACATTGAGCAGAAGCACGAATCCCGTGGCGGCTACGGCTACCGCCGTCGTGAGGCGCGAGTTGACGAGCTCGCCCATCAGTTCCTTGCGCGCGGTGAACTTGACCACGGCGATCATCGGCAGCGGGAGCACGAGACTCAAGATGACCTGGCTGATCACGAGGGTCATCGTCGGGTCCACGCCGAGCGCCACGACGATGACCGTCGGCACCATCGTGACCAGCCTGCGGACCCAGACGGGGATGCGGAACCCAACGAACCCCTGCATGATCACTTGACCGGCCATCGTGCCGACGGTCGAGCTCGAAAGTCCGGACGCCAGGAGCGAGACCAGAAAGACGAACGCGGCGCCATCACCGAGGAGCGGCATCAAGGTGCGATAGGCGCCGGTGATGTCCGCGACACCCGAGTGGCCGTGGTGGAAGACCGCGGCCGACATGTAAAGCATCGCCATGTTGATGAGCCCCGCGAGGGACATCGCGATCACCACGTCGAGCAGTTCGAAGTGGTGCACGCGGCGCTTCTCACGGGCGGTGCGGGCCGGCACGCGATCCTGCATCAGGCCCGAGTGCAGGTACACGGCATGCGGCATGATGGTCGCCCCGATGATGCCCACGGTCAGGAGGACGCTCTTCGGTCCCTGCAGCCAGGGCACCACGGCATGGATGGCCACCTGCCCCCACGCCGGGTGCGAGAACCCCGTCTCCAGCAGGTAGCTCAGCGCGATCACCGCGACGAGAACGCCGATCGCGGCCTCCAAGGCGCGAAAGCCGTAGCGGTCCAGCGACAGCAGGAGGTACGTGAGGACGCCGGTGACCAGCGTCGCCACGATCATCGGGATGCCCAGCAGCAGATTGAGCGCCAGGGTGGCCCCCAGGAACTCCGCGAGGTCCGTGGCCATGGCCGCCACCTCGCTCACGACCCACATGCCGACGGACACCGGGCGGCGGAACTCCCGCCGGCAGAGCTCGGGCAAGTTGCGCCCCGTCGCAATGCCGAGCTTTGCGGATAGATTCTGGAACAGCATCGCCATGACATTGGCGAGCAGCACGACCCACAGCAGGTGATATCCAAACTCGGCGCCGCTTTGAATATTGGTGGCGTAGTTGCCAGGATCGATATAGGCGACCGACGCGATGAACGCGGGGCCAACAAACGGCAGCAGGGCCTTGATCCCGCGCCTGCGTCCGTCGAGTGCCTGCCGCGCCGCGATTTGGACGCTGCTCTGCGGCACCGGCGCCAGATCACGCATCGCCGGTCGCCTCCTCGGCAGACGAGCTGCGCAGCACGGTCACCCAGCGGCTCACCACTTCTCGTTCCATTCCCTGGGTTGTCGACAGGGTGTGCATGGTGCGCAGCGTAGGCGTCGGCGTCGACCTCGTGGCCCGCGACGCCGACGTTGCGGCCGACGGGTGCGGCCTCACGGCCGCACCCTCCAGGCGGCAGGTCCCGGGAAGGCTATACGCAGGGCCGGCGCCAAGGCGCTTAGGCGTGTCATCAACCATCTTTAAGACCCCCTGGGCGGATGGATTAGTCGTGTCTAATCCATGGCTGATGCACCCATATGCCGCGAAGTTCAAAGCGGTCACGGACGCACCGCGTCGGCGACTGCGGCGCAAGCCCCGAGGTCGTTCCGTGGGCGCCGCACGCCTCGACCGAACGCCCGCAGCATCAGCGCGACTGTTGGCAGATCCGCACCCGAGAGCACGATGGAAGACTGATTGGTCGCACGCGGACCGACTGCTGGCCTCCCCTGGACCCAGCCCCCACCAAGATCACATAATATCTATTATCGGACGTAGCAGGGAGCGGCGAGGAAGGCACCAGGTACGGCCTGCGCGAACCTATCCCCCATCCGGATAGCTGGACGGAGGCAGGGCATGAACGCAGAGATCACATGCACCCACTGCAGCACCGCGCTCGAGCTGGTCGGCGAAGAAGACTTCCGCACCGGCGGCGCCGCCGGTATCGCCGCCATGTTCCTCGGCAACTTCAATCAGCTGAGCGAAGGCATCCTGGCCTTGCAGATGTATCGCTGTCCGCAATGCGGCCACGTGGAGTTCTTCCTGCCCGGACGCTGAGCATCAGATCCGCTGGTTGCCTTAGGCAGGCTTGGCGGTGACGCCGACGACGCAGGTCGAGCGCTGGCGCGCCGGTGTTTCGTCCGGTCGACGCGTCAGGTTGGCCGCCCGTCCCCGCACGCCTGGCGCAGAACGCCTTGGATGAAGGCGGTCTTGGCTTCCGTGTAGGCGTCGCGGTCCTCGCGATGGCGCACGGCCAATCGGCGCTTGAGCTCCGCGTACGCCAGACGCAGGTCTGGGTGGCTGCGCAAGCAGTCGCGGAACGCGACGTGGCGGCGGAACTCTTCGCTGCCGGGCATGCAGACGTACAGATGGTGCCGGGGCTCTCCCGCCGGCCACCTGAATGCCTCGCGGCCCGGGATGCCGAGATCTCCCTCGTGGTGGTAGCCGATCCCCTCGAGGGCCGCGATGGCTGCCGGCAGATCGTTCCCGCTTCGCAGCAGCGCGTCGACGTCGATGATGGGTTTCGCGGCAAGGCCGGGTACTGCGGTGCTGCCCACATGCTCGATGCGCACCGCCAGGGTGCCGAGGGCGGACGCGGCCCTGTCCTTGAGTGCAGCGAACAGCGCTGGCCACTCGGGGTCGTAGTCGACCACCACGATCGGGTCGATCGCCCCCACCCCCCATGCATCGACCACATACTGGATCGGATCTACACCCAAGGATGGCTCACCTGGCGCCGGAGGTGCCCGCATGAAGAGACGCACGGTCTCCATCGCGATGATCGCTGTCGGCGTGGTTCTCGGAGGATGCGGCGCAGGTTTCTCCGCGACGCACCAGGGCGCCAAGGCGACAGCCTCGGCCGCATGCCTCGCGCCGCACACCGTCTATCTCTTCCCTGGTGGCACCATGATCCAGCAGGGCGAAAGCGCGGCATGGCTGCGTCTTTCGCTCGACCCCGCACGCCGCCCCGCCGTCGTGGAGGACGAACTTGTCGAAGCCGTCGTGCCTTCTACGACCGCATGGACGGTGAGAGACCTGACACTGGGTGCCAAAGATGGAGAGCACGTCGCGCAAGCCTGGCAGGAGGCCCAAGCCACCTCCCCTGACGTCCAGAAGGTCTTGTCCGCTGAGGTCTGCTTCACCGCCTGGGACCAGGTGACGGTCCGGAAGCTTTCGACCGTCGCAGGCGCAGCCGCCCAGCGCGCGCAGCACCTCATGCGCGGCATGTACGCGGCGGGCCCGCGGGTCCTGCGGCCCGGCGGGTCGTTCCTGGTGGCGGTGTTCGCGGGCAGCCTCGACGGCACCCTCTACCGCAACATGCGAACCAATGCGAACGTCGCCTGGTACGCCGTCGACGAGGCCGCTCCCAGGATCTACGGTGTCACCCTGGCACAGTTCACATCGTTGGGCAATTTGGACTTCTACGAGTTTTCGCTGCCGGGGCGCATACCGCCCGGCGCCTACGTCCTGGCTCCCCTGACCCATGAGAGGGCGGCGAACGTGGGCCCGGGGTTCATGAACGGTGCCGCAGACGGTGACTTCACGTTCGAGGTCCAGTAGCCGAACGTGCGCCTTCGCAGCTCTGCTCAGCGCTGTTCGGCCGCGATGTCCCGCAGGGCGTCGCGCAGGGCCTCGTATGGGTGGGCTCCGACGATCATGTACTTGCCGTCGACGATGAACGTCGGAACACCGGTGATGCCGATCTCGCGCGCCCGCTCGAGCGAGCGCTCCACGCGTTCGCGGTAGTCCGGCCGCTCGAGGGACGCCATCGCCACCTCGGGATCGAGTCCCGCCCTCGCGGCCATCTGCCGCAGCACCTCGTCGTCGGCCAGGTTTAGGCCCTCGACGAAGTTGGCTCTGAAGAGCTCCCGGTGCAGGGCTTCCAGCTGTCCTTCGTCGCGCGCGTACTCCGAAAGGATGTGCGCCTTGCGCGTGTTGGTCAGGAGCTCAGGCGAGGCGAAGGGCAGCCCGAGCTCGCCGGCTCGCGTGCGAAGCCGTTCCTGCATCCTTTCGACCTGCTCCCGTGGCCTCCCGAAGTACTCCGCGACCGCAATGCCTTCCTCCGGGGTATCCTCGTGCAACTCGAAGGGCTGCCAGGTGACGTCCAACGTAAGTCCAGGTTCCTGGTTCAGCTTGTCGACGAGACCCTCGCCGATGTAGCAGAACGGTCAAACGTAATCCGAGAATATCTCCACCTGCAATGCCATGCAGGATCACCTCATCTTCCTTGTTGGTGATTGTTCCGACCAGATCGTATCGACCTTCACAGTCTTAGTATATCCGCAGTCCGTTGGGGCCGCCGCATTGTCCTGACAATCTTCGCGTCGGCTCCCTGCCTGTGGCGCTCTCTCCCAATGGCACATGGCTGCCCGTCCGGGTACCTGGCCTGTGTCACGCTCCCTCCTTGGCGTGAGCCCATGGTGCCTCCATGTGTATACCTGAGTCTTCAGGTTATCTTAAGAGTTTTGTCCGTAATCTTTAGGCGAGTCACTGCGAAGGAGGGTCCCCTGTGGAGTTGCGTAAGCTTGGTCTGGTAGCCGCCCTGGTAGCAGCTGCCGGTTTCGTGGCCCCTGTAGCGGTCGGCGCCCAGACCGCGACTGTCCCAGACTTTATGAATCTCGGCTTCTCGATGGTCGCCGCCTCGACCAACCTCGCGGCAGGTGCCGGTGGGTCGCTCCACTACGGATCCATCACCGTTCAGATACCGCAAGGAACCTTCACAGATCCCGTCACGTTCGAGCTCTTGCAAGGTCCGGTGTCGAACTTCCAGTCGGCCGCGCCCTCTGGCGAGACCGTGGTGACCGACTTCGCTCTGCGCGCGGTGGACACCAAGACACAACAGCCCCTCGCGAGCTTCCTCAAGCCAGTGATGGTCACGATCACGCAGAATGACATCAGTTCCGCCAGCCAGTACGACAACGTCACCCAGACAGGACAGATCGTGGCCAATCCCGTCGCCGCCATGGTCAGCGGCGACGTCCTCACCCACCCCATCACCGCCGACGTGGTCGGCTGGGTCGTGCTGAGTCCGAGCAGTTCGGTGCCTGCCGTGCCCGATTTCACGCAACACGGTTTCCCGACCGTCGTCGCCTCGACTGACCTGGCAGCTGGTGCGGCTGGATCGGTGCATTACGGCGCGGTCTCAATCGGCATCCCGCAGGGCGCGTTCAGCCAGGCGGTCAAGGTTCAGCTGCTCCAAGGTCCGGTCATGAACTTCCAGTCCGCTGCACCCGCCGGTCAAACCGTGGTGACGGACTTCGCGCTGCGCGTGATCGACCCGAGCACGGGTCAACTCATCGGTACGTTCCTCAAGCCGGTGACTGCCACCCTCACCCAGAGTGACATTGGCAGCACCAGCATGTACGACAACATCACGCCAAGCGGGCAGATCATGATGAACCCCATGCCCGCGGCCATCCATGGCGACGTCCTCACCCACCCCATCGCCGCTGCCACGGTTGGATGGGCGGTGCTCAGCCCGACGACTTCGGTCCCGGCGGTGCCCGACTTCATGCAGCACGCCTTCCCCAACCTTGTTGCCTCCGTCAGCCTTGCTCCAAGTGCCGGCGGAACGGTGCACTACGGCGCGGTCTCGGTCAAGATCCCGCAAGGGGCGTTCACGCAGGCGGTGAAGTTCGAGTTGCTGCAAGGCTCGGACGCAACCTTCCAGGCGAGCGCCCCCGCCGGTGAGACGGTGGTATCGAACTTCGCTCTGAGGGCGGTCGACACCGCCACCGGGCAGCTGATCGGAACCTTCTCCAAGCCCGTGACGGTCACCATCAGCCAGAACGGGATCAACTCCGCGAGCACCTACGACAACGTCACCACAGCCGGGCAGATCATGCCGAACCCAATCCCTGCCAAGATCTCCGGCGATGTGCTGACGCATCCCATTCCTGCCGCGATGGTCGGCTGGGTCGTCCTGAGCCGCGCCGCCACGGTGCCTGGCGCCACATCGCCAACCACCGGCATTCCCATCCTGCCGCTGGTGGGATCCGGCGCTCTGTTGATCGCCGCTGGCGCCCTGCTGGTCCGGTATGCGCGAGCTCACGCGTAGGACAAGCTGGCTGGGGGCTGCGCTGATCACCATCGGTGCAGCCCTTGTGGCCTTGCCGCTGCTCATGCCTTACTACTCGAACTGGCGCCAGGCGCAACTGGCGCAGGCTGCTGCGCCCTGGCATGCAGGCAGGCATCCGCAGGCAGCCAGGGCTGTAGCGGTCACGGCGGCGCCTCTCCCCGCGCGAGCCCAACCCGGCACAGGGCAGGTGGCGGCCTACCTGCGCATCCCCAAGATCGACGTATCCGCCACCGTCCTGCAGGGTACGTCCGACGCGCTGCTGGCATCAGCGCCAGGGCACGAGCCGCAGAGTGTCATGCCCGGCACGCCCGGAACCTCCGTCATCGTGGCGCACAACCTCACGTTCTTCCGCCACATCGACGCGCTCAGGCCGGGCGACACCGTCGTCGCCGGCACCGCCCAAGGTGTCTTCACGTTCAAGGTGACGCGATCCCTCGTGGTGCCCGCGAACTCGTCGCTGCCGAACACCACCTGGCCGAGCCTGGACCTCGTGGCCTGCTACCCGCTGAACGCGCTCTACTACACCTCCGACCGCTATGTGGTCGAGACGGCGCTCGTCAGCGCATCCCCCGCACCCGCGGGCAGCGTCGCGGGGCTCCGTCCCGGCACACCGCAGTTCCTGGCCACCCTGCCCCCCAAGCTCGCGTCGCAGCCCCTCTGGCTCTCCGACACGGGCTACGAGGTCGGGAGTGCCACGTTCACGGGCGGGCCCAGTCTGCGGCTCACGGCCAGCGGCGCCAGCTGGAGCCTGGTGGCGCAGAGCATCCGCATGTTCGCGGCGACCGTCAGGGCTCTGCGCGTAGCCGCACCCTCTCCCCTCGCGGGGTTTGGACCGGATCCGGCCATGCAGGGTCTCGCGGGCGGCGGCCCCTGGGTCGTGGTGCCGCAGGCGCCGCTCGACGTGTCGATCGAGCTCGGCGCTTCCGGCCAGCCACTCGCCGTGACCGTGGAGACGCCCCTGGCGCGCGTCGCAAGCCCAGGTGGGGCGACGAAGGCTCCCTTCGCCGTCACGCTCCTCGTGCGCGGGGGCGTCCTCTACCTGCGCAGCGCCGGCACAGCCTGATCCATCGCGGGGCAAAGGGCTCGACCTCAGGTCGGGCCCTTTCTCCTACCCCTCGGCGTCCCAGGGGAGGTGCGCGCCCTGCCGCCGAGAATCCCACCTATGGTTCTGGAACTGGACACGCGCCGGCAGGCGCACCAGGAGGGATGGCATGAGCATCGACACGCGGCGGCGGGAAGCCCTGCTGCCTGAGCAACTGGCGGCCATGCGCGCCGGCATCGCCGCGGACAGGCACGTGCTGGCCATGCAGAACGCGGTCGGCAAGAACGGCATCCTGAAGGTGGCCGAGAACCAGGACGTCCTCGCGGCGACGCTGCACACGTTCTCCGACGAGCTGCCTTCGCTCGCCGTGACGAACCAGATGAAGAGCGGGCGCTGCTGGATGTTCGCAGGGCTCAATGTGCTGCGCAGGGCGGCGGCCAAGCGTCTCGACCTGGGCGAGTTCGAACTCTCGCAGAACTACCTGATGTTCTGGGAGAAGCTCGAGAAGGCGAACAGCTTTCTCGGCGACGTCCTCGCGACTCTGGACGAGCGGAAGGACAGCCGGCTCGTGACGCATATCTTCGAAGGGCCGGCCGCGGACGGCGGCGAGTGGGAGCTCTTCGCGAACCTTGTGCTGAAGTACGGCGTGACGCCCAAGGCCGCCATGCCGGAGACGCAGGGCTCGAGCGACTCGCACGCGATGGACCATGTGCTCAACGTGAAACTCCGGGAGCAGGGCCTGGCGCTGCGCGCGGCGCACGCCGCCGGCAGCGGGGGGGAGGAACTTCTCGCCCGCAAGGAGTCCATGCTGGCTGAGATCTACCGTATTCTGACGGTGTTCCTCGGCGTCCCGCCCACCAGCTTCGACTTCGAGTACCGCGACAAGGACGAGCGGTTCCACCGGGAACGCGGCCTCTCGCCGCAGCAATTCTTCGAGCGGTTCGTTGCCTTCGACTTCGACGCCTACGCAAGCGTCGTCAACGTTCCCGCGCCCGACAAGCCGTTCGGTCGGACGTACGTCGTCGCGAATCTTCCCGTCGTGCGCGGCGGGCCGGCGCGCCCCTACCTCAACGTCGACGCACAAGCGATGCGTTCCCTCGCCCTCAGCCAGCTGAGGGACGGCGAGGGCGTGTACTTCGGCTGCGATGTCGTGCAGATGATGGACGGCGAAGCGGGCGTGCTGGCCGACCGCCTCTACGACTTCGAGGGCGTCTTCGGCGTACCCATCGGTCTTGCCAAGGCGGATCGCCTCGACTACCTGGGCGAGATCGCCGGCGGCCACCAGATGGTCCTGACCGGCGTCGACCTCGTCGATGGCACTCCCGTGCGCTGGAAGGTGGAAAACAGCTGGGGCGACGAGCGTGGCCAGAAGGGCTACTTCGTCATGAGCGACGGCTGGTTCGAGGATTACGTCTACCAGGTCGTGGTGCGCAGGGACTACCTCCCCGCGGATCTCCAGGCGGCGCTCGAGAAGGAGCCGCAGGTGCTCCCGCCCTGGGACCCCATGCGCGGACTCTGAGGCGGTTCCGCCCGAGAGTGAAGCAAGGCAGGCGGCGCCCGTGCAGGATGGCCCGAAGCCTGTTGAAAATCGAATCCCAGGGTGACGGTCTGGCCGGCGAGGTGGCCAGGCGGGCGTGAGGAGCAGGGTATGGTGAGGGGCTCGGGCCTGAAGGCGACGGAGGACGTGCA
>JAJZAT010000031.1 GCA_021799275.1 Bacillota bacterium
TGAGCATCGAGCTCATCAACTCGATCGCCATGGAAGAGGGCCTGCGCTTCGCCATCCGCGAAGGCGGCCGCACCGTCGCCGCCGGCGTCGTCACCTCGATCAGCCAGTAAGGAGGCGCGCCGTGGCCGCCCAGAAGATCCGTATCCGACTGAAGGCATTCGACCACAAGGTGCTTGACCAATCCGCGGAACGCATCGTCGACACGGCACGCAGGACAGGGGCCGGAGTGGCCGGCCCCGTCCCCCTGCCGACCGAGAAGAGCATCTACACGGTCCTGACCGCCCCGAACGGCGAGAAGGACATCCGCGAACAGTTCGAGATGCGCACGCACAAACGCCTCATCGACATCCTCGACGCCACGCCCAAGACGGTGGATGCGCTGATGCGCCTGGACCTGCCGGCTGGAGTGGACATCGAAATCAAGCTCTAGCCGGGGGGTAGCAGAGGTGAAGGGGATCATCGGGCGCAAGCTCGGCATGACGCGCATCTTCGACGAAACCGGCCGCGCCGTGTCCGTCACGGCGATCGAGGCGGGCCCCTGCCCGGTCGTGCGCGTCAAGGAGCAGGAGACGGACGGCTATCGTGCCGCCGTGCTCGGCTTCGATCGGGCGCGCCGCGCAACGCGCCCCTACCAGGGGCAGTTCAGGGACAGGACGGCAGCACCGCTCAAGGTGCTGCGCGAGATGCGTCTCGGGGATGGTGACGAGGCACCCGAAGGCGAGGTGCGCGTCGACATCTTCCAGAGCGGCGACATCGTCGATGTGCGCGGCCGCTCCAAGGGGCACGGCTTCGCCGGCGGCATCAAGCGCTGGAACTTCCACCGCGGACCGATGGCGCACGGCTCGAAGTACCACCGCGGACCCGGATCGCTCTCCTCCCGCATGTCGGGCGGCGGCGGCAGGGTCTTCAAGGGGCGCCGGCTGCCTGGACACTACGGCGACGAACGTGTTACGGTGCAGGCCCTCGAGGTCGTGCGGGTCGACGTGGAGCGCAACATCCTGCTCGTCCGGGGCGCCGTTCCCGGCGTGCGGGGCGCGATCGTCGAGATCCGCGAGAGTTGCAAGGCAAGGGGGCGCAAGGCATGAAGGCCACCGTCTACAACCAGAAGGGCGAGGCGGTCGGCGAAGTCGAGCTCTCTGAGCGCGTCTTCGGCGCCCCGGTGAACCAGGGACTCATCCATCAGGCGGTCGTCGCCCAGCTCGCGAACCAGCGGCAGGGCACGTCCGAGACCAAGACGCGTGCGGTCGTGGCCGGCGGCGGGCGCAAGCCCTGGCGCCAGAAGGGGACAGGCCGGGCCCGCCAGGGATCGATCAGGAGCCCGCTCTGGCGCAAGGGTGGTATCGTCTTCGGACCACACCCGCGCAGCTACCGTCAGGAGCTGCCGCGCAAGATGCGCCGCGCGGCGCTGCGCGCCGCACTTTCGGCGCGGGCCATCTCGGGCGACATCGTCGTGCTGGACCGCCTCGAGCTCGACGCGCCGAAGACGAAGGTCTTCGCCTCGGTCTTGAAGGCGCTCGGGGCGCCGCAGGCGCTTTTCGTCAGCGAGGAGCACCGCCCGGAGGTCCAGCTTTCCGCCCGCAACGTCGCCACGGCCGAGGCCGTGGTGGCCCAGAACCTCAGCGCCTACCAGGTGCTCAGGTATCCGAAGCTCATCTGCACCAGGGACGCCCTGGCGCGCCTCGAGGAGGTGCTCGGCTGATGGATGTGCACGAGGTGCTCGAGCGCCCCATCATCACCGAGAAGTCGAACGACCAGATGGCCCTCGGCAAGTACACCTTCCGCGTGGCGCTGCATGCCACGAAGCCTGAGATCAAGCGGGCTGTGGAGGAGATCTTCAAGGTGCAGGTCGTGAGCGTGCAGACGATGCGCGTCCGCGGCAAGCTGCGCCGCCAGGGCCGGACCTACGGCTACCGCAGCGACTGGAAGAAGGCCATCGTCCAGTTGAAGGACGGCCAGAGCATCCAGATCTTCGAGGGGGTGTAGCGATGGCTGTGCGCAAGCTCAAGCCGACATCCCCCGGTGTCCGCGCCGTGGCTCTGCCCGGCTTCCAGGAGATCACCAAGACGCGTCCCGAGAAGGCGCTCGTGCGGGGGCACGGCACCAAGGGCGGCCGCAACGCCCAGGGGCGGATGACCGTCCGCTTCCGCGGCGGCGGCCACAAGCGCCTGCAGCGCCAGATTGACTTCCTGCGGCGCAAGGACGGGGTGCCGGCCAAGGTCGTGGCGATCGAGTACGACCCGAACCGCTCCGCCAACATCGCGCTGCTGCACTACGTCGATGGCGAGAAGGCGTACATCCTGGCCCCGGTCGGGGTCGCGGTGGGCGACACGCTCCAGTCCGGCGAAGGCTCGGACATCCGTCCCGGCAACGCCATGGAGATCCGCCACATGCCCGTCGGCACGCAGGTCCACTGCATCGAGCTGACGCCCGGCCGCGGCGCCCAGATGGTGCGTTCCGCCGGTACGAGCGCGCAGGTCATGGCGCGTGAGAACGGCATGGCGCTCCTGAGGCTCCCGTCGGGCGAGCAGCGCTACGTCCGCGAGAACTGCCGGGCGACCATCGGCCAGGTCGGCAACGTCGACCACGAGAACCGCCAGATCGGCAAGGCCGGACGCAAGCGCTGGCTGGGCCACAAGCCGCACAACCGCGGCGTCGTCATGAACCCTGTGGACCACCCGCACGGCGGCGGCGAGGGCAAGAGCCCGATCGGCCGCAAGGCTCCGGTCTCGCCGTGGGGTCTCAAGATGGGTCAGAAGACCCGCAAGAAGAAGAAGCACTCCGACCGCTACATCGTGTCGCGGCGCAAGAAGTAAGGAGGGGATCCAGGATGGGACGCTCGCTCAAGAAGGGGCCGTACGTGCCGGATCACCTCGTGAAGAAGATCCGGGACATGAACGAGAGCGGCCAGAAGCGCATCATCAAGGTCTGGGCCCGTGCGGCGCAGATCACGCCGGAGATGATCGGCCACACCATCGCCGTCCACGACGGCCGCAAGCACATTCCCGTCTACGTAACCGAGGACATGGTCGGGCACCGGCTCGGGGAGTTCGCCCCGACCCGCACCTTCCGTGGCCACGGCAACCACACCGAGCGCTCCTCGGCGCTCAAGTAAGGTGGCGACCATGGAGAACAAGATCGGTGCCCGCGCCGTCCTGCGCTATGTGCGCGTCGCGCCGCGCAAGTGCCGCATCGTCGTCGACGCCATCCGCGGCAAGGACCTGGACGAGGCGATCGCCATCCTGCAGTACACGCCGAAACGCGCGGCGCCCCTGATCGAGAAGCTCGTCAAGTCCGCGGCCGCCAACGCCACGGAGAACCACGAGATGCGGCGCGAGGACCTGTACGTCGCGGAGGCCTATGTCGACCAGGGACCGACGTTCAAGCGGGCCCACCCGCGCTACCGCGGGCAGACGTATCCGATCCTGAAGCGCACGTCCCACATCACCGTGGTCGTACGCGAGAGAGGGGTGTAACGGTGGGTCAGAAGGTACACCCGAAGGGCATGCGCATCGGCGTGATCAAGGACTGGGATTCGCGCTGGTACGCCAGCTCGAAGAACTTCCCCGATCAGCTCGCCGAGGACCTCTGGCTGCGTCGCCACATCAAGCAGGCGAACTACCAGGCGGGCATCGCCCGCATCGAGATCGAGCGTGCCGCGAACCGGCTCAAGGTCTTCATCCACACCGCCAAGCCCGGCATCGTGATCGGCAAGGGCGGCGCGGGCGTCGACGGCCTGAGGCGCATGCTCGAGCACAAGACGGGCAAGCAGGTGCACATCAACATCATCGAGATCAAGAACCCCGACACCGACGCGCAGCTGGTCGCGGAGTCGATCGCGTCGCAGCTCGAAAAGCGCGTCGCCTTCAAGCGGGCCATGAAGCAGGCCGTGCAGCGTGCCATGCGCCAGAACGCCAAGGGCATCAAGGTGATGACCTCCGGCCGTCTGGGCGGCGCCGAGATGCACCGCCGCGAGTGGTACTGGGAAGGCAGCGTGCCTCTGCACACGCTCAGGGCCGACATCGACTACGGCTTCGCCGAGGCGCACACCACCTACGGCCAGATCGGCATCAAGGTCTGGATCTACAAGGGCGAGATCTTCGGATCGCGCACCGCGCAGGGAGGGCAGTGAGATGCTGCAGCCCAAGCGCACCAAGTTCCGCAAGCTGCACCGCGGCCGCCGGGCCGGGTACGCGACGCGGGGCAATCGCATCATCGAGGGCGAGTACGGCCTCGTGGCCCTGGAGTCGGCATGGATCACGGACCGGCAGATCGAGGCCGCGCGTGTCGCTCTGACCCGATACATCCGCCGCGGCGGCAAGGTCTGGATCAAGATCTTCCCGGATCACCCGTACACCAAGAAGCCGGCCGAGACCCGCATGGGTTCCGGCAAGGGTTCGCCGGAGTACTGGGTCGCGGTGGTGAAGCCGGGCCGCGTGCTGTTCGAGCTCAGCGGCGTGCCCGTGGAGGTGGCGCGCGAGGCCATGCGCCTTGCGGGGCACAAGCTCCCGATCCGCACCAAGTTCGAGGTGCGGCAGCAGGCTGGGGAGGGTGTGGCGGATGAAGCCGAATGAACTCAGCCGGCTTACGAGCGACGAGATCGACAAGAAGGTCAAGGACCTGAAGGGCGAGCTCTTCAACCTGCGCTTCCAGGCCGCCACGGGCCAGCTCGAGAACCCCATGCGCATCCGCGAGGTGCGGCGGTCGATCGCGCAGCTGAAGACCGTGCAGCGCCTGCGCGAACTCGGGCTGGACGCCTAGGAGGGACGAAGTGGTGGAGGAGCGCAAGGACCGCAAGACGCGGACCGGCCGGGTGGTGTCCGACAAGATGGACAAGACGGTTGTCGTGGCCATCGAGGAGATCACGGCCCATCCCGTGTACGGGCGACGTATCCGGCGAACCAAGAAGCTGAAGGCCCACGACGAGGAGAACCAGGCCAGGGTGGGCGACACCGTCCGTGTCATGGAGACGCGGCCGCTGTCGCGCGAGAAGCGCTGGCGCGTGGTCGAGATCCTCGAGCGGGCGCGCGTTTAGGAGGGTCTGCAGGTGATCCAGGTACAGACCCGTCTTTCGGTGGCGGACAACACGGGGGCCAAGGAGCTGCAGTGCATCAAGGTGCTCGGCGGATCGCTCCGGCGCTACGCCAACATCGGTGACGTGATCGTCTGCGCGGTGAAGCAGGCGGCTCCAGGTGGCGTCGTGAAGAAGGGCGACGTCGTGAAGGCGGTCGTCGTGCGCACCCGCGACGGGCTCCAGCGTCCCGACGGTTCGCACATCCGATTCGACGACAATGCGGCCGTGATTCTGCGCGACGAGCGCGAACCCCGCGGCACACGCATCTTCGGACCGGTGGCGCGTGAGCTCCGCGAGCGCGAGTTCATGAAGATCATCTCGCTCGCTCCGGAGGTGCTGTAAATGGCCGAGCGCATTCGCAAGGGCGACCAGGTGGAGGTCATCGCAGGCAAGGACAAGGGCCGCCGCGGCAAGGTGCTGCAGGTGCTGCCGGGGGCCGGCCGCGTGATCGTCGAGGGCGTCAACAAGCAGAAGCGCCACCAGAAGGCCACGCAAAAGGTGATGCAGGCCGGCATCGTGACGAAGGAGGGCCCGATCCATCTCTCCAACGTGATGCTCTACTGCAGCCACTGCGGCAAGCCGACCCGCGTCGGTACTAAGGTGGACGGCGACGTCCGCGAGCGCGTCTGCCGCAGTTGCGGCGAGCCGTTCGCACGCTAGGAGGAGACCATGCCGACGATGAAGGAGCGGTACCTCGGGGAGGCTGTTCCGGCGCTAACGAAGCGCTTCGAATACCGCAATCCTATGCAGGTGCCCAAGCTCGAAAAGATCGTGATCAACATGGGCGTCGGCGACGCCGTCCAGAACCCCAAGCTCCTGGAATCCGCGGTGGCCGAGATGGGCCTCATCGCGGGCCAGAAGCCCGTCGTTACCAAGGCGAAGCGGTCCATCTCCACGTTCAAGATCCGCGAGGGGATGTCGATCGGAGCCAAGGTGACCTTGCGCGGACAGCGCATGTACGACTTCCTCGACCGCCTGGTGAATGTCGCGCTGCCGCGCGTCCGCGACTTCCGCGGCATCTCGGGCAAAGGCTTCGACGGCCGGGGCAACTTCGCCCTGGGCCTCAAGGAACAGCTTATCTTCCCGGAAATCGACTACGACAAGGTAGAGAAGATCCGGGGTATGGACATCGTCATCGTAACGAGCGCCCGGTCGGACGAGGAAGCCAAGGAGCTCCTGCGCCTTCTCGGGATGCCTTTCCGCGACTAGGAGGGAAGAGGATTGGCCAAGAAGTCGCTGATCGAAAAGTCCCAGGGCCCGCAGAAGTTCAAGGTGCGCGGCTACCACCGCTGCCGCGAATGCGGGCGGCCCAGGGCCTACCTGCGCCACTTCGGCCTCTGCCGTCACTGCTTCCGCCAACACGCGCTGCGCGGGGAGATCCCGGGCGTGCGCAAGGCCAGCTGGTAAGGAGGACCGGAGCATGGTCATGACCGATCCCATCGCCGACATGCTGACGCGCGTGCGCAATGCTTCGCACGCCCGGCACGAGCAGGTCGACATCCCTGCCTCCCGTGTCAAGGAGGCGGTCGCCCGCATCCTGCGCGAGGAAGGCTTCATTCAGGGCTACGAGCGCATCGACGAGGGCCCGCAGGGCATTCTGCGGGTGCACCTCAAGTACGGTCCGGACCGCAAGCGCGTCCTCATGGGCCTGCGCCGCATCTCGCGGCCCGGCCTCAGGGTCTACGCCCGCAAGGACCAGCTGCCGCGCGTTCTGGGCGGCCTCGGTATCGCGGTCGTGTCGACGTCCAAGGGCATCGTCACCGACGCGGAGGCCCGGCGCCTCGGCCTCGGCGGCGAGGTGCTCTGCTACATCTGGTAGGGAGGTGATGACGTGTCCCGCATTGGCAAGGTGCCCATCCCCGTCCCGCCCGGCGTAACGGTGGAGATCGACGGGAACGCCGTGCGCGTCAAGGGACCGAAGGGCGAGCTCTCGCGCGAACTCAGCGACGAGATCACCGTTCGCCTCGAGGACCAGACGCTCGTCGTCACCCGACCCTCCGACGCTCCCCGGCACCGCGCTCTGCACGGGCTGACCCGCACGCTGGTCGCCAACATGGTGGAAGGCGTCACGAAGGGCTTCGAGAAGCGTCTCGAGCTCGTCGGCGTCGGCTACCGCGCGGCGCGCCAGGGTGAAAAGCTCGTGCTCACCGTCGGCTACTCCCACCCGGTGGAGATCGTGCCGCCCCAGGGCATCGAGTTCCAGGTCCCGGCCGCAAACGCCGTCGTCGTCCAGGGTGCGGACCGCGAGCAGGTCGGTGAGATCGCTGCGCGGATCCACCGCGTGCGGCCGCCCGAGCCCTACCAGGGCAAGGGCATCCGCTACCAGGGCGAGCATGTACGGCGCAAGGTCGGCAAGACCGGCAAGAAGTAGGAGGGCCCCATGGCTAAGGAACTCAGCGCGCGCGACCGGCGTCACCGCCGGGTGCGCAAGCGGATCTTCGGAACGGTGGAGCGGCCGCGTCTTGCGGTCTACCGCTCGCTGCAGCACATCTACGCGCAGCTCGTGATCGACGGCGAGGGCCGCACCCTGGTGCAGGTCTCGTCCCTTGATGCTTCGCTGCGCACCCAGGAAGCCGACGGCAAGGTCGACATGGCGCGTCGCGTCGGCCGGCTGCTTGCCGAACGGGCCAAGGCACAGGGCATCGAGACCTGCGTCTTCGACCGCGGCGGCTATCTCTACCACGGCCGGGTCGCGGCGCTCGCCGAGGGCGCGCGCGAAGCCGGACTCCGGTTCTAGGGAGGCGTCGTATGCCCAGAGGAAGAGAGCGCCGGCAGGATAGGGACCAGGAGTTCCAGGAGAAGGTCGTATCGATCAACCGCGTGGCCAAGGTCGTCAAGGGCGGCCGCCGCTTCAGCTTCTCCGTCGTCGTCATCGTCGGCGACCAGAACGGACGCGTCGGCGCGGGTCTCGGCAAGGCGCAAGAGATCCCTGACGCCATCAAGAAGGGCATCGAGATCGCCAAGAAGCATCTCGTCAAGGTGCCGCGCGTCGGCACCACCATCCCGCACGAGGTGCTCGGGAAGTTCGGCGCCGGGTCCGTGCTCCTGAAGCCCGCCCGCGCGGGCACCGGCGTGATCGCCGGCGGCGCGGTGCGCGCAATCATGGAGCTCGCGGGCATCCGCGACATCACCACGAAGTCTCTCGGCACCTCGAACGCGAACAATGTCGTCTACGCCACCATGGAAGGTCTGCGCCAGCTGCGCTCGGCCGAGGACGTGATGCGTCTGCGCGGCAAGATCGCGGGGGCGCCGGTGGCGGCGCCAGAGTCCGAGTCCCTGTCCGAGGCTCCGGCCCAGGACGAGCCCGAAGAGCCGGCGCAGGCGCTGTAGCAGGAGGAAATGATGCTCAAGATCACGCTCACGCGCTCGCCGATCGGCTACGCCGGCGACCAGCGCGCGACCGCCGAGGCCCTGGGGCTGCGCAAGCTGCACCACAGCGTGATGCAGCAGGACACCCCGGCCGTGCGCGGGATGCTGCACAAGATCAGGCACCTGGTAACCGTCGAGGAAGTCGAGGAGGGATCCGGCGATGCGGCTCGATGATCTCAGGCCGAATCCCGGGGCGCGCACCGCGCCGAAGCGGCTCGGCCGAGGCATCGGCTCGGGTCTCGGCAAGACCTCCGGCAAGGGGCACAAGGGCCAGAACGCCCGCGCGGGCGGCGGTGTCCGCCCGGGCTTTGAGGGTGGCCAGCTGCCGCTGCAGCGCCGCCTGCCGAAGCGCGGCTTCCGCAACCCGGAGCACGCGGTCTTCACGCTTCTCAACCTGGAGCGGCTGGAGGACGTGCCTGCCGGCACGGTCGTCAACCCCGAATACCTGCTGCGCGAGGGCATCCTGCGGCGCATCGACGGCCGC
Organism: Bacillota bacterium; assembly: GCA_021799275.1. Classification (GTDB taxonomy): domain Bacteria; phylum Bacillota; class Sulfobacillia; order JAJZYS01; family JAJYTV01; genus JAJZQO01. The sequence goes on from JAJZAT010000031.1 coordinate 8,925, forward strand.
GTGAAGGTGCTCGGGCGCGGCGAACTGACGCAGGCCATCACCGTACAGGCGCACGCGTTCAGCCAAGCGGCCAAGGAGAAGATCGAAGCTCTGGGCGGCAAGGCCGAGGTACTCTGATGTTTCAGAACATGGAGAACATCGCGCGGGCGGGCGATCTGCGTCGCAGGCTGCTGTTCACGCTGCTGATGTTCGCAGTGTTCCGGCTCGGTGTGTACATTCCCGTTCCGGGTGTGGACGCGGCCGCCCTGGACACCTTCGTCAAGTCGAACCAGGTCACGCTGTTCGGCCTGCTGAACCTCTTCTCGGGTGGCGCGTTCTTCACGTTTTCCATCTTCGCCATGAGCATCGTGCCGTACATCAACGCGTCGATCATCATGCAGCTCCTCACGGTGGTCATCCCGCGCGTGGAGGAACTGCAGAAAGAGGGCGCGGACGGCCAGAAGAAGATCAACGAGTGGACCCGCTACCTCACGGTGATCCTGGCGGTCGTCCAGGCGTTCGGCACGACGGTCACGCTCAATCGGCTGGCGGGTGTGGTCAACTCGCCTGGCATAGGCTCGATCCTGCTGATCACGCTGATCCTCGCGACCGGGTCCGTCTTCCTGATGTGGATCGGCGAGATGATCACGGAGTTCGGCATCGGCAACGGCGCCTCGCTGATCATCTTCATCGGCATCGTGTCCCGCATGCCCTCGGGCATCTCGGCCGCCATCCAGTACCTGCAGGCAGGCACGATCTCGCCTGTGGAGATGCTGGTCCTCCTGGTGCTCGCGGTGCTCGTCATCGCGGTGATCGTGATGATGCAAGAGGCGGAGCGCAGGATCCCGGTGCAGTACGCCAAGCGCCTTGTCGGCCGGCGCATGTACCAGGGGGCCACATCGCACATCCCCATCAAGGTCAACGCAGCAGGCGTGATCCCCTTGATCTTCGCGGTGTCGCTGCTGTTCCTGCCGCAGACCCTCGCCTCGTTCTTCCCCAAGCTCTCGACGGTCGCGCAGGTCCTCTCGATGAACAACTGGCCGATGGTCATCGTCGAATTCCTGCTCGTCGTGGCCTTCACGTTCTTCTATACCGGCGTCGTCTTCAAGCCTCACGACGTGGCCGACAACATCCGCAAGCTCGGTGGCTTCATCCCCGGCATCCGTCCGGGTCACCCGACCGCCCAGTACCTCGAGCGCGTCTCCACCCGCATCACGGTGCTCGGCGCCATCTTCCTCGGACTCGTGGCCATCCTGCCGTTCCTGGTCGTCAAGGTGACGAGCCTCAACGTGTACTTCGGCGGCACGGCGCTGCTGATCGTCGTCGGCGTCGCGCTCGACACCATGAAGCAGATCCAGGCGCAGCTCGTGATGCGCAATTACCAGGGCTTCCTCAAGTCGTAGGGGGGGAGAAAGCGGATGCGCGCTGTTCTGATGGGCCCGCCCGGCGCGGGCAAGGGTACGCAGGCGCAGGTGCTCGCTCAGGGCGCCCAGGTGCCGCAAGTCGCCACCGGCGACATCCTCCGCCGCGCGCGCGAGGAAGGCACGCCGCTCGGCCGGACCGCCCAGTCCTACATGGACAAGGGTGAGCTCGTGCCGGACGAGGTGATGATCGGCATCATCGAGGAGCGACTGCGCCAAGAAGACGCCAAGGCGGGGTTCCTACTGGACGGGTTCCCGCGCACGGTGCCGCAGGCCGAGGCCCTCGACCGCCTGCTCCAACAGCTGGGCATGCCGCTTGAGGCGGTTCTGCTGCTGGAAGTGCCGGAGGACGCGATCGTGCGTCGCCTGTCCGGACGACGGACCTGTCCGAGCTGCGGACGCAGCTACCACATCGAGAACGATCCGCCGCCCGTGGACGGCCACTGCGGGACGTGCGGCGCCGAACTCGTGACGCGTACCGATGACCGGCCGGAGACGGTGCTCTCCCGGCTCGAGGTCTACCGGCGCAGCACCGAGCCGCTCAAGACCTACTACCAGGCCAAGGGCGTCCTGCGCGCCGTGGATGGCGTCGGCAAAGTCGAGGAGGTGACAGCGCGCCTGCGGGCGGCGCTGCACGATTGATCATTCTCAAGTCGGAGCAGGAGATCGAGAAGATGCGCAAGGCCGGTGCCTTGACCGCGCAGGCTCGCGACTACGTCGCGGGACTCGTCAGGCCGGGCATCACGACGCGCGAGCTCGATCACGCCGCACGCCGCTTTATTGAAGAGCGGGGCGGCATCCCCTCCTTCCTCGGCTACCAGGGCTATCCCGCCAGCATCTGCGCCTCCGTGAACGGCGTCGTCGTGCACGGAATCCCGGGCAAGCGGGTGCTGCGCGAGGGCGACATCATCTCACTCGACCTCGGCGCCTTGCTCGACGGCTACCACGGCGACACGGCCATCACGGTAGCGGTCGGCAAGATCCCCGAGCGGACCCGGGAGCTGCTCGAGGTCACGCAGCGGTCCCTCGTCGCCGGCATCGAGCAGGCGAGACCTGGCAGGCACCTCGGCGACATCTCGCACGCCGTGCAGGAAGTCGCCGAAAGCGCGGGCTTCTCCGTCGTCGTGGACTACGTCGGCCACGGCATCGGGCGGGAGATGCACGAGGATCCGCAGGTGCCGAACCACGGCCCGGCGGGACGCGGCGTCCTCCTGCGGCGAGGAATGGTCCTGGCGATCGAGCCGATGATCAACCAGGGCGGCGCCGACGTGATGGTGCACGACGACGGCTGGACGGTCGAAACGACGGACGGCCTGCCGTCGGCCCACTTCGAGCACACGGTGGCCATCGGCGACCCGCCCGAGATCCTCACAGCACCATGAGGCAAGAGGATCATGGAAATCGGTGATGTGGTGCGGAGCCTCAGAGGCCGGGACCGGGGGCGGCTCCTCCTGGTGGTCGGGGAGAGCCTCGACCGGGTGCTCGTGACCGACGGCGATCTGAGACCCGTCGCGAGACCGAAGGCGAAGAACCCGCGGCATGTCGCTCCGGTCGGCCGGCTCAAGGAGCCGGAACGCAATCGGCTGCGGCAAGGACCGATACCTGGCGACGACGAGGTGCGCAGATGGCTCCAAGACCTGCAGGAAGGAGGCGATGCGGATGCCGAGGGATGATGCCATCGAAGTGGAGGGCAAGGTAATCGAGCCCCTGCCGAACGCGATGTTCCGGGTGGAGCTCGAGAACGGACACAAAGTTTTGGCGCACGTTTCCGGCAAGCTGCGCATGCACTTCATACGCATCCTGCCAGGGGACCGCGTGACCATCGAGTTGTCGCCCTATGATCTAACCCGTGGCCGGATCACCTACCGGCTCAAGTAGGAGGGATCCCGTTTGAAGGTGCGACCTTCCGTGAAAGTCATGTGCGAGAAGTGTAAGATCATTAGACGGCACGGTGTCGTGATGGTGATCTGCGAGAACCCGAAACACAAGCAGAGGCAAGGGTAGGAGGGAGCACTCGTGGCGAGAATCGCTGGCATAGACCTGCCGCGCGACAAGCGCGTCGAAGCCGCCCTGCCGTATATTTACGGCATTGGCTGGAGCCTGGGGCGCCGCATCCTGAAGGAGACCGGCGTCAATCCCGACACGCGTGTGCGGGACCTCTCGGAAGACGAGGTCGCCCGCCTGCGTGACGTGATCGAGAAGCAGTACCGCGTCGAAGGCGAGCTGCAGCGCGAGACGCAGCTCAACATCAAGCGCCTGATCGAGATCGGCTCCTACCGGGGCCTTCGGCACCGCAGGGGCTTGCCCGTGCGCGGCCAGCGCACCCAGACCAACGCGCGTACGCGCAAGGGCCCGGCCCGCACCGTCGGCGTGCGGCGCAAGAAGTAAGGAGGCAGGACCTTGCCCACCAAGAAGTCGAGCGCTGCCCGGCCGCGCCGGCGCGAGCGCAAGCACGTCGAGCGCGCGGTCGCGCATATCCGCAGCACGTTCAACAACACGATCGTGACGATCACGGACCCCCAGGGTGCAACGCTCTCCTGGGCCACCGCCGGAACGCAGGGATTCAAGGGTTCCCGCAAGTCCACGCCGTTCGCTGCTCAGATGGCGGCCGAGACCGCGGCTAAGGCGGCCATGGAGCACGGCGTGCGTGAGGTGGAGGTGTTCGTCAAGGGCCCGGGATCGGGTCGCGAGGCGGCCATCCGCAGCCTGCAGACGGCGGGACTCGAGGTCTCGGCGATCAAGGACGTCACGCCCATCCCGCACAACGGTTGCCGGCCTCCGAAGCGCCGGCGCGTATAGCGAGCGTATAGAAAGGGAGGGATCGCAGCAAAGATGGCCCGTAACACTGGACCCACCTGCCGGCAGTGCCGGCGCGAGGGTATGAAGCTGTTCCTCAAGGGTGACCGCTGCTTCTCCGACAAGTGCCCCATCGTCAAGAAGCAGCGCAACCAGCCGCCCGGCCAGCATGGCCTGGGACGCCGCAAGGTTTCCGAGTACGGTCTGCAGCTACGCGAGAAGCAGAAGGTGCGGCGCTTCTACGGCGTCATGGAGACGCAGTTCCGTCGCTATGTCGAGCGCGCGCAGCGCAGCCAGCAGCCCACCGGCGACGTCATGCTGTCGCTGCTTGAGCGCAGGCTCGACAACGTCGTCTACCGCATGGGCTTCGCGCTCTCGCGTCCCCAGGCGCGCCAGCTGGTGCGGCACGGCCACTTCAGCGTCAACGGCCGCAAGGTTTCGATCCCGTCGTTCATCGTCCGTCAGGGCGACGAGATCGAGGTGCGCCCCCGCTCCCGCGAGATGGCCTCGCTCAAGGAGATCGTCGAGCGCGGGCACGGCCGGCTGGTGCCGGAGTGGATCGAGGTGCAGCGCGACCAGTACAAGGGACGCGTCATCCGCCTGCCCGAGCGGCAGGACGTGGATGTGCCGGTGGAGGAGCACCTCATCGTCGAGCTCTACTCCCGCTAAGCAGGGGAGGACAGTACGTGAACGAGTTTCAGACGCCTCAGATCGAATGCCTCGAGCTGCAGGAAGCCACGGGCTACGGCCGGTTTGTCGTCGAGCCGCTGGAGCGCGGCTTCGGCATTACGCTGGCGAATGGCCTCCGGCGCATCCTGCTGTCCTCGCTCACGGGCGCAGCGGTTACGTCGGTGCGCATCCAGAGTGTGCTGCATGAGTTCTCGACCGTCCCGGGCGTCCGTGAGGATGTCACGGACATCGTCCTCAACCTCAAGTCGCTGGCCCTCAAGATGCATGGCGAGGGACCGAAGAGCCTACGCGTCGAGGTGCGCCAGGAAGGGCCCTTGACGGCTGGCGAGGCGATCCAGGACCCCGAGCTCGAGGTGCTGAACCCTGACCTCGTGCTCTGCACCCTCGACAAGGATGCGGAGTTCGTCATGGACCTGACGATCGAGAAGAACCGCGGCTACGTTTCCGCGGACCGCAACAAGCGCCCCGACCAGCCGATCGGCGTGATCGCGATGGACGCGATGTTCTCCCCGATCCGCCGCGTCAACTACACGATCGAGGACACGCGTGTCGGCCAGATCACGGACTACGACAAGCTGACGCTCGAGATCTGGACGAACGGCGGCATCCGCCCGGACGAGGCCCTCGTCGAGTCCGCGCGGATCCTCGAGGACCACCTCTCGCTCTTCACCGGTCTCTCCGTCGACGCGCGCCGCCCCGCCACCACACAGGACGCGCCGGGCGACAAGCGCGACCGCCTGCGCGAGATGCCGATCGAGGAGCTCGAGCTCTCGGTGCGCTCGTTCAACTGCCTCAAGCGCGCCGGCATCAACACCGTCGCGGAACTCGTCTCGCGCACCGACGAAGAGATGATGAAGGTCCGCAATCTCGGCAAGAAATCGCTCGAAGAGGTCAAGCAGAAGCTGGCGGACGCCGGCCTCAGCCTGGCCAAGTCCGAAGACTAGCCTAACCCGAAGGGAGGGATACCCGTGCCCATGCGTAAGCTCGGCCGACGCTCGGACGTGCGCAAGATGCTCCTGCGCAACCAGGTGACGTCGTTCCTGCACGACGAGCGGTTCGTGACGACCGAGGCCAAGGCCAAGGAGGTCTCGGCGCTCGTGGAGCATCTCATCACCATGGCGCGCGAGGACACGGTACCGAACCGCCGCGCGGCGGCCGCCTACATCCTCGACGAGGACGTGGTGCGCAAGCTGTTCACCAACATCGCACCCAAGTACAAGGAGCGCCAGGGCGGTTACACGCGCGTCGTGCGGATCGGTCCCCGCCGCGGCGATGCTGCTCCCATGGCGGTGCTCGAGCTCGTCTGATGCTCGAGGCCGTGGCCGTCTCCCTGCGCCGCGGCGCGTTTCGCCTTGAGGTGTCCCGTTTTGAGGCGGCTTTGGGCGAGATGGTCGCGGTTGCAGGCCGGAACGGCTCCGGCAAGTCGACATTCCTCCTGGCCTTGGCCGGGATCCTGTACCCCGAGGCCGGCGAGATCCGCCTTGCCGGGGGACCCTGCCTGCCGCCAAAGGTCGCCTATCTGCCGGCGCGCGCCGAGGACGTCGTCCTCGGGGCGCGTCGCGTCCTTGAGGTGGCGCTGACCCTGGGGCTGCAGGGCCGCGCCGAGGAGGACCCCGAGGCTGTGCTGCGGGAGATCGAGCGGCTTCTGGACCTGCCGCGCGAGGATCTCGACGATGCCGCGGAGCCGACCTACCGCGCGCTTTGCGGGCTGCTCGCGACCGGAGCCCTGTGCCTCGTGCTGGACGAGCCGACGGCGCGGATCGCGCCGCGAGCCCAGGCGGTTCTGCGCAGGGCGGTCGGTCGCCTGAGGGCGGCGGGACGCATCGTCATCCTGGCGAGCCATGACCCCGAACTCGTGCGGCTGGCCGATCGGATCTACCGCGCCGAGGCGGGGGTCCTCAAGTCGGACAGCCTGGAGGCCCTGGTGGGTTCCCATGTGCTGCGGCGGCCCGACTTCTGGAGCGAGTTCGGCGGAGCTGAGGTCGCCGACGTGCTGCGGGAGATCTGGACGTCGTGATCGAGTTCATCGAGTTCTCGCTTGGCGAGTCGGGACCGTACAGCCTCAGCCTGGAACGGGGCGCCATCCTGGGCCTTGTCGGCTGGCGGGGAGCCGCGGCGACGCAGCTTCTGGAGGCGATGGCGGGCGTACGCCGGCACAGAGGCGAGATCCGTGTGGCGGGGCATGCGCGCAAGGCGGCGGATGTCGCCTACGCGCCCGAGGAGGTCGAGCAGATCCTGTTCGGCCGCACAGCGGCCGAGGCGATCGGTTCCCTGGGCCAGGCGTTCGCGGCGCGGCTTGGTGGCGATCGCCTCCTCGACCGGCCGCCGCAGGAGCTCTCGAGCGGTGAGCGCAGGCGGCTCGCGCTCGCGGCGGTTTGCGGCAGCGGGCGACCGCTGCTCCTGATGGACCGGCCCACCGCGGGACTCGATCCCGAAGGGCAGGAACTCTTCTGGCAGGCCGCCGGGGCTTGCCCCGGCGCGATCGTGATGACGCTCTCCTCCCAGGCGGAGGCGGCCGCCTGCACGGCGCTTCTGCCGGTGCCGGGCCACGGCGGACCTTGGCCGGGCGGCCCCATGACCGCCGAACGGCAGCGCCTTCTGCGCTGGCCAGCAGACCAGGCGTCGGATCTCGCCTGGACCCTCGGGACCCGGGATGGCATGCACGATCTCGCAGAGGAGGTGGAGCGGTGGCGCGCAAGGCGGAGGCGCAGGTGATCGTGCTCGTCGCCTGGGTGCTCGTCACCTGGGTCGACCAGGCGATCTGGCCCTCGCTGCTCGCCCTCCTACTGGCCTCCGGCTACCTCGTGGGGCGGGAGGGTCTGGGGCGCGTGCCCTGGCGCGCCATGCTGGCGCTCGGCCTGCTCGCGATGGTCGCGCATCTGTTCGCGCCTGGCGGCATGGCCGTCCGCCTGCAGGAGGGCCTCTCCACCGCGCTTCGCCTCTGGGCGGTGCTCTGTGAGGGGCAGGTCGTACTCGGCATCGTGGGCCCGATCGGCCTTGCGAGCAGCCTCGGCCGGGTTGGGCGGCTGCTCGGACCCTTCGGCGTCGCCGGGCGCGATCTCGAGGTGATGGCGTTCGTCACCCTGCGCATGATCCCCGAGACGGCGCGCAGCGCGCGCAGCATCTGGCTCGCGCGCAGGTTCCTCGCCGGGCGCTCGGGCCTGCGGCAGTGGACGGCCCTGGCCGGTGCCTGGGTGGCGCAGAGCATGCGTACGGCCGGAGCCCTCGGCGAGGCGCTCGTACTACGCGGCTTCGGCCCTCAGCACGAGCCGCCGCGCATCGACTGGAGCGGCCTCGCGCTTGGCTGGCTGCCGCTTCTGACAGCCGCCTTCGCCCTGCCCTGGTGGCTCAAATGAGGTTCGTCGTCGCCTACGAGGGCACGCGCTACTGCGGCTGGCAGCTGCAGCAGAGCGAGCCCACGCTGCAGCTGGCGATGGAGACGGCATTGGCCGCCATCGAAGGACATCCCGTGCGGGTGCTCGGCGCGTCCCGCACCGATCAGGGCGTCCACGCCCTCGGGCAGGTGGCGTGGGCGCGCACCGAGCGGAGCCTTGCGCCGGAGCGCTATCGCGCCGCGCTGAACCACTTCCTGCCCGAAGACGTGCGCGTGCGCCTGTGCGATCTGCCGGAGGGCGAGTTCCGTCCGCTGCAGGGCGTCATCGAGAAGACGTACGCCTATCGCGTCGACCGGGGCGAGGTGCCGGACCCACGCCTGCGCCGCATCGCCCTCCACCGGCCGGGACCGTACGACCTCGGGGCGATGCGTGCGGCGCTCGCGCCGCTCCTTGGACGCCACGACTTCGCCCCGTACGGCGGGGCGGGCAGCCCCCGCCGCAGTACGGTGCGTACGCTCCATGCAGCCGAGGTGCTCGAGGTGGATGGCGGTCTCGAGGTACGCCTCACGGCCGACGGCTTCCTCTATCACATGGTCCGCCACGTCGTGGGCGCCCTGCTGCTGGTCGGGCAGGGTCGCGCGGCAACGGAGAGCCTGGGCCGGATGCTGGCCGAGGGACCGCCGCCGCAGGGTATGCCGCTGGCTCCCGCGCATGGCCTCACGCTGCTCGGCGTCGCCTACGGTCCACCAAATCCGCTTGACAGCCGACGTGTCTGATGACTACCATTGCATTATGCGCCATCCTGGGGATGGTACGTTTCGGGGAGGCTTGCCCGCTTTGCAGCGCACGCTTATGACGAGGCGCGAGGATGTCGTCCCGCGCTGGCACATCGTGGACGCGGATGGAATGGTTCTGGGCCGTTTGGCGACGGAGGTGGCCGCGGTGCTTCGTGGCAAGCACCTGCCGACCTACACGCCGTCGATCGACAACGGCGATTACGTGATCGTGATCAACGCCGAGAAGGTGCGGGTCACGGGCAACAAGTACGAGGACAAGATCTACTACCACCACACCGGCTATCCCGGGGGGATCCGCGAGACGAGCCTGCGGCACATGCAGGAGCGTCACCCGGAGCGCGTGATCGAGAAGGCGGTGCGCGGCATGCTGCCCAAGAACCGCCTCGGCCGCGATCTCTTCCGCAAGCTGAAGGTGTACAGCGGGCCGCATCACCCGCATGAGGCGCAGCAGCCCACCGAGCTCAAGCTGGGAGGTACGAAGTCCTGATGGCGGTACAGCTTTACGGCACAGGCCGGCGCAAGAGCGCGACGGCGCGCGTGCGTCTCGTGGCCGGCAGCGGCAAGTTCACGGTCAACGGCCGTTCGGTGGAGGAGTACTTCCCGATCAGCACCTTGCAGATGCTCGTCATGGCGCCGCTCCGCACCGTCTCGGCCGAGGGCCGCTACGATGTGATCTGCCGCGTCGAGGGCGGCGGCGTGGCCGGACAGGCCGGCGCCGTGCGGCACGGACTCGCGCGGGCGCTCCTGACGGTGGACCCGGAATACCGGGTGCCGCTCAAGCGGATGGGCTTCCTTCGCCGCGATCCGCGGATGAAGGAGCGCAAGAAGTACGGTCTCAAGGCTGCGCGCAAGCGGCCGCAGTTCTCGAAGCGCTAGATGGGAGCCCCGCCGCAGGCGGGGCTTTCTTATTGGAGGAGAGACGATTGGATGCGATCGATCTTGTCGTGTTCGACGTCGACGGCGTGCTCATCGACGTGCGCGCATCGTACAACGAGGCCGCCCGCCAGACGGTCGAGCACTTCCTCGGAGCGAGCGTCGGCGGCTGGCTGACCGACGAGGAGATGGCGGCGCTGCGCGTCGCCGGCGGCTTCAACGACGAGTGGGATGTCGCCGCCGTGGCGACCTGGGCGCAGAAGGACGGCCGCCGGGACCTCAGGGCCCTCGCGCGCGAGGCGAAGCTCGCGGGTGGTGGCGTCGAAGGCGCGGTGCGCGCCGCGGGTCTCGCCCAGGAACCTGGGCGAGACGTCGTGCTCGGTGTGTTCTGCGAAATTTACGCGGGTACCGCCAGGGTCGAGGAGATGTACGGGCGACCGCCCGTGCTGGCCTCGCCGCGCGATGGTCTCTGGCAGCAGGAGCGGCGCCTCGTGGAGGCGGCCGAACTCCTTCTGCTGCGCGCGCCGAAAGCGATCTACACGGGCCGCACCTTGGGAGAGCTGCGGGCGTCGGCGGAGCGGTTCGGCTTCGCCATCCACTTCCCGGAGAACTTCTGCCTGACGGGCGACGGTCCGTACCGCAAGCCGGACGGCCAGGGGCTCCGGTATCTCGCCGAGGCCGTGCGGGCCAGCCAAGTGCTGATGGTCGGCGACAACGTCGACGACTTCCTGACCGTGGATGGAGCGCGGCGGATCGACCCCTCGCGCCGCTACGACTTCTGCGGCGTCGTCGGTGGCGCCCTGGGTGAGCACGCCGAAGAGGTCTTCACAGAACTCGGCGTCGAGGCGATCGCGCCCTCGACGTCGGAACTCCTCAGATGGCTGCGCGGCGCCTGAAGCAGGAGAACCTGCCCGGCCGGCTGCCCGAAGCGGTGCGGTCGACGTGGCAGGCTCTCGCGCGCGAAGGCGAGACCTACCTCGTCGGAGGCGCCCTGCGCGACATGCTGCTCGGGCGCACGCCGCACGACTACGACCTGGCGACGGCCCTGCTGCCGGAGCGCGCGAGGGACATCCTCGGCTGGCCCGAACGGTGTCTCGACGCATTCGGCGTCCTGCACGGGCCGCAGGCGGGTCTCGAGGTGGTATCGCTGCGCAGCGAGGGCCGTTACCTGGACCGGCGCCACCCGGACGAGGTTCGCTTCGGCGCAACCCTGGAGGAGGACCTCAGCCGTCGCGACTTCACGGCGAACGCGCTGGCGCTCGACGCTTCGGGCCGCCTGCACGACCCTTCGGGCGGCCTCGGCGACCTTCGTCGCGGGCTCCTGCGCACCGTGGGTCCGGCCGCGGAGCGCCTGAAGGAAGACCTCTTGCGCATCCTCAGGGCCTATCGCCTGGCGGCCGAGCTCGGCTGGCGCCTCGACCCGCAGCTCAGGGAAACGGCCCGGCAACTCGCGCCCGCCTTGAAGGGCGTGTCGCAAGAGCGCGTCGGGGAGGAACTCTGGCGCCTCCTCAGGGCACCGGGCGGCTACCAGCCGCTGCGCTGGGCCTCGGAGGACGGCGTGCTCGCTGCCGTTCTGCCGTCGCTGCGCCCGACGAGACCCATCGCAGGACCGGTGCCGCGTCTCGTCGGCTGGACCAGGGGAGACCCCGACGAGGCTTTGCGCCGCTGGCGGGCTTTTGGCTGGCCGCGCGAGGAGCGGCGCCTCGCGGAAGCGGCGGTGCGGCTGCGCGCTGAGGTTTCGGCCACGGCGGCCCGCCCCGTATGGCGTGAAGCACTGGCGAGGGGCGGCGCGGATGCCGCGGACGTCCTCGTGCTCACGGGCGGCAGCCGCCGGATCGCGGCGTTTGCCGGACTCTACGGCCGCGAGGGCGTCCTGGATCGTCTGAGGCTCCCGCTGCGCGGGGCGGAACTGGCAACGGCCGAAGGACTTCGCGGAGCCGAGATCGGACGGCGCGAGGCGGAACTGCTGCGCGAGATCTGGCGCAACCCCGCCCGCCTCACCCCGGCGCCCCGGAGGAATCCCGGCCCATCGGTATGAGCCGGCGCGGGGCCCCGGACGCCGCCCCGCGCGTTGCGAGGAGGACGGGTCTATGGCGCTGCGGCGCGATCGGCCCCTGGTCCTTGGCCGGCGATCTCGACGCCTTCTCGAGCCAGGGCGGATCGACGCGCTTCGGCGGGTAGAGGCCGAGCGCCTCGTAGGTGGAGCGGTGGACGACCCCGGTCACCCGCATGCCGTGGCTCTGCTGGAACTTCTCCACGGCCGTCGTCAGCTCTGTGGTGAAGACCCCGGACACCGGACCCTGGTAGTCGCCCGTAGCGAGGAGCGCCCGCTGAATGTCGCTCACCTCGCTGCCGCGCGAGCCCTCGGCCACCGCGCGACGCGGCGGTGTGCCCACGACATCGACGGCCGTGCCTTCCTCGACCCAGGCGTAGACCTGTTCGACGTCGCGGTTGAGCATGCGTACGCAGCCGTGCGACGCGAAGTGCCCTACGGAGCCAGGGTTGTTGGTGCCGTGGACGCCATAGATGCCGTAAGGGATCGAGAGGCGCATCCAGCGCGTGCCGAAGGCGCCGCCCCAGACGGCCTTCTGGGCGATTTGCCAACTGCCGAGCGGCGTCGGCGTGGACGGCTTGCCGACCGCCACCGGGAACGTGCGGTACAGTTTCCGATCCGAATAGACGCTGAGGGTTCGGCGATCGGTGTCGATGACGAGGCGCACCGGCTCCTTCGGACGCGGGTCGGCCGGCAGGTTGAGGGTGACGGCAGGCGGCGGTACGAGTGCGAGGAAGGGCAGCACGGCGAATCCCCCTGACGTTGGTTCTCGCAGCTAGCGTGCGCGTCAGGAGGGCGCCCTAATAAACTGCAAGCGCGGGCGTCCGCAGACCTGCCTAGTGATCGGAGCGTTCCGGCATCCTGCCGCTCGCCCTCCGTCTCGCGTCCACGCTGGCCCGTCGCCAACTGCGGCAGCCTAGGGCGCGAGGCTCCGCACCGCCCGTGTCAGCTCCTGGTCCGCCTGGCTGCCGCTACGCGCGAACACCGCCGGCTGCCCGAGCGGTGCCGGCACCCGGACGAAGGTGCCGTGCGACACGCGGTAGGTCTGGTTCGTCCAGATCTCGCGCCAGTCCCCTGCGGGGACGTAGACGTTGACGGAGTGGACATTGGGCCCGTACACCGGCGCGACCAGCACGTCAGGCCCGAGCATGAATTGGCGGCTGCCGAGACGGTAGGCCTCGGCGTCCGCAGGGTAGTTGAAGAAGACCGGGCGGTCAAGCGGCGCATCGCTGCGGTCGGCGGCTCGCATCAGCTTCTCGCGGTAGGGCGCCAGGGCGGCGTAGAGATCCGTCATGCGGCGAAGTTCCCGCATGATCGCGGGTCCACTCCAGACCTGCGCGTTCTTCGCGGGCAGGTTGCCCTCGTGGCTGCGCATGATGCTCGTGAAGGCGTCCACCTCCATCCAGCGCATGAGCAGCTCCGGGGTGCGCACGTAATGGAGCGGGAACTCAGCGAACGAGGTGTAGCCGCCGAGGTCCCCATAGGCCGTGGGAAAGCCGGAGAGACCGGCGCTGAGCAAGGCGGTGACGGAAGACTCGAGGCCATTCTCCGGACCCCAGCTCTCGAGCTGGTCGCCAAGCCAGATGGACGGCAGGTAGGCCTCGCTGCCGGAGAAGGCGGAGCGCAGGAAGACGAAGGCCTTGCCTTCGAGGCCCGCGCTCTTCAGGACCGCCTGGTTCAGCTTCGCCCAGAGGACGGGGTAGATGTTGTGGTCCGCCGCCGTGGCGATGCCGTGCGATGTGCGGGCGCCAATCGGAAGTTCCTCGCCGAAATCGGCCATCCAGCCGTCGAAGCCGTTCCCGACCAGTTGCCGCCGCATGATGCCCTCGAGCCACCTCGCCGCCTGCGGATTGCCGAGGTCGACAAGGTAGGCGGTGTTGCCGGGGTAGTGGAAGGCGTAGGGGACGCCCGAGGCGCTGTCGACGAGGTAGCCCTTGGCCTTCGCGACGAGATAGAGGTTCTGTGGCCCCATGGGCTTGCCGGTGTCGGTCAGAAACGGGTTGATGTAACCGAGCAGCTTGATGCCGTGCCGGTGCAGAAAGTCGAGCAGTTCCTGCCAGTGGGGATAGTGGGACAGGTCGAGTTGCCAGTTCCACACCACCTGCTCGCCGAAGCTCGTGCGGTGCAGGCCGGTCCAGTCCTGGATCCAGAGCCCCTTGACGGCGACGCCGTGGGCCAAGAGCGTCTTGAGACGGGTCAGCACGGCCCCTGTGCCGCCTTCCGCGGCCAGGACGAGGCCATGCTGGGTCCAGCCGGGCAGGGGCTGCATGTGGCCCGTGGCTGCGCCATACGCCTGCAGCAGCCCGGCTGGCGAGGATCCGGCGAAGAGAAGACCGTGGGCGGCCGGGGCGTCCACCTCGAGCTGTCCGAGGTTCGGGTCGCGGAAGTTGAAGGCCTGGTAGCCCCGGTTTTCGCTGTAGAGGGCTTGCATATCGTTCGTCAGGAAGAATGGCACCGGGGCGTAGGTGTTGTAGTAGTGGCCGCCGGCGCCGCCGTCTACGACGTCAGCCAGTAGCGTGAGCGGCTCCCTGCCACGGCCGTAGCCGTGCTCCTCGGGCAGCATCGGCACCACTTCGCCCTGCATGTCGAGCAGGCTGAACTGGACGCCGAAGCCGTAGTAGGCCTCCCGGGGCTCGGAGCGCCAGCTCAGATAGACCCGGTCGGCCGGACGTCCGGCCCGCACGCGGTAGGAGAGGGCGCCCGGCCCGTCCGCCTTGAGCTCAAACACGTAGGGGACGCTCCGGCCGAGTGCGCCGACTAGGCGCCCGCGCACGAGCACGGCGCCGTGGCTTGCGCCGACGGCCGTGACCGTCTGGCGCGTGTAGCTGAGGGACGTCGTGCGCTGAAGGCTGAAATAGCCCAGGTGCTCCGGGGCAGCCATCTGGCCGACCGACGCCGCGATGAACGCGGTGTGCGGCAGCGTCGCGAATACCGGGTGCCCGGGGTTCCGGTCAGCGAGTACGGTGAGTGCGCCTGCCGCGCCGTCCCAGCGCACCGCGAAGCTGCCCGTGCGCAGCACGAGCGTGCGCGCGAGGGGATCCGGCACGGTGAGCGGGCCGGTCAGGGGGGCCTGCGCGGACCATGTCGCCGTCTCTATCGGCGCCGTGGCCGAGAAGGAGAGCACTGTGACCAGGGCGAGGGCAAGGCCGGTCCCGAAGAAGCTGCGGGCGGGTGGACGGCGCCTCGGCGGCATGTCAGACCTCTTTTCCTCGGATCATCGCCTGTTCTCCGCGGGCAACGTGGCTGCCCGTCCGTCACAGGGGCCTGGTCCACCATTCGCTCGCCACCGTGAGGCCGGCGCCGGCCAACATGGCACGCTTGGCTTCATCCTGCTGGGCGCAGACGACGACCACCTGCGCGGCGCCGTGGATCTCCCTGGCAAGGCGGCAGGCTTCGGCCAGGAGCGCACGGCCGAGCGTGTCCCACGCCTGGCGGTCGGCCACCCAGTAGTCGTCGATGCTGCAGGTGGGGCCGGAAAGCGCGTAGACGGCCGGCGACGGCACGATCCTGGCGACGAGGGCGCCGCCGAGATGGCCTCCCTCCGCTTCCGCGACCAAGGCGATGGTGTCGCTCCGCTCAAGCAGCTCCCGCAGATAGGGAACCTGCCGTGCGACGGCGTCGGGCGCCACGCGCCAGAAGACCGGCTGGTACGCCGCGTACTGCCGGCGCCTCAATTCGATCAGCTCCGCGATCGCCACGGCGTCACCCGCCGTCGCCTTGCGCAGCGTCGCCATCGGCATGCTCCCTTGTCCTTTGGACGAATGAGGGAAAGTTCGGGCGATAGACCCGGGCTTCCTTCCGACGGGCGGCGGCTCTCCGCGGCACGCGGGACATGCTAGCCAGGGGGGATATCTACGCATCTTCTCTGGCCCCTTGCGCTCTGGTCCCTGCTGCCCGCACCCCACCCGACCCCCGCCGACGTTCTTGCGCGCGTCAAGACCGACCGGCCCGTCATCGCCATCACGATCAACGACGGGCCGGAAGGTCGCATCGTGCCGGCCATGCTGCAGCTCCTGCGGCGGCAGGGGGCACAGGCCACCTTCTTTGTCAGCGGCCAGGCCGTCGCCGACGATCCTCAGATGCTGCTCGAGATCCAGGAGGCGCGCAGCGAGGTCGCGAACCACGGCTACCACCACCGGGCGATGCGCGGAATGCCCGAATATCGGGTGCGGCGCGAGGTGGCCTCGACCGCACGGCTGGTCGCGGACGCCCTGGGAACCGGGCCGCGCTACCTGCGCCCGCCCTACGGGCAGTTCGATCGCGCCTGGCAGCGGGCGGCCAGGGCGGAAGGCGAGCGCCTGGTGCTGTGGAATGTCGGTGGCGCGGACGAGACGGTCCATGTCTGGCCCCGCACCCTTCATCCCGGCGACATCATCGCCTTGCGCGACGACGCGGAAGGGCTAAGGCGCCTTAGGCAAGCCTTGGCCATGGCGCGGCAGCTCCGTCTCCAGCCCGTGACGCTGAGCGCCCTGCTCCAAGGCTGACGAAGAGTCCGGCACTCCCCGCTTGCCAGCCGGAGGTACAATGGTGGCAACCGAGCCCGTGGGGGAGCACTGGGACTTGGCGCGCACGTTCTTCGCGCGGCACTGGCGCCATGCGGCGCTCCTGCTCGCGTTCATCCTTACTGGACTCGCCATCTTCTCGGCGCCGCTGCGCAGCGCCCTTGGTCCGGCATTGCCCTGGGCGCAGGCCCTGCACACGTACGGTGGCCTGCTCTACGGCGCCGGACTGCTCATCGCCTCGCTGCGCCTCTTCCCTTGGCCGCCGAAGGGTGGGACGGCAAGCCACCGCACGGCGTTCGGCCTCGTCGTGGTACTGGTTCTGAGCGGGCTCGGCCTGCTGCTGGGCGGGGGCGTCATCCGCGGGGTCGCCACCTGGGTGCATGCCCTGGCGGCGGCGGGACTCGTGGTGTGGCTCGTCGTGCACCTGCTCGACGAACGTCCGAGGCGGTGGTGGCCGAGCCGAAGGGCGAACGGGCCGCAGCGGCCGGGCATCTCGCGGCGCAACCTCCTGCGCTGGGGGTTCGGCAGCCTGCTGGCGTTGCCCGCCGCCTACTACCTGCCCGGCATGCTGCGCCTCGGCGTCGGGGCGGCGCTGGGCGGAGGGCCGTCCGGCGTCCTCAGCGAGACCGGCGGCACCTTGCCCGGGTTCGTGCCGTACACCGTCACCGACGGTTATCCGGCGATCTCCCGGTCGGCCTATCGCCTGCGCATCGAAGGCGTGGCCGATGGGCACAAGGAGTTCACGTTTCCGGAGCTGACCGCCATGCGTGCCGAGACCCGCCGCCTCGACTTCACCTGCGTCACGGGCTGGGCGGTGGACGGCGTCGCCTTCCGCGGCGTCGACCTCCAGGACCTTCTGCTCCGGCTTGGCTGGCAGCCGGCCCGTCAGCCCTGGGTGACCTTCCGATCGGGCGACGGCGTCTACTGGGATGGCCTCGATGCCCAGCAGATCGCCCGCTACCGGCCGCTCATCGCCTGGGAGATCAACGGGCGGCCGCTGCCGAGGACCCAGGGCGCGCCGGTGCGGCTGGTCGTGCCGGGCATGTATGGCTACAAATCGGTCAAGTGGCTGACCGGCATCGGCCTCGGCCAGGATGTCGTCATGGGCTACTGGGAGGACCGTGGCTATCCCGAGAACGCCTACATCGGCAGTTACCAGGGGCTCTGAGCAGGCAAGTCGGCAGGGGTGGGGCGGAGCGCGGCTGGGGCCATCCAGCCGCGTTGCCAACGTGATGTCGATTGCGTGTTCGCGACCGCGAAGGGAACGGGAGCGGAACGTTGCGCCATCCCGACAACCGGAAGCGGCGTTACTGTCCCTGCGGGCCGGGCCCCGCGGACGCGGCTTCCTCGCGGCCGCGCGCCAGCCGGCGCGCCAGCAGGAGATAGAGCGCCACGGAGAATAGCGACGCGGGCAAGGTGAGCGGGAAGTACCAGAGCAGGCTGACCGTCGATGAGATCGCGATGGCGCCGAACGCCCGCAGGTCGTGCCGACGCCGGCCGTACACGAGCAGAGCGACACCCGCCGCGGCCGCGAGCACGAACCACTGCTGCAAGCCGAACATGCGCAGGCCCGCCAGGATGACACCGGAGAAAGTCAGGACGTAGAGGATCCAGAAGAGCGCACCTCGCGTCGGCAACGGCTCGGGACCTTGCAGTTGAAAGCGGGGCACCGGGTCGTCCGTCAGTTGCGAGGGATCCACGTGGAATTCCCGAGCGATCGCCTGAACCGTTGCCAAGGAGGTCTGCCCGGTTCGCTCAAGCCTCTGGACGGTCCGCACATCGACGCTGGAGCGCGCGGCCAACTCTGCCTGGGTCCAGGCTCGGCGCGTTCTCTCGAGACGAACGCGACTGCCGTCGATGCGCATCTTAAGCACCTCCCTTCCAATGTAGGCTCGACGAAGGGCCGAGACAACGACAGGAGGGCGACAGCCGCCCGACAGAAGGGCTGCAGGGGTGCCGCGGCCGCGTCGGGTCGGCTGCGCGGCTGCGGTCCAGGACATGGGCCTAGTGGGCACGAGGGCAGACTCTTCGTATGCAGCGCGCACCACCTGCTTTGGGGTCGGAAGCTTTTCCACCCAGGCCGGGGCGTTTATACTGTGGTTGCATAATCCAGCCTGTTGCAGGAAGGATCTTGACCTGTGGACCGTCCCATCGCAGTCGTCGGCGTGCCGATGGACCTCGGCGCCGGCCGGCGCGGCGTCGACATGGGCCCGTCGGCGATCCGCTACGCCGGACTCAAGCAGCGCCTCGAGCAGATCGGCCGCACGGTGCGCGACCTCGGCGACATGAAGGTGCCCTTGCCGGAAGAGAGCCACATCGGCAACCCGAAGCTCAAGTACCTGGACGAGATCGTGGAAAGCTGCCAGCGCCTGGGCGAGGTCGTGGACGGCATCATCGAGCGCCAGGAGTTCCCGTTGGTCCTCGGCGGCGACCACGCGATCGCCATCGGCACGATCGCCGGCGTGGCGCGCGCCGAGCCGGACCCCGCCATCCTCTGGTTCGACACCCATGGCGACTTCAACACGGACGAGACGTCGCCGTCGGGCAACATCCACGGCATGCCGCTCGCCGCGTCGGTCGGGCGCGGCAATCCCGCCCTGCTGGCGGCGCGCGCCAGCGCCCCCTTCATCCGCGAGGAGCGGGTCGTGGCGATCGGCATCCGCGAGCTCGACCCGCTCGAGCGCGAGGCCCTGCGCAACTCCCGCATCCACGTCTACACCATGAGCGACGTCGACAAGCTTGGCATGCGCGAGGTGATGCACCGGGCCCTCAAGCACGTCGAGGGGGCTTCAGGGGTGCACGTGAGCTTCGACATGGACGTCATGGACCCCGACAGCGCGCCCGGTGTCGGCACGCCGCACCAGGGCGGCATCACCTACCGCGAGGCGCATCTCGCGATGGAAATGCTCTACGATGCGGGCATCCTTAGGTCCATGGAGATCGTCGAGGTGAATCCGATCCTGGACATCCAGAACCGCACCGGTCGGCTCGCCGCCGAACTGGCGCTTTCCGCCCTCGGCCAGCGCATCCTTTGAGCCGGGGTCCCGTGTGGGCCGCGGTCGGGCTCATCCTGGCGGCGGCCCTTGCGGCCGGCTGGGGCGGCGTGGAGTCGCGCGGGCCCGTGCTCTGGCAGGTGTCGCCCGAGCCCGGCGCCACGCTGATGCTGCGCAAGGTGCCGATCGAGGCCCAGCTGTCGGACGCCTACACGGGCTACGGCACGCTTTATGTCGACGGCCGACCGATCATCTCGGGGCTGCCGGCGCCGTACCTGAGCGCGCTGCCCCAGGCTCCACTGACGACGGGACGTCACAGCCTGAGGGTGGACGTCCTGATGCCCGGCCGCAGTTTCAGCTACACCTGGCGTGTCACCGTGGCGAAATCGGCGCAGACGGCGGTTGGACCGTACGACGCCGCCACCTACCAGGCCCTCGCCGCGGTCAACGGGATTCGTGCCATGGCGGGCGTGCGGCCCTGGCGGCTCTCCGTGTCTCTCGAGGGCGCGTCGCGAGCCCACAGCCGCTATTTCTACGACAACCTCAGGCGCTACGGCACCTTGACCGATTCGGTGCACAACGAGACGCCGGGCTGGCCGCTCTACACGGGACGCACGCCCTGGGCGCGGGACGTCGCGTTCGGCTACAACGGCGACGGCGACAGCGAGGTGATGGCCTTCGGCGTGGGCACCGCGCAGGCGGTCTCGCTCTGGCTGAACTCCATCTACCATCGCTTCGGCCTGATCGACCCGGGGCTCACCAGCATGGGATTCGGCATCGCTGGCCGGGCGTCGCAGAGCGACGACCTGCCGGTGACGACGTTGAATGCCGGCTGGGAGAGCCGCGCCGAGGTTCCGGACGCCCAGGCCGTCGTCTGGCCGGTGCCCGGGCAGTCGGGGATACCCCGCGCGTTCGAGGCGGGGGAGATCCCGGACCCCTTGGCCAACTTCCCCGGCGCCAAGTATCCCGCGGGCTATCCCGTCACCGTCTCGTTCTTCGGCACCGGCGTGAAGAGCCTCGACGTCACCTCGGCCGCTCTTACCGAGAACGGACGAGCGGTCCCCTACCATCTCCTCACGCCCAAGGTGGACAAGAACCCCCAGGAACTCGGCATGAGCGCCGCGATCCTGCCGGTGCGCCCGCTCGCGCAGGGTGCGCACTACGAGGCGCGCTTCTCGGGCCGCTACCGCGACGGGCACGGCTGGCACCTGTTCGCGGTCAAGACGACGTTCACCGCCTCCACCACCTGACAGCAAACTCTTTGTGAATAGGTATTGCATGAAATACGAAACCCACGTATACTGACGTCACAGGCGAAGGGGAGGGGTTGTCATGCTGAAGGGACGGCGGCAGACGGCTCCTCCCGTTTCCCTGCCCATTTCGACGCGACGATAGACGGGTTCGCCCGTAGCTGCCGACCGATCGGTCTTGGCGGCTGGGGTGAACCCGTCTGTCTCTTTATGCATGCATATGAGAGGAGAGATTCCCCGTGTCCGTGACCGCTCTCAGTCTGCAAGGTCGGGATCTCCTGACGCTCGGGGATCTTTCCGCTGGGCAGATCATGGCGCTCCTGGAGACCGCGACGAGTCTCGAGGGTCGCCACGCGGACGTGCTGCGCGGCCAGACGATCGGCCTTCTCTTCCGCAAGCCGTCGACGCGGACGCGCGTCAGTTTCGAGGTGGCGGCGAAGCATCTCGGCGCCGACACGATCTACATGACCGAGGACCAGATGCAGCTCTCGCGGGGCGAGACGGTGGGGGACACGGCAAGGGTGCTCTCCCGCTACCTGCAGGCGCTCGTGGTGCGCACAGGTGCCCACACGGAGATCGCGGAGCTGGCGTCGGTCGCCGACATCCCCGTGGTCAACGCCCTGACGGACCACTACCACCCCTGCCAGGTGCTTGCGGACCTCAAGACGATCCGCGAGGTCAAGGGGACCTTCAACGGCATCGAGATCGCCTATGTCGGCGACGGCAACAACATGCTGCAGGAGTGGATCCAGGCCGCCGCGCGGCTCGGCCTGACGCTGCGGGCCGCGACGCCGGACGGCTACGGTCCGGCGCAGGAGGTGCTCGACCTGCCGCACGTCAAGGAGCATCCGCCCACGCTGCTGACCGATCCCGTGGCCGCCGTGTCCGGCGCCGACGTGGTGATCACGGACACCTGGCTCTCCATGGGTCAGAAGGACTCTGACCAGAAACGCCTGGCGTTCACGGGCTTCACCGTGGACGAGAAGCTGATGCGAAAGGCGCATCCGGAGGCCATCTTCCTGCACTGCCTGCCGGCCCACCGCGGCGAGGAGGTCACGGACGAGGTGCTGATGGGCCCGCAGTCCCGGGTGTTCGACGAGGCAGAAAACCGCCTGCACGTGCAGAAGGCCGTGCTCTGGGCCGTTCTGGCCGCCTAGTGGGAGGAAGAGAAGATGACGAAGAGACTGGTCCTGGCGTACTCCGGCGGACTCGACACATCCGTCGCGATCCACTGGCTCACCGAGCGGGGCTACGAGGTGATCGCGACGACGATCGACGTCGGCGAGGCCAAGGACACCTCCGTCCTGACGCAGCGGGCCTTTGCCGCGGGCGCCATCGACGTGCGCGTGATCGACCTCAAGGAGGAGTTCGCGCAGGGCTACCTCTGGCCGGCCTTGCAGGCGAACGCCCTCTACCAGGGCCGCTACCCCCTCGCGACCGCCCTCGCGCGGCCCCTGCTCGCCCAGGCGCTCTGCGGCGTCGCGGACGAAACCGGCGCCCAGGCGATCGCCCATGGCTCGACCGGCAAGGGCAACGACCAGGTCCGCTTCGACGTTGCGATCGCGACGCTGCGCCCCGGTACGGAGATCGTGGCCCCGGCCAGGGAGTGGGGTCTGACGCGGGCGGACGAGATCGCGTACGCCGCGGAGTTCGGCATTCCGGTCCAGGCGACGCTCGACGCGCCGTTCAGCGTCGACGCGAACCTCTGGGGACGCAGCGTCGAGGGCGGCGTGCTCGAGGACCCCTGGAACGCGCCGCCTGAGGCGTGCTACGAGTGGACGGCCAATCCCGAGACGGCGGAGGTCAAGGAGGTGACCGTGGCGTTCGAGGCCGGCGCGCCGGTCGCGATCGACGGCATCGCGCTCAGACCCGTGCCGCTGATCGCGGAGGCGCACGCGGTCGCCGGCGCCGCGGGGGTCGGGCGCATCGACCTGATGGAGGACCGGCTCGTCGGCATCAAGTCCCGCGAGATCTACGAGGCACCGGCGGCCGCCCTGCTGATCGCGGCGCACCAGGAGCTCGAGTTCCTGACGCTGCCGCGCGAGCTCCTGCAGCACAAGGCGGGCATCGAGCAGACCTTCGCGCAGACGGTCTACAACGGGCTCTGGTTCACCCCGCTGCGCGAGGCCCTGCAGGCCTACATCGCGTCGACGCAGCAGGCCGTGACGGGCGAGGTCAAGCTGAAGCTCGCGCACGGCAAGGTGACGGTCATCGGCCGCAAGTCGCCGCAGGCGATCTACAGCCACGACCTCGCCACGTACGGTACCGGCGACCTCTTCGACCACCAGGCGGCGGTCGGCTTCATCAAGCTCTACGGGCTCCAGTCCCAGGCCTACGCCAAGGCGCAGACCGAGAAGAGCCATGCCTGACGCTTCGGACACGTCACCGATCTGGGGCAGCCGCTTCGCCGAAGGGCCCGATCCCCTCTTCTTCGCCTACGGGCGCTCGGTGGACTGGGATCGGCGGCTGGCCCCGCAGGATATCCGGGGTTCGATCGCGCACGTGCACAGCCTCAGAGCGGCGGGTGTCCTCGAGGGGCAGATCGCGGCGGAGCTGGAGGCAGCTCTCGTGGGCCTGCTCGAACAGGTGACCGCGGGCAAGGGGCTTGCCATCCTGCCGGAGGACGAGGACGTGCACGGCGCGGTGGAACGCCTGCTCGGGCCGATCGGCGGCTATCTCCATGCCGGCCGCTCGCGCAACGACCAGGTCGCCCTCGACTTCCACCTGTACTGCAAGGGAGCGGCGGAGGAACTCGCCGCGGCGGTGCAGGAAGTCGAGGCCGCGCTCCTCACGCTCTGCGAGCGGCAGGGCGACAAGATCTGGTGGGGCATGACGCACCTGCAGCCGGCGCAGCCGGTGCTCGTCGCGCATCACTGGCTCGCCTACTTCTGGATGTTCGAGCGGGACCGCCAGAGGTTCCTGTGGGCGGCCAACCAGGCCGACCGATCGCCGCTTGGCGCGGGGGCCCTCGCGGGCTCCGGCATCCCTGTCGATCCGTCCCTGGCGGCCGCCGAGCTTGGCCTCGGGGCCGTCTACGAGAACAGCATGGACGCCGTGTCGGACCGGGACTTCGCGCTCGATCTCGGCCATGCGGCCGCGACGGCGGCCCTGCATCTCTCCCGCCTCGGCGAGGAGATCGTGCTCTACGCGTCGCCCGCGTTCGGGCTCATCGAGTTGCCCGACGCCTTCTCCACCGGCTCCTCGATGATGCCGCAGAAGAAGAACCCGGACGGAGGCGAGCTTCTGCGCGGACGCGCGGGGCGCGTGCTCGGGGCGCACCTTGGCCTGATGACGACCATCAAGGGACTGCCCCTCGCCTACGTGCGGGATCTCCAGGAGGACAAGGAGGCCGTCTTCGGCATCGTCGACACGACGCTCGCGGGGCTGCGGCTGGCGGCCAGGATGCTGCCCGCCCTCACCTTGCGCGGCGCCAGCGTCCCGCACGGCGACCTGAGCCTCGCGACCGACCTTGCCGACCACCTCGTGCGCAAGGGCGTACCCTTCCGCGAGGCGCACCACATCGTGGGCAAGGCCGTCCAGGCCGCGCTGGCGGAGGGCGGAGACTTCGACCGGCTCGATGAGGCCGCCTGGCTCGCCATCTCCCCGCACTTCACGCAAGAGGCGCTCGCGGATCTCCTGGACCCGGACCTCGCGCCCAGCCGGCGAGGGGTGTCGCTCGGCACGGCGCCGCAGCAGGTGGCGGCGCAGCTTGCGCTGGCCCGCAAGGCTCTCGGCTAGGCGCTCAGGGCCGCGGCCAGTCCCGCAGCAGGAGGTACGCGCCGAGGCCCAGGGCGGCGACACCGACGAGGCGCCATAGGGAGAAGGGCTGCGCGCGCAGGCCCAGGAGCCCGAAGACGTCGATGGCGGCGGCCGTCAGCACCTGGGCCACCACGATGAACGTCGTGGTGCGCACCATGCCGAGTTTCGGGACGGCCGCGGCCACCAGGAGAGTGATGCCGATGCCGGCTGGAGCCGACAGGTAGAGATATGGCCAACTGCGGCCAAGCTGCAGCGGCTGCGAGGAGAAGGGCAACGCGATGGCGATGGCGACAAGGCTGCCGATGACGTAGACGGAGGCCAGCATCCAAAGGAGGCCCATGGTGCGGCCAAGGGTGGCGTTCATCGCTCCCTGGACCGCCATGAACGCTCCGGAGAGGGCTGCCAGGATGATCCCCATGCTTGAGAGTCTGCCGCCCGCGCCTGGCGGTATGCAGCGATGAAGAGAGGGACCTGGCCAGAACGGCCCGGTCCCTCAGCGCGTCGCCCCTCAGTCGCCGATCTGCGCCTGGATCTCGCGCCAGGCCTCGCGGGCGTCCTCCACCGAGCCTTCGTCCTCGATGGTCGAGATGTCGCCCGGGTCCTTCTTCAGGATCACGGCCTTGAACACGCGGCGCATGATCTTGCCGCTGCGCGTCTTGGGCAGTGAATGGACGAAGTTGATCTCGCCGATGACCACGACCGCGCCGAGCTCTTCCCGGACGGTCTGCAGAAGTTCCTTCTTGAGCTCCTCGGAGGGCTGCTGGCCCTGGCGCAAGACGATGAACGCGGAGGCCACTTCTCCTCTCAGCTCGTCCGGCCGACCGGTGACACCCGCCTCGGCGACGGCGGGGTGGCGCAGGAAGGCGGTCTCCACCTCGATCGTGCCGATGCGGTGGCCGGCGATCTTGATGATCTCGTCGGCGCGGCCGCTGAACCAGATGTAGCCGTCCTCGTCCATGTGCACAGCGTCGCCCGTGAAGTACGTGCCGGGGATGCGCTGCCAGTACTCGCGGGCGTAGCGCTCGGGGTCCTGCCAGATCGTCGGCGTCAGCGCAGGAAAGGGGCGCGTCAGGATCAGGATGCCCTTCTCCCCTTGCGCCACCGGTTCGCCTTCCGCCGTGCGCACCTCGGCGAAGCAGCCGGGGATCGGGATGCCCGCCGCGCCAGGCTTGATCGCGCTGAGGCCGAGACCCCACGCGTTGGCCATCACCGGGCCGCCCGTCTCGGTCTGCCACCAGTGGTCGATGACGGGGATGCGGTCCTGGAAGAGATCCTTTTGCATCCACTCCCAGGCGGGTGGGTTGAGGACCTCGCCGGCCGAGAAGACGCGCTCGAGCGCTGTGAGGTCGACACCGGCGGCCGCCGCCGTGCCGTGGGCCATCAGCATGCGCACGGCCGTCGGCGCGGTGAAGATGCCGCTCACCTTCTCGCGTTCGATGATGCGGTAGAAGCTGCTTGGCGACGGGTAGTCGATCGCGCCCTCGTAGGCGATCGTCGTCGCGCCGACGAGCAGGGGGGCGTACACGATGTAGCTGTGGCCGACGACCCAGCCGATGTCGGAGGTGGACCACCAGACGTCGTCGGGCCGGAGGCCGAACACGACGCGCGCCGCCGAGTGGATGCCGACGGCGTAGCCGCCGTGCACGTGCACCGCAAGCTTGGGACTCGCCGTCGTCCCGGATGTGGCGAGGATGTAGGCGGGCTCGTTCGACTCCATCTCCTCGTAGGCGTCCGACTGCCCCTCGCCGGCGGCGATGAAGTCCGGCCAGTCGATGTCGCGCCCCGGCACGAGGCCCGGCTGTCCCTCGCCGCGGCGCAGCACCACGACCCGCTCCACCTGCACCTGCTCGAGGGCCTTCTCAACGATCGGCATGAGCCAGACCGTCTTGCCCTTGCGCTGCGTCCGGTCGGCGGCCAGGAGCACCTTGGCTCCGGCGAGGCGGATCCGCTCGGCCAGGGCGGAGCCGCCGAAACCCGCGAAGATCACGATGTGGATGGCGCCGATGCGCGTGCAGGCCAGCATGGCCATGATCGCCTCGGGCATCGTCGGCATGTAGATGGCGACACGGTCGCCCCGCCGCACGCCGATGCCCCGAAGGCCACGGGCCACCTGCTTGACCTCGTCCTGGAGCTGGGCGTAGGTGTACGTCCGGCGCTCGCCCCATTCGTTCAGGCCGATGAGGGCCGCGTGGCCGGCCCGGCCGTGCGTCACGTGATGGTCCACCGCGTTGTACGAGAGGTTCGTGCGGCCACCCTCGAACCAGCGGAACGTCGGTGGGGTCCAGTTGAAGACGTTGTCCCACTTGCGGAACCAGGGAAGCTCCTCCGCCTGGGATGCCCAGTAGCGGTCAGGATCCGACTGGGCCTCGAGCATGGCGCGCTTCACCGACGGATGAATGACCTCCACCGATTCCACCGTCCTTGCCATATGGTATGGGTGCGGCTCTTCTGGAGTAACCGCAACTCGGGCTGGATGGCATAAAATCAGGCGCAGAGCTGCGCACGGATGCGTCACGTCGAGCCATGTGCGCGTGATACGCCGTGGTGCCAACTGAGCGGCAT
>JAJZAT010000032.1 GCA_021799275.1 Bacillota bacterium
CGTCGTTCATCGCCTGGTAGGTCTCGTCGCTCAGGGAGTCGATGCTGATGGTGATGCGCCGCAGGCCAGCGCCCTTCAGGGCCTCGGCCTTCCTCGCCGTCAGCAGCGAGCCGTTCGTCGTCACGGCGATGTCCTCGATGCCGGGTACCGCCACGAGCGCGGCGATCAGATCCTCGATGTGCGGGCGCAGCAGCGGTTCGCCACCCGTGAGGCGGAGCTTGCCGACGCCGAGCCGAGCGAAGAGGCGGACGAGGCGTTCGATCTCCTCGAACGTCAGGAGACCGGCATGGTCGACAAAGCGGTACCGCGTGCCGAATACGGCTTTCGGCATGCAATAGACGCAGCGGAAATTGCAGTGGTCCGTCAGGGAAATGCGCAGATCTCTGAGGGGCCGCCCGAGCATATCCGAAACTTGCGGCGCTTTAGGCCGCAGGTCATGATCCGACAAGGCGTTCACTCCTGACGGCACCATACCGCTTTTGCGCGCGGACGGCCAGTGCAAGATGCCCGGCCGGCCGTCCTTCGTCAGGATAGGAATCCATATGATGTCAGACCGACCCGCCGTTGCCCGGCGAGACCTCGCCGTGCCATGCCTCGAGTCCATCCGGGGAAATCTCACGCTTCCAGACGGGCACGCGCAGCTTGATCTCCTCGATCACCTCGCGGCAGGCGGCGAACGCTTCGGCCCGATGCGCCGAGGCGGCCACGATGCCGACCGATACCTCCTCGAGCTGCAGGGTGCCTGTGCGGTGGTAGACACTCACGCGGCAGCCGTGGCGGCGCTCGGCCGCATCGACGATCTGCGCGAGTTCGCGCTCGGCCATCGCGTTGTAGGCCTCATAGTGGAGGGCGGCCGTGGGCTTGCCCTCGAACTCGTTGCGCACCGTGCCGAGAAAGACCGAGATGGCGCCCTTGTCGGGGCCCGACACGGCCGCGATCAGGCCGGCGACGTCGACGGGCTCCGGCCCGACCAGCGGCAGGCCGCCCGAGACCGGCGGAATGACCGCCACCTCGTCGCCGTCCTGAAGTTCATCCCGCGGGTTCGCGTACCCGGCGTTGCGGGCAAGCTGGAACTGTGGCACGGCGTCGCCCAGACGGGTGGCGAGCTCAGCGCGCAGCGCCTCGACGGTGGTGCCGTCCGCCAAGTCGACGTATTCCTCAGCCTTGCCGCGCACCGTGCGCGCGTAGGCGAAATAGAGCAGCTTGATCCGCAAGTCCTACCTCCACGCAGGCTAGTGTCTGCCAACAGCATAGCGGCCGCTGTGCTCCACGTCACGCGCTCGCGGGACCAAGCACGTAGACGTTCAGCGTCTTGATGCCGAATTTGGCGGTCTGCTGCGCGCTGCGATCGAAATAGAGGTCGATGCGGTCGCCCACGATGGCGGATCCCGTGTCGGCCGCGAGCGCCGGTCCGTACCCGTCCACATAGAGGCGCGTGCCGAGCGGGATGACGCTCGGGTCCACGGCGACCATGCCGCGCACGAGGGGCATGCCGTTCCATGCCGCCGTGGCGCCCCAGGGCCCGTTCTGGGCGTAGCTGCCGTTGTAGGCGGTGGCCACGAGGCGTAGGCTCCGCATGTAGCGGTAGGTGACGCCGGCGCGGACGAGATAGCGCACGGGCACGGTGCCCACGGCCACCTTTGCGGGTACGGGCCGTTGCCTCAGTGTCCGGCTCTCCGGCAGGCGGCGAAGCAGTCGGTCCCGGCCCACGCGCGCCGGGGTGCTCCTCACGAGAATCCCCTCCCGCCCTGCGGCGAGGACCCGCCGCTGGTCGCGGTAGAGGGTGGACTGCTGCTGGACTGTTTGGCCGGCTTTCAGCCGTTGGTACCGCCGCGCCGCGACGACAATTCCCTCTCGCATGGGTTTGGCGGGCCCCGAGGCGGCGAGACGGAGTTGACGCCACGCAGCCTCCTGCGCTGTCGCGGGCGGTGCGCCGAGGAGGCTTGGCAGGGCCAGGAGGGCGATCGCCGGGACGAGCCAGAGCCTTGAGCGGATAATCATGACGGACGCTTGTATCTCGTAGGACCTGAAAAAGGCACGGGGAGCACCACCTCTCGCAGCGCTAGTCTTCACCGGCCAGCGGGCAGGAATGCCGGGGTGCGGTCAAGGAACGGCGTCGCTGGCTTGGTTTCCTTGGCGCGGGCAATTATAGTATCCTTGGCCAGGCCAGACATGACCCCATGCCCAGGCGGGTGCTTTCCGCCGCAGGCTGCAACCGGTGAACGCCGTTTGGAGGTGGACGCCGCGCGCCCGTCCCAAGAATCCGCCGATGGCGTGCTGCTGCTCTCCGCGATGTACGGGGAGGGGCATCGCCGTGCCGCCCAGGCCGTTGGCCTGGCGCTCGACGCGCTTCACCCGCCGCTTCTCCATTGGGAAGAGGACTATTTCGATTTTGTGGACCGGCGCCTCAACCGCCTGATCGCCCGCACATACGTTCTCAGCGTCCGGCACGCCCCCATCGCGTGGCGCGCCTTCTATCGCGGTACGTCGCAGATCTCGCCCGACTCTCCGCTGCAGCGTTTCCTGAACAGTCTCGGGCGCCATCACCTGCTCGAGCACCTGCAAACGCGCCAGCCGCGCGTCGTGCTCAATACCTTTCCGACGCCGGCGGGTGTCGTTTCCACCCTCAAGGAACGCGGACGCCTGGACGTGCCTAACCTCGTCGTCGTGACCGACTACACCGTCCACTCGCAGTGGCTGCACCAGCACGTGGACCGCTACTACGTCGGGTCGGAGGCGGTGCGGGAGGGACTCCTGAGGCGTGGGCTGCCGGAGGAGAGCGTCCTCGTCACGGGCATCCCCGTTCACCCGAGGTTCGTCCAGCCACCGACGCGCGAGCAAGCCCTGTGCCACTTGGGCATCGACGACCGACCGACGGTGCTGGCCATGGCCGGCGCCTACGGCATGATCGGAGGCTTCCCGCGCATTGTCGAGGAGTTGATGGCGGAGAACCTCGACTGCCAGATCCTAGCCGTGGCCGGCCGGGACCCGCAGCTGCGCGAGGCTCTCGGCCAGATCCCCGTCAAGGGGCGGACGAAGCTCGTTGTGTTCGGCTTCGTCCAGGAAATGGAGCACCTCTACGCGGCGTGCGACTTCGTGTTCGGCAAAGCGGGCGGCCTGACGGTGACCGAGGCCCTGAGCTGCCACCGGCCGATGCTCATCTATCGTCCGATCCCCGGTCAGGAACAGGTCAACGCGGCCTATATCGAAAGCGCTGGGGCGGGTACCTGGGTGCGCCAGGCGGAGGATCTGCGCCCGGCCTTCCGGCGCATGTGCCAGGAGCAAGGGCTGCGGAAGGGGCAGGCGGACGCGGCGCGCCGCATCGCACGGCCCAACGCGGCGGCCGACATCGCAAAGGACGTGGCGTATTGGCACGGCCGCTGAAGCTCGGACTCATCGTCCTCCTGGGCGAGTTCGTGCGCACAGGACTTCTCGTCACGGTCCTGCCGGCGCTCGCGACGGGCAGTTGGCATGTCGGGCTGGAGGCGGCCGCCTGGGCGATCTCCATCCACTATTTCGTCGACACCATAGGACGCACGCCGGCTGGCTGGCTCGTCGACCGGTACGGCACGCGCAAGGTGCTGGCCGTCGGCATGGGCATCGCCTTCGTGGCGCTCGTGCTGCTGTTCACGCTCGGTGGGCACCATGTGCCGCTTTATCTGCTCACCGGCCTCTACGGGGTGGGCACAGCCCCGCTCTGGCCGGCCACCGTCACCGAGGCCACCGGCGACAGGCTGCAGAGCGCCGGCAGCGTCATGGGCTACGTCTTCGCGGCCTGGCTCGTCGGGGCAGGGCTTGGGCCTGTCCTGACGAACCTCGCGATACATGGCAGTTTCGTCTGGGGTTTCCTGCTGCTCGTGGCGGGACAGGGAGCCGTCCTGTTCTGGGCTCCGGCCGTCACCGGCATCACCAGGCGCCTGAGGCGGCCGCAGACGCCGTGGCGTGCGCTCGGGCAGGCCCTCTGGCACGTCGGTCCGCTCCTGCCGGGCATGTTCGCCCAGACGCTTACCCTGGGCCTCTTTCTGCCCATCCTGAACCTGTTCGCCCAGCGCGTCCTGCACCTGAACCCGCTCGCCTACGCAGAACTGCTGTTCGGCGCCGGCGGCGTGGCGGTGGTGCTGATGGTGCCGCTCGGCCGCATCTCGGACCGCGTCGGCGTCAAGGGACCACTGGCCATCGGCTTCACCCTGGCGGCCGTTGCGGTGCTGCTGCTCGGCGGCGCCCGCAACTTCGACGCCGCGCTCGCCTTCGGCTCGATGGCGGGTCTCGCCTACGCGTTGATCCTGCCAGCCTGGAACTCCCTTTTGGCGTCCGTGGCGCCGGGCGGGGCGGAAGGGTCGCTGTGGGGCGTCTTCATGAGCGTCGAGGGCCTGGGACTCTCGGTGGGGCCGGTGATTGGCGCCCACGCCTGGCAGATGTACGGCGTCAAGGGCCCGTTCGCCGCGGCAGGCGTCGTGCTGGTGGTGATGGCGGTCTTCTACATGTCCTACCCCCTGCAGCGCCTGAGGCGTCCCCCGCTCGGCGCGGCGGATTGAACGCAAGGAGGCCTGTGCGGTGGTGTGGCTGTGGCTTTTCGTGCTGGTCGTCGCCATCTATTGGATCGTGCCGGAGCTCGTGCTGCATTACCTGCACGTCGGGCTGATCGCGTCGCCGCGTGTCGCCGAGGACTATGTTGCCCTGACGTTCGACGACGGGCCGGGTGCGGCGACGCAAGAGGTCCTCAGCGTCCTGGAGCGCCACAGCGCCAAGGGCACCTTTTTCCTGGTCGGGAGCGAGGCCGCTATGCATCGGGACCTGGCGGCGGGCATAGCCCAGGCAGGTCACGAGATCGCGAGCCACGGCAAGGTGCACCGCAGTGCATGGCTGCTCGGCCCCTGGGCCACCTTACGTCAGTTGCGCGACGGCAAGCGCATGGTGATGGACGCCAGCGGCCAGGAGCCGAAGCTGATGCGCCCGCCCTGGGGCCACATGAACCTTGTCCTGCCCCTCGCCGCGAGCGCACAGCGGGAGACCGTCGCGCTTTGGTCGTACGACCCCGGCGACTGGCGCCCGGCGCAGGATCCCGGGAAGCTCGCGCGCCGTATCGTCGAGCACCTGAGACCCGGCCAGATCTACCTGCTGCACGACGCAGGCGGAGATGGACGGCTGCATACGGCGAAGGCGCTCGACATCGCGTTGCCGCAGATCAAGGCGCAGGGCTATCAGGCGGTCACCCTGTCGGAACTGCTCTCGCACGAGGAGCGTCTGAGCTTCGGCCGGCGGGTGCTGCAGGCGGTCTGGGGCGTCTGGGAGCTCGGGTTCGAGCGGATCAACCGCATCGAGCGCATCGGGGACGTGCGCAGCGTGCTGCGGATCGGCCGCGTGACCTACCGCGGCCTCCCCGCGACGCTCAAGGACGGACGCACCGTCAAGGAAGGGGACGTGGTCGGGGAACTCCACTTCCGCAACCCCCAGCTCGCGGCGCTCGGCGCCATCCGTTCCTTGCCGCTCTTCGAGCGCGCAATGCGCGAACTCGCGGTTCTCATCCAGGAGAGCCCCCGCTACCGCGATCTCGAGGTGTTCTTCGGCATCTCCGTCGCTTTCCGCGGCGTGCGCCGATTCGGTTTCGAGGTGAAGGAGCTCGGCTTCACGCCCTGGCGCCGTTTCGTGACCGGCACCTACTTGCGCTGGGTCATGACGGTCTATCACCCGCAAGGACTCGATCGCCTGCACCACCGGCGCGACCAGCTCGAGCCCAAGGGCATCTTCATCACGCGGGAGACCATCCTGGCCCGCTACGGCGTCGGCGCCGCGCCGGAGCACTCGGGACCAGGGACGGAGGAGGAGTAGCGATGGCGGATTTGCGGATGCGCGACCTGCCGGCGCTGCATCGCCTGCTCGCGGCGGTGGAGGTCGAGGAACTCTCCGGCCGGTACCCGCGCACGCGGGTGCGGGAAGCTATGCGCGAGGTGCTCGCGGATCTTCGCCGACACATCGAGCGAGGCGATCAGGTTCCCGCCGAGGCGATTGCCCCAGGGACGATCGCGGAGGAGACCCGCAGGCGGCTCGACTATCTCGACGACGGCCTGCGGCACGTGATCAACGCCACCGGCGTGGTGCTGCATACGAACCTCGGGCGCGCCCCGCTCGCTCCGAGCGCAGCCAGGGCGGCCGCAGGAGCCGGGGGAGGATACTCGGACCTCGAGTTCGATCGCGCAAGCGGACGGCGCGGCAGCCGGCAGGATCATCTAGAGAGCCTCCTATGCCGTCTGACGGGTGCGCCCGCCGCTCTCGTCGTGAACAACAACGCCGCCGCGGTGTTCCTCGTTCTGCGCACCTTCGCCACGGGCCGCGAGACGGTGATTTCGCGCGGCGAACTCGTGGAGATCGGCGGGTCGTTCCGCATCCCGGACGTGATGCGCGAGAGCGGCAGCCTGCTGCGCGAGGTGGGCACGACGAACCGGACGCATCTCAGGGACTACGAGCAGGCCATCGGTCAGGATACGGCCGCCTTGCTGCGCGTGCATCCCTCGAACTTCCGCCAGATCGGCTTCACGGCGAGGGTGGAGGGGGAGGTACTCGCGGGGCTCGCCCACCGTTCCGGGGTGCTCTTTGTTGAAGACCTCGGGTCCGGCGCCCTGGTGCCGCTGGGGGACGAGCCGACGGTGGCGGCGGTGCTCGCCTCCGGGGCCGACCTCGTCACGATGAGTGGCGACAAACTGCTCGGCGGGCCCCAGGCGGGCATCGTCCTGGGCCGCGAGGAACTGGTGGCACAGCTGCGGCGTGCCCCGCTCTACCGGGCCATGCGCCCCGACAAGATGACGATCGCCGCGCTTGCGGAGACGCTGAGACTCTATCTCATGGAGGGGCCCGATACGGTGCCCGCGCTGCGCATGCTCAGGGCGACGGAAGATGAGCTGAAGGCCGCCGCCCGCGCATTGCGCCGCAAGCTGCGCCGGGCCGGCGTGACGTGCGAGCTTGTGGCCCTCGAGGGCCGCGCCGGCGGGGGATCGCTGCCCGAGACCACCTTGCCGTCCTGGGGCGTCGCCCTCGGCGGCGAGGATCTCGAGGGTCTGCACCGCCGCCTGCGCATCGGGCGTCCGAGCGTGGTCGGACGCATCGAGGGCGAGCGTCTGCTCCTCGACGTGCGGACCGTGCTGCCGGGAGAGGATGACGAGCTCGCGAGGGCGGTCGCCCGGGCATATGCGCTGAACGCATAGGACTTGGTCCGCCGCGCGCCGGTATGCTACGTTCGCGCTGCACCGAAGGGAGTGACGTCCATGCACAAGCGCCTGACGACGCTGTCCTCGGCCTCCGGCTGAGGCTGCAAGCTGGGTCCGGCGGCGCTGGACCACGCACTGTCGTCCCTCGATCTCTCGTTTTCCGACCCGAGGCTCCTGCTCGGAGCGCGCGACGACGCCGGTGCCTACCTGATCGCCCCCGATCTCGCGATCCTGCAGACGGTCGACTTCTTCACGCCCGTCGTGGATGACCCCTACACGTTCGGCCAGGTGGCCGCCGCCAACGCGCTGTCCGACATCTACGCCATGGGCGGCGTGCCGCGTACGGTCTTGAACCTCGTCGCCTTCGACCCTGAACTGCATGGCGAGGACACGCTCGAGGCAATTCTCGCCGGCGGGCTTTCCAAGGTGCGGGAGTCTGGTGCCGTCCTCCTGGGTGGCCACACGGTCAAGGACCGGGAGCCGAAGTACGGCCTCGCCGTGACGGGCACCGCGCATCCGGATGCCCTCTGGCGCAAGGATGGGGCCGTGACGGGCGATGTGCTCCTGCTCACGAAACCGATCGGCACAGGCGTGATCGCCAAGGCGGTCAAGGACGGGGATGCCGACCCCGAAGCCGCGAGGTCAGCCATCGCCGCCATGGCCGAGCTGAATCGCGCGGCCGCGGACGCGGTGCGGGCGGTGGGTGGAGCGCACGCCGTGACCGACGTCACCGGCTTCGGCCTGCTTGGACACGCGATGGAGATGGCGCACCAGAGCGGCGTGACACTGGAGATCGACGCCCTGCAGGTGCCACGCCACGTCACGGCGCTCGAACTGGCGGCGCAGGGCCGCGTGCCGAGCGGAAGCCGCGACAATCTCGCGTTTGTCGGGCCTTACGTCGAGTTCGCGACCGCCGTGGCACCGGCGATGCGCATGCTGCTCGCAGACGCCGTTACATCGGGCGGGCTGCTTGTCGCGCTGCCCGAGGAACTCGTCGAACGCTTCCTTGCCGAGGCGCGGACGCTGACGGAGCCGAAGGTCATCGGCAGGGTGATCGATTTCGAGGGTCCAGCGGTCAAAGTGCGCTAAAATGCAAAAAACAGGGCGGGGCATGGAGCCCCGCCCTGTTTTTCAGTGAACGACTACTTCTTTGCGCCGCGGCTACGCATAAAGAGCCAGATGATGATGACGACGACCACGACCGCCAGAATGATGTAGCGGATGGTATGGTGCTTTGTCCTAGAGATCACTAGCGCGGACACCTGCCTCCCCGTCTGACCTGCCGTCTAAGATTCCTACCCGATGGTCCGTATTCCTGCTAGGCCGAAAGGCACTTTCTGTTTGGGGCGGCCGTGTTCTCCGCTGCATATCCAAATGGTGTTCGGGGCGCATATGCTCGCGTGGACTTTGCCGATGGCGCGGATCCGCGTACCGGTGGCCCCGCTTCAGGCGCTTCACAGCGAACAGGTGATCCAAGCGTTCTGATCATCCCCTCATCGTCCATAGCATGGGCGGGGAGGGGATCGTCCTTGCAAGGCCGGCGCATCACAGCTCTGCTGCTGACCGCATTCCTGGTCGCCCAGCTGCTCTGGCGCTGGCAGTATGGAGCTATCGCACCCGCGAGCTCGCTGGACAGCGGCTGGTCGGAGGTGGCCAGCGGCGCATATGTGGCCTCGGGCGACTTCCTGGTGCCCGAGGCGCAGGGGCAGGTGCTCCGCCACTCTGGGCAGGGCTGGGTGCAGGCGGGGCCGTCGTGGCACGCCAAGTGGAGCGGGCTCGAGGTGGACGTCTTCGGGCAGGGCTCGGGACTGATCGCCGTCGCGCGCACCAAGGCCGGCACGAAGATTCTGCCACGATACGGCGGCGGTTTCCTGCTGCGCGACCCGCAGCAGAACCTCTGGCTTGTGCAGCGCGAGCGCGTCAAGCTGCTGCTGGGCGGCGGACAGGGTCCCGACGGCCGCCAGGCCTTCATGGACCGCGCCGCAAGCCTGCGCCAGCAGGGTGCGGTGCCGGCAGGCTGGCAGCCTGTCTGGGCTGCGGAACCGCTGCCGGTGGGGGATGCGGTCTGGTACATCTCGAACCGCGACGGGCAGCCCGGCGTCACGGCGCCGCACGTGTTCCGCCTGCAGGGCAAGGAGGACGGACCATTCACGGCGCTCACGCCGCTCGGCAACCTTCGGCTCCTCACCGTGGACGCCAAGGCGGTCGTCGCCGCCGACGCCACGGGAACCCTGCTGCGCATCGACCAGGCTTCGGGAACGGTACTGCTGCGGCGGACAGACCTTCTGGTGCTTGCGTCGGGTGCCGACGGCAGGCTGGCGGTCCTGCACTCCGTGCCGGTCGGCAAGCCAGCACTCGAGGTGACCTCCGACGGTCTCCAGACGATGGCCGGGGTTCAGTTGGCCAAGAGTGTGCAGCCCATGGGCGACGCGTCGTTCTCGCTGCATGGACACTGGCTGGCCTTCCTGGCCCGCGGCGCCCAGGGGCTCGTGGTGGAGGTGGCCCGCCTTAACGGCGGTGCCGCCCTGCAGACGCAATCGATCACGCCCCCGGCCGGGACCCAGATCGACCCTTCCCTGCCCGTTTCGGTCTGCAACGGCGTGCTCTATCTCTCAACGCGCCAGGGCAAGCGCGTAGAGACGTGGTCACGGCCCCTCGGACCCGGCACGCCCCTGGCCTTCGCCGACATCCTGCAGTGGACTCGGGATCGTGATCGAGCGTGGCACGGGTAACACGCGGGACGCCGCGGACGGAGCGTCCGCGGGCCGTGCGAGCCCCGTGAGTTCGCTCTGGCTGTCCGCGAGGCGCGGCGCTATGCCCTCCGCTTCGGGCAGGCGCGTCAGGGTGGCGTCCCGGTCCGGCAGAGGCTTGCCGATCTGCTCGCGCAGGTCTTCTAGGAAGATGTACCTGTCGACCGCGTTGATGAGGTCGTACGCCGCCATCTCGCGGGAACCGACGCCCAAAACGCGCTTGCCGCGCGAGCGCAGGAGTTCCACCGCCCGTTCGAAGTCGCCGTCGCCGGTACAGAGAATCGCCACGTCGTAGAGATCGACGGTGTTGAACATGTCGATGACCAGTTCGATGTCGAGGTTGGCCTTGCGGAACGTCTCGCCGGTCTCCTGGTCCATGATCTCCTTCAGGGCCTTGCGCCGCACGGTGTAACCCATGGCTGTGAGGGCGCGCAAGAACCCTTCGAGGCTCGTGTCGACCGGGGTCGGCACCGAGGTGAAGTAAAAAGCGTTGTATACCTCATAATCCTTTGTAAGAAAATCGTAGAGCCTGCGATAATCTAGATGCCATCCCAATTTTCGCTGCGCATAAAACATGTTTGCGCCGTCTACGAAGACTGCGAGCTTTGCCATGGACGTTGCGGCCGCCGGATTGATCGGGGCCTTGCTCCCTTCGTCAATTTCTTCCCGGAACTGGTTCATGGTACGAATCATAGGTGCTGACTTCGGCAACTCCGTGCCGTAAACTACATTATGCACGAAGGTGGCGAAACTTGCTCATGGCGTTCGCCTGGAACGGCACCGCCTCACCGCAACACGTCGCTTTACGCTCCCCGGACCCCATGCTATAATATGCTGGCGTGCTCGGGTGGGCGGGCGAATAGCTCAGCGGTAGAGCACCTCCCTTACAAGGAGGGGGTCACAGGTTCGAGCCCTGTTTCGCCCACCAGAGAGGTTTCGGTGGCGTGGTGCAGCGGTTAGCATACCTGCCTGTCACGCAGGAGATCACGGGTTCGAACCCCGTCGCCACCGCCAATTTCACAGGCCGCGGTAGCTCAGTCGGTAGAGCAGAGGACTGAAAATCCTCGTGTCGGGGGTTCGATTCCCTCCTGCGGCACCAGTTTCAAACCCGCTTCCCACAAGGGATCGCGGGTTTGGTCTATTTGGTTCTTTGAAGCAGGTGGGAGCGGGTACTCGCGGGCATGCGAGCTATGGGGAGGAAAAAATGGGAGATGCAAAGCTCGTGCACGCGGTACCGCGCGGTCTGTCGCATCCGCCGAACGGTCCTCAGCGAGACGTGGTGGGACCTGCCGACGCACGTGTCCGCAAACTGGCATTGTGGAAGTCGATGACCTGGTTGTCGTAGGCAAGCTCATAGCACTGGTAGTGGACTACGGCCCGCCAGGAACCTAGAGCCATGGCGGCCGGAATCTCGTCCTGGTCGTAGACCGTCGCCAGCACGGCGGCACGCTCGAGTTCGGGGGGCGGCGGCACGTCGGCCTCGGGCCACTCGATGCTCCAGGTCGGCAGAGACGTTTCGGTCTCCGCAGGTCCTGGGCTGCCGACCTTGGCGAGCAGTTCGCGCTGCTCCGCCTCAAGGTCGCGCCGACGCATGATGAGCTCCCGCTCGTGCCGGAGCTCATCGAGCAGGCTATCGGCCGCGGTTGCCACCCTATCCGACACCTGCAGGTGCAGCGCGCGCCGCATCAGATCCTGAGGCGACAACCCGAGTGCCGCGGCGGTCGGCGGCACTCGCTCCTGCGCCCATCCGGGCAGGTCGACGGCGGGCATGTCTACGGCTCTCCTTGGCTGTTCCTGGGGCTGCCGCCGGGACCTGCGAGCAAATCTTCGATACGATCGATCTCGCCGAGCACCGATTCGATCGCGGCGAGACTCTCGCGGGCCTCCGGGTCATCTTCCGACAGGGTGGACGCCGCATGAACGAGGGCATCTTCAAGTCGGCGGAGCACCGTTTCGATGCGCTGCCAAAGGTGTTGCCACTCGGATTTCAGGCTCTCGTGGAAGTGGTAGTGCAGTCGCCCGATGTTGCGATCCACGAACCAGTCCATGCGCTCCTCGAGGCTGTGCGTTGCCGCCTGCCTGGCCGGATGAGTCGGCAGAACCGCCACGGCAGGCGGAACCGCCAGGGTCGGCAGGAGTCCCGGGTCGTCCTGCCACTTGAACGAGAAGCCCCTGGACTCCCTGATTTCAAGGGGCAGCTCGATCGTTACCGCTGGCAGTTCGAAGAGGTCTGCCGTGGCCTGGGCGAAGTGCTTGATCCATGCCTGGATCTGGCCGACAAGCGGTTGCGCGCCACCCGTGAGCAGTTCGGGCGCGATCCGTCTCAGGTCGTCGCGTGACTGCTCCAGTTGCGTGCGGGCACTCGCCTCGAGCTCCTCGGCGACCCGTAGGTACACTGTGCGCGGGTGTCCCGACGCTTGCAACTGCCTGTCTAGACTGGTGCGCAGTGCCTCAAGGATTGGGCGCTTGAGCGCCTCGAGCTTTGCGTCGTACGCCTGCGTCACGCCACGGAACGCGCTCTGCCAAGCGCCCCTATACATCTCTAGGGCCGCGTCGAAGTCCCTGAGCAGTGCCTGCAACGCAGCATGGCGCTGTGCGCGCAGCTCCTGCGGCGTGGTGTACGCCGCACGCTGCAGGTCGAAGTCGAATGCGAGGCGGTGCAGGACGCCCTCGATGCGGCGGCCGGCCATCGCCTGTGCCATCGACTCTCCTTCGTTCTGCGCGAGTTCCTTAAGGCGTTGCGCGATCTCCTCAAGCCCTGCCTGCCTACCTTGCAGCACGCTTGCGGTGAGCACCGGTACCGGCATGCCGAGCGCGTCACCAACCACGTCCGCGATGAACCGGCGCACGACATCGAGGTCCGCAGACGGCAGGAGGTCGGACTTGCTCAGGACTACGAGCACCTTGCCGGCATGTTGGCGTGCGTCCTCGAGGAACTGACGCTCGACGTCCGTGATCGGTGGATCGGGGGAGACCACGAACAGGGCGACGTCCACCCAGGGGAGATACTCCGTGGCCACGTTGGTGTTGTGCGCCCAGATGGAGCCGATCCCGGGCGTGTCGACGAGTTCGATGCCGTTCGCGAGGAGCTCGGCCGGGTAGTTGACGAGGATATCCCTGACACCGCGGATGTTCTTCGGGTTTCCGACCTCCGTGGCGTAGAGGGGGATCTCGTCGCGCGACACTTCAACCTCCGAGCCGTCTTGCAGGCGCACCGTCACCCGTAGCGCCTCGCCCCAGCGCACCTGCGTTACCATGGCGGTAAGCGGCAGGACGCCTGTCGGCAGGATCTCCTCGCCGACCAGGGCATTCAGGAGACTCGTCTTGCCGCGCTTGAACTGCCCGACCAGGGCTACCGACAAGACCCTGCGCTCGAGTCGCCCCTCGATCTCCTGGAGATCCTCCTGCAAATCGGTGCGGCCAAGCCGGGTGAATAGATCAAGCGCCTGCGCGATGGCTGCCGCTATCTGCGGCATGTCATCCGTTCACCTCCGGGAGAGACTTGTTTGGGCTGTGCGTGCATGCGGGGTGATTCAGCACGATCGCCCTGGCTCACCATACGTGGGCGAGCACTAGGGCGGCGAGCAACACGATGAAGACATAGGTGATGTAGAGGTTGAGCCTCCCATGGTGCAGGCTAGCCAAGGCGCCTGCGATCCTGCTCGTTACCCACCAGAGCGGTCCGGAGACGACCCGATCGACGATATAGGTTTCCTGCGGTTGGCGTTGGATTCCGACGCGGAACGCGTTCTCCCGTACTTCGTCATGTTCGACGGTCCTGCGGAAGATGCTGCTGAAGAGGACGCGCACAGGCGCAGCAAAGCCGGTCGCCGTGTACGTGGCTTCAGGCCACAGCCGGTACCTGCCGCCGTCCCACGGACGCCTCAGGACGGTGGCGCCGCGCGTTCCGAGGACCACTCGCAGGCCATAGGCCGCCGCGAGCAGGACGAGGAGCATGAGCATCAGGTAGCTGGGTGACGCAGCGAACGCGACGCCCGTCCCGTCCGGGCCGATCCGGTGCATGAGCACGAGGCCAGGTGCGGGCAGGACGCCCTTGCCGACATGCGAGCCAATCGATTGGAACGTGCTGGCGAACGCCGCTGGCAGTCCAGTACCAAAGAACGGTGGCACGAGGGCGCCCTGCGCTCCCCTCGGACCGAACGACGCGACGATGCGGCTGAGACCCGACACCACGTAGGTCGGGGTGATGCCGAGCAGCAGGCAAAGCGCGGCTAGGATCCCCATGCCCCAGCGCAGGGCGGCAGGCGCCTCACGTGCCTCCTCTGCCTGCTGCGAGCGACCGAGACCGAGGAAGCTCATGGCGTACGCCCGCACAAACGCGGTGGCGGCCAGACCCGCGGTCAAGGCGACCAGCACGCCGGCAAAGGCGAACGCCGTCTTCACGCCTACCGGCGCCAGTTCCACGCTGCGTAGCAGACTCTGGATCAGCAGCCACTCGCTCGCGAAGCCGTTGAACGGCGGGAAAGCAGCGATTGACAGCACCCCTGCCAGGAAGAATCCGGATGTCCATGGCATTCTGCGGACGAGTCCGCCGAGGCGGTCCATGTGGCGAGATCCCGCCTGCTGGTCTACGGCGCCTGCCCCGAGAAAGAGCAGGGACTTGTAGAGCGAGTGGTTGACGAGGTGGAAGAGCGCCGCGACGAACGCCATCGCGGCCAACACCGGGAAGTGCATGGCGGTGAAGGTGAAGGCCGCGCCCAGGCCAACGGTGATCAGTCCCATGTTTTCGATCGAGCTGTGGGCGAGCATGCGCTTGATGTCGCTTTCGGTATTGGCGTAGAGGATGCCGAGGAGGGCGGTCACCGCGCCGATCAGCAGCACGATCACGGCGGCCGGCACCAGCAGCGGAGCCAGGAACGACCCCGCACTGCGCAGGATGCCGTAAATGCCGAGGTTTAAGATGACGCCGGAAAGCAGCGCCGAGGCATTGGCCGGAGCGGCGGGGTGGGCGCGCGGCAGCCAGCCCATGCCTGGAAAGAGCCCTGCCTTGACGCCGAAGCCGAAGAACGTGAGCAGGAACGCCGCCCAACGGACGGAAGCCGGAACGGCCCGTGCTGCGTGCGCCAAGGCCGCGAAGCTTGTGCCCCCCGCGTGGACCGACAGGAGCAGGAGGCCGACGATCGCCGCCATGGTTCCGACCTCGCCCGCGGCGAGCATGGAGAGGGCGGCGCCCTGGGTGCCTTCGCGCCGGTGCTCGTACGCGACGAGGAGGTAGGCGAGGACCGACATGACCTCCCATGCGACGAAGAATGTCACGATGTCCCTGGCCGTGAGCACCAGGACGATCGAGGCCAGGAGCACATGGAAGCCGACGCTGAAGCCGCGCAGGCTGTACTTGCCGAGATAGCGGGGTAGGTAGCCGGGGGACGCCAAGGCGACCGCGAGGAACACGGCGCCGGTCGTGGCGAGGAACAGCGACGACATCGGGTCCAGCCCTACCTCGAGGGGCCCAAGGGCCGGTAGCTGCCCGAAGACGTAGATCGCACTTCCGGCGGCGATGCCGAGAAGGCCCGTGACGAGAACCACAAGCGACGAGATCCCAGCCGTGACGGCGAGCAGTAGGGGTGCGACACGCTCGCGCAGGGCGAGCGCGAGCACGGCGCCAAGCAGCGGCAGGGCGAGACAGAGAGCTACGGCGTTCATGACAGCAACTCCTCGGCGGACATCCGGCCCATAAGGCTCAGCAGGCCGTCCAGGATGGCAAGCGGTGGCGGCGGATTGCCTGGTACGACGACGTCCACGGGCAGAACATCCCCTAGGCCGGCGGCGGTCGTGAAGCTTGGGCCGAACGGGACACCGGTGACGGCCGTGGATCCCACGGCCATGACCCACTTGGGTTCCGGCATGGCCTCGTAGGTGTCCAGGAGAGCTTGGCGCGTTCCCTGCGTCACGGGCCCGACCACGAGTAGGACGTCCGCGTCGCGCGGGGTGGGCGTAAAGAAGATGCCGAGGCGATGCACCGCGTAGTACGGGCTGGTGAGCTGCTTCAATTCACGCAGCGTTTCGCCGCCATCGCCGGCGTCGACGACGCGCACGTGCAGCGAATGGCGAAACGCCCGGCCTGGCAGGTCGGCGGGGGAGAGGTGCAGGGCCGCCTGGCCCGTGTCGGCCCACTCCATCTTGGCGTCGCCACGGCGGCAGCGCTGACAATCGATGCAGCGGCCAAGATCAACTGCTACCTGGTCACCGCGCGCCTCAAGCGCCCCCGTCGGACAGACTCCGACCGCCGCCGGCCCCGCCTCGGATGTCGGGGTGGCGACGGGACGAGCTGGCCGCGCGCCGGGTTCTGCCGGCCGGGATCGTGGGTAAGGAGTCGTCAGGATGCCTCGCGTGAGGCCCTTGGTCGTCCACATTGGCGGCTCTCCTTCCTACCGGTCCGACTCGGCGACACTGAGACCGAAGCTCGCCAGAATGATAGGGAAGTCCTGGAATGCGGCGCCTTCGACCACGGTCGCGAGAGCAGGCCAGTTGGTGAACGAGGGCGGCATGATGCGCCAGCGCAGGACCTTGCCCGTTGGCGAGAGACGGAGCCAGTGAAAGGCCGCTCCGAGCGGCGCCTCGCTCCAGCCGAGTGCGGCATCCGCTCGCGGTCGCCACGGTGCGAGCACTGGACCAGCCGGCAGGGAGCTCAGCGCCTGCTCCATCAGGTGCTGGGATTCGACGGCCTCTCCGGCGAGCACCCGAAACCGCGCGAAGGCGTCGCCCTCATCGGCCAAAGCGATGCGCACC
The DNA here is from genome assembly GCA_021799275.1 of Bacillota bacterium. Lineage (GTDB taxonomy): Bacteria > Bacillota > Sulfobacillia > JAJZYS01 > JAJYTV01 > JAJZQO01. The sequence goes on from JAJZAT010000032.1 coordinate 16,703, forward strand.
TCGCAGTCTCGGTACGCTCCATAGGGATGGATCACGCGCAGGTCCTTGCTGAGCCCAGAAGCCCGCCCGACTGGCCCAACCACCCCGTGATGCAACGCCTTTGGGACCTGCAGGGTGCCGACCTGTTCCACACGGTCGAGGAAGCCGTTGTCGTAGGCGAGCTGGTCCACGATGCGCGAGAGCCTGGCGGTGGCCTCGCGGCTGGTCTTAACGATATCAGCCGTTTCGGCGTCTCCGATGTCCAACGTGAGGCCGCCCGGACGGACGAGGCCGAACAGGTAGCGGTGGCCCGCAACCCTTCCGCTGAGCCGCAGAAGGTCCTCGACCAGCGAGGAGAGCATGGCCGTCGGCACTTGGAGCCCGGTGGACTCGACGAGTTCCTCGATGGTGCAGAGGTGCGAGCGCAGCCTCTCGAGCTCCGCGAAGACGAGGCGCAGCGCGGCGGCCCTGGGCGGCGGCGTCACCATCGCAATCGCCTCCGCCGCCTGGGCAAAGGCGGCGGCGTGGCCTACAGCGGACGTGCCGTTCAGGCGCTCCGCGAGCAGCAATACGTCTTCGACGTCCTGCCCTTCCGCGATCTTCTCGAGTCCACGGTACTTGTAAAAGAGGCGCGGCGTCGCATAGAGGATCTGCTCCCCTTCGGACTCAAGGCGGAACTGCGCACTCTCGGAGATGCCTGAATAGATCGGACCGATGGACATGGTGAACGCACCAGGTGCCTTGACGAAGCGCTGAGGCCGCCAGACGCGGCCCGATCGCGGCGGTTTGGGCTCGTCCCTGTCGTAGTCTGGACGCATTGGGGCAACGCCTTCGGGCCAATCCTCGTTGTGAAGCGCGAAGTCACCGAGCAGCGGGTGGCCTTCGAAGGGGATTTCGAAGAGATCCTCGATCTCACGCTCGTGCCAGTCGGCGGAGAACACGTACGGGCTGATCGAGGGAAGCGCATCCCCTGGTTTCCCGTGCACGAACACGTGGACGAAGCCGGGGCAGGAGGAGCAGTAGAAGGCGTAGCGGCCGAGCCAGCCTGCATCTTCCCACTCGGTGACAATGCCGGCGAGGGCATAGCCGTTGCGGACAACGGTATCCACGACGCTAGGCAGCCGCTCTAAGGATGTCTCTACCTCCGCCTGGTCGCCGCCGCGCCGGACGGAGTCCCGGGGCAGAATCTCGGACAGCGCGGCCAGAACCGCGGCGTTGGGCGCGATCTGCAGGTTGGACATGGGAGCGTCACCTCCTGCTTAGCGGGATACGGCGAGTGAGGCCAGAGTGAGTAGGCGATGCAGCAACGGTGGGGTGTAGAGCCCAAGGACCAGTACGGGCAGAAGGCTGAGCGAGATCGCCCCGACGACGCTGGCCGGCAGACGGCGATGTGTCTGCTCCGCTGGAGCTTCCCCGAACACCATCCGGCCCACCTGCAGCATCACACCGATGAACGCGATGGCGATGAAGAGGGCGAGCAGGGCTACGATCCAGCCGTATCCCGCGAGCAGGCCGCTGCGGAAGATGGAGAACTCGCTGAGGAAGACGGCGAACGGCGGCACGCCAGCGATGGCTAAGGCTGCCGCCAACAGCGCGGCGCCGGAGAAAGGCGATGTGCGCAAGAGGCCCCGCACGTCGGCGATGTTGCGCGTCCGGTAGATGAGCAGCACCGCGCCCGCGGCGTAGAACGCCAGAGATTTGGCGAGACCGTGCGTGACGATCTGGTAGAGGCCCGCGTACGAGCCCGCCTGACCGAAGCCGATGGCCGTGACGATGATGCCCATATGTTCAACGGTGGAGTAGGCCAGCATGCGCTTGAAGTCGTGCACCTGCAGGAGCAGGAATGCCGCCGCCCCCACCGACATGAGGCCGAAAGCGATCAGCCAGTCGTGCACGGGGAAATGCGGGATCACGTTCCATACCGGCATCAGGCGCAGGATCACGTAGAGCACGGTGCTCACCTCGACGCCCGAAAGAAGGGCGCAGACGGGCGAAGGTGCCTGCGAGTGGGCGTCCGGCAGCCAGGTATGAAGCGGGAAGAGCCCCACCTTGGTGCCGAACCCGACCAGCACCAGCACGAAGGCGAGTCGCAGCAGGTCGGGTGACATCCGCGCCGCGGTGCCGGTGAGTGAGGCCCACGTCTCAGGCGCTCCCGGCGACACGCCCTGCAGGGCGTGGAGCAGGAGCAGAATGCCGAGGACGGCCACCGTTGCTCCCATGATGGTCAGGATGGCGTACTTCCACGCTGCCTCGAGCCCTTCGGCGGTACGGTTGAAGCTGACAAGGAAGACCGAGAGCAGGGTTGTGAGCTCGACGGCCACCCAGGTCAGCGCCGGCTGCAACAGAATCGGTACGAGAAAGAGCGACGTGACGAAAAGGTTGAGGTCGAAGTAGTACCTGCGTTCGCGCGTCTCGTCGCCTTCGGCCTCGCGAGCGATGTAGCCCCAGGAGTAGAGGGCGGCCGTGACGGCGAGGACGGCCTGCAGAAGGATCAGGAGGGCGGAGAGCGCGTCGGCGCCTATCCATTGCCTCAGCGGCGTCACGTTCCCGGACATCCCCACCTGCTGTGCGGTCCAAAGAGCGATCGCAAGTGCCGCGAGAGCCGCGACGAGCGTTGCGACGCGTGCGAAGACGGGTTTGGCGGGAATCAGGGAGACGAGCGCCGCGACAAGCGGGAGGAGGGGAAGCAGCACGAGCATCATCGGGATCCCTCCTCGCGCAATCCGCTCAGCCGGCTGACGTGCGTCGTGCCGATGCGTTCGGAGATGGTCCGGGTCAGCAGGACGACAATGATGGTGACCACGATGCCTTCAAGGGCGGCGACGATCTCCCAGAGCGCGGAGGTGGTGGCGATGGCGATTCCGGCGAAGAACGCGGCATTGTCGAGCATGAGCAGGCTGAGAAACTGTGGCAGGGCCTCTCGCCGCACAGCGAGCGCGTAGACCGAGATCAGAAGGCCGGCAAGTCCCACAGGCAGGTTCACGGCGACGAAGCTTGGCATGCGCTCCGCCAGGGGCTGCGATACGAAGTAGGCAACCAGGCTGGCGCCAATCGCGATCATGAGCGACGTCGGCACGCTGACGGCCAGCTCCACCTCGCGCCGCGACTGAAAGCTGGCGCCGAGCGATCGTCTGAGCATCCAGGGAATGATGAAGGCCTTCGCCACAATGGTGATGACAGCTACGAGCAGAAGGTCGAGGGAATGCAGCGCGTAGGCCTGGAGCAGGGCGGAGGCGCTCAGCAGCAGGGCCTGACGCACGAACAGGCTGAGCGAAGCGGCGGTCTGCCTGGACGCCAGGAAGAGGAAGACCGTCATCAGGAAGAGCGCGGCGGAGAGTGCGTTGAGCCCGTACACCAGTGAAATTTGCAAGGCGGACCTCCTCACATGCGGAAGATCGCCGCGACCATAGCGACCACGGACGTGACGAAGGTCGCCCCAAGGAATTCCGAGATGCGGAAGAGGCGAAGTTTGGCGAGCGACGTCTCGATAGCGGCGATCAGCACCGCGAAAATCAGGAGCTTGAGCGCCACGAGCGGGATGGCGGCTGCCACCGCTACCAAGGTAGGAGTTGCGGCCAGACCCCACGGAGAGACCAGTACATTCAGGAAGACGAGCGAGAGCACCATGAGCTTCATCTGGCCGGCCCACTTGATCATTGCGAGCGACGGTCCCGAGTACTCGAGGTTCTTGGACTCGTCGATCATGGCGAGTTCAAAGTGGCCGCCAGGATTATCCACAGGCAGCCGGCCGTTCTCGGCCAGCACGATCATGACAAAGGCCGCGGCCAAGAGGACGTGGCTCGGCGCGAAGAACGCGGCCAGGGACTGGACCCACTGCTGCTGCACGACGTATGGGATGGTGGAGTTCGCCACGAACGAGACGGTGAAGAAGATAATGATGAAGATAGGTTCCACCAGGAGGCTCACCATGCGCGTCCGGCTGGCGCCGACGGCTCCATAGGGATTTGCTGCGTCCACGGCGGCCAGGGCCGTGAAGAAGCCGCCCAGGCCCAAAATGAAGCCGGCTCCCACCATGTCGCCCGCGAAGGCGAAGAATAGCGGAAACGAGGTGAGCGCGGGAATGAGCATCGTTACGATGATAGGTACCACGAAGCTGATGTAGGGGGCGAAGTGGAAGATCCAGGAGGCCTCCGTCGACACGACCTGGGTCTTGCTAAAGAGCTTCCTCAGGTCGTAATAGGGCTGCAAGGGGCTTGTGGCGACCTTGCCTTGGATGGTCTCCTCGAGCCAGGCGAGCGTGCCCTTGTACAGCGGGGCCAGGAGGACCACAGTCAGGACTTGGACCAAATTCAGCAGCAGAAATAGCGTCAACGCGTCACCTCCTGCCGCAGGTGGACCGTCAGGCATTATATGGCAGACAGCAAACAAGCCCACTCACGCCATCAGGCTCGCACCTAGGCACAAGATCTCCTGTACCCAGGAGTCGTCAGCCCGAATGGGCGCTAGTGGACTCCATCACTCGCAGCAACTTCCCTAAAGAGAGCCAGGGAAGGGCGCTACCTAACGCGATTCTATCGACGGGTTGGCGGCGCTGTCAACGATGGATCAGTTTGGGGGAGTGTCAAGCGGGTGTGGGTCGAAGGTGAGGGTACAGCGTCTCTAGGCTGTGGAGATCCGGGCCTGCCGATGCGGCGGATGAAATCGGACATGCCTTGGGAGGCGTTGCCTCCCATTTCGCCAGCGGGCATGGGGGCTGCGATCACACCGGATGGCAGAAGTGTCGACAAGGTCTCCTGCGTGAGAAGATTGGCCTTTGGCAGCGGATCTAATCCCCGCCCGTGCTGCAAACCTTCCTTCTTTCGGTTTGGCGGGAGCGTCGCCATACGCGGGCATGGAAGGCACTTGCACCAACACAAGTACGCTTCCATCGCCGCACAACGTTCTCGCTCGTTCGGGAAAACCTTCAGGTCCCGTTCCACGTTGCTGATCTCCACTGCTTGGAGCCCAAGGACCGATGCTATAGACTGACCCACGAGGGCATTCCTCTTCTCGCCTGACTAGGCATCGCCGAAGTTGGATGTTCTCGCCTCGTTTTCCTTTCCAGCCCCCCTTCCACAGGTTTCGGCCTAGAGCCAACGCTTCTTGACGGCACTCTAGAGAACAGGTAGTATAAACGCCGCACGTGGGCCCGACGTTCCTCTGTGTGGGGGGTACGCTTCCCGCCTGCGGTATTCGTTTGTGCGGAAGTGGCTCAGTGGTAGAGCGTCGCCTTGCCAAGGCGAAGGTCGCGGGTTCGAATCCCGTCTTCCGCTCCAATTTCGGCGACGTAGCCAAGTGGTAAGGCAGAGGACTGCAAATCCTTCACCCCCGGTTCGAATCCGGGCGTCGCCTCCACTGGTCCGGGCGGTTAGCTCAGCTGGTTAGAGCGCGTGCTTGACATGCACGAGGTCGGGGGTTCGAGTCCCTCATCGCCCACCAATTTTTTGACCCGCACCGGTCATGGGTGCGGGTTTTGATGTTGCTTTCGCCGCGCATAAGCCGGGATTCGCTGGGGCGAGCGGCGAGCAGCCTACGCACCTGTCCCTCACCACCCGCGCGTAGCGGGCAGGGAGGGGAGCGTCGCGCACGAATTTCCTTTTGAGAGGCTACTCGGGAGGGCTCTTCTTGGCGCAGCACACGGCTTCGTACGGCTCGTGGCGTTCTCCGATCACCTCGAATCTCATCGTACGGTCGGGGATTGGCCTAAGTGAGACAAGACTTGGGCGGGAAGGCGGGTGCTGGCTCGAGACACGCCCCGCCGAGGGGGGGCGCAGTGTGGTCGTGCGCCTAAAGGACGGCAGGCCGGAAGACTGGCTGCCCCAGGGCTGGAATGCGCGCACCATGGTGCACGAGTACGGCGGGGGTTCCTATCTCGCCTTGCCGGGACAACTCTTGTTCGCCAACTTCGAGGATCAGCGGATATATCGCCTTGACAACCAGGCGGAACCACGGGTGGTCACGGCCGAGGGGCCGGTCCGTTACGCCGATTTCGAACCGGACCTGGGACGGGGTCGGCTGCTGTGCGTGCGGGAAGATCACCGCGTGGCGGGACGCCAGGCCGTGAACAGCCTGGTCGCGGTCGACCTGGAGGGCGATACCTACGGCACGGTGCTCGCGCAAGGCCGCGACTTCTACGCGGCGCCCCGCCTCAGCCCAGACGGCCAAAGGCTCGCATGGCTGTCCTGGAACCATCCCAATATGCCCTGGGACGGCTGCGAACTGTACGTGGCGGATGTGGTTGATGGCGGGACGCTCGGGACTCCGCGGCACGTGGCGGGGGGGCCGGAGGAATCCATCTTCCAGCCGACCTGGTCGCCGGACGGCGACCTCTACTTCGCGTCCGACCGCACGGAATTCTGGAATCTCTACGCGTTCAGGGACGGAGCCGTCCTGGCGCTCCATCCCATGGCGGCCGAGTTCGGCAAGCCGCAGTGGCGCTTCGGCATGAGCACCTTCGCCTTCATGTCGCGAAGGCGTCTCCTCTGCATCTACGACCTCGGCGGCGTCTCGCACCTCGCCGAGTTCGACGAGGAGCGGGGGACGCTCCGTGAGATCCCGCTGCCTTACACCTCGATGGCTTACCTCTCGGTTTCAGGGGACCGTGCGCTCTTCGTGGCGGGATCGCCGACCCAGTCCGGCAACGTGGTGGAGCTCGACATCCCGTCGGGGAAGCTCTCGGTGCTCCGGCAGTCGAGCCAGGTGCAGGTCGACGAGGGGTATCTCTCCAGCCCCGAGACCGTCTCGTTCCCGACCGGTCAGGGCGAGACGGCCCACGCCTTCTACTACCCTCCCCGCAACCGGGACTACGAAGGGCCGGCAGGAGAGACGCCGCCGCTCATCGTGATGAGCCACGGCGGCCCGACCAGCAGCACGTCCGCGGTCCTGGACCTGCACGTCCAGTACTGGACGAGTCGCGGCCTCGCCGTCGTCGATGTCAATTACCGCGGTTCGTCGGGTTACGGCCGACCTTACCGCGACCGCCTCAAGGGCAACTGGGGTCTCGTGGACGTGGAGGACTGCGAGGCGGCGGCGATCCATCTGATCCGCCAGGGCAAGGCCGATCCGGAGCGCATCGCCATCCGCGGCGGCAGCGCGGGCGGCTACACCACGCTCGTCGCGCTCAGCACCCGCGACACGTTCAAGGCGGGCGCGAGCCTGTTCGGCATTGGCGATCTCGAGGTCTTCACCGGCGACACGCACAAGTTCGAGTCCAGGTATATGGACTCGCTGGTCGGCCCCTATCCCGAAAAGCGGGACATCTACCAGGAACGCTCGCCGATCCGGCACCTGGACGGCTTCAACGCGCCCTGCATTTTCTTCCAGGGCCTCGACGACAAGATCGTGCCGCCGAACCAGGCGGAACTGATGGTCGACGCGCTGCGCAAAAAGGGTGTGCCAGTGGCCTGTCTCGCATATCCGGGCGAGGGCCACGGGTTCCGCAAGGCGGAGAACATCCGGCGCACGCTCGAGGCGGAACTTTACTTCTATAGCCGCATCTTCCGCTTCGCACTGCCGGAGCCCGTCGCGCCCGTCAAGGTCGAAAACCTGGATGGCTGAACGGAGACTCGTGGCCGAGGCGTTCCGGGACCTGCCGCAGCAGGTCGCAGGCTGGCTTCAGGACCTGGCGCAGGAGATCGGCGCCTGCTTCGGGCACCACCTCGAAGGCATCTACCTGCATGGTTCGCTCGCCATGACCGGCTTCTGCGCCGCGTCGTCCGATGTGGACCTGCTGGTCGCGGTCGAGAGCCGGCCCGCAGCGGGAGAGACAGCGTGCCTGCGCCGCCTGCTGCTTTCAAAGTCCGAGCATCCCTACGACGTGGAACTCTCGGTCCTCGCGCGTGCCGATCGCTATCCCTGGCGCCACCCGTCACCGTTCTCCTGGCATTTCTGCTGAATGTCATTTCTGCTGAATGTCATTTCTGCTGAATGTCAAGCCTCAGCGCCTGGCACTTTCCTCCTGACCGGCTCCTGAGAGGCGTCTGGGGCAAGGCGTCGCCGAGGCTTGCCCGAGGCAAGCCTTGCCTATACTAGCGAAGGGGCCGGTCAGGAGGCGTGAGAGCCTATCCGGTCTCGGTGGCTCGAGGCTCCGCGACAGCGGCCTGCACCAAGAAGGGGTACTCTCTGGCCCGGCGTTCCATCTGGCGGAGTTTCACCGGCAGCGTGCGCACCTTGGGCTCGCGAACGCCGCCGGGGATCGGCTTCTTCAGCTGGAGCAGGCCCCAGATGAGCCCGAGCAGCGTACGCGCCACTGCGACGATCGCGATCTTGTGCCCTGTCTTGTTGTCGCCACGCTTGGCGACGATGCGCTGGTACTTCGCCGCGAGTAGAGGGGAGTACGCAAGCGCCTTCCAGGACACCCGGATCAGCACCGTCCGTAGCAGGGAACGCCCTTGCTTGGAGATCGAGCCCATGCGCAGTGTGTTGCCGGAGGCGTGGATGCTGGGCGTGATCCCAGCGTAGGAGTAGAGATTCGCCGCCCGTGGAAAGCGCTCGATGTCTCCGATCTCGGCCATGATCGAGATGGCTGAGAGGGCGTCGATGCCCGGGATGCCCATCAGGGCCTCGAGCTGCCAGGCGGGAATCACCTGCTTGCCTTGCAGCAGGAGGTCTCCTTCAAGAGCGGCGGTCTCCTCGTTGAGGTAGGCGATGTGCCGTAGGGCGCTCGCCACGGCGACCTGGCTCGGATGGGAAAGGCGAGAGTCGTTGGAGCTGGCCTGCTGCAAGACCTCGCCTTTCTTCATGCGCACACCGGCTCGCCGGTAGGTGGCGTAGATGCCGTTCGCCTCCCGGGTCTGAGCGGTGATCAACTTCTCACGCCGATGAACGGCAGCCCTCAGCTCGCGCTGTGCCGGCGCCGGCACCCAGACCTCCGGGATCACGTCCGCCTTCAGCAGCAGGGCCAGCTTTTCGCTATCCAGCTTGTCGGTCTTCATGCGGGACGACGCGATCCACCTTAGGTACAGTGGGTGAGCTACCGCGACCCGCTTGACGTGGGGCAGCAGGACATCGTGGATGTGGAACGCGTTGGTGGAGGCCTCCAGCACCACCTCGGCGTCAGGATCCAGGCCCGCGGCCCAGAACTCCAGATTCTCGAGATCTACGCGTACGCGGGACTTCTTGTCGTCCCGCAGAGTGGTTGCCACCAGGAACGTCGAGTGGGCGTCCACCCCGATGTACGTCACCAATCGTGCTCCTTCCTCGGATCCGATTGGGCGTAGGCTGAACCCGGCATCCATTTCTCCGCGACTTCCGCATGTGGGCTGATGCGCCGGGTCGGGAGAGGCCAAACACTACAACGGGGCTTCACCCATGCCAAGAATCGGCCTCTCCCACTCCCACGCTGGCCGGGAAACCCTTGCCTCGCCCGAGTATTGGGAGAATCGAAGGCTTCTCAATCCGGCCGTTCCAAGCATGCCAACACTACAGCGAGAGCTGGCGAGACGCCATGGCACGCGAAGAGGCAGGCGGCCCGCCGGCCGGGCTGCCGCCGGTCGACGAGGACCTCGCGGCGCATGTCACCATGGTGCGGGCGCGAGGCCGCAGTCTCTGCGGACTGCCGATCGAGGCCGCGTTCCCCGAGGTGCCGCCGCGGGACTTCCTCGACGCCGTCTTCACGCCCGATGTGGACCGACGATGCGAGAGCGTGAGGGCGGAGCCGGTGGACTGCGTCCTCAATCTTTGCCGGATCGGCCTCTACGCGTACGAGGGCTCCCTGGCGTCGAAGATTGAGGGGGGCCTATGGGCCCTCTCCTGCGATGCACCGGGGGAACACGAGGTCATACGCCGCGCGCTCCACGGCTACCGTACGGGCGAGCCGGTCTCGTGGACGGACGAAGAGCTCCGTCGCTTCACCCGAACCTGGACGCGCGCGATCGCGCGGCGACTGCGCGGGGGCCCGGAGGCCGCGACGTGAGTCGGTTGGCGGTTCCCGGACGCCGCAAGGGAGGGAGGTTTCGGCTTGCAGCTGCCGCCTGACCTCAGGGCAGCGCTTGAGGACGTACTCGGCGAGACGCGCGCCTCCCACCTCAAGGTGAGCGCGGCGGACATCTCGCGGCGCTATCGCACGCCTAAACAGCCGAACCTGCCGGCGCTGCGATCAGCGGAGGATGTCGTCGCGTACGTGGCCGTTCGGCTGCCGGCGACGTACGCGGCGGTGCGCCATGGCCTGCGTCAGACGCTTGCGGCCGTGCCGGACGGCGTTCCCGCGACGCAGCTCGACGTCGGAGCGGGACCCGGTACGGCTGCGTGGGCCGCGGTCGCCACCTGGCCCGGCCTTGGGGCGATCACGCTCGTGGAGCGCGACCCTGAGGTGATCAGCATCGGCCGGCGCCTGGCGGCCCGCGCATCGGCAGGGCCGCTGCGGGAGGCGCGCTGGCTGCGCGAGGATCTGAGGCGGCTGTCGCCACCTGCGCGCCACGCTCTCGTCACCGCCGCCTACGTTCTCGGGGAACTGGACCTCGATGTGCAAGACCGTCTGGTCGCACGACTCTGGCAGGCGAGCCGCGGGCTGCTCGTCCTCGTCGAGCCAGGTACGCCAGCGGGCTTTGCCCGGATCCGCAGGGCCCGGGCACAGCTGCTCGGCCTGGGCGCCCAGGTGGCGGCTCCTTGTCCGCACGACGAGGAGTGCCCCATGGCGGATGGCGACTGGTGCCACTTCGCGCAGCGCCTAGAGCGGTCCGCGCTGCACCGGCGCAGCAAAGACGCCGAACTCGGCCATGAGGACGAGAAATTCTCCTACGTCGCCGCGTCGCGATGGCCTGTCCGGCGGGCCGAGGGCCGCGTCCTCCGCCACCCCCAGGTGCGCCAGGGTCATGTCCGCCTGGAGGTCTGCGGGCCGCACGGGCTGCGCAGCGAGGTCGTCGCGCGCAGCGACGGCCGCCGCTACCGCCTGGCGAAGGATCTCGCGTGGGGTGAAGCGATGCCGTCCCCTGGCAGCGAAGAAGAGGAACCTAACTGAGCCAGCGCTCCATGCCAGGCGCGTCGTCTGGACGAGGCGAGAAGCCCAGCTTCTCGTAAAAACCGCGCTTGCCCTTGGCGCAGGTGAGCTGCAGCCATGCGATGCCGCGACTGCGCGCGTGCTCGACGAGGCGCTGCATGACCTGACGGCCAAGCCCGTGTCCCTGGTGGTCCGGCAGCACGATCATGTCGCAGAGGAAGCACTGGTAGACGCCGTCCGAGACGAGCCGGCCGAAGGCCACGAGTTCCGCGCCGTCGTAGACGCTGAGCGTGTAGTAGCTGCTCGCGATGGCCGCCGCCAGCTGCTGCGGGGTGAAGCGACGCCGCTCGTTCCAGCCCGTGGAGGTGTAGAGACGGAAGAACGCCAGGGTCTCCGGGAGGTCTTCGCGCCACGTGTAGTCCATGGCGAAGCCTTCTCGCCGCCGCCCCGCGTTCCTCCTACGCCGCGGTCAAGGCGACGACGCGGCGCCGCTCGAAGCGCAGGCGCCCTTCGCGCTCGTGGAAGCCGTTCATCGCCACGGCGGCGGGCGGTGCCTGCCGGAGCAGGGTCCAGATCTCCTCGCGGCGGCGTGTGTCGACGCCCGCGACGTCGAGGTAGTCGAGGACGTCGCGCTCCTCCATGTCGAGTTCGAGGTGTCGGACGTGCAGGCCCGCGTCCTCGAACGCCTGCTGCCACTCCGACAGCTTGAGCGCGTGGACGTGGCTCGGGTCCCGCAGCTTCTCAAAAGCCTCCATCAGCTCGGCTCCGCTCTGAGACTCCGGGGTCGTCTGGTCGACGAGGCCGAAGAGGCCGCCCGGCACCAGCACCCGCGTCACCTGCTGCAGGAAGCGCGGGATGTCCGCGAAGTGGTGCGGCGCGCGGCGGCAGCTCACGAGATCGAACGACTGCGCCGCGAAGGGCAGATCCAAGGCGTCGCCCCTGACGAAGCGCACGTTCTCGACGCCCCGCAAGCGGGCGAGACGCTCCGCCTCGACGAGCATCTCCTGCGTCAGGTCGAGTCCGACCACCTCCCGGACATGTGACGCCATGGCAAACGCGGTATGTCCGGTCCCGGTGGCGATATCGAGGAGCCTCAGGTGCGGGTCGTGCGGCAGGAGTTCGGCAAGACGCTGAAGGTCCTTTCCCTCCGCGTGGCTGGGGCTGACGGCGTAGCTGTGTGCCTGGCGGCCGAACTGGCGCTGCACCAGGCGAGCGAGATCTTCGTCCGACGTGGCGGCGACCCCCTTGCAGGCGGCTGGAAGTCCACTGAGCGCGAGCCTGCTTCCAGCATAGCCGTTTCGCCACCTTGTCGCGGCGTCCCGATGTCGTGCGCTGCCGGGGCAGGCAGGTCCGTCGGCGCAGGATACCGGCGTTTGGCCGCGAAGAGGCTGGACATGAGGGACTTCATGTCGGCAGGGGCCCTGGAGCAGACGACCAGGGCGCTGCTGCCAGACGGCCGACACCTTTGCTACGCCTGTCATGGCCCTGCGGACGGTGAGCCCGTTTTCCTGTTCCACGGCGAGCCGGGCTCACGGCTCTTCATGCCTGGGGCCGAGGCGGCCGTGCGACAGCATGTCCGGCTGATCACCGTGGACCGCCCGGGCTACGGCCGCTCAGACCTTCAGCCAGGCAGGACGCTCCTGGACTGGGCGGGCGACATCGCCTTCCTGGCCGATCATCTCGAGATCGAGCGCTTCTCCGTCCTGGGCGTCTCGGGTGGTGGGCCGCATGCCCTGGCCTGTGCCTACCGCATCCCGGATCGCCTGCGCGGCGTCGCCGTCGCCAGCAGCCCCTGCCCGTTCGATTACCGCCGGGCGACGGACAATTTCGCACCGGGCCGGCTGGAAGAGTTCACGCTCGCGCGCGAGGCGCCCGCCATGCTCCGTCCGACCGTCCACCGCGCCGTGCAGCGTATCCTGACGGAGCCCGAGACCTACTTCGCGGAGCTCGGCGAGCGGTTGGACGCGAGCGACGGCCGCCTGTTGGCGACGCCCGAGGTGCGCTCGATGTATCGCAGCGACCTTGCGGAGGCCGTGCAGGCCGGCGGCGAGGGGTGGTTGATGGAAGCGCATCTCCTGGCATCGCCCTGGCCGTTCGATCTCGGCGACATCCGCGTGCCGGTGCGGATCTGGCACGGCGAGCGCGACCGCATCGCGCCGCCGCGCATGGCGCGCCTGCTCTGGCGCGCACTGCCCGTCAGCGAGCTGCGCCTCGCGCCTGGCGAGGGACACCTCTTCTTCTTCCGGCACATCGACGAGATCCTGCAAAGCTTGGTCTCTGCGGACGGGGAGGGGGCACCGCCCGCGCGCGGGTGGCGGCTGCTTCGCCGCGAGACCTTGCCGCTGGTGTAGGGTGAAGGCATGGAGGGCTGCCGGCTCGGGCCGGCAGCCCTCCATGGTCATGGCGCTAGGGCCGGGTGACGGCGCGCCGGATCGCCAGCGCCACAGCGTGCGCCGCGATGGCGCCGACGCGCGACGGGTCCGCGGGCCGCTCACCCGTGGCCGCGGCGATCACCGTATCGCCGTCGTAGAGCGTATGCGACGGCTCCACGGCCCGACTGAGGCCGTCCTGGGCCATCGCGGCGACACGCAGCAGCTGCGGCTTGTCGAGGCGGGCATTCGTGACGAGGCAGACGATCGTCGTCGCCTCGCCGGGCGAGGGAGGCGGACCGCCGGAGGCCAGGAGCGGCAGAGACGGGATAGGACTGCCGCCTGGGGACCTCGGTCCCGCAAGGATGGCGCCGCTCTCCGCCACGATGGAGCCGAGCGCGTTCACGACGGCCAGCGCGCCGACCCTCATGCCGTCCGCGGTGACGAGGGTGACGGCGGCCTGACCGCCCGCCATCGCGGCCTCGGGCCCGAGAAGCTTGCCGACGCTGGCGCCGCTGCCGGCACCAGCGCTGCCGCGCGGCACTTGGGCGTCCAGCCGCAGTGCCCGTTCCGTGGCCGTCCGGCCGTCTTCCTCGTCCGGCCAGCGCCCCTCGGCGGCGGCACGGTCGAAGATCGCGGCCGCGGGCACGATGGGGATGCGGGCACCGCCGAAGGCAAGGCCCCGTCCCGCGTCGCGCAGAGCCCGCATCACGCCGTCGGCCGTCGCGAGGCCGAAAGCGCTGCCGCCGGCGAGACACACGGCGTGCGGGCCGGCGATCAGGTTCTCGGGGCGCAGGCAGTCGGTCTCGCGCGTGGCCGGGGCGCCACCGCGCACGTCTGCGGAGCCGGTGCAGCCTTCCGGAAGCACGACGACCGTGACGCCCGTGCCGTCCTCGGCTCGGCCGACGCACCCGACACCAACGCCCGCGAGCTCGAGGCGATCCCAGATGGCGACGAGGCCGCTTGCGTCCGGCATGTCAGACACCGGCCAAGAGGAGTCCCAGGCCGTACGTGATCGCGCCTTCGATGGCGCCGACGATCGTCATCTCCATGCCGCTCGAGAACCAGTTGCGGGCGGTCACCTTGGTCTTGAGGGCGCCGACGATGAAGTGGGCTACGAGCGAGATGATGGCCGCCACGATGATCGCGGCCGTGCCCTGCATGAAGAAGAAAGGGATGACCGGCACGATCGCGCCGATGGCCGTCGCCAGGGATGAACTGGCCGCCGAGACGATCGGGTTCGGTGCGCTGTCCTCGGTGAGGCCGAGCTCTTCCTGCACAAGGGTCTTCAACATGGCGTCGGGATTGCTGGAAAGGCGGTCGACAAGCTCGTGCGCCTCTTCCTCCGAGAGCCCCTTCAGCTGGTAGAAGAGCGCCAGTTCCTCCCGCTCCTCAGCCGGGGACTCCTGGAGCTCGCGCTTCTCGCGCGCGATCTCGGCCTGGTGCACCTCGCCTTCCGCCTTTGCGGCGAGGTAGGCGCCACTGCCCATGGAGAGCGCCGACGCCAGCATGCCGGCGAGACCGGATACCGCGATCAGGTGGCTTGCGCCATGGGTATAGCCCGCGACGCCAGCGACGATGCCGAAGATGGCGCCGAGCCCGTCGTTGGCGCCGTAGATGGCGTCGCCGATCCAGCCGCTCGAACTGGTGACGTGCCAGTGCTCGCGTCCAAGGATGCGACCCAGCACATCGCTCGGGCTGTGCTGGTGGACGAGAGCCGAAAGGCTCTCGGCGTGCCCCGCTTCTTCCTGCGCCATCATGGCGACAGACTTGCGCACATCTCCTGCGGGCAGCCAGCCCAGGAGGTCGCGATACTTGCCGACGTCCTGCTGCTCGTCCGCCTCGAGACGCTTGAGCCAGGCCTCCCGCGACATGCTGCGGTGGCTGCGCTTGAGCTTGCTCTCGACCGCGGTCTTGTCCGGGATGGCGATGCCGAGCTCCTGCATGTGCTGCTCCCATAGGGCAGCGTGGTGTTCCTCCGCCTCCGCGAGGCGGATCAGGATCGAACGGCGATGCTCGTCCGGTTCGCCGGCGGCCAGTTCCCGGTAGGTATAGGCTCCTTCCACTTCGTCGTGCCAGTTGCGCAACATCGCTTCGGTGACGCGCTCATCGGCCAACGACCGCACCTCCTCGTTCATGGCCGGACCGCAAAACAGCGGCTCGCCCGTTCGCCCAATTCAGCGAATGGTCTTTGGCCTCCTGCCGGGCCGCAGGCACACCGCCTATGGTGCTCCAACGACGCCGGCCCTGTACGTCGGCAGCGATGCGCAGGGCGAAGGCGCAGGGACGAGTGGGCGGGCGGACGCCAATGGCGGGCGATTGGTCGACCCTATTGCCGTCGCGTCGCCCCATATGCAAATGACGAGAGGGAGACGCTATAGGCGGACCGTCAGTTTTGTCGGGCGCTGCCAAACGAAGCATTCGACGGATTGGCAAAGGCGGCAGGAGTGCGTTGTATGCACCTGCGGCCGCGCTCATATACTGTGGGCGACCTTCGGTTGGGGAGCGTGGTGACGATGGATGTCCTCTCGATCGAAGCCTCGCGGCACACCGATGAACTCGTCGAGCTGCTGCGCAAGCACCTCGAGCGGTTTGAGGGACGCACGCAGGTGTCGATTCGCGAGGAGCGTCAGCGTGCGGCGTTGCGGCTGGGCCTGCACTGGCCCGACCGCGAGGCGGACGAGGAGGTCGGCCGCGAGGTGGCGCACGCGCTCGCGCAACATATCGTCGCCAACCTCGAGCCGGAACTCCTGAGCCAGTTGATCCGTCGCCACTACGGCCAGTTCGACCCGGTCGAGCGCGAGGAGATCCTCGATAGCGCCAGGGCCGATGCGCCGAGACGCGGACTGACCTCCCGCCTCGCCATGCGCATCGGCGACTACCTCAGCCAGCACCGCGCCGTCAATCTGGACGGCTTCGTGACGTTCAGGTTGAAGGATTATGTCCTGGATCTCGAGCGCGACGTCGACGCCGCGGTCGACGAGTTCCTGATCGACCGCGAGTACCGGGAGTTCGTACGCCTGCTCCGCTACTTCGTCGAGGTGCAGACGCCCAAGGTGCCTGAGGTGCACGTGATGGTGCAAGCCGACGGCCGGTTCGAACTGCGGGACGAGCACATGCAGTCACTGCCCGACGAGGTGACGGTCGACTTCAGACTCGAAAGCCAGGCGGCCGAGATCAATCTCGAGGACGTGCTCGTATCGTCCCTCATCACCCTGGCGCCCGCGGAGGTCACCGTGCACGGCGACGACGCGGCGCAGGAACTTCCGTCCGTACGCACCGCGAAGCAGGTTTTCGGTTCGCGCCTCCACTACTGCAGCGGCTGTCGGGCATGCGAGGAGCTGCGCCGGGCGGGCGTCTAGGCAGGCGGGCAGTTGGTGTCAGGTACCTTCGGAGGTGCACCCTGCGCAACGCCGCAGGCAGATTCGACTTGTGCAGGATGACGCGGTCGAAGTCGGCAGGGTCCGCGAAACCCAGGTAAGTGTGGTAGATGCGCGCGTAGCAGTAGAGGCAGGCGTGTCGGCAGCCGCGATACGGGTTGAGGCTCCAGGCGAACGGCATGCCGTTCCGTCGGACCTACCCAAAGCTATGCAAAGGTAGCTTTGGCGCCGACTTCCTGCCGGTTGCACAGCAGCGGGATGCCTGCTGCCAGAGCCTTCCCCTCCACAGGCAGACGCCGTGGAACTCACGGCGTATTGGGCCAGGTTGATGGCTGCGTTGAGGTCACGATCGTGCATGCTGCGGTAATCCATGCCCTAAAAGATAGAACAAAAGTTCTGGAACGCAAAGAAGAAACCCTGGCGCTTGGGACAGGCGGGCGCCAGGGCGCCTCGCCATCCAGCCTCCTGCCGCTACTCCTCGCCCTCGAAGTAGTCCGCCTCCTGCATGCGGAAGATGGCGCCGGCCGCCGACCACTTGTCGGAGTCGGGGTAGTAGCAGTGCTCGTCGACGGGATTGTCGGCGATCACGTAATAGATCAGGTCCTCCTTGCCCGTGTTGGCCACGGTATGGATCCAGCCAGGCGGCTGCACGATGTGATCGCCGGGCTCCATGGGGATCGACGACTTGCCGTTCTCCTGCAGCATCTCGCCATGGCCCGCAACGACGATGTAGTACTCCCACTGCTCGCTGTGGTAGTGGCGGGGGCAGTTCCACTTGCCGGGACTCAGCTTGACGAGCTCCACTTCGAACGGCCGGCGCCGTACTGGCGCATGCCTGTCCGGCACGCGCGCGGCCGCGGAGAGCTCGAAAGAGAGACTCTTGTTGTGCGACTCGAACTTGCCTTTCGGCGACAGGTCCACGGACCAGTCGATCTCCGATTCGTTGAGGCGCGCTTTCTCGCCGGCCATGCTAGCTCCCCCTTCGCTGGCGCAGTAGGGATCTCTTCGCCCAGCGGACGTCGGCGTCCTCCGCGCGCGGAGCCAGCCCTGACGCATGATTTGAGAAGGCCGCGTCAGGGTTGGGATGCGGGCACTGGTGGAGAAGATTTCATCGCACAAAGGCACTGGACATCCACTTGCGGGTCTGCGATGATACCGATG
>JAJZAT010000053.1 GCA_021799275.1 Bacillota bacterium
GCACGTCCTCCGTCGCCTTCAGGCCCGAGCCCCTCACCATACCCTGCTCCTCACGCCCGCCTGGCCACCTCGCCGGCCAGACCGTCACCCTGGGATTCGATTTTCAACAGGCTTCGGGCCATCCTCCCTGCGGGCAGCAGCTGACGCACTTGTCGCAGCCCTCTGCCTGCAGGCAGAGCCCGGCCTCGAACCACGGCACGGGCGGTAGCGGCCGGCCGATCGGCAGCGGAATGCGCAGGAGGGCGCGCCGCGTCATCTCCCGCGGTGGCGGCGAGACGTCGCGATCGGGAGGGCGTCCTCGCCGCTGCGCCGTGACGCGGGCGATCTCGACGTCCACCTGACGGAACAGGCGGCCCCTGCCGCGCAGGTCGGCCGCCCCATCCCATGACACCACGGCCAGTGCTCCCGGATCGGCTGGAGGCGGTGTGGCACCGGGCCGAAGCAGGACGAGCAGCGGCCCGTCGCGTGCGTCGCGCTGGGGGGCTGGCAGCCGCAGCGGGGTGAACGCGAGGTCCGGCCAGCGCTCCTCAAGATGCCGGCGCAAATCCAGCGCGAGATCGCTCGGAAGCTCAGGGTAGATGGCGCTCTAGAGCTCCAGCATGGCCATCGTCCTCTCCAGGAGCTTTCAGCCTTCGTCCCCGCCCAGAAGCTCCACGAGCGCAGGAAGCCATGCTTCGGTCAAGCTGGCGAGGAGTCCGTAGAACGGTAGGTTTGCGGCCTCCCGGATCTTGCCGCAGAACGGCGGCAGCCAGACCCGCAGGTGATCCGTGACGAGTTCCCGCGCCGCCTGGCGCTGCTCGGGGCCGCCTTGCAGGCCGTGGGCGGCCGCCTCCCACTCCGCCGAGACGTGGTCCGGGAGTTCACGCAGGTCCACGCGCATCTGCACGCCGATGTCGTCGTACAGGTCCGCCACGCGGCCGGTGACGGCGCCGAACACCGTCCCCTGCTCGAGCTTCGGCCGATCCTTGCGCCAGAGCGCCTCGTACGGTGGGCACGGCACGGTGCCCGGTCCGACAAAGAGCCGTTCGTACTCCTCCGCCAGAACCCGATGCGGCGCCTTGAGCGCGGCGTGCAGGGGTTCGAGAAGGTGTTCGCCCGCTCCGAGCGTCCCAGCCAGGAGCGCGAGATCTCCCTGGAGAGCCTCGCTACGCCAGAGCCGCAGCGACTTCGGCTCCGGTTCGCCCCAGAATGCCGCCAGGGCGGCCGCCGCCGCGGAAGCGGCGGCGTACGGCATCAGGCCCGTGGCGGCCGGATCAGTCTGCGACATGCTCCGCCGCCTCCTGGATGTTGCGTCCGAGATGCAGGCGACGATACCCTATCGAGATCGCCAGAGCGGTCAGCGCGAAGAGGCCGAGGGTGATCAGATATTCCACCCAGGTCGGGCTGTAATGCCCGATGAGCTGGAAGGATCCGCTCGTCGAGACGGCTCCGAGCGAGGTGCCCGGTGGCAGCTGGATCAGCGGGTTGACGAACGCGGGAATGACGAGTTCGATGCGGAAGGCGTAGACGCCCATCAGGATCAGCGCGGCCGCGAGTGCCAGGTTGCTGGCCTTGGCGCGCAACTTCGAGGAGGCGAGGATGACGAACGGAATCACGCCGCCGACGACCCACTCGAACCAGAAGGTGAGCTGGTAGGGGCCACCGGGCAGGATGAGGTCCAGCACCTGCCGGTCCTTCGGGATGTTGTCCCAGGCGATGGTCACGTAGTCCGAGGCCACGAAAAAGAGGTCGACGAAGAGCGCCATGACCATGAGCCCGGCAAGCCAGCGCCAGGTGGCCGCAGGGATGCGCAGGCCGTTGTAGCGCTGCAGGATCCAGGCGATCAGGACGATCAGCGCGGTGCCCGAGAGGATCGCGGACGCCACGAAGATGGGCGCCATGAGCGCCGTGTTCCACCATGGCCGCGACATCTGCAGGCCGAAGATGATGGCCGTGATCGAGTGGAGCAGCACGGCGAGCGGCAGGCCAATGAACGCCAGCGTCGTGAGCGTCGCCTTCTTCTCGGGGCGTCGCACCATCACCCAGAGCTCCAGGATGGAGAAGAGGAAATAGATCGTGATGATTGTGACGTCCCAGACGAGCGGCGACGTCCAGTTCGGGAAGATGAAGAGGTTCAGCACCCGGATCGGCTGGCCGAGGTCCGGGATGATCATCAGCCCCGCGGCAGCGGAGAAGACCGCGGCCGCGAGGACACCAAGGCGCGCAAGCGGCCTGAGGGCCTCGATGTGGAAGACCTCCGACGAGGAGGCGACGATCAGTCCGCCGGCGGAGAGACCTACGAGGTAGGCGAAAGTGAAGATGTACATGCCCCAGGAGACCACGTCGCGCATGCCGGTGGCCGCGAGCCCGTGCCCGAGTTCGTAGACCCAGGCGACGAGACCGAGCAGCACCAGGACGCCGAGAAGCCAGGTCCAGGGGCTGCGCGCGAGGCCGGGAGCCGTAGGCAGGTCTGTGCGGACGCTGCTGTTGACCATGGTTCGCCAACCCCTTCCTTCAGTCGGATACCTTGTTCGGGTGCGAGGACGGCAGGTAGAAGATGTTGGGGTTCGTGCCGAGCTCCGCAAGGAGCTGCTCCGCCCCTTCATCGTTGACCAGCACGGAGACCTCGCTCTTCGGGTCGTCCAGGTCACCGAAGACGCGCGCCCCGACAGGGCAGACGTCCACGCAGAACGGCTGCTCGTTCGCGTCGACCCGCTCGACGCAGAGCGTGCACTTCTCCACGATTCCTACGGGCCGTACCGGTTCGAACACGAGCCGTCCGCCCGTCCGGTACTCCTCGCCGTAGCCGATCACGAAGTTCGGCTCGCGCTTCGCGGGACCCCAGTTGAAGATGCGCACGCCGTAGGGGCAGGCCGCGACGCAGTAGCGGCAGCCGATGCAGCGCTCGTAGTCGATCAGGATCAGGCCGTCGTCGCGCCGGAAGGTGGCTCCGACCGGGCAGACCTTCTCGCAGGGCGCGTTGTTGCAGTGCTGGCACGCCAGCGGCAGATAGGCGAGCTCGAGGTTCGGGTACGTGCCGTGCGGGACGTCCACCGCAGGCGTGGCGGGCGCGGCGACCTGCGCCGAGCTGTCGGGCTCGGTCGTCAGCACGCGGTTCCACCAGTAGCCGAGCGGCTCATCGTTGATGGCCTTGCAGCCGACAGCGCATGTCCAGCAGCCGACGCACTTGCTCTGGTCAATCACCATTCCCCAGCGGGCCATCGTTCGTCACACTCCCACCGGTTCGACTTGGCAGAGGCAGTCGTAGTACGCCGCATTGGAGCGGAAGTTCGGGATGATCGACTGGGCCGGGTTCGCGATCTGGTGCGTCAGGTTGTTCGGGTGGCCCTCCACGTACTGCTTGACGCGGACCGTGTCCCAGCCACCCTGGTAGCAGTTGACGACGCCGGGCTTGATGCCTTCGGTGTACCGCGCGTGCACCTTCATCTCGCCACGGTCGTTGAAGACCCGCACCACCGCGCCGTCCGCGATGCCGCGCGACCTGGCGTCCCGCGGATTGATCTCCAGGAAGCCCTGGCCCTGGTTGTTGATCTCGTCGAGCCAGGGCAGGTGCGTGTACTGCGAGTGCGTGCGGAAGCGCGTGTGGGTGGAGAGGAAGACGAGCGGGTATTTCTTGTAGAGCGGGTTCGAAGGCGTCGCCTCGATCGGTTCCTTGTAGCCGCAGAGCTCCTGGTCGTACGGCACCAGCAGCTCGACGTAGAACTCGATCCGCCCGGACTTGGTCGGGAACTGCTTGTTGAAAAACGGCACGTACGGCACCGTCGCGGTGTTGAGATGCGGGGCTCCGTTCTTCAGCTGGTCCCACGTCAGCCCGGCCACTGTCGGATCCGCGTCCTTCTGGCCGATATGCAGGATCTGCGAGATGTACTCGTCCGGACTCTTGTCGAAATACTTGCCGTAGCCCATCTTGCGCGCGACCAGCGTGAACTGGTCGAGGTCGGACTTGGACTCCCAAAGCGGCTCAATCACCTTCGGCATGTACTGCAGGTAGTAGTTGCCGCTGCCAAGGAGGTCGGTCTTCTCGAGGTAGGTGCAGCTCGGCAGGACAATGTCCGCCAGGTCGGCTGTCGCCGACATGACATAGTCCGAGACGACGAGGAAGTCGAGGGTTTCTAGCGCCTTGCGCACCTTGTTCTTGTCCGACATCTGCTGGGCGTAGTTGTCCACGACGAACCAGGCGGCCCGCACGGGGTACGGGTCGTTCTTCAGCATCGCGTCGCAGGCCTGCATCGGCGGCAGGTAGGTGTAGCTCTTGCCGTCCGGGAAGAGCCAGTCGCCGAGGTCGTAAGCGGTGGTCAGCAGGGCGCCGCTGTAGGTGGTGACGCCGCCGCCGTGCACGCCGATGTTGCCGGTCAGGGCCGCCATCGTGAGCATGGCCTGGTAGGTAAGATCGCCACGGTACCAGTGCGAGAGGCCGAAGCCGCACTTGATCGCCGCAGGATTCGCCTGGGCGTACAGCTCGGCCAGCTGCGTCACCATCTCGGGCTTGACGTCTGTGATCTTCGCGACGTACTCGGGCGTGTAGGGCTCCATGGCGTCGCGGAGAGCCTGCAGAGCCGTGCGCACATGCATCCTCCCTACGGTCGTGGTGGCGTAGAGCCCCGCCTGCTTGAGGCTCGGGTCCGTGACCGCCTTCAGGCTTCCGTCCTTGTCCATGACCATGTAGGCGTCGGATCCTCCCGGAGTCACGTCCTTCTCCCTCAGGAAGAGCTTCGTGTCCTCGCGCACCAGGAACGGAGCGACGCTGTAGGACCTCAGGTAGTCCTCGTTGATCATGTTCCGCTGCAGGATGTGCCGGATCATGCCGTCCACGAGCGCGGGGTCCGTGCCGGGGCGGATCGGCACCCAGACGTCAGCGGAGGCCGAGGTGGGCGTGAAACGCGGGTCCAGAGCTACAACCTTCGTGCCGTTCTTGCGAGCGGCCATCACCGTGCGCCAGTCGGGGATCGACGTCTCCGCGAGGTTGTTGGCCCAGAGGAAGATGACCTTGGAGTTCATGAAGTCCGTGAATTCGTGGCCGTCGAGGAAGCCGCCGCCGTTCGCGGGGTTCGTCGGGTCGACCAGGACGTAGTTGAAGCCGGCGGGCGTCGCGGAGTCGCCCTCGTTGTCGCCTTCGAAGTCCCCGCCCGATGCGCCGATGACGCTCGCGAAGCGGTAGCCCGCGCCGATCACGCCCTCGAGGACGCTGAGCGACCCGGTGTACGGCGGAATCCAGATCGCCGTCTTGCCGTACTTCTGCTGGATCTCCTGAAACTTCTGGGCGATGGTCGAGGTGGCTTCCGACCAGGTGATGCGCTGCCAGCGGCCGGAGCCGCGCGGTCCGATGCGCTTGTACGGATAGCGGATGCGGTCGGGGCTGTAGGTGTTCTGGATCTGCGAGATGCCGCGCAGGCAGATGCGCGCGTGATAGTCCGGCGCCTGCGCTCCCGATACGGTCGTGTCGTCCCAGGCGGCACCCTCGATCAAGCGCACGCGTCCATCCCTCACGTGCACGAGATGTCCGCATGAGCCGTCGCAGTTGTTCGAGTGACCGGTGCGGAACGTCTTGTCCCGGCTGCCCTGCGGCCCCTTCTTGCCGGCGGCTGCGGCCTCCAGCAGGCGGAAGCTTGGGGTGCTTAGTGCGGCAAGGCCGACGCCGCCCGCGACTCCCTTGAGGAATGTCCGCCGACGGATTTTCGGCATTGGAGCCACCTCCCGATATGTCTACGGGCTACATTCTTTCAGAGGTGTGCCCGCGACCTCATCCGGCGTTAGCTCCGCCTTGATTGTCCGAAAGTGGACCGGCGACGTCAGACCGCACATGGCATCCGTAAGAGCGGTCAGCATCCCATGGCCGGTTCGCGGCGTTTCTACTTTGTCGAATGGTCCAACCTTACGCGGGGCACCACGACCTTACGGACGGCTGCCTTACCAAGCCCCTCTGCTAGACTTGCGATGTCGGAGAAGCCCCCGACGCAAGGGAGGCGTGATCTTGGATCTACTGACACCGGTGCATTTGGTCATCATCCTTGTCATCGCCCTGCTGCTGTTCGGGCCGAAGCGCCTGCCCGAAATCGGTGCGGGCATCGGCAAGACGATCAAGGAATTCCGCAAGTCCATGAACGAGGTCCAGCACGACCTAGCGGTGGAGGCCAAGCAGGAGCCACCCACCGAGAACAAGGCGTAGAGGCAAAGACGAAGCCGCAGCGAGATCGCTGCGGCTTCGCCATGTCTAGGTGCCCGGCGGGCTACCTTGCCTGATCCACCATGCGGCCACGGCGCTGCGCGTCGGCACGCCAAGCTTTTGCAGCAAGGTGGAGATGACCGTTACGACGGTGCGCTCGGCGAGCCCCGTCTCGCTCGCGATCTCGCGGTTGGTGGAGCCGCGCGCGATGCAGGCGGCCACCTTGGCTTCGACTTCGCTGAGCTGGGGCACTGCCCGCTGCGGCCCGTGGATCCGCTGCGTGACGGCGGCGGCGACCAGGGGGTCGACGAGGCACCCGCCCTCGTGCACGAACCGGACCGCCGAACGCACGTCCCCGGCGCCAAGATCGTCGTAAAGGCAGGCCGCGGCGCCGCTCTGCAAGGCCCTGATGCCGGCACTCGGCTCGGCCCCCTCGCGCATCAGCGCCAGGGTAGGTATCCGCCCGAGGTCCGGCAGATCGCCCGATCTGAGAGGCGGCCAGCTTGTCACGAGCACGTCGCTGCGGGCAAAATCCGTGTCCTGCCGAGCGGCCGTGTGGTCTACCGCTTCGCCCATGACGAGGAAGGCCTGGTCCGCTTCCAGCGCCTCGCGCAGGCCGAACCGCCAAATGGAGCGAGCATCCACGAGGTAGACGCGGATCGGTCCACTCATGCCGTCACTCTCCAGTTGTCTGCGCCCGTCATGCTAGCCGCGCGACACGGCGGAAAAGGTGACGCAGATCACATTGCAGCGGATGCGCTCCACCGCGACGCCATGGGCGTTCCCACAAGCACTCAGCCGCCGATGTGGAACATCTCGACCTTCTGGCCGCTGCCACGCCCGCGCAGCAGGCTCCTGAGCTCGGAGTAGCGGTCTTCGCGGGAGCCCCAGACCTGCTTCAGGGTCCCCAGGATCTCGTCGTCGCGGGCGCCGCCGCGGAGAA